>NZ_DATHOP010000236.1:0-32550 GCF_035484855.1 Bradyrhizobium sp.
CAACAGCTCGGTGCGGATGCCGGTGCCGCAGCCGGCGCGGAATTTCTGACCCTGGAAGGCCGCCGGGCCGGTACTTTAACCGGACGGCAGGCCTTTCGGCGTAAGGTCGTGTTCTCAGCGTAGCGTAGCCTTGCGTAGAGTTGTCTCAGCGTAGAGTAGCCTTTGCGTAGAGTAGCCTTGCCGGGCAAACCGATTGACCATTCGTACCAGCGGCGCGATGCTGTTTGACGCCGCCCCGGAGCCTGACGATCCAACGTGACCCAGCATTCGCGTGACACCCCGCAATTCTATCTGACGGCGCCCTCGCCCTGCCCGTATCTGCCGGGCCGCCACGAGCGCAAGGTGTTCACGCATCTGGTCGGCGACAAGGCGGGCGATCTCAACGATTTGCTGACCCATGGCGGCTTCCGGCGCAGCCAGTCGATCGCCTACCGGCCGGCCTGCGACCAGTGCCGGGCCTGCGTTTCCGTCCGGGTCGTCGCCAACGAATTCCGGCCCTCACGCAATTTGCGCAAGATTCTCGCCCGCAATTCCGACGTGGTGGGCGAGCAGCGCAGCGCGGTGCCGACCTCCGAGCAATATTCGGTCTTTCGCGCCTATCTCGACCAGCGCCACCGCCATGGCGGGATGGCCGACATGACCGTGCTGGATTACGCGATGATGGTGGAGGACAGCCATGTCGAGACCCGCATCATCGAATACCGCCGCCGCGCCGAAGGCGGCGGCGTCGCCGGCCGCAGTGAGGACCTTCTCGCAGTTGCCCTGACCGATGTGCTCTCCGACGGGCTGTCGATGGTCTATTCGTTCTTCGAGCCGTCGGAGGAAACCCGCTCGCTCGGCACCTTCATGATCCTCGACCACATCGCCCGCGCCAGGCGCCAGGGGCTGCCTTACGTCTATCTCGGCTACTGGATCGAGGGCTCCAAGAAGATGGACTACAAGGGCCGCTTCCTGCCGCAACAGCGGCTGGCGCCATCAGGCTGGCTGCGCGTGGAAGCCCCGGGCGACGCTGCGAGCGAGCCGCAGGATTGAAGGTTAGCTCATGTAGCCCGGATGGAGCGAAGCGAAATCCGGAATCCGCTGGCAAGATTCCCGGATTGCGCTTCGCTCCATCCGGGCTACGAGTTGCCCATCACATAATCCCACACCAGCTTCGCGTTCAGCGCGATGATCACCGCCGCCGTCAGCCCGGCCAGCAGCGTCAGCCAGCGCGGCGCGATGAAGGGGCCCATCTTGCTGCGGCTTGCGGTGAACATCACCAGCGGCACCACCGCGAAGGGCAGTTGCAGGCTGAGCACGACCTGGCTCAGGATCAACAGCTGACCCGTGGCCTTCCCGCCGGCCCATAGCGTGACGACCACCGCCGGCACGATCGCGATCATCCGCGTCACCAGCCGCCGCAGCCACGGCGCGATGCGGAGATTCAAAAAACCCTCCATCACGATCTGGCCCGAAAGGGTCGCGGTGATGGTCGAGTTCAAGCCGCAGCACAATAGCGCGATCGCAAACAGCGTCGGCGCCAAGGTCGAGCCGAGCAAGGGCGCCAGGAACGCATGCGCCTGGTCGAGTTCGGCGACGTCAAACTTGCCCGCGCGATGATAGGTCGCCGCTGCGAGAATCAGGATCGAGGCGTTGATGATCAGCGCCAGCCACAGCGCGATCGCGGAATCGATGTTGGCGAGCGTGATCGCCTCGCGCTTTTCCTCGATGCTGTCGCCATAGCCACGGGTCTGTACCAGCCCGGAATGCAGATAGAGATTATGCGGCATCACGGTTGCGCCCAGAATGCCGAGCGCCAGATACAGCATCCCGGGATTGGCCAACAGTTCGGTGGTCGGCACAAACCCCTTGATGACGGCGCCCCAATTCGGATCGGCCATGGCGATCTGCACCGCAAAGCACGCTGCGATGACGCCGAGCATGGTGACGACAAAGGCTTCGATCCAGCGAAAGCCGAACGCCTGCAGCGCCAGAATCAGAAACACGTCGGCGGCCGTGATGATGACGCCGATTTCGAGCGGAATGTGAAACAGCAAATTGAGGCCGATCGCGGTGCCGATCACTTCGGCGAGGTCGGTGGCGGTGATGGCGATTTCCGCCGACAGCCACAGCGGCCACGACACCCAGCGCGGATAGGAATCGCGGCAGGCCTGCGCGAGGTCGCGCCCGGCGCCGACGCCGAGCCGCGTGCACAGCGACTGCAGCACGATCGCCATCAGGTTCGACAGTAGCGCCACGAACAGCAGCGAGTAGCCGAATTTGGAACCGCCGGCGAGCGAGGTCGCCCAGTTGCCGGGATCCATATAGCCGACGGCGACGAGGTAGCCGGGGCCGAGGAACGCCAGCAGCTTGCGCCAGAACGACCCTCCTTGGGCGGTCCGGACGGTGGCGAACATGTCGGCAAGCGATGGCGTGCCCCGCTCGCCCCGCCAGCCTGATCCGGCCTGCGGAGGGCTTGGGGCGACCTTTGGCAGGGAATCAGGGTCCAAACCGGGAGATCGAGCATCCATCCTCATAAGATGGGGGATAATTGTTTTTATTGCAACTCATTTGCAACTGCATCTAGGACCATGTCGGTTAGCGGGTGGCTTGGCTGGGCCGCTCCCCAGACAATGGCGTCCAACCGATAAATCCAAGGAATCCTGCCATGTCCGCCACCGACAACATCCATTTGCCCCCCACCTTCAACCGCCTCGCCTGGTCGAACCTCGCGGCGCAGTCGGCCGAACAGATTGCGCTGGCCGCAGCGCCGATCGTGGCCGTTCTGCTGCTTGGCGTCGGCGAGGGCCAGACCGGCCTGCTGCAGACCGCGCTGACGCTGCCGTTCATCCTGTTTGCGATTCCCGCAGGATTCCTCGCCGACCGCATGTCGCGGCGGCAGCTGATGGCGGGCGCGGAAGCCCTGCGCGCGATCGCGCTCGTCGCCATCCTCACACTGATCGGGCTCAACCTGCTGACACTGCCGCTGCTCGCGCTGGCGGGTTTTGTCGCGGTATGCGGCACGGTGGTCTATAGCGTGGCGGCGCCGGCGCTGGTGCCGTCGCTGGTTCTGCCGCAACTGCTGCCGGCGGCCAATGCCCGGATCGAACTGGCGCGCACCATCGCATTCGCCAGTGGGCCGGCGCTCGGCGGCGTATTGGTGGGATGGGCCGGGGCGGCGCCGGCATTCGGGTTCGCCGCCGCTCTTTCCATCCTCGCCGTGCTGCTGCTGTCGGGAATTTACGAACCCGTCCGCGCACCCGCGCCGCGGCGCCATCCGCTGCAGGACATCAGGGAAGGCGCGGTGTTCGTGTTGCATCATCCGCTGCTGCGGCCGGTGTTCATCACCCAGTTCATCTTCAATACCGCCTCCTTCCTGCTGCTGGCCGTGTTCGTACCCTATGCGGTGCGCCGGCTCGGCCTGTCGGCAACCGGCGTCGGCACAGTGCTGTCGATGTACGGCCTCGGCATGGTGGCTGGTGCGCTCTCGGCAACGTGGGTGATGAAGCGCCTGCCGTTCGGCGTCGTGATCGGGCTCGGGCCGGTGACGGGGTTTGCCGCGGCGGCCGTGATGGCGTTGACGACGGTGATCCCGACACCCCTGCTCGCAGGCCTGAGCTTCTTCCTGCTCGGCGCCGGCCCGATCCTGTGGGTGATCTCCACCACCACCTTGCGGCAATCGGTGACGCCGCCGCAGCTGTTGGGGCGGGTGTCCGCCATCAACATCATGAGCTATGGCGCGCGCCCGATAGGCTCCGCGCTCGGCGCCCTCGTCGGCGGCTTCTATGGCGCGGAAGCGTGTCTCTATCTGGCGGTCGCGATCTTCGGCGCGCAGGCGCTGGTGATCCTGGCCTCGCCCGCGGTCTCGCTGGCGCGGCAGCCGGACATGATCGGCGAGGGCGCGAAGGCGTAAGCTGACTCGAAACCGATCAACCAACCCCGCCTGTCATTGCCGGGCTTGACCCGGGCACCCATCACCTTCGCAAGACTCTTGTGAAGAAGATGGATGCCCGGATCAAGTCCGGGCATGACGATGCGATATTGGGTCTTCCTTCGGTAACTTTATATGATATCAGTCATGTAATAAGACCGGGAGCTGCCATGACCGACCAGACCGTATCCACGATAGCCGCACCGCCGCGCGCCGCCTCTTCCAGCGCGATGCAGATAGCCGTCCTCGCGTCGCTGGCGGCGACCGGCACGTTGGCCACCAATATCCTGTTGCCTTCGCTGCCGGAGATGGCGGCTTCGCTGAAGGTATCGACCGCGGCCGTGACCTCGGCGATCACGGTTTTCCTCGCGGTGTTCGCGATCGGCCAGCTCGTGGTCGGACCGATCTCCGACCGCTACGGCCGGCGCTGGCCGGTGCTGGCCGGATTTGTCGTGTTCCTTGCCGGCAGCATCTGGTGCGGCCTCGCCGACGACCTGCCGGGCCTGTTGATCGGCCGCGTCATCCAGGGCGCCGGCGCCTGCGCGACCTCGGTGCTGTCGCGCGCCATCGCCCGCGATCTCTTCACCGGAGCCGCACTGGCGCGCGCGATGGCGCTGATCATGATCGCGATGGCAGCCGCACCCGGCTTCTCGCCGCTACTCGGCGGCGCGCTCGATCGCGGTTTTGGCTGGCGTTCGGAATTCGTTTTCCTCGCGGTGTTCGCGGCGATCGCCGCCGTGGCCTATGACCTCGTGTTCGGCGAAACCCATCACGCGACGCGGACCCCGCTCGATCCGCTGGCGATCGCCAAAAACTATTTCGGGCTCGTCACCGATCGCCGCTTCCTGGTTCCGGCCGCAACCGTCAGCCTGATCATGGGCGGACTGTTCTCGATGTTTTCGGCGGCACCGCGGATATTGATCGAAGCGCTGCACTTCACGCCGATCGCGCTCGGCTGGTTTTTTGCCGGCACGGTGATGTTCGTATTCGGCGCGGGCATGCTGGCGACGCGGCTGGCGCCGCGCTTCGGGCTCGATCGCGCCGTCCAATTCGGCCTGCTGCTGGCCTTGACCGGCAGCGTCGCGATGCTGCTGGTGTCGGTCTTCGACCCCGCCTTCCTGCCGTTCCTGGGCGCGCTGTCGGTATTTGTGTTCGGCATGGGCATCGTCAATCCGCTCGGCACGGCGCAGGCGCTCTCGCCGTTCGGCGAAAAAGCAGGCGCGGCATCGGCGCTGATCGGCTTCTGGCAGATGATGGGCGCGGCGATCGGGGTTTATCTGGCGGCAACCGTGTCGCACGAGGCGATGTTCGCGCTCGGCATCGTGTTGACGGTCGCCTCGCTGATCGCGGTCGGGCTCTATACAAGGCGGGCGAAGCCGGCCACCTAACCCGCCAGATAGCGCTCATATCTTCCGGCCAGGGCCTCATCGGCGCCGACGCCAGGATCGAGCGTGTAGAGATCCTGGGCGTGGCCGATGCCGCGCAGCGCGAAGCGGCCGGTGGAGACGAGATAGCGCTGTCCCGCCGGATCGAGCCCGTTGCGAAAATCCGATGACGCCAGCAATTCGCGATCGACCGAACGGCACATCGAGGCGATGCGGCTGACCTCGTTGACCGCCGGCCCGACCACCGTGAAATCGAGCCGGTCCTCAGCTCCGATATTGCCGTAAAACACCTCGCCGATGTGCAGGCCGACATAGGCCGACGTGGTCGGCCTGTTATCGGCGATGCGGCGGGCGTTGAGCTCTGCGATGTTCAGCCTGAAGCGATGTTCGGCCCGCAACGCACGGCGTTTTGCCAAGGCCATGTCGGCGCCGGTGAACACCGCCAGCACGCCGTCGCCGATCAGTTTCAAAACGTCGCCGCCCATCTCGTGGATGGCGTCGATGGAGGCCTGTGCATAATCGTTGAGGAACGGAATGATCTCATCGGGCGCGATGCTTTCGGAGATCGCGGTCGAGCCACGCAGGTCCGAAAACCACAGCACCGCGCTGATCCGCTCGGTGACGCCGCGCGAGATTTTTCCGCGCAACACCTGTTCGGAGGCGTCGCGGCCGAGATAGACCCGGCCGAGCGTGCGCGCGATATCGACCTGGGCGCCGGACTTGATCGCGAGCCCCAGTACCGGCACCAGGTCGCGCAGCGCCGCCAACCCCGGCTCGCCAAAGCCGTCCGGCCGCCGGGTCAGCCAGTAGGAATAGACGCAGTCCATCTGGCCCATGGTTCCGGCTTCGCCGAAGTGGTGGATGAAGGCCACGGATTGGCGGTGACCTCGTACGGCCAGCGCGGGGAGCCTGGAAAACCGCAGCGAGGCATCGTCGGCGAGATCGATCTGGAGTTCGCCGTCGCCGTGCTCAAGCATGTGATGGAAGACGGAACGGCGCCAGTCTTCCGCCAACTCGCCCTCGGCGCTCGACCCGTACTCGAAATAGTCGCGCTCGTCGGTTTCGGTGTCGTTCCAGAGAAATCCACGGCCCTCGAAAATCGGGTGCAGCGTATCGATGAAGACCGTCCCGCGCGACAGATCGAGCCCTTGCGCCCGGCAGCGCTCGCAGAAACCGCGGAGCAGATCATGCTCCGGCAAGCCGGTCAGGCCCTGGCTCACCAGCCAGTTCATCAGCTGTAGTCGGGGCTTGAGATCCATCCCGCCATTATGCCGGGCAATCCGGCGCGACGAAAGGGAGCCATGATTTCCCGCGCGTGACGGGTTCGCCGTCTTCCTTGACAAAGGAAGCCACGGGATGGTCGAGCAGGTCGAGCACAGCTTCCGACGGCCGGCAGAGTCTTGTGCCCTTTGGCGTCACCACGATCGGCCGGTTGATCAGGATCGGATGCGCCAGCATGAAATCGAGCAGTTCGTCGTCGCTCCATTTGGGATCGGCGAGCCCGAGTTCCGCATACGGCGTGCCCTTTTCGCGCAGCAGCGCGCGAACCGGGATTTTCATCGCCTGGATCAATTCGATCAGCCGCGCCCGGCTCGGCGGGTTTTTGAGATATTCGATAACCTCCGGCTCCTCGCCGCTCTGCCGGATGATGGCGAGCGTGTTGCGGGAGGTGCCGCAGGCGGGATTGTGGTAGATCGTGACCGTCACAGTTGGGCCTCCTTGGCCATCGGCGCGCCCTCCCCTGTGGCGCGCAACAGCCAGTTCATCAGCAGCAGGGCTGCGACCGCGCCGCAGAGTTCCGCGGCGATGAAACCGGGAAGGTCGACGGGACGAATCCCGGAAAACGTATTGGTCAGCGAACGCGCGATCGCCACGGCCGGGTTTGCGAACGAGGTCGACGAGGTGAACCAATAGGCTGCCGTGATGTAGAGACCGACCAGCCATGGCACGGAGGCGCGCTCGAAGCGGATGCCGGCCAGGATGGTCGCAATCAACCCGAAGGCGGCGACGCCTTCCGCCAACCATTGCGCGCCGCCGGTTCGTACCTTCAGCGAGGCATCGAGCAACGGCAGCGCGAACATCGCATGCGCGATCACGGTTCCGGCGATGCCGCCGACGATCTGCGCCGCGACGTAAAAGAGTGCCTCGCGCGGCGCTATCTGGCGCTTGAGCGCAAAGACAAGGCTGACGGCGGGATTGAAATGCGCCCCCGAAACGGGTCCGAGAATCGTGATGAGCACGACCAGGATCGCACCCGTCGGCAGCGTGTTGCCGAGCAGCGCCAGCGCCATGTCGCAGGTGAGGCTTTCGGCCATGATGCCGGAGCCGACCACGGTCGCCACCAGCAGCGCGGTGCCCAGCGCTTCCGCCGCCAGCCGGCGCGACAGATCGAAGCCGGGCATCAGGCGGTTGCGATCGGCGCGGCTTGTGGAATGCAGCAGGCGCCTTGCTTTTCATGCGCCACGCGCGGACCGCGTTCGCCGGTGCCGTCGCCGTAGATGGTGCTCTCGCCCGTGGTGAGAAAGGTTTCCCAGGCGACGCCAGCGGGATCGTCGATCCAGGATTTTTCCGATTTCGCATAGCAGCAGCTGGTTTGGCCTTGCTCGACGATATTGCCGCCAGCCTTGTTGAGCCGCGCGTAAACCTCCTGCAGCTCGTCGGCGTTCTCGACCTGGATGCCGAGGTGATCGAGACCGGGTTGCCGGCCCCGCGTCGAGATCGCGAAATTCACCCGGGGATCGTCGAGCATCCACTTGGCGTAATCGGTCTTGACCACGGCGGGCTGCGCGGCGAACAGTGCCGAATAGAAGTCGATCGATCGCGGGAGATTCTCTACCGCCATGTGAACGTGAAGGCGCTTCATGACATCTTACCCCTCAGGCCGTGAGCTTTGCGCGCCTGCCGCGCGCGGGCTTGCATCCGGCAATCGGCGCGCACAGTTCCGCGCGGCCGCCGCAACAATCCTCCACCATGAATGACGTCAGATCTCGAAATGTCGCAAGGCCGGCCCGGTAGATGATCGAACGGCTTCTCCGTTCGCTCGTTACCAGGCCCGCCCGCGCGAGAATCGCCAGATGGGCCGACATGGTATTTGGCGGGACCGCCAGTGCGGCGGCAATATCGCCCGCCGCGAGCCCGTCAGGCTCGTGCTTCACCAACAGCCGGAAGACGCTCAGACGGGTGGCCTGGGCGAGCGCCGCGAGGGCGAGAATCGCTTGCTCTTGTTCCATATATCTGGAATTATCGAAATATCTGGATGCTGTCAACCTCAATCGATTTCGTCAAAATGAATCGTAAGCCATGACCGGACGCGAGTTTCGCCTGATCGCCGCGCTCGGCACCACGCAGACGCTGGCGTGGGCCTCCAGCTATTATCTGCCGGCGATCCTGGCCGATCCGATCGCGCGCGACCTCGGCGTTTCCTCGAACTGGATCTTTGCCGCCTTCTCGGGTGCGCTGGTGATTTCGGCCCTGCTCGGGCCGCGCGTCGGCCGGCAGATCGATCTGGTCGGCGGCCGCTCGGTGCTGTCGATCTCCAATCTGACGCTGGCGGCGGGACTGGCATTGCTCGGCGTCAGCGGATCGATCCCGGTCCTGATCACAGCCTGGCTCCTGCTCGGCGTCGGCATGGGATGTGGCCTTTACGATGCCGCCTTCGCCGCGCTCGGGCGCATCTATGGCGATGCCGCGCGCGGATCGATCACCGGCATTACGCTGCTGGCGGGCTTTGCCTCGACCGTGGGATGGCCGCTGACCGCGTGGGGACTGGAGACCATCGGTTGGCGCGACACCTGTTTTGCCTGGGCGCTCGCGCATATCCTGATCGGCCTGCCGATCAATCTTTTCATACTGCCCGCCGTGAAAGGCGCAAAAGCGGCGGTCGCAGCGTCGATAAAACCGGATATCCCGATCGATCGGACCATGGTGCTGCTGGCGTTCGCCTTCGCCGCGGCCTGGACGGTCACCGGCGCGATGGCGGCGCATCTGCCCCGCATTCTCGAGGCGGCCGGCGCGACCTCGCTGCAGGCGGTGACGGCGGGCGCGCTGATCGGGCCGGCGCAGGTCGCGGCCCGCATTGTCGAAGCAAGCTTCCTGTCGCGCTATCACCCGCTGGTCTCGACCCGGCTCGCCTGTCTGACCCATCCGATCGGCGCCGCGATCCTGGCGCTCGCGGGCGGCGGCGCCGCAAGCGTGTTTGCGATCTTTCACGGCGCCGGCAACGGCATCCTCACCATCGCGCGCGGCACCCTGCCGCTGGCGATCTTCGGCCCGCAAAATTATGGCTATCGCCTCGGCATCATCGGCGCACCGGCGCGGATGGCGCAGGCCGCCGCACCGCTGGCGTTCGGCCTCCTGATCGAGGCCATGGGAAGCCGCGTCCTGATCGTATCCTCCGCGCTCAGCCTTGCGGCGCTGCTTGCGCTGTCCCTGCTGCGGCGGGAGCCGGCGGCAAAGTGAGCGCTGGCACGCCAAAGCGATTTGCCCTTTCCATCCGGCCCGGTTTCGCGCAAAACCGCCGCATGGAAACCGAGACCGGCCCGGCATCAGCATTCAGACGCCTCGTCAAGTGGGCCATCACTCCGCCGCAGGCCTATATCGTCTATTTCGTCTGTTTTTTCCTGGTGGCGGGATCTTCGTTCTATATCGGGACGCTGAGGCCGAAGAAACCGATGGGCCTCGGCCCGCCGCCGATCTCCGCACCGCGAAACTGATGGTCATGCCCGCGATCACCCGCATCAATCCGCCCGAACTCGGCACCCCGCCCGGCTATTCCCAGATCGTCGAGGTCGCCGCCAGCCGCATCGTCTTCATCGCCGGCCAGACCGCGCTCGATGCCGACGGTCATGTGGTCGGCAAATCCGATTTCGCCGCCCAGGCAACGCAGGTGTTTTCCAATCTCGCCATCGCGCTGCGGGCGAGCGGCTGCACCGCGGCCGATCTTGTGAAGCTGACGGTATTCCTCACCGACATGGGCAACCTTGCGCTCTACCGGCAAGCGCGAAACCGCTTCTTTGCCTCGGTGACGCCGCCGGCCGCGCCCGCGGTGACGCTGGTCGAAGTCTCGAAACTGTACGGTCCGGATTTCATGATCGAAATCGAGGCCATCGCGGCGGCGTGACACTGCCCCCCGCGCAGACGATCACGCTGATCGTATTCCGTCGAATAGCGGGACATTGAGGTCCACGTTCAACTGAAAAACAATCCCGAGACTAAAGTTGGCTCCGGCAACAGGAACAAATGCCGCCCCTGGCTATTCGAGTCCATAGCGTCGGAGATTGTTATGCCGAAAACCCGCTGGATGGTGCCCTATGGCGCCGATCAGACCCTTTATCTCGTTGTCGATCGCAAGGGTCGATTCGGAAACGTCCACGACGAAACCGAGATCGAACGCTCAGACGTTGAAACGATTATTGCCGAGCTGATGTCGGGGCAGTTTAACGAACCGGCCCGCGTTATCGCCTACAACACGCTTGAGCACTGGTCGCAGGACGTCTCCAGGGATATTGCGGACGAAATCCAGACCCGTTGCGATATCGAAGGCACGGCTATCCCGGAGCATATTCGGGACTTCGTTGCCAGTTGCGTTGCCCCGGCCCGGCGTTCACTGTTGCAATTCGCTTGATCGGTGGCGCATACGTGCGGCACCGCCTAGTCTAGTTCTACCGCGGAAGTCGGCCAATCCACGCCACGATCGCATCGACCACGGCAGTCGGTTGCTCCGGTATCAGCGCGTGGCTGGCATTCGGGATGACGACGATGGTAGCCCGTTCGCCGAATTCATCTGTGAATTCGTTGGCCATCGCGCGCGGCTTGAAGGGGTCGAGCGCGCCCTGCAGGTCGAGCAGCGGCGCCTTGCCGCCGCCCCACCACTCCGATTGTTTCGTCGCACGGCCGGCCGCGAACTGCGCCTCATCGACTTCGGGATAGGAGCCTTTCAGCCAGACGCTGGCATCGCTGCCAGGTGCGAAAAAATTGGCGCGCAGGTAGGTCAGCCGCTCGGCATCCGACAGCGTGGGGTCGCCGGACTTTCGGACGGCTTCGGACAATTCCTTGGCGCCGGGAAAGCCGGCCGGATAGGCTTTTGCGGCGGCAGCCGCAATCACCACGCCTCGCACCAGTTGCGGATAATCGGCCGCCGTCATGCGCGCGACCCAGCTGCCGAAGGCATGTCCGACCATGACCGCGGGACCACCGCCCTCGTGACGGATGACTTCGGCGCAGTCGCGCGCGAAATCGTGCAGCGTCAGACCCTGCATCGGTCCCTTGCTTTGGCCGGCGCCGCGCGGCTGCGGCCGCAGCACGCGAAAGCCGGCTTTGGCCAACCTAGCTGCGACCTCGTCGAAATCCTCGGAGTCACGGCCGCGCCCCGGCAGCAGGACGATCAGCGGCCCGCCGCCCTCGGCGATGACGTCGATGCGCACGTCATCGTAGGCGATGATTTCCCCTCGTGCCGCGGCATTGCCCATGACCAACAGCCCCACCATGACGCCCAACAGGACCGACCGATGCATGACGGCGCCCTCCTCGCTTGGCCGGAACGCTACTTCATCGAGGCCGCCTCATCCAGACACACGGCACGGCAAGCCGCAAATCGCGGCTCTGACGTTGAGGTGATGGGCCTGACCTTACAGCCGTCATGGCCGGGCTTGTCCCGGCCATCCACGTCTTTGCTCACCGTTAGAAAGAAAGACGTGGATGCCCGGGACAAGCCCGGGCATGACGAGAACATATAACCCGCGGTCACATTCCGCTCTCCATCACCGCGATGGCCTCGTCAGTGCCGAGATAACCCGCGATTATCGCGGACCTGCTGCGGCAAGCCTTACCGGGCGATCAACTGCAGGCATAGGACGGCGGCCATCCGCGCGAAGCTTAGCATGTGGTCGCGGCCAACAGCGCGCGCGAGCCGCGATTGCTCCTCCGGCGAATCTTCCCCGCCGCCCAGCCGGCGGGCGTTGGGGATGGTGCGCATCATGGTCGGCACGAAACCGCTGCCGGCGAGCAGCAGCGAGCCCCAGCCGATCCACCACGGATTTCCGCCCTGCACGATCTCGGCGATGATGGCGGCCATTGTCAGCAGCATCACCAATACGACCAGACGGTTCATCGGATACGCTTCGGTGGTGACGCGGCGATAATACGCCGAAATCGACGCCAGCACTTCCCTCGGCAGCGCGCTGCCAGCGTGCCTGCGTGTCTGAACGTCAAACATCAGGTCGAACCACAACACGGCGAGCAGGAAACCGGCGCCAGCGGCCGCGAAGCTGTGCATGGAAGTCCCATCACAGCGAAACCGCGATCAGTTCCTCCGGCAGCGGACCGCCGCCGACGGGGAAAGCGATATATTGCTTGCCGCCGGCCAGATAGGTGATGGGCGCGCCGGTGGCATTCGCCGGCAGCGCGATTTCCGCCAGCATTTCGCCGCTGGTCTTGTCGTAGACCCACAAATGCGGATCGCGGTTGTGGAGATCGAAGATCGGACGCCCCCATTCGGGCACGAAGCGCGGCAAACTGAAATATCCCATCTGCACCACGATCAGGACGGTTTTCGTCACCAGCGCCCAACTGCGGCCTTGCAGCCCCAACCGCTCCCGAATACCGAGATTCCGGATCGAGGCCATCGCTTCGCTGTTGCCGACGGGTATGCGCCAGCGATGCTCGCCCGAGTTCATATCGATCGCAACCATGCTGCCGAACGGAGGCTTGAGCAGCGGCAAGCCGCGCGGGCCGGCCAGATATTTGACTTCGCCAATGAAATCGTAGGAGCCCTCCCACGCCCGCGGCGGGTGGATCGTGACGACGAACGGCACGCGGCTGGTGCCGACGTAGAGCGTGCCGGTCTCCGGATCGACCGCGGCACCGTTCCAGCTGCCGCCGCCGCCGACGCCCGGCACCACGATCGTACCGCGCTGCGAGGGCGGCGTGTACAGGTCGCCGCGATCATAGGTGGCGGCGATGTCGATCGCTTCCTTGTGGATCTCAGGCGTCAGATCGATCAGGTTCTCGTCACGCGCGCCCTGAATGTCGAACGGAGCCGGTTTGGTCGGGAACGGCTGCGTCTTCGACGCCCGCTCGCCGGGCACCGTGGAGGCCGGCACCGGCTGTTCCTCGATCGGCCACACCGGCTCGCCGGTGATGCGATCGAACACGTAGACAAAGGCCTGCTTGGTGGTTTGGGAAACCGCCTTGACTAGCTTTCCCTTGACCGTGATGTCGATCAGGTTCGGCGCGGCCGGTGGGTCGTAATCCCAGAGACCGTGATGCACCAGCTGATAGTGCCAGACCTTCTTGCCGGTGGTGACATCGAGGCAGACCAGACTCTCGCCGTAGAGGCCGTTGCCCGGACGGTCGCCGCCATAATAGTCGTTGGTGGGCGTTGAGACCGGCAGATAGATATAGCCGAGCTGCTCGTCGGCGCTGATCGGCGCCCAGACATTGGTGTTGCCGGTCTCCTTCCAGGAATCCTTCTCCCAGGTTTCGGCGCCGGGCTCCTCACCCTGCGCCACCGTGTGAAACGTCCAGAGCAGACGCCCGGTCGCGACATCGAAGCCACGCACGTCCCCCGGCGGCGACGGCCGGTGCCCCCAAAAGTCCATCACCGAGGAGCCAACCACGATCACGCCGCGTACGATCACCGGCGGCGACGTCATGGTGTAATAGTCGCGGTCGACGCGCCGACGCAGACCTTCAGCGAGATCGACCCGGCCATCCCTGCCGAACGTCGGCACCGGCGTTCCGGTTTTGGCATCCAGCATGATCATCTGCGCAAACGCTGTGAGCATCACGATGCGTTCGTCGTCGCCATTGCGCCAATAAGCCACGCCACGATGCAGCCACCCGTTGTTGGCGGGAATGCCGAGCAAGTTCTCGTAGACCTTGGGATCGAATACCCATTTGGTCGCGCCGCTGACGGCATCGATGGCGGCGACCTGCGACAGCGAGCTCGAGGTGTAGAGCACTCCGCCGACCATCAAGGGCGTCGATTCGTTGAGGTAGCTCGGGCCGATACCCGGATTGGCCTGCCTGGTCGCCATATCAGGCGATTTCCAGCGCCAGGCGATATGCAGGTCTTTGGCGTTGGTACCGTCGATCTGCGTCAACGGCGAATAGCGCGAAGCCGCATAGGTCCCGGCATAAGCGGGCCATTCGCCCTGCGCGAGCGCTCTGGCTGATTCAGGCAGCGCGCCGGGAATGGCTTGGGCGTGAAGCGCGGCGGGCGCGGCAAGCACACCCGCGACGACAAGCGAAAGAACGTAGGCTGGACCCAATCCGCGCAACGCCACCTCCCCCGATTTTGGAAGCAGCATCGGCGAATTGCCGATCACAGTCAAAGGGGATACTTTTTCGTCGTCCCGGCGAACGCCGGGACGACCAGGAACTACTCCACGCCCCGCCCGAACTTGTTCGACTTCGGCAGGCCATGCGCAAGACGGCCGGCATCGGCGCGGTTGCCGCGCCAGTCGGACAATTCCTTCCAGCTCAAGCCCTGGTCGCGCCCGGCCGAATCCTTCCAGCTAAGACCCGTCTTGGAATCGAACGTCGCGACGTCGGAGAGGCCAGCGCTGGTGTATTTCTGCAGGCGCACGCCGCGGCCGCGCGCCATTTCCGGCACCTGGTCGATCGGGAAGATCACCATCTTGTGGTTGGTGCCGATCACGGCGACCTGGTCGCCGCTAACGGTTGCGATCGCGCGGGCCTCGTTCGGCATCTCGACATTGAGCACCTGCTTGCCCTTGCGGGTGTTGCCGACGCAATCGTCCTCATTGACGACAAAACCCTGGCCTTCGCCACTGGCGATCAGGAATTTGCGGCCGCCCTTGTTGACGAACATCGAGACGATGGCGGCATCCTGCTCCATGTCGATGAACATCCGGATCGGCTCACCATGGCCGCGTCCGCCCGGCAGTTTTGCGACATCGAGCGAATAGAATTTGCCGTTGGTGGCGAACAGCAGCAGTTTTGAGGTGGTCTCGGCGAAGAACGCAAAACCGGGACTGTCGTCGGTCTTGAAGGTGAGCGAGGTGAGATCCTCGACATGCCCCTTCAGCGTCCGCACCCAGCCCTTGTCGGACACCACGATCGTCACCGGCTCGCGCTCGACGAAGGCTTCCTCGATCGCGGCGAGATCGTGCTCCGGCGCATCGGCAAACTGGGTGCGGCGCTTGCCGAGCGGCGTCTTCGGCCCGAACGTGTCGCGAACCTTCCGCACCTGTTCGCCGACCTTGGACCATTGCTCGGCCTCGGAGCCGAGCAGCGACTTGACGCCCTTCAATTCGGCGCGAAGATTCTTTTCCTCGGTGCGGATTTCGAATTCCTCGAGCTTGCGCAAATTGCGCAGCCGCATGTTGAGGATGGATTCGGCCTGGATCTCCGTCAGCTTGAACGCCTTGATCAGCGCCGGCTTCGGCTCATCCTCGGTGCGGATGATTTTTATCACCTTGTCGATGTTGAGGTAGGCGATCAGGTAGCCGCCGAGCACTTCCAGGCGATGCTCGATCTGCTCTTTCCGATGGTTGGTGCGGCGCACCAGCACGTCGCGCAAATGGTCGAGCCACTCACGCAAGCATTCGGCAAGCCCCAGCACCTTGGGGATGCGTCCCTTCACCAGCACGTTGAGATTTAGCGGAATCCGGCTCTCCAGCTCGGTCAGCCGGAACAGCGATTCCATCAGCAGTTCCGGATCGACCGCGCGCGACTTCGGCTCGATCACGAGGCGAATGTCTTCCGCCGATTCATCCCTGACGTCGCCGACCAGCGGCAGTTTCTTGTCGTTGAGCAGTTCGGCGATTTTTTCCACCAGCCGCGACTTCTGCACCAGCCAGGGGATTTCGGTGATGACGATCACCCAGGTGCCGCGCGCGCCCTCTTCCTGCTTCCACCTGGCGCGGGTGCGGAACGAGCCGCGCCCGGTCATGTAGGCTTCGGCGATGCTCTCCTTGGAATCGACGATGATGCCGCCGGTCGGAAAATCCGGGCCCTTGACCCACCTCAAGAGCGTCTTCGACTTCGCCTCGGGCTTGTCGATCAAATGCAGCGCCGCGTCGCAAAGCTCGGCCGCGTTGTGCGGCGGGATCGAGGTCGCCATGCCGACCGCGATCCCCTGCGCGCCGTTGGCGAGCAGGTTCGGGAAGCCGCCGGGCAACACCACCGGCTCTTTCGACTGGCCGTCGTAATTGGGGCGGAATTCGACGCCGTCCTCGTCGATGCCCTCCAGCAGCAGCCGCGCGACGTCGGTCATGCGCGCTTCGGTGTAGCGGTAGGCGGCCGGATTATCGCCGTCGATGTTGCCGAAATTGCCCTGGCCGTCGACCAGCGGATAGCGCGAGGAAAAATCCTGCGCCAGCCGCACCATGGCATCATAGATCGCCTGGTCGCCATGCGGATGGAACGAGCCCATCACGTCGCCGACGATTTTGGCCGATTTCTTGAACGGCGTGCCGGGGTCGAGCCGCAACAGCCGCATGCCGTAGAGGATGCGCCGATGCACCGGTTTGAGCCCGTCGCGCGCGTCCGGCAGCGCGCGATGCATGATGGTCGACAGCGCGTAAGCGAGATAGCGCTCTTCGAGCGCGTCACGCAGTCCGACCTCGTGGATTTCGGCCGGCTCCGGCGGAATCAGTGTTTTTCCCATGGGGAGGAGTTATCCGCTGACGGTGAATCGGGCAAGAAATGAATCGTAATCCTACCCTACTTTGCGTGGGGTTGTTTTCGCGATTTTTTGGCGAGGCGCTGCGCCGCGTCCTCGCTAGGGCAGCACCGCCGTCGCCTTGGCACAGTGCTTCGTCACGGCATTGATAAACCCATCGCGGGCATCCGAATGCCCCTGCCCGCGCGGTTCCAGGACGTGGCGCAGCAGGAACAGGCCCGTCAGCTGAAAACCGTCCTGCAGGTCCTGATCGGACCAGCCGTTCGCGCCGCCCTCGCCCTCGCGCAGGAATGGCGGCAGCCGCAGCAGCCGCTCGCGATAGGGCTCGCCGGCCGCCCGCGACACCGCGCCGCCGGATTTCGGCGAGACGTAGATCAGGTCCGACGTAGCCCCGGTCGCGGCGCAATTTTCCAGGTCGAGCCCGAAGCCGAGTTCGGCGAGCATCGCGAGCTCGAATTTGATCAGATGGGCGGCGGCTTCGCCGATATCGTCGAAATCGTCCAGCGTGCGTTCCAGCATTTCGTAGATGTCTTCGTGCGGATCACGCTCGGGCAACAGCCGCGCCAGCGAGGCCAGGTGCGTCACGCCATAGGTCGCGTGCGACGACGCCAGCACGGTCGCCGCGCGCAAGCGGGTGCCCTCGATGACAAAATAGCCGAGGTGCTCGTCGAGCCGCGCCCGCCACACGGCGCGCACGCCGTTGCCGGGCTGTAGCAGCGGCCGCATCCGCGAGCCGGCCCCGCCGCGCACCAGCCCGAGATGGCGGCCATGGCCGCGGGTCAGAAGCTCGACGATGGCGGAGGATTCGCCATGCCGCCTGACCCCCAGCACGATGCCTTCGTCGGTCCATTCCATGGGAGGGAATCTATCACGTAGGGTGGGCAAAGCCACCGGGTCGCGCGAATGCGCGCCCGATGACAGGCTCCGCGTGCCCACCAACGATCAACAAACGGTGTCGTTGCATCGGGATGGTGGGCACGGCGCAAGCGCGCCTTTGCACACCCTACGCAGCCGCCTGCTACCCGTTGAACCAGCCCCTGGCGTCGCCGGTGAAGGAAAAATACAGCCCCGCCACCGTCAGCGCGCAGGAGACGATCTCGACGACGCTGTCAAGCGCAAGGCCGTTGTCGCCGATGTCCTGCCCCAGCCTGACCGTGGACAGCACCAGTACCGCGACCAGCACCCAGCGCGCCCAGTTCTTGCGCCGTTGCGCGGCGAGCCAGACGAAAAACACCAACAGCAGAATCATGCAGCCACCGGTCGCGGTGGCAAACATGATGGTCTGTTCGCTCACCTCGTCGGTTGGCGTGCGGTCCTGGAACGCAGCCGACAGCGCATCCAGCGTCAGCGACAGATACAATAGCGCCTCAAACCTCACCACATTTTTGGGTACGTTCATCACAATGCCGGTCGTTTCTTTTATTGTCGAAACATCATTCCCTGGGGAATTCCAGTCCCATCTCGCGGTAGCGGTCGGGATCGTCGCCCCAGTTTTCGCGCACTTTCACGAACAGGAACAGGTGCACGGGAACGCCCAGGATTTCGGCGATCTCCTTGCGCGATTCCGCACCGATCGCCTTGATGGCGGCGCCGCCCTTGCCGAGCACGATCTTGCGCTGGCTTTCGCGCTCGACGAAAATCGTCTGCTCGATACGGACGGACTTGTCCTTGCGTTCGGTCCACGAGTCGGTTTCGACGGTGGATTGATAGGGCAGTTCCTGGTGCAGCTGGCGAAAGATCCTTTCCCGCGTGATCTCGGCCGCCAGATGCCGCATCGGCGCATCCGACATCTGGTCCTCGGGATAGTGAAATGGCCCCGGCGGCACCATCGCGGCCAGCGTACGCCGGAGATCGTCGACGCCGTCGCCCGACAACGCCGAGACCATGAAGGTGCCGGCAAAACCCAGCCGGTCGTTGGCGGCCTTGGCCAGCGCCAGCAGTTTTTCCCGCGGCACCAGATCGATCTTGTTCAGCACCAGGATTTTCTCGTGCCGCACGGTGGCGAGCTTTCCGAGGATCGCCTCGGCTTCCTCATCGATCCCGGCCTTGGCGTCGATCAGCACGCAGACGAGGTCGGCGTCATGCGCCCCGCTCCAGGCGGTCGAGACCATGGCGCGGTCCAGCCTTCGCTTGGGCAGGAAGATTCCGGGGGTATCGACCAGGATGATCTGGGCGTTGTCTTCGATCACGATGCCGCGGATCAGCGCCCGCGTCGTCTGCACCTTGCGCGAGACGATCGTGACCTTGGAGCCGACCAGCGCGTTGACCAGCGTGGATTTTCCGACATTCGGCGCGCCGATCAGCGCGACGAAACCGCAGCGCGTCGCGGGCGGCGGTGCGGCGTCGCCCAAAGGACTATCCGTCATTGCCGCCGCCGCTGACGCCTTCGCGCGCGATCATCACGGAGGCCGCGACCTTCTCGGCCGCGCGCTTGCTGCCGCCGACGCCTTCGGCCGATTCCAGCCCCGGCAAATCGACCGCGACGCGGAACTGCGGATCGTGATGCGGCCCGGTGCGCTCGATCTCGCGATAGACCGGCGTCGGCAGCCGCTTGCTCTGGGCCCATTCCTGCAAGACCGTCTTGGGATCGCGCAGCGGCCGCCGCGGCTTGCGCATCCGCTCGGTCCAGTTGCGCTCGACGAAGGTCGCCGCCGCGGCGTAGCCGCCGTCGAGAAATACCGCGCCGATCACCGCCTCGCAGATATCGCCGAGCACGGACTTGCGCAGCCGCGCGCTGGCGATGGCGCCGACCTGGCCGAGCTTGATGTCATCGAACAGCCCGAGCGACTTGGCGACGTCCGCGCAGCTCTCCTTGCGCACGAGATCGGCGAGCCGTTTCGACAACTCGCCCTCGTCGGCATTGGGGAAGGCGCGATACAGCATGTCGGAGACGACGAGCCCGAGCACGTGATCGCCGAGAAATTCGAGGCGCTGGTAGCTGTCGGCGCGCTTGGCTGCGGATTTCAGCGCCGAGACATGGGTGAAGGCGGTGATCAGCAGCGCGGGATCGGCGAATTTATGCCCGATCCGCGCCTCGATCGCCGCGGCGGCGGCCTTGGCGCTGACCTTCTTGCGCTTTTTTTTCGGCACGGCTTCGAGGCCGGCGTCAGGCGGAGGGCTTGCTTCACCCGGCGGCGAGGTCGTCTTGAGATCAGGTGTTTCGTCGTTCATCGCACGATTTTGAATATGCGATTCCAGCGCACCGAGACGGGCCAGCGCCAGAACATCCAGAAGTGCTCGCCCTCGGCAATCGAGAAGAAAATCATCTGCGCCCGGCCGACGATGTTCTCGAACGGCACGTACCCCACCACCGACTCCACCCGGCTATCGCTCGAGTTGTCCCTGTTGTCGCCCATCATGAAGAAATGCCCCGGGGGCACCTGGTATTCGATGGTGTTGTCGTAAAAGCCGTTGTCCTGGCAATCGAGCGTCTCATAGCTGACGCCGTTCGGCAGTGTCTCCTTCCAGCGTTTGACGCGCGCGATCTCCTCGGGCGGGCCGCAGGGATTCTCGCCGATGAAATCGCTGACGCGCTCGCGCTGCACCGGCTTGTCGTTGATGTAGAGCAGCCCATCCTTCATCTGGATGCGATCGCCGGGCAGGCCGATCACGCGCTTGATGAAGTCGACGGAATCATCCTTGGGCTGGCGGAACACGACGATATCGCCGCGCGCCGGCTCGGAGCCGAAGATGCGTCCCGAAAACAGGGGCGGCGACAGCGGGATCGAAAAATGGCTGTAGCCGTAGGAATATTTCGAGACGAACAGGTAGTCGCCGACCAGAAGCGTCGCCTTCATCGAGCCGGAGGGGATGTTGAAGGGCTGGAACAGGAAGGTGCGGATCACCAGCGCAATCAATACGGCGTGGATGACCACGCGGATGGTCTCGCCCCAGCCGCTTTCAGTTTTTGTCCCGGATGTCACGCTCATCGCTTTCCCAATTCCCCGCAAGCCGACCCCGCGCGGTGACAGAATATTCTCATGACGCGAACCGCCCCCCGTTTCGCGTCAAGAAAATGATCCTGTTTCTGATGTTGAGAGCCAATTCCGGCGCAAACCCGAATTCGCTCTGGCTGAAGGTTCCGCGCGCGTTTTAGACCGTTGTTCGCAGCCGCGCAATCAACGGCTTCATCAAAACATGCTAATCCATTGGTCTATCGAGGATTTTTAGTTTTGCGACGGACCGGCGGCTGACTCGCTTTTGGCGCATCAGGTTTTGCCCGGATGGACCGCCGAAATTATGACGAAGGCCTGCGCCAGCGGCCAATCGTCGGTGATCGAGAGATCGATCCGTGCCTCATACCCTTCCGGCGTCAGCGCCTCGAGCCGGGCCAGGGCCCCGCCGGTCAGCTCCATGGTCGGCCGTCCACCCGGCAGGTTCACCACCCCCATGTCGCGCCACCAGACGCCGCGCCTGATTCCGGTGCCGAGCGCCTTGGAGCAGGCCTCCTTGGCGGCGAATCGCTTGGCATAGGTTGCCACCACCATGTTCTCGTTCTTGGCGCGCCGGCCGGCCCGCGCCCGCTCGGCTTCGGTGAAAATGCGGTCGAGAAAGCGCTCGCCGTGACGCTCGATCACCTTGGCGACGCGGCGGATGTCGATCAGGTCGGAGCCGATGCCGATGATCATGCGTTGCTCATGCTCTGGCGGCCGCGATCCATCGCCGCGCGCATGCTGCGAACGGTCTCGGCGATACCTGCGAACAGCGCCTCCCCGATCATGTAATAGCCGATGTTCAATTCGACGATCTCGGGCAGGCCGGCGATCTGCTCGGCCGTGTCATAATCGAGGCCGTGGCCGGCATGGACTTCGAGGCCCGCCGCGCGTGCCAGCCTGGCCCCCGCTACGATCCGCCGCCACTCCGATTCGGCCTTCGCCGCATGGCCGTCGACCACGGCATCGCACCAGGCACCGGTATGGATTTCGATCACCGGTGCCCGCAGTCTTGCGGCCATTTCGATCTGGGCGGGGTCGGCGGCAATGAACAGCGACGCCCGGATGCCGGCGTCGTTCAGCCTCGCGATCAACGGCGCCAGCGCGTTGTGCTGGCCGACCACGTCGAGGCCGCCCTCGGTGGTCAGCTCCTCGCGACGCTCGGGCACCAGGCACACCGCATGAGGTTTTGTCGCCAGCGCGATTCCCAGCATGTCTTGCGTGGCCGCCATCTCGAAATTCAAAGGTTTTGAGATTTCCGCCTTCAGCCGCGCCATGTCCTTGTCGCGGATATGGCGTCGGTCCTCGCGCAGATGCGCGGTGATGCCGTCGGCGCCGGCCGCGATCGCGGCCAACGCCGCGCGCACCGGATCGGGCCGCGCACCGCCCCGCGCATTGCGAAGGGTTGCGACGTGGTCGACATTGACTCCAAGGCGCAGCGGAGCGGTGGGCATTTGGAAACTCGCGAAAGGCTTCGAACGGAGGTCCGGATGCTCAGGTTGTCATACGCGGGCTTGACCCGCGTATCCATCTTCTTCGTCAAGATGGATTGCCGGGTCAAGAGAGCTGAAGACGGCGCTTCGCGCCTTTTGCCCGGCAATGACGGCTTCAGCCATTGACGCGCTCGACGCGGGCGACGACGGCCTTGGCGCGCAACTGGGCGATGATGGCGCTGAGATGCTTGAGATCATAGACCTCGAGGTCGATGGTCAGTTCGGTGAAATCGGGCGAGCGCCTGGACATGCTGATATTGTCGATATTGCCGTCATGCTCGGCGATCACGGTGGCGACCTGGGCGAGGCTGCCGGGCTCGTTGACATTGTCGACCAGGATCCGCGCCGGAAAACGCTGCGGCGTCGATTCGTCGACGTCCCAGCGCACATCGAGCCAGCGCTCCGGCTCCTCCTCGAAATCCTTCAGCGCCGGCGACTGGATCGGATAGATGGTGATGCCCTCGCCCGGCGTCACGATGCCGACGATGCGGTCGCCCGGCACCGCACCGCCGTTCGGCGCGAATTTGACCGGCAGATCGGAATTGATGCCGCGCACCGGAATGGCGTTCGGGCTGCGCGAGGGATCGGGCGGCGACTTCAGCTTCAGCTTGACCGCAAGGCTCTTCTTGGGCGCGCCGTAGCGCGCCACCCGCTCTTCCTTGTAGTCGGGATACATTGCGCGCGCGACGTCGGAAGCCTTCATTTCGCCGCGCCCGACGGCCGCCATGACGTCGTCGATCGAGGCCCGCGCCAACCGCGGCAAGGCGCCCTTGAGCTTGTCGTCGGCGTATTCGATCTTGGCGCGTACGAACAACCGCTCGACGATGCGGCGGCCGAGGCCGGCATATTGATCGCGCACCGCGGTGCGGGTGGCGCGCCGGATCGCCGCCCTCGCCTTGCCGGTCACCGCCAGCGATTCCCACGCCGAGGGTGGTGCCGACTGCGCCTCCGAGGTCAACACCTCGACCTCGTCGCCATTCTGCAGTTCCGACGACAATGGTGCGAACTTGCCGTTGATCTTGCAGCCGACCGCGGAGTTGCCGACATCGGTATGCACGGCATAGGCGAAGTCGATCACATTGGCCTGCCGCGGCAGCGCGATCAGCTTGCCCTTCGGGGTGAAACAGAACACCTGGTCGTGGAACAGTTCGAGCTTGGTATGCTCCAAAAACTCTTCCGGATTGGCGCCGTCGGACAGCACCGCGATGGTGTGGCGCAGCCATGCGAAGGCGTTGGATTCACGCTTCAGAAGCTCGGTCGGCGAACCCACGCCGTCCTTGTAGAAGGCGTGCGCGGCGATACCGAATTCGGCGATCTGGTTCATCTCCTCGGTGCGGATCTGCAGTTCGACGCGCTGGTTGCCGGGGCCGATCACGGTGGTGTGAATCGAGCGATAGTCGTTCTGCTTCGGCGTCGAGATGTAGTCCTTGAACCGGCCCGGCACCACCGGCCAGGTGGTGTGCACGACGCCGAGCGCGCGGTAGCAGGATTCGATATCCTTCAGCACCACGCGGAAGCCGAAGATGTCGGACAATTGCTCGAAGCCGACCGACTTGCGCTCCATCTTGGTCCAGATCGAAAACGGCTGCTTGCGCCGGCCGTAGACACGCGCCGCGACGCCATTCTTCTGCAGGTTCTTCGAAAGCTGGCTCTCGATTTCGCCGATCAGGTTGCGGTTGCGCTCGGCGAGCGAATCCAGCCGCTGCATCACCACCGCATAGGCTTCCGGATCTAGCGAACGGAACGAAAGATCCTCCAGTTCCTCGCGCATCTCCTGCATGCCCATGCGTCCGGCGAGCGGCGCATAGATATCGAGCGTCTCCTCGGCGATGCGGTGGCGCGAGGCCGGCGGCACGAATTCCAGCGTGCGCATGTTGTGCAGCCGGTCGGCGAGCTTGATCAGGAGCACACGGACGTCGTCGGAAATCGCCAGCAACAGCTTGCGCAGGTTCTCGGCCTGCTTGGCCTCGCGCGACACCAGCTCCAGCCGCTTCAGCTTGGTGAGCCCCTCCACCAGCGCGCCGATCTCGGGGCCGAAGACGGTGTCGATCTCGCCGCGGGTCGCTTCCGTATCCTCGATGGTATCGTGCAGCAGGGCGGCCACTATGGTGGCGTCATCGAGCTTGAGGTCAGTAAGGATCGCGGCGACTTCGAGCGGGTGCGAGAAATACGGGTCGCCCGAGGCGCGGGTCTGCGCACCGTGCGCCTTCATGGCGTAGACATAGGCACGGTTCAGAAGGTCTTCGTTGGTATCGGGGTTATAGGATCGGACGCGCTCGACCAGGTCGTATTGCCGCATCATGCGCGAACGCGGCGACTTGGTGGGCGGCTTGGCCACGGCGGGCGCCGGCGCAGCCGAGGAAGGCGCCACGGCGACCGATTCGGTCGCGGCCTGCATCTGGGGTGGGTTGCGGCGCCAATACGCCATCGCCATCACTGCCTTCATGGGCGGCCCTCGGACGCCGCCCAGTCCTGTTACCTCTGCCTTCGCCCGCCCAGCAGCGCCATTCTGGACCGCAAAAACGCTCGATTTTGGACATTCCCGGCGCATTCTAACGCCAAACCGGCTCCCGCTCCGGTCAAATCGGATCAAGCCGGCACTGAATTCGTCCGCGCCCGCATCGTGCCATGGTAATCATGAAAACGGCAATAAAAGCAAAGGCCCGGATCGACGTCCGGGCCTGCTGCAGATCGGCGGGGTCGAAACACCCCCGGGTTGTAAATTTAAGGAACTACTCGTCTTCTTCGGGCTGCTCTTCCGGCGGCGCCAGGCCTTCCAGGCCCTTCAGCAGTTCTTCCTCGGTCATGCGCTCGAC
This sequence comes from Bradyrhizobium sp., assembly GCF_035484855.1. GTDB lineage: Bacteria > Pseudomonadota > Alphaproteobacteria > Rhizobiales > Xanthobacteraceae > Bradyrhizobium. Next base: position 25,184 of record NZ_DATHOP010000236.1, read on the forward strand.
GGCGACCTCGGTATCGTCGGCATCGACGCTGGCGCCGGCCGATCCGATCAAAGGCACGGTATCGGGCTCGGGCTCGTCCACCTCGACGAATTTCTGCAGCGAATGAACCAGTTCTTCACGCAAATCCTCCGGCGAAATCGTCGAATCGGCGATTTCCCGCAGCGATACCACCGGGTTCTTGTCGTTGTCGCGGTCAACCGTAAGCTGGGAGCCGGACGAGATCATGCGGGCGCGGTGCGCCGCCAGCAGCACCAGGTCGAACCGGTTGTCGACCTTGTCAATGCAATCTTCCACGGTGACGCGCGCCATCGACTGTCGCTTTCGTTAAAGGGGCCAAAACTGATGATTATGCGCGCTAGTTATAGGGGCCGGTGCCATTTCGCAAGACTATTTTGTGATTTGCGTTCCTATTTGGCTCTGGTAACCCCTGCCCGGGGCCGTGTGGCCGGAGCGTCCAGAACGCTGGCTGATGCCGGATCAGGACAAGAAATCGCTTAATTGCATCGTCAAAGTATTGGTCTTTTCGCCCTTTCCGCACCATATTTGAGATGGTGTTTGACGGGGGTCAAAATTCACCGGGCTTTAGGCAGAAATCCTGGAAATGCGCGGTTCGTCGCCGCTGCGCCAAGAACGTTAACAAAACAACACGCGAGTAACTGAATGTCGCCTTCCACCACCAACAAGATCGCGCTCTTCATCGACGGCGCCAACCTCTATGCGACCGCCAAGACGCTGGGTTTCGATATCGACTACAAGCGCCTGCTCAAGGAATTCCAGAGCCGTGGCACTCTGATACGCGCGTTTTATTACACCGCGATTATCGAGGATCAGGAATATTCGTCGATCCGTCCCTTGATCGACTGGCTCGATTACAACGGCTACACCGTCGTCACCAAGGCGACCAAGGAATTCATCGACGCCTCCGGCCGCCGCAAGGTCAAGGGCAACATGGATATCGAGCTCGCGGTCGACGCCATGGAACTCGCCGAGCATGTCGACCAGATCGTGCTGTTTTCCGGCGACGGCGATTTCCGCTCGCTGGTCGAAGCGGTGCAGCGCCGTGGCGTCCGGGTCACCGTGGTCTCGACCATTTCCAGCCAGCCGCCGATGATCGCCGACGAGTTGCGGCGCCAGGCCGACGTCTTCACCGACCTAGTCGAGCTGCAATCCAAGCTCGGCCGCGACCCGTCCGAGCGTCCGGCCCCGCGCGAGCCGCGCCACCACGCGCCGCAATTCCTGCAGCGCGCCACCACGATGGCGCCGAGGGGCGATGACGACGAATTCGACGACTGAGTCCGCTCACGCGAGCGGCGAGCCGCCGCCCGCCGCCCTGCTCCGCGCCGAACCCGACCGCAATTGCCCGCTCTGTCCGAGGCTCGTAGCCTTCCGCGAGACGGCGCGTTTGCGCGAACCCGGCTGGTTCAATTCGCCGGTGCCCTCCTTCGGCGATCCGGAAGCGCGGCTGGTGATCGTTGGGCTCGCCCCGGGCATGCAGGGCGCCAACCGCACCGGGCGTCCCTTCACCGGCGATTTCGCCGGCGACCTCTTATACGCGACGCTCATCGAATATGGCTTTGCCAACGGCGTCTATCGGGCGCGGCCCGACGACGGCCTGCGACTGGTCGATTGCCGGATCTGCAACGCCGTGCATTGCGTGCCGCCGCAGAACAAGCCGTTACCGGCGGAAATCAATACCTGCCGGCAATTTCTTACCGCGACGCTCGGCGCGATGCCGAAGCTGCGCGCGATCGTGGCACTGGGCCGAATCGCGCACGACTCGACACTGAAGGCGCTAGGCCTTCGCGCTGCTGCGGCGCCGTTTATGCACGGTGCCGTGCATAAGGCCGGCTCGCTGAAACTTTACGACAGCTATCACTGCTCCCGTTACAACACCAACACGCGGGTGCTGACGCCGGACATGTTCCGCGCCGTGTTCGCGAAGGTCAAAGCGGATTTGGATTCGTAGGGTGGGCAAAGGCGCGCTGGCGCCGTGCCCACCATTTCACTCCAGGAATTTTTTGGTGGGCACGCTTCGCTTTGCCCACCCTACATATCTGGCGACCCTGCGCATCCTTCGAGGCTCGCCGAAGGGGCTCGCACCTCAGGATCACGAGACCGGATTGTCCTTCAGCCATTCCAAAACGTCGCCGGCGTTTCGGTCCGGTGGAAACACCGGATAGAACACGTGGCTGATGCGTGCGTCATCGACGATCAGCGCCAGCCGTTTCATCAATGTCAGCCCGGCAACCTCCATGGTCGGCAGGTCGAGCGCGCGGGTCAGTTCGAGCTTCTCGTCGGAGAGGACCGGGAACGGCAGATGCAGCCGCGAGGCCATCTCGGTCTGGTAGGCGTTGTCCTGCGTCGACAGGCCGAACACATGCGCGGCGCCCGCCCCCTTCAGCTCCGCGAACAGGTCGCGAAACGAACAGGTCTGCGGGGTGCAGCCCCGCGCGCCCGGGATCATGTCCCAGTCGTCGACGATGCTGATCTTGCCGGGCTCGCCGGTGCGGGGATAGGCGAACACCACCGTGCGCCCCGGCAGCGCCGACAGCGTCACCGTCGTATCGTCGGTAGCGCGCAGGGTGACCGGTGGGATCGTCATGCCGACGAGATGCGCCGCGGCGCCGTCGTCAGTCGGCGCCGGAATCTTGCTCCAGTCGACTTCAAGCAGGTTTTTCTGATTCATCGTGCCCTCTTCCTTCGGACGGGTTAAGCGAAGCGATACCCATCAATTCCGAAATTATCCCCGCGCCCGCAGCAGGCGGCCTTTTTCCCGGCTCCAGTCGCGCTTTTTCTCGCTGTCGCGCTTGTCGTGCAGCTTCTTGCCCTTGGCGACCGCCAGCAAAAGCTTGGCGCGGCCGCGCTCGTTGAAATAAAGCTTGAGCGGAATCAGCGTCATGCCCTCGCGCTCGACCGCACCCATCAGCTTGTTGATCTGCTTTCGGTGCAGCAACAGCTTGCGCGGCCGCTTCGGCTCGTGGTTGAAGCGGTTGGCCTGCAGATATTCTGGAATGTTGGCGTTGATCAGCCAGACCTCGCCGTCCTTGGTATCGGCATAGGATTCCGCGATCGTGGTCTTGCCGTTGCGGATCGACTTGACTTCGGTGCCGGTCAGCGAGATGCCGGCCTCGATGGTGTCCTCGATCGAATAGTTGAAGCGGGCCTTGCGATTCTCGGCGACCACCTTGATCGGGCGCTCGTTCTTGTCGGCCATGATGAAATCGTTCCAGCGAAACCGTGAGCAATAGCACTCCGTCCACGCCCATGCACGTCAAGACTTTTTGAGCAGGTCGCGGATCTCGGTCAGCAATTCGACCTCGGGGTTCGTCTTCGGCGGCGCGGGAGCCGCTTCATCCCTGCGCTTCAACTGGTTCATGAAGCGGATGACGATGAACAGCACGAAGGCGATGATCAGGAAATTCAGCGTCAGGGTGAGGAAGTTGCCCCAGGCCAATACCGCGCCCTGTTTCTTGGCGTCCACCAGATTGGTCGCCGTCACCGACTTCGAAAGGCCGGTGAAATAATTGGAGAAATCGAGCCCGCCGGTGATCGAGCCGACGATCGGCATGATGATGTCGCCGACCAGCGAGGTGACGATGGCGCCGAAGGCGGCACCGATGATGACGCCGACCGCGAGGTCGACGACGTTGCCCTTCATCGCGAATTCGCGGAATTCCTTCAGCATCACAGAGCCCCTTTCTTCGGTCACGAAGCGAAGAACGAAAGCCGCGGCCTAGTTGATCAGGCCCGCATGCACCATGGCGCTGCGCACCGCCGCGCGCGTCGGCTCGGTGACCGGCACCATCGGCAGCCGCAGCTTCTCGTCGATCTTGCCGAGCAGCGACAGCGCGTACTTCACCGGCGCCGGATTTGACTCGATGAAGAGATTGGTGTGCAACGGCATCAGCTTGTCGTGCAGCTTGAGCGCGGTCTTGACATCGCCCTTCTGCCAAGCGACGTGGAATTCCGAACACAGCCGCGGCGCCACGTTCGAGGTGACCGAAATGCAGCCATGGCCGCCATGCGCCATGTAACCCAGCACGGTGGCATCCTCGCCCGACAATTGATTGAATTCCTCGCCCATTGCCGCGCGCTGCTGCGAGACCCGCACCATGCTCGCGGTCGCGTCCTTGACGCCGGCGATGTTCTTCAATTCGAACAGCCGCTTCATGGTGTCCACGCTCATGTCGATCACCGAACGCGGCGGAATGTTGTAGATGATGATCGGGATGCCGATCGCGTCGTTGATCGCCTTGAAGTGCTGATACATGCCTTCCTGGGTCGGCTTGTTGTAATAGGGCGTCACCACCAGCACCGCGCTGGCGCCGGCCTTTTCCGCATGCTCCGCCAGTTCAATGGCTTCCCGGGTCGAGTTGGAGCCGGCACCGGCGATCACGGGAACGCGGCCCTTCGCCTCGTCGATGCACCATTCGACGACGTGCCTATGCTCGTCATGGCTCACGGTCGGGCTTTCGCCTGTGGTGCCGACCGGCACCAGGCCGTTGGTGCCCTCGGCGATCTGCCAGCTCACCAGCGCCCGGAAGGCCGCTTCATCGAGCGAGCCGTTCTTGAACGGCGTCACCAAGGCGGTGAATGAACCCCTGAAATTCGTCTTGGCTGCCATGGGTTTCCTCCGGACGCGTTTTGAACTCTGCCGTGACTTCCACCGGCTCTTCCTGGCAATTCATATCGGGTCTGACGACCAGACGAAAGGCCCGCCATGGCTTGATCCCGGGTAGAACTTTGGCCCGACGCCAGCCGCGATTTTGCCGCGGTGCTGGCGCAGATATCCTCACCCAGCCGCGTAATTTGGTATTTTGTCCGCATATTCAATCAAATAGAGCTTAAGGCTCAGCGATTGAATGATTCGCCGTGAAGGAACATTGTGAACCCGTTCATCCGTGCAGCCGCATTGCGATCGACCGCCCTGGCGACGACCCTGGCGCTGACGGTCGGCCTGTCGGCTCTTGCCGTCGACGCCTTGGCAAAAGTTCCCTTGCCAAAACCGCGCCCGATCGCGCGCAACACCGTGCCCAAGACCACGCCTGCCGCAAGGTCGGCGGGCAAAACGACTTCCGTGGTCGCAACTGTCAGCCCCGCGGCTGCCATGCTGTCCCCCGCAACCCGCCAGCATGCGGCCTTGCCGCCGCCCGCCCGCAGGCCAGCCATCCCGGCCGCGGTCGCAGCCACCTCGTCGACCTCGCAGGCCGATAGCGACACGCTCGAAAACGTCATCGAACTGGTGCGCAAGCACCAACCCGGCGATGCGACCCGGGCGGAGGCCGCGATATCCGATCCGGTCGCGCAGAAGCTCGCCGAGTGGATCATCCTGCGCAGCGACAACAACGGCGCTACCGTCGAGCGCTATCGTGCCTTCCTCGCGGCCAATCCGAGCTGGCCCTCGCAGTCCTTTCTGCGCCGGCGCCTCGAGGCCGCCTTGTGGGACGACCATCGCGAGGACGGCATCGTGTGGGCGTGGTTCGAAAACGAATCACCGGTATCGGCCAAGGGCAAGTTCGCGCTGGCCAAGGCGATGCTGGCGCGCGGCGACCGCGCCAATGCGGAGCGCCTGGTGCGCGACGCCTGGCGCAACGATCCGATGTCGGAGGATACCGAGAGCACCGCGCTCGATTTGTTCGGCGCGCTGCTGACGCCGGGCGATCAGAAGGCGCGGATGGATCTCTTCCTCTATGGCGGCGAGCACGAAATCGCGCTGCGTGCCGCCAAGCGGCTGGGAGCAGCCGAAGTCGCGCTGGCGAAGGCGCGGATCGCGGACTACCGCAAGGCCGCCAATACCAAGGCGCTGCTGGAGGCGGTGCCGCGCGAGTTGCATGGCGACCCCGGCTTTATCTTCAGCAAGATCCAGTTGCTCCGCCGCGAGGAGAAATTCGCCGAGGCCGCCCAGCTGATGCTGAGCGCCCCGCGAGATCCGGCGCTGCTCTACAATGTCGACGAATGGTGGATCGAACGCCGTCTGCTCTCGCGCAAGATGCTCGATGTCGGCGAGCACCGCACCGCCTACTTGATCGCGCGCGATGCGGCGCTGCCCTCGCGCGACATATACAAGACCGAGCAGGAATTCACCGCCGGCTGGATCGCGCTGCGCTTCCTCAACGACCCGGCCGCCGCCGCGCAGCATTTTGCCCGCATCGGGGTCGGCAGCGTCAACCCGACGGCGCTGGCGCGCGCCGGCTACTGGCAGGGCCGAGCGGCGGAAGCCGCGGGCCACGCCCAGGAGGCGCGCACCGCCTACACCCGGGCGGCCGAGCAGTCGACCAGCTATTACGGCCAGCTGGCGCGCGCCAAGCTCGGCCTGCCCCAGATCGAACTCAACGGCGTGCCGGCGGCGAGCACGCGCGGCGTCGAGCGGCTCGAGATCGTCCGCGCCGTGCAATTGCTCTACGCGCTCGACGAGCGCGAGATCGCGATCCCGATTTTCGCCGACATGGGAGAGAACGGCGATCCCGACGCGCTGGTCGGCCTCGGCGAACTGGCCTCGCGCAACGGCGACGCGCGCGGCATGCTGTTGGTCGGCAAGGCCGCGCTCAATCGCGGGCTGCCGTTCGATTTCTACGCCTATCCGGTGATGGGGATTCCGCCGTTCAAGTCGATCGGGCCGGATGTCGAGCAGAGCATCATCTACGCCATCACCCGCCAGGAAAGCGCCTTCAACCCCAACGATGTCTCGCCGGCGCAGGCCTACGGGCTGCTGCAGGTGACGCCGGATGCCGGCAAATACGTCTGCAAGAAATACGGCGCCGGTTTCGACCTTTCCCGGCTGAAGAACGATCCGGCCTATAACGCCGCCCTTGGCGCCGCCGAACTCGGCGGGCTGATCGAGGATTATCGCGGCTCCTACATCATGACGTTTGCCGCCTACAATGCCGGCCGCGGCAGCGTCAAGAAATGGATCGACCGCTACGGCGACCCGCGCGATCCCAAGGTTGACGCGGTCGACTGGGTCGAGCTCATTCCATTTTCCGAGACCCGTAACTACGTGCAGCGGATCATGGAGAATCTGCAGGTCTATCGCGCCCGATTCGGCGGCGGCACCAGGTTGCAGATCGAGGCCGACCTGCACCGCGGCGCCAGCGTCGAATAGCGGAGCGGTCGCACCGTCCTTTTCGGATCTGGACGGATCGCCCTTCCCGTCGGGCACATCATCACTTGCGCTGTCCCTGGCCTTGCACGCGCGATCAAGCGTTATCGCTCACAAGACAAAGAAAAACCCCCGGCAGTTTCCTGCCGGGGGTTCTTTATCAGGTTGTCAGACGATCGGGATCAGAAGTTGCGCTGAACGCGAACGTTGAGGGACGCGGTGTCCTGCGAGTGGAAGGTCAGCGCGGTTACAGGGTACGGAGCACCCG
>NZ_DATHOP010000237.1:0-36630 GCF_035484855.1 Bradyrhizobium sp.
GCCCAGGATGGTATTGCCGGAGAACATGTCGATGTGGCGCAGCTTGGTCGACATCGGCTTGACCACGATTTCTTCGGTGTGGAACACGCCGTCGACCACGATGCCAAAGGTCTGGCTGCCGACCTGCGTCACCACAATGAAGCCGTTCTCGGGATCGGAGGTCGAGCCGTCGTCGATCTTCAGGAGCTTCTTCAGGTGGATCAGCGGCAGCAGCTTGTTGCGCAGCCGCAATACCGCGGTGTCCTTGATGCGCTCGATGCGGTGCTCGGAGTTGGCGCGAGCGCGAACCAGTTCGACCACGGAGAGCTGGGGAATGGCGAAGCGGTCGCCGGCGGCTTCCACGATCAGGGCCGAGACGATGGCGAGCGTCAGCGGGATTTTTATCGTGACCGAGCAGCCCTCGCCGGCCACCGACTTGATGTCGATGGTGCCGCCGATCTGGTCGATATTGGTCCGCACCACGTCCATGCCGACGCCACGACCGGAAACGCTGGTCACAGCGGCCGCAGTCGAGAAGCCCGGCGCGAAGATGAACTTGTGGATCTGCGCTTCCGTCATCTTCTCCAGGTCGGCCTCGCTGACGAGACCGTTGGAGACCGCCTTGGCCTTGATCCGCTCGGTGTTGAGGCCGCGGCCGTTGTCGGCGATGCAGATGATGATATGGCCGCCTTCATGATAGGCGGACAGACGAATGGTGCCTTGCTCGGGCTTGCCCGCGGCGGCCCGCTCGGCCGGCGTCTCCAGCCCGTGATCGGCCGAGTTGCGAACCATGTGCGTCAGCGGATCCTTGATCAGGTCGAGCACTTGCCGATCAAGTTCGGTGTCGGCGCCGTGCATCTCCAGTTCGATCTGCTTGTGAAGTTCGCTGGAGAGATCGCGCACGATTCTCGGCAGCTTCTGCCAGGCATTGCCGATCGGCTGCATCCGCGTCTTCATGACGCCTTCCTGCAACTCGGCGGTGACGTTGGAGAGCCGCTGCAGCGGCACCTTGAACTCGGTGTCCTCGTTGCGGCGGGAGATCTCCAGGAGCTGGTTGCGGGTCAAAACCAGCTCCGAGACCATGGTCATCAGGTGTTCCAGGGTATCCACATTGACGCGGATCGACTGGTTAGCGACCTTGTCGGCTTCCTGGACTTCCTCGGCGGCGGCGGACTTGGCGAGGACAGGTTTGGCGGGTTTGACGGCAGCGGGTTTTGCTTCCTTGGGAGCCGGGGCGCCTTTCTCGGACGCGGGCGCCACTACGGGGGCTGCGGCCACTATCGGCGCTGCTGCCGGCGCCGGGGCCAGTTCGATCGGGGTCTCGCGGAAGGCGCGCTCCAGTTCATCCAGCGACACCTCGCCCGGACGCAAGGCCCGCTCCAGCACCTGCGGCACCAGGGTGCCCTGCGCCACCGCGGGGGCAGCGGCCACGGGCTCCGGGGCGATCGGTGCGGACGCAGCCGACATCGCTGCCACGCCACGCTCCACCATGGCCTGCAATTCGTCGATCAGGTCCTGGTCCGAACCATCCGGCTCCGCTTCCGTCGCCTCGAGCTGGCCCAGAATTTCCTTGATGCGGTCGATTGTGGTGAGGATCAGCGTAACCGCCTGCCCGGTCACCGGCATGCCGTCGCGGAATTTGCCCATCAGGGTCTCGGCGGCGTGCGCCAGCGCTTCCAGCCGCGGCAATCCCAGAAAGCCGCAGGTGCCCTTGATGGTGTGAACAAGGCGGAAAATGTTGTCGAGTATCTTGGCGTTGTTCGGCTCCTGCTCGAACCGGACCAGCTGGTTGTCTACGGTGTCCAGGCTCTCGCCGGTCTCCGTCAGAAACTCCCGCAACAGATCATCCATGAAACACGCCTTCGAACGCACGGGCGCGCGATTTCGACACGCCTTTCAGAGTTCGGCCAGCATCTCTGCAAACCGTTTAATATTGGTTGAGTAATTGGAAAAGAACGGGATCAACAAATAGATAAGACGCCTCACGGAAATCCGATCGGCGCCTTTAAACCATTGGTTAACCATATTCGCGGCCGAAGGCCCCGTTAAGCGGCGGTCACGACCACCGCCTCGCCCTCAACTGCGAGCTTCACATTCAGCCCGCAGGCCTGCGCCAGGAGCCTGGTGTAATAAGGCTGCACCGCATGGGCGTCGACCGAAGCCGTCGAGCCGGAACTCAGGAGATCGGCGATATTTTGCGGCAGGCGAGCGTTGAGCCCGCTGGCGGTGACGCGAAAGCCGATCTTCTCGCCTTCGCCGACCGAATCGACCGTGAGCACGCCGCCGCGCGGGATGGTCTGCTGGGCGATCACCAGCATGTTGAGCAGCAGCTTGACCCGGTTCTTCGCCAGCAATATGCGCGGCAAGTTCCATGCGATCGTGGTCTTGCCGTCCTCAAGGTGTCCCCGCGCCATGGTCTGCGCGTCGCCGAGATCGATCTGCGCGCCCGACGATCCCGCCGCGCCAAACGCCAGGCGACAGAACTGCAGCCGCGCCGAGGCGGTCCTGGCGCTCTTGCGGATCAATTCGAGCGCGAATTCGCGATCTTCCGGCTTGGGATTGTCGTCGAGCACCTCGAGCCCGTTGACGATGGCGCCGACCGGACTGATGAGATCGTGGCAAACCCGCGAACACAGCAGCGCGGCCAGTTCGAGCGCATCGGGGGCGGAGCCTAAAGATGGGGTGCCAGACATCAGGTGTTCCTGTAAATCCGCTTGTTAGCGCGGACCAAGGCGAATCACGCATGCTTGCGGGCTTGATACACTGCCGATGCGCGGACTGCCAACAAATGGCGGGCAACGCCGAGGGAAAGACCAACAGCCTATGAGATCCGCCAATGAATGAGGCACGTTCACACGCCCCCGCGATCGACCGCGCGGCCGCCGCCGCCCTGATGGGTCCCCTGACCGATCTCGTGATCCAGGCCGGCGCGGCCATCCTTGCCGTCAATCGTGGCGCGATGAGGATCGAGGGCAAGCTCGACGGATCGCCGGTGACGGAAGCCGATCTCGCCGCCGACCGGATCATCGCCGAAGGCCTCGCGCGGCTCGCGCCCGACATCCCGGCGCTATCAGAGGAGCGCGTCGATCTGGCGCGGCCGCCTTATCACGGCAGCTTCTTCCTGATCGATCCGCTCGACGGCACCAAGGAATTCGTCGCCGGCCGCGACGAGTTCACGGTCAATCTCGCGCTGGTGACGAACGGGACGCCATTATTGGGCATCGTCGGTGCGCCGGCGCTCGGCTTGATCTGGCGCGGACTGGTCGGACAGGGCGCGGAACGGCTGAACACCCGTGCATCCTCCGCAGCCAAGCCGATCCATACCCGCGCCTATCCCGGACGCGGTGCGCCCTGGGTCGTCGCGGTCAGCCGCTCGCATCTCGACAGCCGCAGCGAGGCCTTTATCGCCGAGCGGCCCGGTGCTGTCCGCGAAATCCTGGGCTCGGCGGTCAAATTCGGCCGGGTCGCGGAAGGCGCGGTCGATATCTATCCCCGGCTCGCGCCGACTTCCGAATGGGATGTCGCCGCGGGCCACGCCGTCGTCACCGCGGCCGGCGGCAAGATCACCGATGCGCAAGGTGCGAGCTTGCAATTCGGCCGGGGAGGCAACGGCTTCATCGTGCCGGAATTCATTGCCTGGGGCGATCCGTCAGCCGTGGCCTGATACCAGTGCATCCTTTCGATTTCGTCATGGCCGGGCGTGTCCCGGCCATCCACGTCTTTGCCGCATCAAGCAAGAAAGACGTGGATGCCCGGGCACAGGCGAGCGGAAGCGACGCCGTCCTTCGGACGGCTATGCCCGGGCATGACGAGGTCGTGGCTACTCCGCCAGTTCCAGCAGCAACGCCTGCCAGCGCGCGTTCGCTTCCCGCAGGACGTGCTCGGGATCGGCGGCGAAGGCGTCGCGGCTTTGCTCGCGGCTGAACAGATAGAGCCGCCGCCCGGAAATCAGCCAGAAGCGGGGATTGCCGGCCACCGTGACCCCGCGCGCGACGTCGATCGGGTCGTAGCCGCCGAATTGGGGCCCATAAATGTCGGGATGGGCGACAAAGGCGGCGCGATTGCCCTCGTTGCAGAAGCGCCAGACCGCCCCCGCCTCGGAGGCCTCCAAGTCCTCCACGCCGAGTTCAGGGCGCGCATCGACGAAATAGGCGACGGGATCGAAGCCCTCGATGGCCAGTCCCGAAAAGCGGTTCACGACCACGCGCTCGGTGGTGGCCGCCTGCGCCGCGGGCCCGACCAGGACCTGCGCGGCAAGGCCGGCCAGCAGGGCGATCAAGGCCATTCCGGGGCGAAAGCCGGTTCTGGGCCGGTTGCGGTTTCTTTCCTGCCGTTGTGCCGTCATAGTTGATGCCGATAACATCCGAGTCGGGGGACACTGGGCGCGAGCTTGAGCCATGCCTGTTGGCATCAGGTTAAGGCCGCGGCCAGGTTTCGATACGCAGGGGTTCTTTTATGACTTTCGCATCCCGCCTTGCCGCCGCGGCGCTCGCTGCGCTGGTATGCGGCATCGTGCCCGTGGCCGCCCAGCAGGCGCCGCCACCAGACCTGCCGCCGCCGCAGCGCCAGCCGAGCCCGTATACCTACGGGCCGGACGAACTGGTCAACGCCGGGCACAAATTCTTCGGCAATGTCTCGCGCGGGCTCGCCTCGATCATCGAAAAGGCGGTCAGCCAATGGGGCCTGCCGAACGGCTATGTGCTGGGCGAAGAAGGCTCCGGCGCCTTCGTGGCCGGACTGCGATATGGCGAGGGCACGCTCTACACCAAGAATGCCGGCGACCTCCGGGTCTATTGGCAGGGACCGTCGGTCGGCTTCGACTGGGGCGGCGACGGCGCGCGCACCATGACGCTGGTCTACAATCTTCCGGCCACCAACGCGATCTACCAGCGCTTCGTCGGCATCGACGGCTCGGCCTATATCATCGGCGGCTTCGGAATGACCGCGCTGACCGCCAACAATATCGTGCTGGTGCCGATCCGCTCCGGTATCGGCCTGCGGCTCGGCGCCAATATCGGCTATCTCAAATATACCCCACGGGCGACCTGGAACCCGTTCTGACGGTCGCCCTGCGCGCCTCCGGTTACGGATTCACGTTAACGCGGCATTAGGCTGGCGTTTACCCTGTGCCCCATGGCATTGTGAGTTTAAGTTTTCTCTTCATGGGGAGTGCGTGCTGATGATCGAACCGATCATGTATCTGGCGATCGGTTTTCTGATCTCGATGCTGTTCGGGCTGATGATCGTGCCACTGGTGCATAACCGCGCGGTGCGGCTGACGACCAAACGCCTCGAGGCCGCGACGCCGTTGTCGATGGCCGAAATCCAGGCCGATAAGGATCAGCTGCGCGCGGAATTCGCGATGTCGGCGCGGCGGCTCGAGATGAGCGTCGACCAGCTCAAGAACAAGACCACCAGCCAGCTCGCCGAACTCGGCAAGAAGACCGACGCCATCAACCGCATGAAGATCGAGCTCGGCGAGAAGAACGCCGCGATCTTTTCGCTGGAAGCGCGCGAGAAGGCGGTCAAGGAGCAGCTGCGCGCCACCGAAGAGGAATTCACCGCCAAGACCGGGGCGCTGCGCGACGCCGAGCAGGCGCTGAAGGACAAGCAGAACGAACTTTCCAAGATCAACGCCGAACTGTCCGACCGTTCGATGATGGCGGAGAGCCGGCAGGTCGAACTGGTGGCGGTGCGCGCCCAGATCGACGAACTCAAGAACCGCGTCGGCGACGCCGAAAAGGAATTCGCCGCGACGCAGGCGCGGCTGGCGCAGGAGCGCTCAGAATCCGAGAAGGCGACGCAGGAGCTCAACGAGGCGCGCGGCCGGGTCGAGAATCTGAGCCAGCGCGTCACCGATCTCGACCGTCAGCTGATCGTTCAGGTCAAGGAAGCCGAGATGCTCGGCAACCGCGTCAACGATCTGGAGGCGCGGCTCGGCACCCAGGGCAAGCTGCTGGCTGAGCGCGATTTCGAAAACAACCAGCTGCGCCAGACGGGCGAGGCCTCCGAGCGCACGATCAAGGAGTTGCGCGCCGAAATCGCAGGCCTGAGCGAGGGCGGCAAATCGCCGGCGCTGGAGAAGCTGAAGACCGAGAAGGCCGCGGTCGAGGAACAGCTGCGGATCGCGCGCGACGAGCGCGCCAAGCTGCAGCGCGACATCAACGCGATCCAGCAGCAGGCCGAAAGCTCGTGGGCGACCGAGCGCATGGAAAACGCGCTGCTGCGCGAACGCATCAACGACATCGCCGCCGAGGTGGCAAAACTCGCGATGCAGCTCGAGGGACCGAATTCGCCGATCGAAGCCATGCTGGCCGCCAGCGACCCGGCGATCCCGGCCAAGCCTGCAAAACCCGCCAACGGCACGGCTGCCAATGGCGCGGCCCCAACAGTCCCTTCCGAAGGCGGCGGCACGCTCGCCGAGCGGATCCGGGCGCTGCAGTCGCACGCCTCACGCGCCCGCCAGCATGGCACCTGACGCCTTTGGCTTGACACAGGTCACCCGCACTCCGTAAATCGCGGCATCCGACGACGACGCGCAGGATCCAGCCGGACGATGATCGGCCTTTGATTTTGCACGAAAATCCCGGGCGCATAGCTCAGCGGGAGAGCGTTCCCTTCACACGGGAGAGGTCCAAGGTTCGATCCCTTGTGCGCCCACCAGAACAGTCAATAAAATCAGATACTTTTCCAATCGAGGCACACCGGCGTCTGTCGTCGATTGGCACCTGCACGCAGAACGAAGCATGAAACGCCGTGCACTTCCGTGCAAAATCCGTGCAGTGAGTTCGCGTGGTGTTCTTATCCGTTAATTCCTTTTGAAGGTGAGCAATATTGACCACCGACTCGGAACCCGGGGGGCGCAAGCTGGCTGCATCACCGTTCCTTTCCTCGGCATCCATCGGTGACAGAGAGTGTTGCGCTCCCGCCTGATCTAAAGCGACGCTCATGACTATTCAGCGACCACCTTGCCCTAAGTGCAAAGCAACAATGATGCTGGCACGCGTCACCCCCGGACCCTCCCGTTTTGACATACGGACGTTCGAATGCCCTGCTTGTGATCTGGTCCATAAGATGAAATCACTTGAAATGGCAGGCTGGTTCCGAGGTGAATTGCACGCGCCGATGTAGTGCCCCAATAGATCGGCTTGAACCGAGCAACCATAGGCGCATATCCATAGGATGACCGTCCGCGACCATTGGGTCGAAAGTCTTAGGTGTCCGCAGTGCGGCAAGATCGGCCAAGCCGAGCTTTCGATGGCGGATGGTAAGTCGTGGGCGGTGCAGATGGATAGCATCCCCAAGGGATTCAAGGTTATCCAGTCCGAGAACAGCAGCAACTTTTACTGCAATTCCTGCGACCGGCCGGTTGAGCCCTAGTCATCATGTCCAGTGACGAGTCAGCCAAATTCCGCAGGCAAGCCGAGGAAGCGCAAGAGCATGCAGCCAAGTCGGTCAGTCCGATCGAGAAGGAAGCATCGCTCCGGATTGCCGAGGAATGGCTAAAGCTCGCGTTATCGGCTGATGGCAGGAAGTAAGGCCCGCTGGGCTTCGTGAATTTGTTTGCGGGTTAGGCCAATGTCTGCAGCGGTTGGCTTAGAATTCCGGTTTGAAACTCTAGGAAGATTGTCGCCGTTCCTAGCTACCTCGCCCCGCTCTTGCGCCCCGTCGTATTCGTCGGCTAGCCGGCGTTCTGCGTATCGGGCGGCGTACCGAAAAAGCTATTATTTCTATATTTCTTGCGGCGGTAAGGCCCGCGTCAGGGCATAATAGTAGTTCGATTGCCGTTTCGTGGCGGTCGCAAAGGTAGGCCGCCTCAGTCGGCGTAGTCAAAGAACCGTTCTAGTCGAGTGAACAATTTTCCCGTTCGATCGTCTTACAATCAGGCGGCCACTGGAAGGGTTGCTCCGTTTTCACGATTCGAGCGGTTCCGATGTGTGACAAGTGTGTCGAAATCGACGGCAAGATCGACCACTACCAGCGACTGGCAGACAGAATTATCGATCAACGCACCATCGATGGGATCAAGAAATTGATTGAGGAGATGAAGGCCCAGAAGATGGCACTTCACCCTGAGCAAACGCAGTAAGGCCGCCTCAGTTAGCCGCCTCCTTCACCCCTGATCGTTTCCAAGAAGCCTGCGCCCGTCGTATTCGTCGGCTAGCCGGCGTGACTTAAAGAAACGGCCCAGCACCGGGGAGGCACTGAGCCGCTTGGAAGAGTGCCTTCGGGGGTCGGCACGTCTCATTAAATCGTCAAGCTGGGATTGGTTCCCCGCTGTGTGACTCCCTGCACATTATTCTCCTTCGGAACCTTTACACTGGCAGCCTGTTACTTTGCTAGCAGAGGTCGGGATATCATGGGCACGCGCTGGTTATACGTCGCTGCGATTTTCTTGGCATTGGCTTCGCAAGCCAAGGCGGGCGAATTTCATCGCGTGTCGTGCACGATTGTTCGGTTTTACGTCGCGAAATATTCAGCGCCGGCCGCAGAGGCGTGGGCGAGGAACAAGGGCGCTTCCGAAACTGAGATTGAAGCGGCCCGGCGTTGCATCAAGGACTCGCCTGTTCAAACGGCCATGAGTACAACGCAGCGCTAATTGGTCACCAATGGAACACAAGGGCATTCCGTACCAGATCGTGCAAACAGCCAGCCCTAGAGGTTGGAGATGGACCGTGCAGCTAGACGATGACAGAACCAAGACCGGCACCTCGTTCTCAAAAGGGACCGCTATTTTCCAAGCGGTGACAGTAATTGATAAAGCCTTAGGCGCACCGTTCAACGGACTCTAAGGCCGACTCGCGCCGCCGACCACCGGCTATCCGGTGCTCAATCCCAATTTTGAAACTACCCAAACCCGCAAGCGCACAGCGGGATTTTTTGTGCGCGAATCCAGCCGCAATAAGCGGCTCAGAGTAGAAATGCCTATCAACAGCAATAAACAGATTTGTATCGATGACCTTAGCGCCGGCATGAAACGTTCGGCAAATTGGCGGCGTGGACTTCAGGCAAAATTTCCTGATGACTCTCGCAATGGGCGAGCCGCTGAACGACTCGATCGGTTGG
The DNA here is from genome assembly GCF_035484855.1 of Bradyrhizobium sp. GTDB lineage: Bacteria > Pseudomonadota > Alphaproteobacteria > Rhizobiales > Xanthobacteraceae > Bradyrhizobium. The sequence continues at coordinate 9,046 of NZ_DATHOP010000237.1, forward strand.
CCAGCGAGATTAGTGACCTGTCCGACGAATCTTGGAAACGACTAGAGCAGCATTACAATTGGGCTTCAGCAAAATGGTCCGATGCCGTTTCGCAGGCATCCCGACAAGTTGCCTTCCGCAATGTCGATGACCTTCCGGCCTTTGTCGAACGACTCGTTAGCATCTTGTCCCAGCCGAGCATTGCCGCGTAATGGCGTCTTCACCTTCTCCGGCCGCCGAACCCGTTCTGCTCAAGCAATACAAATTGCTTGGCGCCGTTATTGACGCGCCATGGGCAACGAGTCTGGACCACAAAATAACGCGGCACGTGATCGAAAGGTATTATGCGAAATTTGGAAACGCTCGCGTCAGTCTGCGCTATTTAGAAAGAGCAACCGGTTCTGAGCGAAACAAAATCATTCCATCTTTGCGCCGCATCATCGAAAACGGCGTAATCAGTATCATCCGTCAAGGCATTGGTACCCGGCCAACCGAATACGACCTGAACTTCGATTTTACATCGAAGATCCCTAGCGGTGCCCTAGAGGGCACCTCTACTAGCGGTGCCCTAGAAGGCACCTCAAGTGGTGCCCTAGAGGGCACCTCTACGGCCTCTAGCGGTGCCCTACAGGGCACCCAAACATACCTACGTAACATGTCTACAGACATGCTTACGGTAGGGATGAATGAAGATACCCCAGCCGTGCCTACGGCACCGCCCGTGACCGATGCCGGCCGCCGCTGCCGCAAGAGCCGCTACAGGCCCCCACAGCGCTGCCCCGGCCGCCGTGCCGCCAGCCGCACGTCACTGCAAACATCGGTGTCGAAACCAACGGCGCGTATTCCAGTCCTACCGGTGTACCCGGAGCGGCCGAAGGCGGCATTATCGGTAACGGCACCTACAACAAGGATAGCGTTGTAGCTCGCTACGCTGGCGGCGGCAGTATCGCGCTTGCCGGTGGTGAGGCCGTAACACGAGCGTCCAGCGTCAATGCCAACACGATGGGCGCTCTTAGCTATATCAACAAGAATGGCAGAGCACCTAGCAACGACAACAGTAACTTGGAACGCATCATGGCTCAAGGGTTCAATGGGCAGACTTCGGCGATCGTCGAAGCAATCGGCGGCTTGTCCGATCGAATGAAGCGCCTTGAGGACGTCACTAGGCAAGGCAACTCGCAACGGCGGGTGCCGGGTATGAAGGCGGCTTAAGCGGAAACAGAACGGCCGGGCCGACACCGGGCCGTTGCGTTTTGGTCGTTTTGACCAAGCTGCGCTGATCGGCAAGCGCCGGTCCGCTCTAAGTTCTCAACGGACCGAGCGGTCTAAGCTTCTTCGGCATCCTTGGCAGCGCGGGTGGCTCTCTGTAAGGGTTAGATTCTCGGACTGCATTTGTCGTCTCCGGGTCAGAATGAATAGCGCGAGAAGACAGGTATTTGTCGATCCCAACAAGAAAGATTGTCCCGGCATGAATTTCGTCTGCAATTTGACGAAGTGTGTCAAGGCGAATGGAAAAGGTAAGCGGCTCGTTCTTGTTCGACTTCTTGTTTACAATCAGGTGTTCAGCAACTCTAGCTCCAAAATTGTGTTGCGCGTGCATCAAATTGTTTCGATTTTCAGTGCACACCGCAAAATACTTCGCAAGATGAATAATCATTTTTTGGATATTCGGATTGGCTTCGCGATGAAGAATCTGTTGCATCGCCGCTACCCTGTCGCTGTTGTTCAGTCGTTCGTAGAACCACGGGCCGTCAATACCTAGATAACGCTCAAAAATCAGCCAAAGCGCCCCCTCAAATAAATTGTAATTCAAAGAGACGACACCGAGAGCATGAATATGCTTTTGCGGTCCAATTTCGTAGCGCGGCCACTGATCGTCGGCCATACTGCTCTCCGTTCTCACACTCTCGTCCCTCATCCCCGGTCACCGAAAATCCGCCGTCTGTTCGGTCCGCCCATAGGGCTATCACAGCGGGCTTTCCGAGTCCGGGCAACCCCACTAGGATTTGAGGCTGGGAACGGGCGGACGACGCTAGGGGTACGGGCCGTGTAATTCATACAGTCCTTGAGCGTGTAGCCATTGGACAGTCTGAACCAGAGGATAAGGGCATGGTTACGAAAAGGGCAAAACCGGCTCGGCCATCAAAGCCGGATCACGTTGAAGCCGCTCCCCGCTATAAGACGCGATCGAAAGGACCGGCGAAGACGGGAATGGAAACTGCGCTCAAGGCTGTTAGATCGTTGATCCACTCGGAGATGTCAATCGAACATGCTACTGCATTTATAGAGGAAGTTAAGCGCGAGAGAAACGACAGGGGAGCCGCTATTCTAGCGGCCACAAATACCGAGAATGCTTTGCGTCATGTAATCGCGCGACGATTGGCTGTCACGCGCTCTGACTATGATAATTTATTCGGTCTTAACGGCCCTATGGGCACGTTTGATCTCAAAATAAGAATGGCTTTCGCATTGAAGATTTTCGGCAAGGAAACGAACGACAATCTAATTCTAGTGCGCACTATCCGGAACGCTTTTGCTCACGCTTCTATCCCGATAACCTTTGATACGGTGGAAATCAGGGAGCTATGTAGGCTTCTGGTGATACCGTTCGTGCTGTTTCCAAAACAGATCAAGGTTGTAGATGGAAAGGTGATTGATCTTGACGAGCCTATGGAGGCCCGCGCCCGCTTCAACACAACGTGCGAATCTCTCACTCATAACTTCATAATTTTTGCAGGGCACTGTTTCCAAAAGCCCAAGAAACATTCTGACTGGAACAAATATGACGCGTGGTTGACGCTCCCGCCATTGCCATGAATAGCCGTGTAATCAGTGGATGGGCCAGAAAATTCGACGAACCAATCCCGTTACCCAAGGGCAAAACGCTGGCCACGCTTCGCGATGCTGCGCAATACATCACCAAGCTACCGAAAGCAGAACACGAAGCGCCGGAATGGCAAGCCGCGATGGAAGCGCTTCTTCTCGTTGCGGAGCATAACGGACCAACGATGATGGCACGCATTGGCGTCATGCGAGCATTGAACCGGCACGTTCAACGCGTGTTCAATTCCGACCGGAAAGAAACTCATTGGGGACGCCGGAAGCTGGCGCGGGATCGGTGACTGCAGGAAACATATCAAGCAATATCGAAGTCGAGCGACAACGCATCATAAGTATTCCTTGTGCTTTTCTCCGCATGGAACGCAATGGATTGGCCGTTAGGTGGAAAGCTGGCTGTGTTGCCGAAAAGCAATTTGGAGGCACGTTTATTCACTTGATTGATGTCTTCAAAATTGGTGAAGGCTACTTGCTTATGTCCGGCATTGCTGTACCCCAGACTTTCGCGCAACCCCAGACGTTCGCTGTTGTGTTCATCGAAGCCGTAGCCCAAGATAAACACACGGCCTGCTCCGTGAATCTGCGTTCGCGCTATTGTTAAATCATCAGGGTTCGCTCCCTTATCGTGTGGGTCGATTACGCGAATGCCTTTCGATGCCGAATAGACGACATTTAGCAGATTGCAAAAATCCATTCTGTTGGACTCGGTCGCATCTATGTTTTGCCAGTTTACGTTAACGCGTCCAGATTTTAGTTCGCGAACTTTTCCGTACATATGGACGATACGGCTTCCGCTCATAAACTGATCCACGTCAGCGCTGTCGAACAACTGAATATGCCGAAGGCCTGTGGTCAGGGCTACTTCCAAAGAAACATCATAGTTGAACGTCACGAATGACACTTTATTCTTGTGTAGATCGCTCGACTTTTGGCAGTGAATTGCAATTTGGTGGATTATAAAGCGGCACCAATCATCTCTAGATTCACTCAGAAGCTTTCGTATTCCTTTGATAGCTTCTCGGTTGATATTTACGTCTTTGGATTGGGCTTCGCACTCCAATATGACCCATGCAATTAGAATTCGTCCTATTTCTTGCAGGTCGGAATTCCATCCGAGGTAGTAGTCGATTACGAGTGGGTTGACTTGTTGTAGTCCTCGGCTGAGTTTTTCGCATTGACCGTGAAGCGTCATCCACCAACGTTTCCAATCTTGCGTTGATGCTATTGCTCCGATCGGAAAATTTGGAACGTTACCGTTTCCATTTTCGGCAGACCATTTGGAAAACCCGGCTGCGATTTCGGCCTTTTCAATTACTTTTTTGACTAGCGTTTCTCCTGTTGGATAGCCGTAGTGCCAGCTAGCGCCAGCGCCTAAAACGAAAACCGTTGGAGTAGAGAACATCGAGTCGATCCTACTTCCCGCGTTTGACTTTCAATTTTACGCCCACATGCTTGCTGTCGCTTTCGAAGATCACGCCTGACTTTTCGAAAGCATCGCGCATTGCAGCAAGGTTGTCGGACCGTGGTTCGCGCTTATAGTTTTCAAAATCCGCGACGGTGGACAACGCGACCCCCGACGCATCGGCCAACTGTCGTTGCGACCATTTCAGAAGTCCACGTGCGGCGCGTGACTGTTGCGAATTCATAGCTCACCTTAGCCGTTGAAACGTGCCGATAATAGCTACAACTTAGTCTGGCAACCGCTACAATAAAGTCAGTTATTTCGATTGACTCCGTTATTACGGTCGGCGCACCATGCATAGACGGCGGCTCATTCGAATCGTCGTTTAGAGGGGATATTCTCGTGGGCTCAATCAAGGTCGGACAATACGCAAGAACATCGGACGGCATCGTTTTTATACAAGGCCTCTGCGGTGGCAGCTATCAGGCTGTCCGTACAGACCGTGAGGAAGAACGCGAGTATCTTGCCAGCGATCTAACGCCGTGGAAACCACAGGACGGTGATCGCGTGACAGAGGTAGGCAACGAATATAGCCCCATTGGAATCGTCGTTGAGGCCGGAGCCGAGCAGGCGCTTGTGGCTTGGAAGAGTCTTCTTCGGCATGTGTCTTTTGTTAATGCCGGACTCGAGCCTGTTTGGACAGATTGACTATCAAGCAACCAAGGCCGTCCCGGTGGGGCGGCTTTCTAATTTAGGGGAATGAGATTGCCGATAGCTGCGAATGATAACGAGCCACTAGGGATCATCTACAAATTTGAGGAAGCCGCCGCAAAACTACGAGTTGGCAAACGGTCGTTTCAAGAAATTATTAAAGCGCATCCACACTACGCGAAGAACGGCAGAGTCTACCTGTTCTCTGAAAATGACATTCGATTGATTTGGGAGGGGATACATTGTCACTCAAGCTCACAAAACGAAAGGGCTCCGACCAATGGTACCTCCGTGGCACCGTCCGCAAACAGTCTGTATTCGAAAGCACGGGCACTGACGACAAGAAAGCCGCAGAGGCGATCCGCATTAAACGTGAAGCTCGCCTCTTAGCTGACAGCATCCACGGCAAAGAGTCCTCTATCACATTCTTTGAAGCTGCCGTCTCATACTTGGCCGCCGGTGGCTCACCGCGTTTTCTTGGGGAAGAAGTCGATGGCAAATGGACGCGGCTACTTGGCCATTTTGAAACGACCATATTGCATACGATTACTCAAGACGACTTGAACACCGCTGGCGACAAGCTTTATCCAAATACTCAGTACGACACGCGCAACCGGCAATGCTTCACGCCGTTCATAGCAGTCTGGAATCACGCGCTCCCAGACAATCCGAGAAAGTGGAAGCGGCCCAAGAAGCCGAAGGGCACCACAGTGGTTAGGTTGAAGCCGGTGAGAGCCGGTACAAAGCCGGTAGGATACAATCGTGCAGCGCAATTTGTTTTGGAAATGTCGCCAGCGAACGCAATGGTCATGACCGGTCTATTCTATACTGGAATGCGGCCCATCGAATTGTTCGTTCTTTCAGACATTATGGTGAACATTCCCGGGCGCTGGATTACGTTGGAAAACACCGTGCCACGCGGTATCCCGATTCACGAGTTCTTGGTTCCATTATTGGTACCGCTTGTAGAACGCGGCGGCATCCTGTTCCGCAGCCCCCGTGGTACGCCCTATCCGGTGCGGGACGATATCAGCGGCCAGATGAAAACAGCGATCAGGGGGGCTCGTAAGCGCTCTGGCATAGGTGGAATTAGCCCTTATACCGCCCGGCACACCGTTTCTACACAATTGGTCATCAACGGCGTGCACAGTCATATCAAAGATCAGATTTTAGGCCATGCGGTGGACGATATGAGCCGCCTATACACTGACGTGCCGCAACAGCCACTGATCGATGCCATCAACACCTTGCCCGTTATTGCCGCTTGGGCCTGTGCGCCGTGGATGAAAGACCCGGTAGGCTTGGCGAAGCAGTATGTGAATGGCATGGGTGCTCGGAACGATTTGAAACGCGTGCAAAATTAGAGCATCGCATTCGCGGACGCTTTTTTCACATGATATTTCAAATCGTTAAAACCTTCGGCAACACCCTTCACACGGGAGAGGTCCAAGGTTCGATCCCTTGTGCGCCCACCATGCTTCGGCCGCGGGCTTTCATTTCAGTTTTTCTTCCGATAGCCTTGGACTTTCGTAGTGTTGGGTTTGGGCAATTGAGAATTTCGGGGCGATTTGATGCGTAGGGGCTCGGAATACATCCTCAAGGTTCGGCCTGTTTCGGCATTCTCGGCCACGTTGCTCGTGGTCGCGTTGGCGGCCGTCACGCAGGAAGTGCTGGTCCTGTTCGGCTCCACGCTGTGTTTCGCGACGTTCTTTCCGGCCATTCTGGTCGCGAGCCTTTTGGGCGGCGCCGCGGCCGGTGCCTTCGCTACCGCGGTGACGATTCCAATCGTCTGGTGGGCGTTCATGCCGCCCTACTTCGAATTCAATCCGCTGACGGCTGCGGACTACGATCAAATCAGGAATTTCCTGCTGTGCAGCTCGCTGCTGATCTGCTTTAGCCAGCTCTATCGGGAAGCACTGGTCCTATCGAGAAAATAGCAATAGCGGGCCGCTCAGCTCACCGGCAGCGGCAAAAACCAGATGGCGATGTCCCGACAGAAACCGGCCGCTTTGGTTGCCCTGATGAGCCTGACAGGAGGCGCGATCGGCCTGCTCGCGCCGGTCGTCGTGGTCAAATGGCTGCTGCAGGCCGAGCCCGCTGACGCCGGAATCCTGACGCTGTTTTTCCTGCCGGTCTGGTGCCTGCTGGTGGTGCTGGGCCTGCTGGTCGGGCGCCGGCTGGGGTTGCTGCTAACCGGTAAGCGGATGCTGCAAAGATCGTTGGAGCGCTGATACCCGGACTAAATCCCGAGCACCCAGACCGCGACGATGGTCCCGAGTACCGCGAGGCCGGAAATCGTCCAGCCCGTCACATAGATCGCTCCATCGGATTCCGGCCTGTCCACCATGGTATCGTGCCAGTGCGACATGATCGCCTCCTAGAACTCTGCCTCTGTTAGCTAGGTCTCCGCCAGCGGCTCAAGGTTCAAAACTCGCGGTAACAATCGCGGCGGCGGCCCGCGGGTTCCATGGTTTGCGACTGGAAATGCATTTCACACCCGATCGTGAGGCCGGGATGACGCGCTGCAGCAATCAGCCAGCAGGCGCTTGCAGTCCTGGGCGAGCTTCAGCCCACGCCCAAACCCGCATCCCTCAGCCGTTCGGCGAGCCACGCGGCCATCGGCGCGTCGATCACGCCGCCGACATAGACGTCCGGGACCACGCTGTTCTTGCCGAGCACGAGAAAGATTCCGATCCAGTAGGCGAACCACAGATGCGGGTCGGTCAGCGCCTGCAGCTTGTGCCGGTCGTGTTCCGGCGGCTGATGGTTGGACGCCTTGCGCACCTCGATCGCGAGAAGGTTGTTCGGAATTTCGCGCTGGTGCACGACGATATCGGGATAGATCGACTTTGCCAGGTGATCGTCGGTCGAGACGATGCTGCCACGCGGCAGCCGCAGCGTGCGCTCGCCGAGCCGGTCGTAGTCGCAATCGACCTGCCATCCCGAAAACTGCGTTTCGAGGTAGACCGCCAGCCGATGGGTCAGCGCGCGCTCCCCGAGATCGTGCTCGAACAGAAAGGATTCGCGTGCGTAGAATTCGGCGAGCGCGGCGACGACCTTGTTGAGCTCGGTTTGCATGTTGCCTCCGACAAAACACTCTGGGGCCTGACCGGGAATGCACCTGTCTTCGTCATTGCCGGGCTTGACCCGGCAATCCATCCTCTTCGCAAGAAACTTTGAAGGTTGATGGATGCCCGGGTCAAGCCCGGGCATGACGAGTTTAGTAAAGCCGACGCGCCGCTCGCCCTCACATCCGCACTTCGATCAGCCGCGGCCCCTTCTCCGGAATGGCCTCCGCCAGCGCCGCGACCAATTCGTCCACGGTGGTGACCGCGCGCCCCTCGACGCCCATGCCTTTGGCGAGCGCGACGAAATCGATGGTCGGGCGGTCGAGCTTCAGCATGTCCTGGGCGCGCTGGCCGGGCTCGCCGGCGCCGACGCCGTCGAATTCGCCGCGCAGGATTTGATAGATGCGGTTGGCGAACACGATGGTGGTGACGTTGAGGTTCTCGCGGGCCTGGGTCCACAGCGACTGGATGGTGTACATCGCGCTGCCGTCGCCGACCATGCAGATCACCTTGCGGTCGGGGCAGGCGACCGCAGCTCCGGTCGCAACCGGGGTCGAAAACCCGATCGAGCCGCCCATGTTCTGCAGCCAGTCGTGCGGGGCGGCGGCGGCCGTCGGCGGAAAGAAGCCGCGCCCGGTGGTGATGGATTCGTCGACCACGATGGCGTTTTCCGGGATCGCCATGGCGATCGCCTGCGCGATCGAGGCATGCGTCAGCGCGCCGGTCGGCCTGGAAAGCTCGGCGAGCTTCTGCGGCTTGATATCGGCAGGCCTCGCGCCGAGCGCGTCCGCGAGCGCTTCCAGCGCCGCGACCGAGTTCTCGCCCCATGCAGTCATTTGATGCACCTCGCAGCCCTCGGGCTTGAGCATGCTCGGCTTGTTCGGATAGGCGAAGAAGGCGATCGGGTCGCGAGCCTCGACCAGCACGATGTTCTTGAAGTTCTTCAGGATCGGCAAGGCCTGCTCGATCACATAGGGAATGCGGTCGATCGAGAAACGGCCGCGGCCGCGCGCCATGCGCGGGTGATAGGTCTGGCCCATCACCTTGCAGCCGGTCTTGCCGGCGATCTGCTGCGCCAGCGCCAGGCCCTTTTCGGTCAAGGCGCCGCCGGTGACGAGCAGGAGATTGGTGTCGCCGCCGGAGTGCAGCACCTTGGCCGCCTTTTCGACCGCCTCCGTCGAAAAGCCCGGTTGCTGCTTCGGGCCGGGAACCTTCGCGATGCCATCGGCCTCGTTCCAGGCGGTGTCAGCCGGCAGGATCAGGGTCGCGATAACAGGCGGTGAGCTGCTGGCGGCGGCGATCGCCGCGGCGCCGTCGGCGGAGACCGACTTGGCATCCGGCGAGGTCCGCACCCAATCCGACATCGGCCGCGCCAGCCCCTCGATATCCGAGGTCAGCGGCGCGTTGAGGCCGATGTGATAGGTCGCATGCTGGCCGACGATGTTGACGATGCCGGAATGCGCCTTCTTGGCGTTGTGCAGGTTGGCAAGCCCATTGGCGAGACCGGGGCCGAGATGCAACAGCGTCGAGGCGGGCGTGCCCTTCATGCGGAAATAGCCGTCGGCCGCGCCCGTCACCACGCCCTCGAACAGGCCGAGCACGCAGCGCATGCCCTCGACGCGGTCAAGTGCTGCGACAAAATGCATCTCGGAGGTGCCGGGGTTGGCAAAGCAGACGTCAACGCCGCCCGCGACCAGGGTCCGCACCAGACTTTCCGCACCGTTCATCATTCACTCCCGTTGACGAGGCTTCTTTGGGTTCATGGGGAGATCAATCATTCCCAGCGCGTTTCGTCAAAGGTTTCCCCGGACATTGCTGCCATCGCGGCAACGCTGATGGCCTTTTTTAACCGCGGCCTTTGAAAATCGCGCCGCTCGCGGGCTCATTGCTTGCGAAATCGCGGCAATTGTGGCCTGTCTTGCGGCCAAATCGGTTTTTTGCGAGGGCGAAGAATGAACCGGGCTTTGGCTTTCCTGTTGGCGGCTGTGACGATCATGGCCGGCGCCGGCCACGCGCAGGCCCAGGGTTACGACTCGCGCGACATCATGGGCGGCGGGCCCAATTTCATGCTCGGCGGCGCGAACCCGATCCCGCGGCAGACCGTCAGCTTCACGGGCGATTACGCGCCCGGCACCATCTTCATCAACACCGCCGAGCGCAGGCTCTACCTGGTGCTGCCCAACGGCCAGGCGCTGCGCTATGGCATCGGTGTCGGCCGCGACGGCTTTCGCTGGAGCGGGGTGCACCGCATCTCCGCCAAGAAGGAGTGGCCGGGCTGGACACCGCCCTCGCAAATGCGGGCGCGGCGGCCCGATCTGCCGCGCTACATGCCCGGCGGCATCGACAATCCGCTCGGCGCCCGCGCCATGTATCTGGGCTCGACGCTGTACCGGATCCACGGTTCCAACGAACCGGAGACGATCGGCCAGGCGGTATCGTCCGGCTGCTTCCGCATGACCAATGAGGATGTCACCGATCTCTACAATCGGGTTTCCGTCGGCGCCACTGTGGTGGTGAAGAACTGAAATATCTTTTGGCCCGCGACCGGCTTTTTGATCAGGCCACCCGCGGTTTCGCCACCAGCTGCACGCCGAGCGCGCCGAGCACCTTGCGGATGGTCTCGAATTCGGGCCGGGTCTCACCGCTGAGCGCACGATAAAGATTTTCCCTGGAGACGCCGGCGGTCTCCGCAACGGCGCCCGTGCCCTGCGCGCGCGCGACGGTGCCGATCGCCTTCGCGATAATCACCTCGTCGTCGGTTTCGAGCGCTTCGGTGAGGTATTCGGCGACGACCTCCGGGCTATCCAGAAATTCTGCCGGATCATAAGCGCGGGCTGTTTTGACCTTTGCCATCGTCAGTACTCCTGTGCGAGCCGCCTAGCGGTCTCGATATCGCGCTGCTGGCTATCCTTGTCCCCGCCGACAAGTAGCAAGATCAGGGTGTCGCCGCGGTAGCGAAATAGACGCGGTACCCCGGCCCGTAATGAATCCGCAGCTCGCTGAGCCCATCGCCGATGGGTGCAACGTCGCCGGCGTTGCCATCCAGCAGCCGATCAATGCGGGTCAAAATTTTCGCTTTGGCCCGGGCATCGCGAAGCTTACGGAACCACGCGGCATACTCTTCCGTCCGGGTCACTGTCGGCACGTGTATCGTATACGCTACAATTCGATCGTTGACAACCAGTTCCAATGCCAATTGTCCGCGATCTTTGGCCGGCTACGCGAGCCTTGCGCGTACCCGCCGATTGCGGCAGCGTCGCCATGCAATGATGGCCTCTCGCCGGTCTTCCCAGGTTCTAAGAATATTCGCGCTCGCCTTCGCCGCCATCGTGTTCGGCAACCTCGCCTCGCCGCCGGCGCGATCGGCCGAAATTCCCGCCATCGCCTCGCGCCAGCGCGCGGAGAAGAAGAGTTTTACCGACAGCGAGATCGCGGAGGGATTCTTCAAAACCGCGTTCGGCGCCGAGTTTCATCTGGCCGGCCGGGTCGACCGCATCCGCAAATATGTCATGCCGGTGCGGGTGTTCGCCGACGGCAACCGTCCCGACCGCAAGGCACAGCTTGCCAATGTCGTCGCCGACATCGGCAAGCGCATTGCCCATCTCGACATCGCGATGGCCGAGAGCCGCGACGCCGCCAACATCACGGTCAACCTGGTGCACGACCGCGACCTCTATCGCACCATCGCAAAATTCTACGGCAGCGAACGGGCCAGGGAAATCCGCAGCTCGCTCGATCCGCAATGCCTGTCCGGCTTCCGCAAGAACGACAATTACGAAATCGAGCATTCCGACGTCATCCTCACCGTCGACAACGGCGATTTCACCTTCCTGGATTGCGCCTACGAGGAACTGTTGCAGTCGCTCGGTCCGATCAACGACACCTCCTCGGTGCCCTGGACCATGTTCAACGACCAAGTGTCGATGGGGTTCTTCGACGTCTACGACCAGTACATCCTGAATATCCTGTATGACCCGCGCATCAAGGCCGGCATGACCGTCGAGCAGGTCAAGGCCGTGCTGCCCGAAGTGCTGGCGGATGTGCGGGTGTGGGTGAGGAAGGTGAATGACTTAAAGGAGTGAATGAGATTTTCTCCGTCATGGCCGGGCTTGTCCCGGCCATCCACGTCCTGCTTTGTTGCCACGCCAGATTAAGACGTGGATGCCCGGCACGAGGCCGGGCATGACGGACGTTAGCCGTTCATTGCACTACGCCGATTTCTCGAACAGCTCGCGCCCGATCAGCATGCGGCGGATTTCGCTGGTGCCGGCGCCGATCTCGTAGAGTTTTGCGTCGCGGAGCAGCCGCCCGGTGGGATAGTCGTTGATATAGCCGTTGCCGCCGAGCAGCTGGATCGCATCCAGCGCGCATTGCGTCGCCTTCTCGGAGGCATAGAGAATGGCGCCGGCGGCATCCTCCCGCGTAGTCTCGCCGCGGTCGCAGGCTTTGGCCACCGCATAGACATAGGCGCGCGAGGCATTCATGGTCGTGTACATGTCGGCGATCTTGCCCTGCACCAATTGAAAAACGCCGATCGGCTGGCCGAACTGCTTGCGCTCGTGCACATAGGGCATCACCACGTCCATGCAGGCCTGCATGATCCCGAGCGGGCCGGCGGCCAGCACCGTGCGTTCGTAATCGAGGCCGGACATCAGGACGTTGACGCCGCGCCCGACCTCGCCGAGCACGTTCTCCTCCGGCACCTCGCAATTGTCGAACACCAGTTCGCCGGTGTCGGAGCCGCGCATGCCGAGCTTGTCGAGTTTTTGGGCGGTGGAAAATCCCTTCATGCCCTTTTCAATGATGAAGGCGGTGATGCCGCGGGGGCCGGCGGCAGGATCGGTCTTGGCATAGACCACCAGCGTCTCGGCGATCGGTCCGTTGGTGATCCACATCTTGCTGCCGTTCAGGACATAGCGATCGCCCTTCTTCTCGGCGCGGGTCGACATCGACACCACGTCGGAGCCGGCGCCGGGCTCCGACATCGCCAGCGCGCCGACCTGCTCGCCGGAAATCAGTTTCGGCAGGTATTTCCGCTTCTGCGTGTCGCTGCCGTTGCGGCGCAGCTGGTTGACGCAGAGATTGGAATGCGCGCCGTAGGACAGGCCGACCGCGGCCGAAGCGCGCGAGATTTCTTCCATCGCAAGACAATGCTCGAGATAGCCGAGCCCGGAGCCGCCGAACTCCTCCTCGACGGTGATGCCGTGCAGGCCGAGCGCGCCGAGCTTCGGCCAGAGATCCCTCGGGAATTGATTGCTCCTGTCGATCTCGTCGGCGCGCGGCGCGATCTCGTGGCTTGCGAAATCGCGCACGGTATCGCGGATCGCGTCGGCGGTTTCGCCGAGATCGAAGTTGAACATCCGATGCGTGTTCGGGATCATGGTCGGGCGGCCTCCGGACAAGTCGTGCGGCTTCACTTGGGCCTACAGCCTTAATCTTTGGCAACAGGCTTGTCACGGCAGGAAGGTGCCGCAAAGGGCCTCCGTTGTATACCACGGAAAACCATCGACCGATGCGCTGGCATGGCCAAACTCGCCCTTGCTCTGGCGCGCGCAACGGGATGTAATTCGCTCCAAACAGCCGCCCGGAAGCTAAACCCGGACAATCACGGAGCTGCCCGATGCACGGGACGATCGATGCCGTTCAGGACGCCAATCAGGAAGCCGCGCGAAAGCACGCTTATTCGATCCCGCTGGCGGAAATGAATCCCGGCGATCCCGAATTGTTTCGCTCCGACTCCTTCTGGCCGTATTTCGACCGGCTGCGCAAGGAAGAGCCGGTGCATTACTGCCGGGACAGCGTGTTCGGACCGTATTGGTCGGTAACCAAATACAACGACATCATGGATATCGAAACCAATCACGCGGTGTTCTCGTCGGCGGCCTCGCTCGGCGGCATCACCATCCGCGACGCGCCGACCGACCTGCGGCGCGAAAGCTTCATCGCCATGGACCAGCCGCGCCACAGCGCGCAGCGCAAGACCGTGGCGCCGATGTTCACGCCTACCCATCTCGACCAGCTCGCGATCAGCATCCGCCAGCGTTCGGCCGAGTGCCTTGACAACCTGCCTGTCAACGACGTGTTCGACTTCGTCGACCAGGTTTCGATCGAACTGACCACCCAGATGCTCGCCGTGCTGTTCGACTTCCCCTGGGAGGACCGCCGCAAGCTGACACGCTGGTCCGACGTCGCGACGACGCTTCCGGGGCCGGACGGCGTGGTGGCGACCGAAGACGACCGCCAGGTCGAGCTGTTGGACTGCGCGAGCTATTTCGCAAGACTGTGGAAGGATCGCATCAACCAGCCGCCGAAGAGCGACCTGTTGTCGATGATGGCGCACGCCGATGCCACCCGCGACATGGACCCGAAGAACTTCCTCGGCAACCTGATCCTGTTGATCGTCGGCGGCAACGACACCACCCGCAACACCATGTCCGGCAGCATCTATGCGCTGAGCCAGCATCCGGGCCAGTACCGCAAGCTGCGCGAAAATCCGGCGCTGATCGACAGTTTCGTGCCGGAGGTGATCCGCTGGCAGACGCCGCTGGCGCATATGCGCCGCACCGCGCTCGAGGATTTCGAGTTCCGCGGCAAGCAGATCAGGAAGGGCGACAAGGTCGTGATGTGGTACGTCTCGGGCAACCGCGACGAAGCGGTGATCGATCGGCCCTACGAATTCATCATCGACCGGGCGCGGCCGCGCACCCACCTCTCCTTCGGCTTCGGCATCCATCGCTGCGTCGGAATCCGGCTGGCCGAGCTGCAATTGAAGATCATCTGGGAGGAAATCCTGAAGCGTTTCGACAATATTGAGGTGGTCGGCGAACCGAAGCGGGTGTATTCGAGTTTTGTGAAGGGTTACGAAACCTTGCCGGTGCGTATCGCCGGCTGATCGGCGCCGGCACATATCATTTGGACGACGAGCGATGAACATCCAGACAGCGGTCCGGGCCGACAAGGCCGAGCTTCAGCGTTTGGCGCGCGAGGAGGCCTATTCCACGCCGCTCAGCGAATTTCACCCGGGCGCGCCGAGACTGTTCCAGAACGACACGCTGTGGCCTTTCTTCGAACGGCTGCGCAAGGAAGAGCCGGTGCATTACTGCACCAACGCGCCGATCGAGCCCTATTGGTCGGTCACCAAATACAACGACATCATGCATGTCGACACCAACCACGGCATCTTCTCGTCCGACGTCTCGCTCGGCGGCATCTCGATCCGCGACGTGCCGCCGGGCTACGATTACCCGAGCTTCATCGCGATGGACCAGCCGCGGCATTCGGCCCAGCGCAAGACCGTCTCGCCGATGTTTACCCCGACCCATCTCGACGAACTCGCGATCCTGATCCGCGAACGCACCGCCAAGGTGCTGGATGCGCTGCCCCGCAACGAGACCTTCAACTTCGTCGACCGGGTGTCGATCGAACTGACCACCCAGATGCTGGCGACGCTGTTCGATTTTCCGTTCGAGGAACGTCGCAAGCTGACGCGCTGGTCCGACGTCTCCACGGCGCTGCCGAAAGGCGGGATCGTCGAATCCGCCGAGCAGCGCCGGCAGGAGATGGACGAATGCGCGGCGTATTTCACAAAACTCTGGAACGAGCGCGTCAATGCCGAGCCGCGCAACGACCTGATCTCGATGATGGCGCATAGCGATGCCACCCGCTACATGGACCCCGACAATTTGATGGGCAACATCATCCTGCTGATCGTCGGCGGCAACGACACCACCCGCAACACCATGAGCGGCTCGGTGCTGGCGTTGAACGAGCATCCCGAGCAGTACCGGAAGCTGCGCGACAATCCGGCGCTGATCGATTCGATGGTGCCCGAGGTGATCCGCTGGCAGACGCCGCTCGCCCATATGCGGCGCACCGCCATGGTCGATACCGAAATCGGGGGCAAGAACATCAAAAAGGGCGATCGCGTGGTGATGTGGTACGTCTCGGGCAACCGCGACGAGGAGGGCATCGAGAAGCCCGAGGAATTCATCATCGACCGCGCCCGGCCGCGCACCCATCTGTCGTTCGGCTTCGGCATCCACCGCTGCGTCGGCATGCGGCTGGCGGAGCTGCAATTGAAGATCGTGTGGCAGGAGATTTTGAAGCGGTTCGAGCGGATCGAGGTGGTCGGCGAGCCGAAGCGGGTTTATTCGAGTTTCGTGCGCGGCATCGAATCCCTGCCGGTGCGCATTCCAGCCTAGTGGTGGGCACGCTTGCGCTTTGCCCACCGTACGTGCTGAGATCGTAGGGTGGGCAAAGGCGTCGCGCCGTGCCCACCATCCGCACCCTCGATCCGCCGACCGAGTTCCAATGACCGCTACAGAAACAACCGAAGAATACGCCGACATCCGCGATGCCGTCGGAAAACTATGCGCGCAATTCCCCGGCGAATACTGGCGCAAGCTCGATCGCGAGATGGCCTATCCGCAAGCCTTCGTCGATGCGCTGACCGAAGCCGGCTACCTCTCGGTGCTGATCCCGGAAGAATATGGCGGCGCCGGGCTGAAGCTTTCGGCGGCGGCCGCAATCCTGGAAGAGATTCAGCGCGCGGGCTGCAACGGCGGCGGCTGCCATGCCCAGATGTACACCATGGGGACGGTGCTGCGGCACGGCAGCGACGAGCAGAAGGCGAAATGGCTGCCGAAGATCGCCAGCGGCGAGTTGCGGCTGCAGGCGTTCGGCGTCACGGAGCCTTCCAGCGGCACCGACACCTCCTCGCTGAAGACCTTTGCCAGGCGCGAGGGCAACGACAGCTACATCGTCAACGGCCAGAAGATCTGGACCAGCCGGGCCGAATATTCCGACCTGATGATCCTGCTGGCGCGCACCACGCCGAAGGAGCAGGTCAAAAAGCGCACCGACGGCCTGTCGGTGTTCATCGTCGACATGCAGGAAGCCAAGCAGGCCGGACTGTCGATCCGCCCGATCCGTACCATGATGAACCACTCCACCACCGAGGTATTCTTCACGGACATGCGGGTGCCGGCGGAAAACCTGATCGGCGAGGAAGGCAAGGGGTTTCGCTACATCCTGTCCGGCATGAACGCCGAGCGCATCCTGATCGCCGCCGAATGCATCGGCGACGCCAAATGGTTCATCGCCAAGGCGTCGGATTACGCCAGGGAGCGCGCGGTGTTCGGCCGGCCGATCGGCCAGAACCAGGGCATTCAGTTTCCGATCGCCAAGGCCTATGCGGCGATGCGCGCGGCCGAACTGATGGTGAAGGAAGCCACCCGCAAATACGAGGCGGGGCTCGATTGCGGCGCCGAGGCCAACATGGCAAAAATGCTGGGGGCCGATGCTTCCTGGGAAGCCGCCAACGCCTGCGTTCAGACCCATGGCGGCTTTGGCTTTGCCGAAGAATATGACATCGAGCGCAAGTTCCGCGAAACCCGCCTCTATCAGGTGGCGCCGATCTCGACCAATCTCGTGTTGTCCTACATCGCCGAACACGTGCTCGGCATGCCCCGCTCCTACTGAGAACAACAGATGTTGCCGCTTGAAGGGATTACCGTCATCGCCGTCGAACAGGCGGTCGCCGCGCCATTTTGCAGTTCGCGGCTCGCGGATGCCGGCGCCCACGTCATCAAGATCGAACGGCCCGAGGGCGATTTTGCCCGCGGTTATGACGCGGCCGCCAGGGGGCAGAGCAGCTATTTCGTCTGGCTCAACCGTGGCAAGGATTCGGTGGTGATCGACCTTGCCACCAGGGAGGGCCGCCAGCATCTCGAACAACTGATCGGCGGCGCCGACGTGCTGCTGCAGAACCTGAAACCCGGCTCGATGGACAGGCTCGGCTTCACGCTGGAGCGTCTGCGCAGGGATTATCCAAAACTCATCTGCTGCACCATCACGGGCTATGGCGATGACGGGCCTTACGCGCAACGCAAGGCCTATGATCTCCTGATCCAGGCCGAGAGCGGGCTGGCCTCGATCACCGGCGGCCCGGAGGGCCCCTCGCGCGTCGGCGTCTCGATCGTCGATGTCGCAACCGGCGCCACCGCGCACGCCTCGATCCTCGAAGCCCTGATCGCGCGGTCGCGCGACGGCAAGGGGGCCGATATCCGGATTTCGATGTTCGACGTGATGGCCGACTGGCTGACGACGCCCTTGCTCAATGCGGAAGCCGGCAATCCGCCGCAGCGAATGGGTCTGGCCCACCCGTCGATCGCGCCCTATGGCGTGTTCCGCTCGAAGGACGGCAGGGAAATCCTGATTTCGATCCAGAGCGAACGCGAATGGAAGAAACTCTGCGCTGACGTGCTGGGCCAGCCGGCTTTGCCTGACGATCCCCGGTTCTCCAACATGATCGAGCGGGTTCGCAACCGCGCCCTCACTGACAAAACCGTCGGCGACAGCTTTGCCACCATGACGCGGGATGAGTTGCTGAAACGCCTGTCGGACGCCGACATCGCCTTCGCCGAGGTCAACACCATGGCCGACCTCGCCGTTCATCCGCATTTGCGCCGCATCGAAGTCGACACCCCGGCAGGACCCGTGAGCCATCCCGCGCCGGCCGCCATTTTCGTCGATCAGCCGCGCCACTATGGCGCCGTGCCCGCCATCGGCGAGCGCGTCGGCACGAGCGAACTTCCCAAAGTCCGGACCCGATCGTCATGACCGCAAAACTCGATGAAAAACTGGATATCGACCATTTGCGGCGGTGGATCGGGCGCAGCAACCAGGCCTCCGGCATCGTCACCGCGCAAATCGTGAAAGGCCTTCGCGCCACCCTGTTCATGGAGATCGGCGAGCCGAAGGTCGGCGATGCCGCGCCGTGGACGGTGCATTGGTGCCTGGCGCAGCCGGTCTACCCGATGTCGGAACTGGGTCCCGACGGCCATCCGACCCGCGGCGATTTCCTGCCGCCGGTGCCGCTGCCGCGTCGGATGTGGGCCGGCGGCGAGCTGGAATTCTTCAGCGCCTTGTGCGTCGGCGACGAGGTGACGCGGACCTCGCGCATCGCCGATGTGGCCATGAAGACCGGCAGCACCGGCGTGCTGTGTTTCGTTTCCGTCGACCATCTGGTGACGACGCCGCGCGGCACCGCGCTGCGCGAGCGGCAGGACATCGTCTATCGGGACATGTCGAGAGCGCAGCCGTCCGCGACCACCAAGCCGGCGCCAGCGCCGCCCGTCGCAACACACCGCGAAAGCCACATGGCCGATCCGGTGCTGCTGTTTCGTTACTCGGCGCTGACCTTCAACGGCCACCGTATCCATTACGACCGCGATTACGTCACCAGGGTCGAGGGCTATCCCGGCCTGATTTTTCACGGGCCCCTGCAGGCGGCGTTCCTGGTGGAATTCGGCGCAAAACTGCACGGCGGCGCGGCGCCGAAGAAATTCAGCTATCGCGGGCTGCAGCCCCTGTTCGAGGGCAGCGAGTTCAGCGTCAACGCCAGCGAAACCCCGGCCGGCATGGAATTGTGGACCGCGAATTCAGCCGGCCAGCCGACCATGAAGGGCACCGCGACGTGGTGAGGTGTCCGTCATTCCGGGGCGCGTCGAAGACGCGAACCCGGAATCTCGAGATTCCCGGTTCGATGCTTCGCATCGCCCCGGAATGACGTAGAGGCAAACAGCATTGTCCCGCAAACCAGCAACGCCAGCAAACAAGCTTGTCACGGTTAAACAGGCAACCCTTGACCTGCTGCGCGCGTTCGGCATCAAGAAGGTGTTCGGCAATCCCGGCTCGACGGAATTGCCGTTCCTCGCCGACTGGCCCGACGATATCGACTATGTGCTGGGCCTGCAGGAGGCCTCCGTGGTCGGCATGGCCGACGGCTACGCGCAGGCCACCCGCAACGCCGGTTTTGTCAATCTGCATTCGGGCGCCGGCGTCGGCAACGCGCTCGGCAACATCTTTACCGCGCACCGCAACCAGACGCCGCTGGTGATCACGGCGGGCCAGCAGGCGCGCAGCATCCTGCCGCTGCAGCCTTTTCTTTACGCCGAGCGCGCGTCGGAATTTCCACGTCCCTATGTCAAATTCTCGGTCGAGCCCGCCCGCGCCGAGGACGTTCCGGCGGCGATCGCGCGCGCCTATTACGTGGCCATGCAGCCGCCCTGCGGCCCGACTTTCGTGTCGGTGCCGATCGACGACTGGACCCATCAGACGCAACCGATCGAAGCCCGTCACGTCAGCCGCGAACTCGGCCCCGACGCCAGTGCGATGCAGGCGCTTGTCGCGGCGCTCGCGGCGAGCGAGCACCCTGCCCTCGTGGTCGGCCCCGGTGTCGATCGCGCGCAAGCGGTCGATCTCATGGTCAAGGTCGCGGAAAAGACGCAGGCGTCGGTGTGGGTCAGCCCGTTCTCGGCGCGCTGCAGTTTCCCGGAGCGGCACCCGCAATTCGCAGGGTTTTTACACGCCTCGCCCGGGCAACTTTCGGAAGCGCTGCGCGGTCACGACCTCGTGGTCGTGATCGGCGCGCCGGCGTTTACGTTCCACGTCGAAGGCCATGCCGCTATCTTCGACGGCGCGACCACGATTTTCCAGATCACCGACGATCCCACGGCGGCAGCCGTGACGCCACATGGCACCAGCATCATCGCCACCATGAAACCCGCGCTGACGATGCTGCTGGAATTGCTGCCGGAGACAAAGCGCGCGGTAACGTCGGGACGCACCCTGCCGTCGGCGCCTGATGCAGGCGATCCGATCCCGGTCGAATATCTGTTGCACGCGCTGTCGGCCGCCATGCGCGACGATGCCGTGCTGGTGGAGGAAGCGCCCTCGCACCGGCCGGCGATGCAAAAATTCATGCCTATGCGCGGGCAGGACAGCTTTTACACCATGGCGAGCGGCGGCCTCGGCTACAGCCTCCCGGCCGCGGTCGGCATCGCGCTCGGCCGGCCCGGCATCCGCACCACCTGCCTGATCGGCGACGGCTCGGCGATGTATTCGATCCAGGCGCTGTGGACCGCCGCGCAGCGCAAGCTGCCGCTGACGGTCGTGGTGATCAACAACCAGGGCTACGGCGCGATGCGCTCGTTCAGCCAGGTGATGCAGGTCCGCAATGTGCCCGGGCTCGATCTGCCCGGCATCGACTTTGTGAAGATCGCGGAGGGCATGGGCTGCGACGCGGTGCGGGTGACCAGTTCAGCGGAACTGGCGCCCGCGCTGAAACGCGGCTTGGCGCATAACGGCACGAGCCTGATCGAGGTGATGGTGGATTCCGCAGTGCCGATGCTTTACGCGCGGACGCGTTAGGCGGAAATCGTAGCCTGGATGGAGCGAAGCGCAATCCGGGGAACAAAGGCGATGTAGGCCCCGGATTTCGCAAGCGCTGCATCCGGGCTACATATCCTCGTCATTCCGGGGCGATACGAAGTATCGAACCCGGAATCTCGAGATTCCGGGTCTGGTCCTTCGGACCATCCCGGAATGACGGAGTTACTTCCCGTAATTCTCCCGCATCTTCGCCTGGATCTTTGCCATGCCTGATATCCAGCGGTCGTAATTTTCGGTCTTCTTGCGCATGTAGCCCGCGACCTGCGGGTGCGGCAGGATGACAAACGTTTCCTGCTCGATCCCCTTTAGCGCGTCCTGTGCCACCTGCTCCGGCGAAAGGTCGCCGTCGCCGGATTGCGGTCCCTTCGGGATCGAGCGCAGCATGTTGGTGTCGACGCCCTGCGGGCACAGGATCGAAACCTTGATGCCGTCGGCCTTGTGCGAGATCGCCAGATTCTCGGCAAATCCCACCGCGGCGTGCTTGGTCGTCGAATAAGCGGGGCTGCCGACCTGCGACAACAGGCCGGCGGCGGAGATCGTGTTGAGGAAATAGCCGCCGCCGCGCGCCTTCATGCGCGGGATCAGGTGCCGCGCGGCGTAGACATGCGCCATGACGTGGATCGCCCAGCTTCGCGCCCACGGCTCGTCGGACACCCCGCCGGCATTCTCCGACAGGGGATCAAAACCGCCGCCGATGCCGGCATTGGAGCAGAACAGCGCGATCGGGCCGAACTGGCGCTCGGTCTCCTCGATGACGTGCTGGATATGCTTTTCCTGACCAACGTCGCAGGTGAACGCCGCGCCCTGCACCGAGGCGGCAACCGCTTTCGCGCCCGCGCCATCGAGATCGGCGACAACAATTTTGGCGGCGCCGGCGCGATGGAAGTTTTCGCACAGCGCGCGCCCGATGCCGTTGGCGCCGCCGGTGACAACCACGACCTTGCCTGTCACCTGCATCGCGCGGCTTTCCGGAAATTTCTCAGGTCAGAACGAGGTCGAGCACCGCGGTGTAATGGCAGGCCGCGCCCAGCAGCACGAAAGAATGCCAGATCGCGTTCTGGAAACGCAACCGGTGCCAGGCGTGAAAGATGATCCCCAGACTATAGAGCAGACCACCGGCCGCGATGAACCACAGGGTCAGCGCAGGCAGCGACTTCACCACGGTGTCGTAGATCATGAAGCCGCTCCAGCCCATCGCCAGATAGAGGCCGACCGCCAGCCGGTCGAAACGGCCGGGGAAAACCAGCTTGATCACGATGCCGACGATCGCCACACACCAGACGCCGATCAGAAGCGCAATGGCGAAGATGCTGTCCTTCATATCCGTGATGAGCGGCGTGTAGGTCGCCGCGATCAGCACATAGATCGCCGAGTGATCGAAGCGGCGCAGCACCCATTTGGCGCGCGATACCGGCCACAGATTATAGGTTGCCGACAGCACCAGCATGGCGAGCAGGCCGGCGACATAGACCGAGACGACGGCCACTTCGAATGCCGTGGCATAGACGGCGGTGAGCACCACCAGCACCGTAGCCGCGACCACGCCGCCGAACACGCCGATACCGTGCACGACCCCGTCGGCGATCAATTCAGCTCGGTCGTAGTTCCAGCGCACGGCGCCGGCCGCGGCATGGACGGAGGTCGAGGCCAGTTGTTTCAGCCTGAAAATGGTCATGTCGGCTCGGCAAGCGTTGGTGGCGAAGCGATAGATGATACCGCTGATGTGGTCAACGAACCTTAAAACGCCAATCGCGTCCTTAGTATGAAACTTGATTTTGCCCCGCCAATCGCCACTTTTGTGGATGGTTCTCGCCGCATTGCCCCCCGTAAATCGAATTAGCCCCGCCCGCATGGCCCCAGTTTTTTCCGAGATGATCGAGGAAGCCCGCCTATCGGCGCGGGCGATTAGGGATTATGGCGAGCACTTCTTCAATCCGACGGTCAGGCTCGGCGTCACCGGACTTTCACGGGCCGGCAAGACCGTATTTATCACCGCGCTGATTCACGGCCTCACCCGTGGCGGCCGCTTTCCGGTGTTCGAGCCGTTCGCCAGCGGACGGATCGCCCGCGCCCGGCTGGAACCGCAGCCCGATGATGCGGTGCCGCGCTTCGATTATGAAAATCATGTGCGCACCCTGATCGAAGCGCGCCGCTGGCCGAACTCCACGATCGACATCAGCGAATTGCGGCTCGTGATCGACTATCAGCGGCAAAACGGCGCCGATCGCCGGCTAACGCTCGATATCGTCGACTATCCCGGCGAATGGCTGCTCGACCTGCCGCTGCTGCACAAGAGCTACGAGCAATGGTCGAAAGAGAGCCTCGCGCTGTCGCGGGAACGGCCGCGGGCGCGGCTCGCGGAACAGTGGCACGCCTATCTGGCGACGCTGAGCGCCGAGGGAGAGGAAGACGAGCAGGCGGCGCTGACCGCAGCGCGGCTGTTCACCGACTATTTGCGCGCCTGCCGCGCCGAGCGCTTCGCCATGAGCCTGCTGCCGCCCGGCCGCTTCCTGATGCCGGGCAATCTCGCTCACTCGCCGGCGCTGACATTCGCGCCGCTTGATCTGCCGGACGACGGCGCGGCACCCGAGGGATCGCTGTGGGCGATGATGGCAAGGCGCTACGAGGCCTACAAGAACGTGGTGGTGCGGCCGTTCTTCAGGGATCATTTCGCGCGGCTGGACCGCCAGGTGGTGCTGGTCGATGCGCTCTCGGCGTTCAACTCCGGTCCCGAGGCGCTGCACGATCTCGAGGCGGCGCTGGCCGGGATCCTCGATTGCTTCAGGATCGGCCGCAGCACGTTCATCAGCAGCCTGTTCCGCCCCCGGATCGATCGCATATTGTTCGCCGCGACCAAGGCCGATCACCTGCACCATTCGAGCCATGACCGCCTGGAGGCAGTGTTGCGGCGGACCGTGGCCAACGCGGTGGCGCGGGCCGAGGACACCGGTGCCTTAATCGACGTGGTGGCGCTGTCCGCGGTGCGCGCCACCCGCGAGGCGATGGTCGCGCGCGGCCGCGACAAATTGCCCTCGATCCTCGGCACGCCGGCCCCCGGCGAAACCGCGGGCCGCGAGGCGTTCGACGGCAATACCGAGGTCGCGACCTTTCCAGGCGATCTGCCGGCCGACGCCGAAGCGCTGTTCGCCGGCGAAGGCGCGTTTCGCGGGCTTTCCAGCGCCAGTGCCGAGAAGAGCGATTATCGCTTTCTGCGCTTCCGGCCGCCGCAGCTGGAGAACGCGGAGCCCGATGGGCCCACTTTGCCTCACATCCGCCTTGACCGCGCCCTCCAGTTCCTGATCGGAGACAGACTGCAATGAGCGAGCGCGCCCCGCACCGCAAGCCGGCGACCTTCAAGCTCGACGACCCCGGCGTCATCGTGATGGACCCGGACGATACCAGCCGCCCGTCGCGCGGCACCGTCCATGTCACCCCGGAAGCCGACCCGGCGCTGCTGCCGGTTCCGCTCGAGCCGCCGCCGATCCCGACGCGCCGCGGCTTTCGCTGGGGCACGCTGTTCTGGGGCGCGGTCGGCGGACTGGTCGTGCTCGCGACCGGGCTCAGCATCAGCCATCTGATCGAGGATTTGTTCGCGCGCGGCGAGGGTTTTGGAATTCTCGGCCTGGCGCTTGCCATTGTTGCCGCGCTGGCATTCGCGGTGATTGTCGCGCGCGAAGCCTTCGGGCTGATCCGGCTCGCGGCAATCGAAAAACTGCATCAGCGTGCCGCGGCGGTGCTGCTGAGCGATGACCGCGCCGAAAGCCGCGCCATCGTACGGGATCTGATGGGCATCGCGCACCAGAACCCGCATCTGGCGCGGGCCCGCGCCACGCTGCAGGGCCATGCCGACGACATCATCGACGGCGCCGACATGATTCGCCTCGCCGAGCGCGAATTGATGTCGCCGCTGGACCAGGAGGCGCGCCGGCTGGTGTCGTCGGCTGCCCAGCGCGTCTCGCTCGTCACCGCGGTCAGTCCGCGCGCCGTGGTCGACGTGCTGTTCGTGTTCGCCGCCTCGCTGCGGCTGATCCGGCAGCTGGCGCGGCTCTATGGCGGCCGTCCCGGCGCGCTCGGCATGATCTCGCTGCTGCGCCATGTCATCGCCCATGTCGCCATCACCGGCGGCATGGCGGCGAGCGATAGTCTCATTCAGCAGGTGCTCGGCCATGGCATCGCGGCAAAACTCTCGCAGCGGCTCGGCGAGGGCGTGCTCAACGGCCTGCTCACCGCCCGGCTGGGCCTGGCCGCGATCGACGTCACGCGGCCGCTGCCGTTCACCGCGTTGCCGCGGCCCGCGCTCGGCGATCTCGCGAAGGACCTCTTGCGCAAGCGCGACGGCGAAGAGTGACCGCTAAACGGGGGCGACGATCTTCGTTCGCAGCGACATCAATCCCTCGAACGCGATCACCATGTCGTCGCCGGGCCGCAGATAGAGCTCGTCGGCATTGGGCTGCCCGACGGCGACGCCGCTCGGCGCGCCCATGGCGATGAGGTCGCCGGGCTCGAACACGACGTAGCGCGAAAAGTGCTCCAGTACGTCAGCGATCTTGTAGAGATAGTCGCCGGTGTTGGCGCGCAGCCGGCGCTTGCCGTTGACGTCGCAGGTGACCCAGAGATTGTCGGTATCGGCGGCCTCATCCATGGTCAGGATCCAGGGGCCGACCGGCGCAAAACCCGGCATGTTCTTCGCGGTCCAGAACCGGCTGCCGGACGCCACCTCGCGCTGCTGGATTTCGCGGGCGCTGACGTCGTTGGTCAGCGTGAAGCCGGAAATATACTCCATCGCCTCGGCCTTCTTGACGCCATGCGCGCGCTTGCCGACGACATAGCAAAGCTCGGGCTCGTAATCGAGCTTGGTGATGTCGGCGGGCTTGACGACTTCGTCGCCGTCGCCCGACATCGTCGAGATCAGTTTGATGAAGCCGGTCGGCTCGTTCGGAACCTCGGTGAGCATCCTGTTGGCGGCGAGTTCCTCGCGATGCCTCCTGTTGTTCTTGCCGACGCAGAAGAATTTCGATGGGTCGGGAATCGGCGGCAGGAATTTCAGGCCGGCGACCGGGCGAAGCAGCTTTGCGTCTTCCGCCGCGACCGCGAATTCTTCCAGCGCCGCAATGATCGGTGCGCCGCTGGTCAGCGCGATCTTGACCGTGGTCGCCGGAACCGCGCGATGCAGCGCGTCCGCCGCCGCCATCACATCGACGATGTTTTCGCCGCGAACGATGCCGAAGCGCGGCGCGTGGCCCACGTTCGGATCGACAAAAGTCGCCAGTCGCATCGTCACTTTCCTCCCGGCAATTGCACGTCGTTGTCCTTCACGAGCTTGCTCCATTTGGCGACGTCGGCGTTGATGTAGCGGCCGAACTCTTCCGGGGTCTGCGGTTTCGGTTCGGCGCCAAGCGTCGCCAGATGATCGCGGAATTCCTTCGTCTGCATCGCGGCGACGATGACCTCGTTGAGTTGCTTGACGATCTCGGGCGGCGTCTGCGGCGGCGCCAGCAGGCCGAACCAGCCGACCGATTCATAGCCGGGCACGGTTTCGGAAACCGGCGGCACATCCGGATAGAATTTCGATCGTCTAGTATCGGTTACGCCGAGCGCCTTGAGCTGGCCCGAGGCCACGAATTGCTGCACCACCGGTCCCGGCGCGAACATCACGTCGATCCGGCCGCCGAGGAGATCGGTGACCGCGGGTCCGGTGCCCTTGTAGGGCACGTGCAGCATCTTGATGCCGGTCTGGCTGGCGAACAGCAGCCCCGACAGATGCGAGGCGGCGCCGACACCCGACGAGCCGAAGGTCAAGCCGTCCGGTTTTTCTTTGGCGTAGCGGATCAGATCCGCCGTGGTCTTCACCGGCAGCGTCGGGCTCGCCACCAGGAGATAGGGCGGCGCCGCGCCGATCACGATCGGCGTCAGATATTTGTTGACGTCGAACGGACCGCCGCCGTCGGCGCCGGCGGAAACCGCCATCAGCGCGCCGGTCGAGGCCATCAGCAAGGTATAGCCATCGGGTACTGCTTTCATCGCAAACCGGGTGCCGATCGCGCCCGACGCGCCCGGCTGATTTTCCACCACTACCGGCTGGCCCAATTTGGCGTTGAGGTTTTGCGCGACGATGCGCGCCAGCACGTCGGTACCGCCGCCGGCGGCAAACGGCACGATCATTCGGATGGTGTGATCGGGATAATCGGCGGCCGAGACCGGCAGCGCCATCGCAATGAGCGAGAGCGCGAGGGCGGCAATACGAACCAGCATGCTAGAATTCTCCCGGGACAGGCTGAGCGCCATCGGCCAAGGCCGCGAACGCCGAACGGCGATCGCCGCCCTGCGACGGCGATGTAAAATCACCGGCCAGCG
>NZ_DATHOP010000238.1:0-37209 GCF_035484855.1 Bradyrhizobium sp.
GCGCTGAAGCTCTGGGCGGAGCAAAAGAATGCCGAGGGCGGGGTCTATGTGAAGGCGTTCGACAGGAAAATCCCCGTCAAGCTCGTCGCCTATGACGATCAAAGCAACACGGCCACAGCTTCTACGCTCTACAACCAGCTCATCACGCAGGACAAGGTCGATCTGCTGGTCGCGGATTCCGGCTCGGTTCTGACGGCGCCCGCGGTGGCGATCGCGCGGGACCACAAGATGTTCCTGTTCGACCAGACCGGCACCGGCGCCAGCTTCTTTTCCAAGGACAATCCCTATATCGCGCTGATGGCCGATCCGGTCTCCACCGTCTGGCCGAAGCCGGTCGCCGATTTCATCTCCCATGACGGCCCGGGCCTTGGCATCAAGAAGATCGCGATCCTCTACGCCACCAACGAATTCACGGGAACCCAGGCCAACGCCTTCCGCAAATTCGTGAAGGATTCCGGCGCGCCGATCGACATCGTCTACGACCAGGGCATCCCGACCGAGACCACCAACTACACCGTGATCATCAACAACATCGCCAACACCGAGCCGGACGCTGTGATCCATTTCGGCTACGCGCCGAACGACATCGCCTTCTTGCGCAACGTCCAGGACGTCGGTGTCAAGTTCAAGATGATGTTCTCGATCTATGCCGGGCTCGAAACCGAGCTGCTGGAGAAGAACGTCGGCGAGAAAGGCCTGGAGTATGTCTACACCTACGTGCCGCCCTCCGAACTCGAATATCCCGTCAATTTCGGCATGAACATGAAGGACTACAAAGCCGCCTGGGACAAGAAATACCCCGACGGCAAGATCGAGTTCGGCTTCAACGCGGTCGCCGGCTACACCACGGGCCTCGTGCTCGAAAAGACGCTGTCGGTCGCGACCAGCCTCGACCAGATGGAACTGCGGCGGGCAACCTTCAGCCTGTCCGGACAGCTCAAGACGCTCGACGGCACGTTTGCGCTCGACGAGATGGGCGGCCAGATCGGCGAATTGACGCCGCTCGGGCAGCTCATGATCGATCACGAGCACATCAAGTTCGTCTCGGTCTATCCGCACGAAACCGCTACCGGCAAGCCGGTCTATCCGCGTCCATGAGGCGAGCTGGGATCGGAAACGGTATGCCGGGGGCGACGCGCTGATGCTGGTTTACGCGCTCGTCGCCGGCGTGCTGTTCGGCCTGTATTTCAGCCTGGTCGGGATTGGCCTCAATCTCGTGTTCGGCGTCATGCGCATCGTCAATCTGGCGCATGGCGATTTCCTGATGCTCGGCGCCTTCGTCGCCTTCGGCGTGGTGTCGCTGGCCGGCATCGATCCCTTGTTCGCGGTGCCACTGGCGTTCGTGATCTTCCTCGCCGCCGGCCTGTTGCTCTATTGGGTGCTGGTGCCGCGGCTGCAGGGATCGGTGAATCCGGAAATGCTGTCGATCATCCTGTTCTTCGGGTTGTCGCAGGTGATCGAGGCCATCACGACCATCTTCTTCGGCACCAGCGAGCGCTCGATCCAGAGCCGCGCGCTCGGCACGGTGTTCTCGACCATCCGGATAAAACTGTTCGGCGGCAAGGCGGAGGCGAGCGGGCCGGTCCATATCTTCGGCCAGGGATTTCCGGCCGCCTGGGTGATCGCCGCCATTACCAGCCTGATCGCGATCGCGTTGGTTTATGTCTATCTGTATCGCACGCGGCTCGGGACGCTAACGCGTGCCGTGATGTCGCGGCGCGACGAGGCATTTGCCACCGGCATCGATGTCGACCGGGTCTCGGCCGCGGCCTTCGGCATCGGGCTCGGGCTCGCGGCGGTCGCCGGCGTGTTCGCGCCCTTCATGTTCGGATCGGTGACCCCGGCGTTCGGCGCCGATGCAACCGTGACTTCCTTTGCCATCGTGGTGCTGGGATCGCTCGGCAATCCCCTGGGGACAGCGCTCGGCGGCGTGGTCTATGGCGTCTGCTACATGCTGGTGCAGACCTATCTCAGCTCATGGGCGGACCTGTTGCCGTATGTGCTGCTGATCTTCATCCTGCTGCTGCGGCCGAGCGGCATCCTGGGAAGGCGGGTGCGCGTTGCCTAGCGCCTTCAAACACACGCTCTTCATCGTCGTGCCGCTGCTCGCCGTGTTCGCGGTGCTGCCAGGCGTCTACCAGAACCATTTGCTGCTGTTCAATTTCGTCATCTTCCTGATCCTCGCCCAGGGCGTGAACATCATCTACGGTTTTACCGGCTATCTGCCGTTCGGCTATGTCGGCTTCTTCGGCGCCGGCGCCTACGGCTTTGCGATCCTGGTGATGCATTATCAGGCGCCCGCGGCGATCGCCGTGCTGGCGGGCGGAGTCGTCGGTGTGGCGCTCGGGCTGTTGCTGACGCCGCTGCTGCGGCTGTCGGGGGCCTATTTTGCCATCGCCAATCTCGCAGCTTCCCTGGCCGTGCTGCACTTCGTCGCCAATCCGGCGCTGGAGAACATCACGCGCGGGCCCTACGGCGTGTCGCTGACCGACACCTTCAACCCGACGCTGGCCTATTCGGCCGCGCTGGTCGTGCTGGCGCTGACCTTGGGGGCCGTCGTGTTCCTGAAGAATTCCCGCTTCGGCCTTGCGCTGCAGGCGGTGCGGGAAGACGCGGTCTCGGCCTCGATGGCGGGTGTCGACGTGGTGCGGATGCGGGTGATCGCCTGGCTCACGTCCGCGCTGGTGGCCGGCCTCGCCGGCGGGGTCTATGCCTGGTATGTTTCGGTGTTCTATCCCGACAATGTCTTTTCCGGCGAATTCAGCATCTTTGCCATCGTATTCGCGCTGTTCGGCGGGGTCGCCACCATTACCGGCCCGATCGTCGGCGTCATCATCCTCTATGGCATCTACAATTTGATCGGTTTTACGACACCGCAATATTTCCAGCTGATCTACGGCCTGCTGATCATGGGGCTGGTGCTGTTTCTTCCCGCCGGCCTGGTCTCACTGGCAACGCGCAGGGGCTGGCATGTCCCCTGAAATCGCGCCCATTCTCAATGTGACAAAACTGGCAAAACGCTTCGGCGGCTTTTATGCACTCGACGGCCTGAGTTTCCATGTCACGCCCGGGGAGATCCTTGGCCTGGTCGGTCCCAATGGCTCCGGCAAGACCACCGCGATCAATGTGATCTCCGGGCTCTATGCGCCCGATGGCGGCGAGGTGGTGCTGGATGGCAGCTCGATCGGCGGGGTCGCCTCGCATCGGCTGGTGCATCGCGGCATCAACCGCACTTTTCAAATCCCAAAGCCGTTCCTGTCGCTGACGGTGCGCCAGAATATCGAGGTCGCGCTGGCCTATGGCCGCGCCGCGGTGGCGCCGCCTGATATGGCCGAATTGCTCGACGAATACCGCCTCGCCGAGGTCGCCGACCGTCCGGCATCCGATCTCAACAATGCCCAGCAAAAGATGCTCGATCTGGTGCGCGCACTCGCCACCCGCCCGCGGTTGCTGCTGCTCGATGAACTCGCCGCCGGGCTCAATCCGGCGGAACTCGACTGGATCGCCGAGCGGATCAAGGCGCTGGCGCAATCGGGCATCGCCATCATCGTGGTCGAGCATCTGATGGGATTCATCGAGCACATCACCGATCGCGTCATCGTCATGAACGCCGGCAAGGAGATTTTTGAGGGCAAGCTCGCGGTCGCAGTGCAAGTACCGCAGGTGATCGAGGTGTTTCTGGGAGGCGAGCATGCCGCCTGAGGCCGTCCCGCTGTTGAAGGCCAATGCCGTCGATGCCGGCTATGGCACCATGCAGG
Source organism: Bradyrhizobium sp. (assembly GCF_035484855.1). GTDB lineage: Bacteria > Pseudomonadota > Alphaproteobacteria > Rhizobiales > Xanthobacteraceae > Bradyrhizobium. The sequence goes on from NZ_DATHOP010000238.1 coordinate 3,759, forward strand.
TGCTGTGGGGCGTCGATCTCGACGTGCGCGCGGGCGAAACCGTGCTGCTGTTGGGCGCCAACGGCGCCGGCAAGACCACCTTCCTGAAATCGCTGGTCGGCCTGATCGAGGCGCGGCACGGCAGCATCACCCTTGCCGGCGAGGACGTGACCCGGATGCGCTCCAGCGACCGGATGCGGCTCGGCATGACCTATATGTCGGAACTCGCGGTGTTTCCCGACCTTTCGATCGAGGAGAACATCCGCGTCGGTGCCCAAGCGCTCGGCCATGCCGATCCCGGCGCGCGCGCCCAGGAACTCTATGGCGTGTTTCCGGCCTTGCGCGAAAAACGCCGCGCGCCGGCTTCCAGTCTTTCCGGAGGCCAGCGCAAGATGCTGGGCATTGCCAAGGCGTTAGCCGCCGAACCTCGACTTCTGGTGATGGATGAGCCCTCGGCCGGGCTGTCCCCGCTGTTCGTCAAGGAGGTGATCCGGATCCTGAGCGATCTGCGCGGGCGGGGGCTTGCGCTTCTGATCGCCGAGCAGAATATCGGCTTCCTCGAGGTCGCCACGCGGGTGTTCGTTTTGGAAGGCGGACGGATCCGCTTTTCCGGGACGGTTGCCGAGATGACCGACAACGAAGCGCTGCGGCGCGCCTATTTCGGGCTGAAATGATGCGGACGATCAGGATCGGATCAGGCGCGGGCTATTCGGGCGATCGCATCGAGCCCGCGATCGAACTCGCCGAAAAGGGCGGCATCCAGTATCTGGTGTTCGAATGCCTCGGCGAGCGCACGGTGGCGCTGGCGCAGCAGGCGCGCATGAAGGACCCGGAGGGCGGCTACGATCCGCTGCTGGAGGAACGGATGCGGGCGGTACTGCCGGTCTGCGCCGCCAAGGGCATCAAGATCGTCACCAATATGGGCGCGGCCAATCCGCTCGCCGCGGCCCGGAAAACCGCGGAGATCGCAAAATCGCTGGGGCTGTCGAAGCTCAAGATCGCCGCGGTGGTCGGCGACGACGTGCTCGACGCCTGCAAGGACGGCGACCTCAGAATCATGGAATTCGACGGCACCATCAAACAGCTCGGCAACCGGCTGTTGTCGGCCAATGCCTATCTCGGCGCCGAGCCGATGGCGCAGGCGCTTTCCGGTGGCGCCGACATCGTCATCACCGGACGCGCGTCGGATCCCGCGTTGTTCCTGGCGCCGATGATCCATGCCTTCGGCTGGGCCATGGACGACTGGAACCTGTTGGGGCAAGGCACGGTCGCAGGCCACCTGCTGGAATGCGCCGGGCAAATCACCGGCGGCTATTTTGCCGATCCTCCCTACAAGGACATTGCCGACCTGGCGCGCCTCGGCTTTCCCATCGGCGAAGTCGGCGAGGACGGTTCGCTCGTCATCACCAAGGTCGAAGGCAGTGGCGGCGCGGTGACGGCGCGGACCTGCAAGGAGCAACTGCTCTACGAGGTGCACGACCCAAAGCAGTATATCCAGCCGGACGTGGTCGCCGATTTCTCGCAAGTGAAAGTCGAGGAGATCGCACCCGACCGCGTGCGCGTCAGCGGCGGGCGCGGCACCAAGCGCACCGGCACGCTGAAAGTCTCGGTCGGCTATATCGACAGTTTTATCGGCGAGGGCCAGATTTCCTACGCCGGCCCCGGCGCGCTGGCGCGCGGGCGGTTGGCGCTCGAAATCGTGCGCGAGCGGCTGAAGCTGACCGGCATTGAGGCAAGCGAGTTGCGGTTCGAACTGATCGGCGTCGATTCGCTGCACGGTTCGCAGGTTTCCGTGCAGGCGAACGAACCCTACGAGGTGCGCGTTCGCGTCGCCGGCCGCACCGAGAACCTGCGCGAGGCGGTCAGGATCGGCAACGAGGTCGAAACGCTCTACACCAATGGCCCGGCGGCGGGCGGCGGCGCTTTCAAGTCGGCACGCGACGTCGTCGCGGTGGCGTCGGTACTGCTGCCGCGTGAACTGGCAAAACCTTCGATCCAGTTTGTGGGGGGCTGACGTGACAAAGCTGCGCGAGATCGCCCATTCTCGCACCGGCGACAAGGGCAACACCTCCAATATCTCCGTCATCGCCTATGACGAGAAGCATTTTCCATTGTTGCTGGCGCAGGTGACCAGCGAGCGCGTAAGAGCGCATTTTGCCGGCGTGGTCGAAGGCGAGGTGGTTCGCTACGAGCTGCCCAACATATCGGCACTGAATTTCGTCATGACCGCCGCGCTCGGCGGCGGCGTGACGCGCTCGCTCGCGCTCGATGCGCATGGTAAATCGCTGAGTTCCGCGCTGCTCGATCTGGAGATCAAGAATGAACAATAGCCCGTCATGCCCGGCCTTGTGCCGGGCATCCACGTCTTCCGACGTCAAAAGCAATAAAGACGTGGATGGCCGGGCGCAGACAAGTGTACGTAGTCTGCGCAAGGCAGACTACTATGCCCGGCCATGACCGCGAGAGCGTGCGATGCTGAACATCCCGACCCTTGAGCAACTCGCCGACGATCTCGAAAGCGGCCGCACCTCTGCCCGCAGAATCGTCGATGGCTGCCTGGAGCGGATCGCTGATGCTAGCGGCGAAGGCGAGCGCGCCTTCATTCATCTCGACACCGAGGCCGCCATCGAAGCCGCCGAAGCGATGGACCGGCTGCGCGAGATCAAGGCCGCGCCGTCGCGCTATGCCGGGATTCCCGTTTCCATCAAGGATCTCTTCGATATCCGGGGGCAGGTGACCCGCGCCGGCTCGCGCGCGCTGGAGGATTCGGCGCCGGCGGAAGCCGATGCGCCCGTGGTGGCGCGGTTGCGCCGGGCGGGATTCGTGGTGATCGGCCGCACCAATATGACCGAATTCGCCTATTCCGGCATCGGCATCAATCCGCATTACGGCACGCCGAAAAGCGTGTGGCATCGCGATATCGGCCATGTGCCGGGCGGCTCGTCCTCGGGCGCCGCGGTCTCCGTCGCCGACCGCATGGCCCATGGCGCGCTCGGCACCGATACCGGCGGCTCGTGCCGGATTCCAGCGGCCTATAACGGCATCGCAGGCTTCAAGCCGACGCAGCGGCGGGTGCCGCTCGATGGCGGCGTGCCGCTGTCGTTCACGCTCGACAGTTTTGGGCCGCTGGCGCGCACGGCCGCCTGTTGCGCGGTGCTCGACGCCGTGCTGGCCGGCGAGCCCATCGTTCCGCTGCGGCCGCGCCCGATCAAGGGTATGCGGCTGGCGGTGCCGACCACGATCGCGCTCGACGAACTCGACGATGAGGTAGCGCGGACCTTCGAGCGCGCATTGGAAACATTGTCGCGGCAGGGCGCACTGATCGAGCGGATCGCGGTGCCGGAATTCCTCGATGTCGGGGTGATGAACACCAAGGGCGGCTTTGCGGCGGCGGAAAGCTACGCCTGGCACCGCTACCTCATCGCCAGCCACGGCGACGTCTACGACCCACGGGTGTCGGGGCGCATCCTGCGCGGCGAGGCCATCAGCGCGGCCGACTATATCGACCTGCTGGCGGCGCGAAAATCGCTGATCGCGCGCGCCGCCGCGCGCCTGGCGCCGTATGACGCGCTGGTCATGCCGACCACCGCCAACACGCCACCCGTTATCGCCGACCTCGCCGACGACAAGGTTTTTGCGCGGGAAAACCTGCGCTCGCTGCGCAACTGCACCCTGATCAACATGATCGACGGCTGCGCGATTTCGCTGCCCTGCCACCGCGAGGGCGAGGTGCCGGTCGGACTGATGCTGGCGTCATCGGGTGGCGCCGACCGCCGTATCCTTGAACTCGCCGCCGGAATGGAGGAGGCGATCCGTGTTTGATCTCGCTTTTACCGTCGATGCCCAGGACACCACCACCCCGCTGACGCTGGCGATCGATCAGGCCGTGATCGCGGGCTGGACCGGCCGCGATCCCGTGGCGCGCGACAGGCACATCGCCGAACTCGAGGCGCTCGGCATCACGCGGCCGCCGACCGTGCCGGTCTACTATCGCGTCTCGGCGCGGCGGCTGACCACTGAAGACTCCATCGAAGTCAGCGGCGGCGATTCCAGCGGCGAGGTCGAATTCGTGCTGATCGGCTGGCAGGGCCGCATCTTCGTCGGCGCCGGCTCCGATCACACCGACCGCAAGGTCGAGAGCTACAGCGTCACCGTGTCGAAGCAGATGTGCGACAAGGTGGTGGCGCCGGTGCTGTGGGAAATCGAGGACGTCATCGGCCATTGGGATCGGATGATTCTGCGCGCGTATGCTCTTATCGGCGGCGCGCGTGTGCTGTACCAGGAGGGCACGCTGGATCATATGCTGCCGGTCGAGCAACTGATCAGGGGTTGCTTCGGCGATACGCGTCTGCCCGATGGCTGCGCGATGTTCGGCGGCACCTTCGCGGCAAAAGGCGGCATCCGCCCGGCAAGCCGGTTCGAATTCGAGCTGGAGGATCCGGTGCTGAAGCGAACGATACGGCACGGCTATGATGTGATCGAATTGCCGGTGCTGGGCTAGCGAGATTGGACCGCGGCGGCTGTTCCCCCTCTCCCGCTCTTCGCGGGGGAGGGCCGGGGTGGGGGTACCCGACGAGAATTCCGGTGCGTGGTGAAAGCCCCCACCCGCCGCGCTCTATGAGCGCCATAGCCGAAGCTCCGCTTCGGCGTTCTTATCTAAGGACGGCCGCCGAAGGCGGCCTTTGCTCCCCCGTAAGCGGGAGAGGTGAAGACTGCCCGGAAATCGGGTGGTGCAGGACCCATTGATTTGCGAAAATCGCGTTATGAAATCAGCCGCAAAAATCCAATCTGCCTTTCCCTCCGACATCTCCGCGCGCGTCGAGGCCATCGACTGGCCGCAGGTCGCCCGCGAGCTCGACGCTCAAGGTTGCGCCGTGTTTAAAGGCTTGTTGTCCCCAGATGAATGCCGCGCGCTCGCGGCGCTCTATCCCGACGACCGGCATTTCCGCAGCCGGATCGTGATGGGTCGCCACGGTTTTGGCCGCGGCGAGTACAAATATTTTTCCTATCCGCTCCCATCCCTGATCGCGGAAATGCGGCCGAAGCTGTATGGGCGGCTTCGCGAGGTCGCCAATCGCTGGAACGAGGCGATGGGGATCGACATCCGCTATCCGGAAACCCATGGCGCGTTCCTGAAGCGCTGCCATGCCGCCGGCCAGGACCGGCCGACGCCGCTGCTCTTGCAATACGGTGAGGGCGATTACAACTGCCTGCATCAGGACCTCTATGGCGAACACGTATTCCCGCTGCAGGTCGCGATCCTGTTGTCGGAACCTGGCCGCGATTTCACCGGCGGCGAATTCGTGCTGACCGAGCAGCGGCCGCGCATGCAATCGCGGCCCGAGGTGGTGCCGCTCGGCCAAGGTGACGCGGTGGCTTTTGCAGTGCATGTCAGGCCGGTCGCGGGGACGCGGGGAACCTATCGGGTTAACCTGCGCCACGGCGTCAGCCGGATTCGCTCCGGCCACCGCCATACAATCGGTGTGATCTTTCACGACGCGAAGTGAGTGCGGGCCCGTTGACTGCCGATCTCTTTGAAAGCGTTGCCGACGCCAGCCGGTCGCAAGAGACCATCGCGGAGGGCGCCGTGCTGCTGCGCGGGTTCGCGCGGCCGATCGAGAACGAACTGATCGCGGCCCTGCGCGATATCGCGCAGCAAGCGCCATTTCGCCATATGGTGACGCCGGGCGGCTACGCGATGTCGGTGGCGATGACCAATTGCGGCAGCTTTGGCTGGGTCACCGATCGCGCCGGCTATCGCTATGATGGGATCGATCCTCTGACCGGAAAACCATGGCCGGCGATGCCGCCATCGTTTCGCGCGCTGGCGGAACAGGCCGCCGATCGTGCGGGGTATGCCGGCTTTTCGCCGGATGCGTGCCTGGTCAATCGCTATCAGCCCGGCGCAAAAATGTCGCTGCATCAGGACAAGGACGAGCAGGATTTTGCTGCGCCAATCGTCTCGGTCTCGCTGGGCCTGCCTGCGATCTTTCTGTTCGGCGGCCTGAAGCGCAGCGACAAGCCCCGCCGCTTCCGGCTCGAGCACGGCGATATTGTGGTGTGGGGCGGCCCGACGCGGCTTTTCTTTCACGGCGTCGCGCCGCTCGCCGACGGCGAGCACGCCATCCTCGGCCGGCAACGCATCAATCTGACGTTTCGCAGGGCGCTCTGAGGCGCGCTTTCCATCCGGGCCGCCTCTGGCTATGCTTCGCGGGCCGAGGTCCAGGATGAGCACGCCAGAACTGTCAGCGAACGCGAGTGCTGCAAGCGCCGATCGTACCGGCGTCTATCTCGCGATCCTGCAACTGGTGTTCACGCTCGGCTGGACCACCTATGTCATCTACCTGCCGAGACTTGCGGCCGAAGTCGGGATCGCGCCGTCGTCGGTGATCCTGATCCTGATGCTGGACCAGGCGATCTTCACTATTACCGATACCGCGATGGGGATCGCCGCCGACCGGATTTCTCGCATGGTCGGGCGGCTCGGGCTGTTCGTCGGCGTTCTGACCGCGATCTCCTGCCTCGCTTTTGTCGCGCTGCCGTTCGTGGCCGGCACCGGGGCGGGCGCGCAAGTCTGGTTCATCGCCCTGATCGTGATCTGGGCCGCCACCTCATCGGCGCTGCGTGCGCCGCCGCTGACACTATTGGGCAGGCATCGCGCCAAGCCACGGGTGCCGTTCCTGGCGGCGCTCGCGATGCTCGGCTACGGCCTCGCCGGTGCGGTGTCGCCCTATCTCGGCGTGGTGTTGGCCAAGCAGGATGCGCGGCTGCCGTTTGTGATTTCCAGCGTGGTGCTGTTGATCACGGCGCTGGCCTTATCGAGGGTCGAGCGCGATCTGACGCGCGACGCCTCAACGCCGCATGAGCCAACACAGGCGGCAAAGCCGCTCGGCAGGATGCCGGTGATCTTCATCGGTTCGATGGTCATTCTCGCGCTCGGCTATCAGCTGCATTTTTCCATCAACAGCGCGCCGTTCTTCCTGCGCTTCGCAAAGTCAGACGATCTGCAATGGCTGATGCCGGTGTTCTGGATCGGTTTCAATATCGCGATGTTTCCGGCAAGCGTGGTGACCAAGCACCGCGGCGGCCTGGTTGTGATGGGCGCCGCAGGCCTGTTGGGCGCGCTCGCGGTGCTCGGTGCCGAACTCGCGGGCGATCTCAACACCGAGATCGTGACGCAGTTCATCGCCGGCGCGGCCTGGGGCTGCATGCTGATGAGCGCGATTTCCGCGGCGCTGGCAATCGGGGATTCCGGCGCGGAAGGCAAGGTGGTAGGTTTGGTGTTCTCGGCATTGGCGCTGGCGACCTTTGCGCGGATGGCGGCGGTCGCCGGCGGTTTGCAGAAACTCCCCGACTATGCGCCGCTGCTGCACTGGGCGCCGGTGGCGTGCTGGTCGGTTGCCGGTGCGGGACTTCTGGTGATCGCGGCTTCGCGGGTGCAGGAGAGGGTGGCGAAGGCACGTGCGGTTTAAAGGTCATTCCGGGGCGATGCGAAGCATCGAACCCGGAATCTCGAGATTCCGGGTTCGCGTCTTCGACGCGCCCCGGAATGACGGCGAGAGACCTACGGCTTCGCCGGATGGATGAACGTCCACGGCGTCACCTCCGAATCCTTCGGGACCTCGATATCGACCAGATACGGCCCGCCATGGGCCAGCGCCTTTTCCAGCGCGGCGCGGAATGTATCGGGCGAGGTTACGCGCGAAGCGCCAACCCCAAAAGACTCCGCAAGTTTCACGAAATCCGGATTGACCAGATCGGAGGCGACCACCCGGCCGTCGAATCGCTGCATCTGGTCGCGCCGCACATTGCCATAGGCGTTGTTGTTGAAGACCAGCGTCACCACGCCGATGTTGAACTGCACCGCGGTCGCCAGTTCCTGCACGCCGAACATGAAACCGCCGTCGCCGGTTATCGCGACCACCGGCTTGTCCGGATTGGCCACCTTGGCGCCGAGCGCGGTGGGAAAGCCCGAGCCGAGCGTCCCCTGATAGCCCGACGTGATGAACGTGCGCGGCTTAAAGATCGGGAAGCCGTACCAGGAGGCGAAGCCGACCTGCGACAATTCGTCGGTGACGATCGCATCATCCGGCAGCACCTCGCGCAGGATATTGAGATACGCCATTTGCGGCTGCACCTTCTGGATCTCCTGCAGCGCCGCTGCTGAAGCCTCGCGGATCGCGGCACGGCGGCCGCTGGTCTTCTTGTAGCCGGCCTTGTTGACGGCGGCGCGCAGCTCGCGTGTGCCCGCGCGCGCATCGGCGATCACGGCGACGTCAGGCGTGAACCTGCGTATTTCCACCGGATCGATGTCGATGCGGACGGATTTCAGCCCATCGGGCCGGAACGGCCAGCGTGACATCGTCGGCAATTCCAGCCGGGTGCCGATCCCGATCATCAGGTCGGTCGTCGGCCACAGCCGATACGCCGCGGCCATCGTCAGCCCGAGTTCATGGGCGTTGGAGACGATGCCGCGGCCGCTGCGGAACGCCACCACCGGCGCGTCGATCAACTCCGCCAGTTCGAGGATTTCCTCGCGCGCGTGGATGGCGCCGCTGCCGACAAAGATCATTGGCCGCTTACTGCCGACGATCAGGGCGGCGGCCGACTTGATCCGGTCCGGATCGGGCCGCGGGGCAGGGAAGGGATCAAACACCTTGGCGGTACCGACCTCGGCGCGCTGGGTGAACACATCCCACGGCATTTCCAGCGCAACCGGCCCGCGCCGGCCCGACATCATCTCCTGGAACGCACGCGAAACCATCGCCGGCGCGTTATCGGGGTATTCGATGCGCTCGGCCCATTTCACGAAGGTGCGCAGCGTCGCGAGTTGGTCCGGCATTTCGTGCAGATGGCCGCGACCCTTGCCGAGAAATGTCGTCGGCACCTGTCCGGTCAGGCACAGCACCGGCTCGTTGGATCCGAATGCGGTGAGCATGGCAGCCCCTGCGTTGAGCACGCCTGGGCCGGGCACCACGCTGAACACGCCGGGGCGGCCGCTCGATCGCGCATAGCCATAGGCCATGTAGCCGCAGGCCTGCTCGTGGCGCGCGCCGATCACCTTCAATTGCGCCTGCTGAAACGCGTCGAACAGGCCGTAGATCTGCGCGCCGGGCAGGCCGAACACGGTGTCGACGCCGTGCGCGACCAGGCCCGAGACAATGGCTTCGCCGCCGGTACTCACTGTCATCGGTTTTTCGCCTCGCTTGCCAAGAGATTATTGATTGCTTCGTCGACCACGCCGTTGCGCAACACGCCGACGCCCTCGGCCTCGACCTCGACGACATCGCCGGGTTTCAAATAGCGCGGCGGATCGAACCGCGCGCCGGCCCCCGTCGGCGTTCCCGTGACGATGACGTCGCCGGGAACCAGTGTGGTAAAGGTCGAGATGTAGTTGAGGAGATAGCGGAAGCCGAAAATCAGCCGCGAGGTACGGTCGTCCTGCCGCATCTCGCCATTGACCCGCGTCGTCAGCCTGATGTCGGCGATCTGCTTCTCATCCGTGTAGGGCACGAGCCAGGGGCCGAGGCTGCCGGTCGATTCGAAATTCTTGCCCTGCGTGACATTGAATTTGGCATGCCGCACCCAGTCGCGGATGGTGCCCTCGTTGCACAGCGTCACCGCGGCGATGTGATCGGGCGCCGTGCTTTCGGGAATATGTCGGCCGGCCTTGCCGATCACCAGCACCACTTCGCCCTCGTAATCGAGTTGGTGTGACGCGCGCGGGCGCACCAGCGGCGTATTGTGGCCGACGAAGGAGCGCGGCATGCGCAGGAACATGCTCGGATATTTCGGGGCGTCCTGGCCGTCCTTGTATTCGGCGTTGCGGTCGGGATAGTTGACGCCGATGCAGATGATCTTTTCCGGCGCGGGAATTGGCGGCAGCCAGGTGATGGCGTCCAGCGCATGGTCCGGCGAACGCCCGACTGCGTCCTCCGCAAGCTTTGTGAGTGCACCGGCGGCGATGACTTCGCGTAGCGTGGGATAATCCTTCCCATGGCGCGCGGAGAGATCGACGATTCCGCCGTCGATGACGGCGCCGTATCGGGTCGAGCCGTCGACGGCAAAGGTGGCGAGGCGGGGTGCGGTCATGGGATATCCAGATCAGCCGGGCGTCATGCCCTTGGCCTTGATGATGGCGATTGCTGCGGGAGTCTTCAGATAGTCGATGAATGCCCTGGCGGCGTCGGCTTTCTTGGCGTCGGAGGCAATGGCGGCGCTGAAAACCAGCTCCTGCTGCAGTTCGGGAGGGAATGCGCCGGCAAGCTCCACGCCGGGCGCGACCAGCACATTGACGACAAATATGCCGAGTTCGGCATCGCCTCTGGCGACGGCCGGCGCGATCTGCGTCGGCATGGCCTGCGCCTTGGTCCTGGCTTTCATGGTCTCAGTGATGCCGAGCCGTTCGAACGTCTTGAGAATATAAGCGCCGGCCGCGCTCTCCGGCACGAAGGCGATCGATGACGCATCGAGCAGCGCCTTCTTGAACGCCTCCGGCGTGCCGATATCGGGTTTCGGCGCGCCGGCGCGAACGATGACGCCATAACCGGCGCGGGCGATCTCGATGGTGGGTCCGCCTGCGAAGCGGGCTTTGGCCGCGGCGTCCTTGTAGACGTCGACCGGCACGACCGCGAGGTCGAACGGCGCGCCTGAGGTCACCTGCTTGATCAGATTGGGCGTGGAATCGAAGTGAATGACGAGCTTGTGTCCGGTGGCCTTCTCGAATGATGGCGCGAGTTCGCCGAACGAGCCGGTCAGGGAACCGCCAGCCAGCACCTTGAGTTCGGCGGCCTTCAGGTCAGCGGATGGCATGACAAGCACCAAAGCCAGCATCAATGCTGCTGCCGTGGGCCAAGGCGTATTCATGAACCCCCCGATGGATGACGTTGAAACGGCGCATGCTAATCCGCGATCGTGACATCGGCGACGAACAGCGGCTCGCGGATGGCCTGTCCGACAAACGGCGATCCCTGCTCGAACCAGGAGCGCGGCGCCGGCGCCCCCCACAGCGTCTGCCGCCGCGGATCCTTCAGCGACCAGCGCAGCGGCTCGTGATCGTGGTCGCCGGTAAAATAGTCGCTGGTGTAGAGCTCGAGCCGGTGGCCGTCGGGATCGCGGATATAAAGGAAGAACGCATTGGAAATGCCGTGGCGTCCGGGCCCGCGCTCGATATTCCTGAGGAAGCCGCTGGAGGCCATCACGTCGCAGAGGTGCAGGATGTTCATCGCGGTCGGCACCCAATAGGCGAAATGGTGCAGGCGAGGACCTTTTCCATTGGTGATGGCAAAGTCGTGCACATTGCCCTTGCGGTGAAGCCATGCCGCGGCGATGCGCCCGTTCGGGCCGTCCTCCTCGCCATATTCGGTCAGCCGAAAGCCCAGCCGCGCGTAAAAATCGAGCGTGTCCTGCACTTCGGCCGCGAACACGTTGAAATGGTCGAGCCGCTGCGGATGGCAGCCCTTGTAGAGGTCGTAACGGCGCAAGAGATGCGGGCGCTTCTCCATCGTGGCGTAGAGTTCGATCTGGAAGCCGAAGGGATCGGTGAATTGCAGGGTGCGACCCTGGAACGGCGCTTCCGCAAACGCATAGGCGATGCCGTTTTCCGAAAAGAACGCGGCTGCCTTGTCGAGGTCGCCTTCGTTGCCGACCTTGAAACCCAGCCGGTTGCAGGCCGCCGTTGCCGCCTTGCGGAGCACCATCGAATGATGCTGGTGCTCCTCGCTGCCGCGCAAATACACGGCCTTGTCGTCGCGATCCTCGACATGGAGGCCGACCGTGTTTTCGTAGAACTCGCGACTGGCATTGAGGTCGATCACGTCGAGCACGACATGGCTGCAGCGCACGATGTTGAACGGCGGATCGAAGACGTGTTTCGGAACGGGCATCAGGTGTCCTTGGCGAATTGGTAGACAATTACTCCGTCATTGCGAGCGAAGCGAAGCAATCCATCTTTCTTGATAGTCAGAGATGGATTGCTTCGTCGCAAGCGCTCCTCGCAATGACGGCTGAGGGTTATACTCCCAGCTTCTGAATCTTGTGCGTCCCCCTCGCCAGCGAGACGTGCTTGGTTTCCATGTAGAAGTCGAATGAATAATCGCCGCCGTCGCGGCCGATGCCGGAGGATTTCATGCCGCCGAACGGCGTCGGCAGATGGCGGACGTTCTCGGAATTCAGCCAGATCATGCCGGCCTCCAATGCGTCCGCCACGCGCAGCGCGCGGCCCATGTCTGATGTCCAGACATAGCCGGTGAGGCCGTATTTCACGTCGTTGGCGATTTCGATGGCGTCGTTCTCGTCACGGAAGGGAATCACCGTCAGGAACGGGCCGAACACCTCCTCCTGCGCGATGCGCATTTTGGCGTGCGCGCCGGTGACCAGCGTCGGCTGCACATAATGCCCGCCGCCGGGGCCGTCATGCGGCCTGCCGCCGACCGCGATGACGGCGCCATCCTGGCGAGCGACATCGAAATAGGCGCAGACCTTGGCCAGATGGCGCTCGTGAATCAGCGGCCCGATCTCGGTTGCGGGATCGAGCGGATGGCCGACTTTCAGCGCCTTGACCCGCGCGGCGAGCTTTTCGACGAATTTTTCGGCGATGCCTTGCTGAATCAGCAATCGGCTCGACGAGGTGCAGCGCTCGCCGTTGAGCGAGTAGATCATGAACACCACCGCATCGAGCGCGCGGTCGAGATCGGCGTCGTCGAACACGATCACGGGGTTCTTGCCGCCGAGCTCGAAATGCACGCGTTTCAGGGTCGGCGCACCCTGCGCCATGATCGCCGAACCCGTCGCACTTTCTCCGACAAAGCCGATCGCCTTGATGGCGGGATGCTCGGTCAGCGCCTTGCCGGCTTCTTCGCCAATACCGTGCACGGTGTTCAGCACGCCATCAGGCACGCCGGCCTGCTTGACCAGTTGCGCGAGGAGATCGGCTGTGACCGGCGACCATTCGGCCGGCTTGTGCACGACGGTGCAGCCGGCGGCGAGCGCCGGGGCAATCTTCCAGGTCGACAGCATGAACGGCGTATTCCACGGCGTGATCACGCCGACCGGGCCGATCGGCACCCGCGTCGACACATTCCAGTGCTCCTCGCTCGGCATGTTCTGGCCGTCGCGGGCATCGGCGCATTTGTCGGCGAAGAAGCGGAAATTTTCCGCTGCCCTGATCGCGGCTTTGGCCATGAAGCGATGCGCCTGGCCGGTGTCGATGCATTCGAGCACGGCGATGTCGTCGGCGCGGTCCTCGATGGCGTCCGCCACCCGATGCAGCAATTTCTTGCGCATCGCTGCCGACATATCGCGCCAAGCCCTGAAAGCGAGCGCCGCCGCGGTCGCGGCGCGGTCGATATCCTCCGCGCCGCCGCGCGCCACCGCAGCCAGTACCGAGCCATCGATCGGCGATCTGGTCTCGAAGGTATCGCCGGAGATCGACGCCACCACCTTGCCGTCGATCATGTGCCCGATGCCGTCGGCCCGCAATTTCTTCAGTAACGGCGCGGCACGGTCGAGATTGGCCTTGAACAGCTCGGATTTCGGCGTGACCTTATCCATGGACGGCCTCTGCCTTCAACGCTTCGTGGATGTTGTTGCGCTTCCAGCTCATCTCCTTGTCGTTGATCTGGACGTCGAACGACAGCGCGAACTGGCTGTTGGCGAAAACCGGGTCGAGATAGCTCGAGAGCGCCTTGAAGACATGCTCGCCGGCCTTCTTGCGGGTCGCAAGATCGCGGCCCTCGCCAAGCCGCAGCAGCATCGCGAGGAAGGCGAACTGCGGATTGCCGTCGGCAATGCCGTAGTGCTCGCAGCGGATGGCGCGAACGCGCGTGCCGCCGATCGGAAAAATCCCGGTCTCCAGCGCCGCCTTGCGGACGACCTCGACGACTTCACCTATATCGACGCGGGCCTCGAGATTGGCGGAATATTCGATGGTGAAATGCGGCATGTGCGGCCTCCCTTTTTTCTTTCAGGACGACATCAGGCGAAATAGCAACTGACCGAGCCGTACGGTCCGTAATCGGCCTGGATCGTGTCGCCCTTGCGGGTCTCGATCGGGCGAATGAACGATCCCGCCAGCACCACCTGGCCGGGCTCCAGCGCAAGCCCGTTGGGTGCGATCTTGTTGGCGAGCCAGGCCACGCTGGTTGCCGGATGGTTGAGCACGCCGGCGGCAAGCCCGGTTTCCTCCAACTGGCCGTTACGATAGCACAAGGCGCCGATCCAGCGCAGGTCGGCATCCAGCGGCCGCAGCGGCCGACCGCCGAGCACGATGCCGGCATTGGCTGCGTTGTCGGCGATGGTATCGAATATTTTTCGCGTCGATTTCGTCACGGGATCGACCCGTTCGATCCTTGTGTCGAGGATTTCCAGCGCCGGCACCACGAAATCCGTCGCGTTCAGCACGTCGAACATGGTGCAGCCGGGCCCGGAAAGCCGGGACTTCATGATGAACGCGAGCTCGGCCTCGACCCGCGTGCCGATGAAACGGTCGCTTGGCACCAGCCCGCCATCGGCGAAGAACATGTCGTCGAGCAGCACGCCGGAATCCGGCTCGTCGATCAGGAGCGCGCTCTGCATCGCCTTCGAGGTCAGGCCGATCTTGTGGCCCCTGACGACGCGCCCTTCGGCGAGCTTGATCTCGATCCAGGCCTTCTGGATCGCATAGGCGTCCGCGATGGTGATCGCGGGAAATTCCAGCGACAATTGCCGGATCTGCTTTCTCGTCTTCTCGGCCTGATGCAGCCGCTCGGCGGCGGCGCGGATTTCTGATGTGGAGAGGGCCATGCGTGATCCGCGAGAAAAGCAGGTGTCGAAATCTGGTTAACATGTTAAGTGAAACCGATCAAACCGAATTGGCGTTTGTTGCAGCGCAAAACCTCTGACACGATCGATGCCCGGAAGATCGACCATGGTGCGGAAGAAATCGCCCGGCAAGGCCAGGGCCAAGATCGGGGCTCGGCGGGTACCGATGCGCGAATTCTCGCGCTCGCTTCCGATGTCGCTGTTGCGCGCGCGCGAGGCGGTGATGCGGCATTTCCGGGCCTCGCTCAGGGATCACGGCCTGACCGAGCAGCAATGGCGGATTTTGCGGGCGCTGGCTTCCGTCGAGATGATCGAGGTGACGGAACTCGCGCGCACTGCCTTTTTGCTCGCCCCAAGCCTTTCCCGAATCCTGCGCGATCTGGAGGCACGCAACCTGATCGAACGGAAGGTCGCAAAGGCCGATCTGCGCCGCGGCCTGGTATCGATCTCGGCCAAGGGTTTCAGGCTGATGGAGACGGTGGCGCCGTCGTCGGAAGCGATCTATTCGGCCATCACCCGCCGCTATGGCGCGCGCAAGCTCGCCCGACTGCAGGCGATGCTGCATGAGCTGGAGCGCAGCTTGTCGGAGCTGCCGGGCGACGGAGCAGCCTCGGAGACGGGCCAGTAACCGCAAATTTGCATGATGCCGCGAGCGCGCCGCATAGCTCGGGTCTCTGCTTAGCGTTTAAGCAAACAACGGCTCATCAATTTGACTAAAGCAAGCCGCGCCAACACCGAAATCGATGCGATATCAATTTACTCTTGGCGTGACAGGCCGTAGATACGCCAACGGTGTCGCGTCCTCTTGGACTGCAAACATCAAGAAAGGCCGACAATGAAGCCCGGCCTCAGGGAGGATTGGATGAAGCTTACGCGACGCGATTTTGCGGCTGGTTTGGCCGTTGGTATTACCGCACCCTACGTGATCAGTAGCGCCCGTGCCCAAGCCGCGACCATCAAGATCGGCATGTGCGTGCCGGTGACGGGTCCGGCGGCGGAGCAGGGGCTTTGGGCGCAGAACGGAGCCAAGCTCGCATTGGCCGCCGTCAACAAGGCCGGTGGCGTGCTCGGCAAGCAGGTAGAACTGGTGACCGAAGACGACCAGACCACCAATCCCGGCATCGTGCTGGCGTTTTCCAAGCTGGCCGCGCAGCCGGACATCGTTGCGTTCCTCGGCTCGATCCGCTCGACCCAGGTGCATGCGATGGCGCCCGACGTTTTGAAACTCGGCAAGCCGGTGATGATTGGCGGCACCGATCCAGCGCTCACTCACATGGGCAATCAATGGCTGTTTCGCTTCCGTCCCAATGACAGCTATTCCGGCCGCGTCATCGCCGATTACGGCGTCAACACGCTCGGCAAGAAGAAATGGGCAATCGTGCATTCGACCGATGCGTTCGGCACGGCGGGCGGCAAGGCGCTCGCCGACGCACTGACAAAACTTGGCACGCCCGCGGTGCTCGATCAGGGCTACGCCAATCAGAGCCAGGATTTTACCCCGGTCGTGCTGGCCGTGAAACAGTCCGGCGCGGATGTGCTCGGTACTTACTTCACCTTCGAAAACGATCTCGGCATCTTCGCCCGCCAGCTGCGCCAGCTCGGCGTCAACATTCCCTGGGTCGGCTCGCCCTCGGTCGTTGCGGTGTCCTCCACCAAGCTCGCAGGTCCGGCGCTGTTCGGCACCTACGGCGTCGCAGACTATGCGGAAGATTCCAGCGATGCGTCGAAGGCCTTCGGCAAAGCCTATCGCGACGCCTACAAGACCGCGCCCGATAATCAGAGCGCCTGGCCCTATGATGCCCTCACCATCCTGTCGGCTGCGATCAACAAGGCCGGCTCGACCGATCCCACCAAGATCCGTGAGGCGATTCTCGGCTTGAAGAAATTCCCCGGCGCCGAAGGCGAATATAATTTCGACGCCAATGGCGACGGCCTGCACGGCTACAACGTCGTGCGGAACGAGAAGGGCACCATCGTCTACGACAAGCACATCGACTTCAACGATTGATCGCGTTGCCGGCCCCTCCCGATCAGGAGAGGGGCCGGCGGCGTTTTCGATTCTCAGCCGAATGCTGCCCTTCGGCTTCTCCTGACCCGGCGTTTCCATGGATCTTGCACTGCAATTGTTGTTCACTGGCATCGGCATCGGCGCGGTCTACGCCCTGGTCGCGCTCGGTTTCGTGCTGATCTTCCGCGCCACCAATGTGGTGAATTTCGCGCAAGGCGAATTCTCCATGGTGGCCGCCTATCTGATGGTGGTGTTCGCGGTCGATCTGGGCTGGCCGTACTGGCTATCGTTCCTGCTGGCGCTGGCCGGGATGGCGTTGTTAGGGGCGATCTTCAATCTCGGGGTCTATTATCCGCTGCGCCACCGCACGTTCTTGCCCGTCATCATCGCCACCATCGGCGCCTCGATCCTGATGTCCAATTCGGTGCTGGCGATCTACGGCCCGCAGCCGCAGGTGCTGGAGGGCTGGTTCGACACGCCGGGCATCCAGCTCGGGCCGGTCTATCTCGACAGCCAGTATTTGCTGATCATCGCGGTCACGGTCGTGCTGGTGATCTTCAACTACTGGTTCTTCGAGCACACCATGCTCGGCAAGAAGCTGCAGGCGACCTCGCAGGACAAGGAGATGGCCTCGCTGCTCGGCATCTCCGTCTCCACCATGATCATGATCACCTTCATCTATTCGGCCGTGCTCGGCGGGCTGGCCGGCATCCTGGTGGCGCCGGTCCTGTTCGTCTCGATCCAGATGGGCTCGACGATCGCGCTGAAGGCGTTTGCCGCCACCATCATCGGCGGTTTCGGCGACGTTGCAGGCGCCATCATCGGCGGGCTCGCGCTCGGCATCATCGAGACCTTTGGCGCGGCCTACATCTCCGTGCCCTACAAGGACGGCTTTGCCTTCCTGGTGCTGGTCTTGTTCCTGGTGTTCCGGCCGCAAGGCATTTTTGGTGAACGGGTCGCGGAGAAGGCATGAGCGCGCCCAGCGATAACATGCCGATCACCGTGACCACAGCGCCGGCAAAACCACTACTGTTGCGGCACGCCCCATATTTCGTCGGCGCCGCCATCGTGGTGACGCTCGCCGCCACGATGCAGTTCGACGGCTATATCCACAACATCCTGATGGAAGCGACCACCTTTGCGATCGCGGTGTTCGGTCTGTCGGTCGTGCTCGGCCTGTGCGGGCAGATCAACCTGGCTCAGGCGGCGTTCTTTGGTCTCGGCGCCTATGTCGTGGGCATCGGAACCTCCGACTACCAGATCAGCTATTGGCTGTGCCTAGTCGGCGGATGTGTGCTGGCGCTATTGGCCGGTGCGCTATTGGGCATGTCGACGCTGCGGCTCGGCGGGCATTACCTCGCGATGGTGACGATCTCGTTTCAGCAGATCGTCACGCTGGTCATGATCAACACCATCTGGCTCACCCATGGCCCGGACGGTGTGTCGAATATCGGGCGGCCCGCGCTGTTCCAGTCGGCGCAATCCTATCTCGCCTTCTGTGTCGGCATGCTGGCGGTAGTCGGCTATTTCGTCTGGCATCTGTCGGATACGAGGCTCGGCCGCGCCATGCGCGCGGTGCGCGACAATGAACTCGCCGCCGGCGTCGTCGGCATCGACGTGTTCCGCACCAAGGTTTCCGCCTTTGCGCTCAGCGCGGTATTGGGCGGACTGGCCGGTGGCCTGTTCGCGGGCGGATTTGCCTATGTCAGCCCGGATCAATTCTCCTTTGCCGAGTCGGTGGTGTTTCTGACGATGTCGCTGCTCGGCGGCGTGGCCTCGCCGATTGGATCGGCGATCGGGACGGGCTTGCTGATCCTGATCCCGGAATGGCTGCGGTTTCTCAAGAGCGTACCCGGACTTTATCTGGCGATCTACGGCCTCTCCGTGATCCTGATCATCCGCTACATGCCCGACGGCATCTGGGGATTTTTCAATCTGGCCACCCAGCGCTGGCGCGCCAAGGCAAAGGTCCGTGCGACGGGACCGGCGCTGCAACTGGTTCCGGCGACGGTCGGAGGCGATACGGTTCTCGAGGTCAAAGGCCTTTCGAAATATTTCGGTGGCCTCAAGGCGGTCGACGAGGTCGACATCGCGGTCAGGCGCGGCAGCGTGCACGCGCTGATCGGGCCGAACGGGTCCGGCAAAACCACGACGCTGAACGTTCTTTCCGGCCTCTACAAGGCGACCGCGGGCAGGGTGGTCCTCGACGGCACCAATGTGACCGAGATGCCGCCGCACCAGCGCGCCGCCGCGGGGTTGGGGCGGACCTTCCAGAACATCCGCCTGTTCCGCTCGATGACCGCGCTTGAAAATGTCGTGATCGGCGCCGAGCGGCCCGGTAACGCCCTGGTCGGCGGGGGTGAAGATGCGCTGAATGCGCGTGCGATGTCGGCCCTGACCTTCGTCGGCCTGGGCAGCCGCGCCAACGAACTGATCTCGAGCTTCTCCTACGGCCATCAGCGGCTGATTGAGATCGCGCGTGCGCTCGCCGCCAATCCGACACTGTTGCTGCTCGACGAGCCTGCCGCGGGACTGAACTCGAGCGAGAAGCTGGCGCTCCATGAATTGCTCGAACGCATCGCGGCGCAGGGCCTGACCATTTTGATCATCGACCACGACATGACGCTGGTATCGGAAGCCGCCCAGCACATCACCGTGCTCAATTTCGGCCGCCGCATCGCCGACGGCGAATCCATGGCGGTACTGCGCCATCCCGACGTCGTCTCCGCCTATCTCGGGAGCGACTGATGGCGCTGCTCGAAATCAACGACCTGATCGTGCTCTATGGCGAGATCGAAGCGCTGCGCGGCGTCTCGCTCCGGGTCGACGAGGGGCAGGTGGTGACGCTGCTCGGCGCCAACGGCGCCGGCAAATCGACCACGCTGCGCGCGATCTCGGGGCTCGCAAAGCCCGCGGCCGGCGAAATCCTGTTCGACGGCCATTCGATCGCGGGGCTTGGGCCGGAGGCGATCGTGCGGCTCGGCATCTCGCATGTGCCGGAGGGGCGGCGGATTTTTCCCGGGCTTTCGGTGAAGGAAAACATCATGCTCGGCGGCTCGAACCGCAGGGCTTCGAAGGCCGAATTGTCGCGCGAGGCGGATGCCATGTTCGACCTGTTTCCGGACATCCGCAACTTTGCCAATGCGCTGGGCTGGACCCTGTCGGGCGGACAATTGCAGATGGTCGCCGTCGCCCGCGGGCTGATGGCGAAGCCGCGGCTGCTCCTGCTTGACGAGCCTTCCCTCGGCTTGGCGCCTGTCATCGTGCAGGCGGTGTTCCGCATCATCTCCGAAATCCGGCGCAATACCACGGTGCTGCTGGTCGAGCAGAACGCACGGATGGGGCTTTCGGTCGCCGACCACGGCTATGTGCTGGAAACCGGCCGCATCGTGCTCGGCGGCAAGCCCGACGAATTGTGGGGCAATGAGGCCATCGCCGCCGCCTATCTCGGTGGACATGCCAAAGTAAGTGCTTAAGGTAATCTCTGAACATGGTCGCGATCCAGGTCCAAAACCTCATCAACTTCGTTGCCGAAGTCTTTGGACATGCTAACTCTTCGCCCGATCAGGGCGGCGGCCTCGAAGCTTCCGTCATTGTGAGCGCAGCGAAGCAATCCATAGCTGCCGGAAAGAAAGAATGGATTGCTTCGTCGCTATCGCTCCTCGCAATGACGGCCTGAATTCAACAAAAGGGAAGGAAACAAAGTGGCAAATAACGTCAAGACAGTCTGGGCTTCGGGCAAGGCCGTGGTGAACGCCTGGCTGGCGATCCCGTCGGGATTCTCCGCCGAGGTGATCGCGCAATGCGGCTTCGACAGCGTCACCGTCGACATGCAGCACGGCGTGCAGGATTACCTGTCGATGGTGCAATGCTTCCAGGCCATGAACGGCCATCCGGTGACGCCGATGGTGCGCGTGCCCTGGAACGAGCCCGGCATCGTCGGCAAGGTGCTGGACGGCGGCGCCTATGGCATCATCTGCCCGATGATCAACACCCGGCAAGAGTGCGAAAACCTCGTCTCCTACAGCAAATATCCGCCGCGCGGCACGCGCTCGAACGGCCCGATCCGCTCCGGCATGTATGGTGGGGCCGGCACCTACCAGAAGACCGCCAATGACGAGATCGTGCTGCTGCCGATGATGGAGACCAAGACCGCGGTCGAAAATATGGAATCGATCCTCGACGTCGAAGGCATCAACGGCGTCTATGTCGGTCCTTCCGATCTCGGCTTTTCCTACGGTCTGGTGCCGAAACTCGACCGTGACGAGCCGGAGATCCTCAAGATTTACGAGAAGATCGTGAAAGAATGCGGCAAGCGCGGCCTCCATCCCGGCATCCACTGCTCCGGCGCCGAGGGCGCGGTGCGCGCGATCAACATGGGCTTCAAGCTGGTGACGCTGTCGAACGAAAGCGGGCTGATGATGACCTACGCCAAGATGCAGGTGAACCAGACCCGCAAGGATTCAGCCGGCAAGGCGTGAGTATGCGAATAGCGAGTGGCGAATAGCGAATAGGGGTTAGGGGTAGAGGACCGCTATTCGCTACTCGCCATTCGCTATTCGCCCCCTTGAGGAGACCTCCCATGGCCCCAACCCCCGTGATCCGCCTGCATCCCGACGACGCCGTGCTGATCGCGCGATCGAGTTTGCCGCCGGGCCTGGTCGTGGCCGACGGCGTCACCACGGTCGAGCGGATTCCCGCTGGGCACAAGGTCGCCATCCGGCCGATCGCTGTGGGCGAGCCGATCCGCCGCTATGGCCAGATCATCGGCTTCGCGACCGCGCCGATTTCGCCGGGCCAGCACGTGCATACGCAAAACTGCGGCATGGGCGATTTCGCGAAGGATTACGCGTTCGGCGTCAACGTCACCCCGACGCCGAATTTCGATCTGCCAGCCAGCTTCGACGGCATCCGCCGTCCCGACGGGCGGGTCGCGACCCGCAACTATATCGGCATCCTCACCTCGGTGAATTGCAGCGCGCATGTCGCGGGTCTCGTCGCCGACATCTTCAAGAAGAACCCGTTCACCCATGACAATCCGTTGGCGGATTTTCCGAATGTCGACGGCGTGGTCGCGCTGACCCACAAGACCGGCTGCGGGATGACCCAGGACGAGCCGTTGACCATCCTGCGCCGGACGCTCGGCGGCTACGCGCGGCATGCGAATTTTTCAGCTGTCGTCGTGCTGGGCCTGGGCTGCGAGGTCAACCAGATCGGCGGGCTGATGAAGGAACAGAAGCTCGCCGGAAGACTGCGCGAACTTGAAATTCAGGAGATAGGTGGAACGCGCAAGACGGTGGAAGCCGGCGTCGCCTTTGTGCGCGAGGCGCTCGCTGACGCCAACAAGGTGAAGCGTGAGCCGGTATCGGCGAGCGAATTGACGGTGGCGCTGCAATGCGGCGGCTCCGACGGCTATTCCGGCGTCTCCGCCAATCCGGCGCTGGGGGCCGCGAGCGATTTGCTGGTGCGTCACGGCGGCACCGTCATCCTGTCGGAAACGCCGGAGACCTATGGCGCCGAGCACCTGTTGACGCGGCGCGCGGTCTCCCGCGAAGTCGGCGAGAAACTCGTCGCCTTGATGCGATGGTGGGAGGAATACACCGCGCGCGAGGGCGCCGAGATGAACGCCAATCCGAGCCCCGGCAACAAGGCCGGCGGGCTGACCACCATCCTGGAAAAATCGCTGGGCGCGATGGCGAAGGCCGGCAGCACCAATCTGGTCGACGTCCTGAATTACGCCGAAGCCGTCACCAAGAAGGGTTTTGTGTTCATGGATACGCCGGGCTACGACCCGGTGGCGGCGACCGGGCAGGTGGCCGGCGGCGCCAACCTCGTCTGCTTCACGACCGGACGCGGCAGCGTGTTCGGCTGCAAGCCCGCGCCCTCGATCAAGCTTGCGACCAACACGCCGATGTACAAGCGCATGGAAGACGATATGGACGTCAATTGCGGCACCATCCTCGACGGCGAGGAAACCGTGCAAGCCTGCGGCCAGCGCATCTTCGATCTCATGCTGAAGACCGCCTCGGGCCAGCCGACCAAGAGCGAAAGCTTTGACTTCGGCGGCGCGGAGTTTGCGCCGTGGGTGCTTGGGGCGACGATGTAGCCTGCATCGTTCCGGCTAAGCAGGCTTTACGCCGCCTCGTTGTCGCGCGTTGGACGGATCAATACCTCGGCGGAAATGCCAAGTTCCTTGTGCAATCGCCGAATCATGTCGATCGACAGGCTGCGCCTGCGGTTCATGACTTCGGCAACTCGGGCACGGGTTCCAAGCAGGGGCTCGAGGTCCTTCCGGGTCAATCCCTGCTGTTCCATGCGGAACTGGATCGCCTCGATCGGATCGGGCGGGTCCATGGGATAGTGCCGCGCTTCGTAAACTTCGATCAGTGTCGCCAGCACGTCGAGCCGGTCGCCCTTCGGCGTGCCGGCTTTGGCGCCCCACAGACGTTCCACCTCGGCAAACGCATTCTTGTAGTCCGCCTTGGTGCGGATGGGTTTCAGTTCAGCGGCCATGTCGCACGTCCCTCACGTCGATCTTGTCGTAATCTTTGTGCGTACCAATCGATTTGATCCAGACGATGGCCTTCTCGAAGTCGACCGCCACCACGAGCCGATAATCATTGCCTTTGACGTTGAAGACGATCCGCTCGGCGCTCACGATGCTCGCCGTCGCGTAACGCCGCTTCACATCAGCCGAACTCTTCCATGCAGCCTTGCTGACTTCGTAAAACCAGGCATCCAGTGCGGCCTTTACCGCAGGCTGATCCTTCTTCCCGGCGAGGCTTTCGACGAACTCACGCAAGGTACGGCGCGCGATGATCCTCATGGGACAAACCTAGCAGGGTCCCAATATGGGAGCAAGCCCGTAAGGCGGGTTGGAGCGCGCTTGGGCGACGACGTGACTGAGCGAATAGCGAATGGGGAAGTGGCGAACGGAACCGTTCCCTATTCGCTACTCCCTATTCGCTATTCGCCCTTACATCAGGCATCCCCTGCCCGTTGTTAGTGCTTGATCCATACCGGAACCGGTGTTCTGCTCAAAAAAGCTGCTGGAGCACTCCGTCCGTGTCGATCTTCGTCGCACTACATCACGTCACGCACTATAAATACGACCGTCCGATTGATCTCGGCCCGCAAACCATCCGGCTGCGGCCGGCGCCGCACACGCGCACGCCGATCCTGAGCTATTCGCTCAAGGTCACGCCATCAAACCATTTCGTGAATTGGCAGCAGGACCCGCAGGGCAACTGGCTGGCGCGCTATGTGTTTCCGGAAAAGGCCACCGAATTCAAGATCGAGGTCGATTTCACGGCGCAGATGACCGTGATCAATCCGTTCGATTTCTTTGTCGAGCCCTACGCCGACAGTTTTCCGTTCGCCTATTCCAACGATCTCAAGACCGAACTCGCGCCTTACCTTGTGACCCTGGAGCCCGGACCGCTATTTGCAAATTACTTGGCGGAAATTCCGCGCGAGGCGACCAGCACGGTCAATTTCCTGGTCGAGCTCAACGCGCAGCTGCGCAACAAAATCCGCTACATCATCCGCATGGAACCGGGCGTCCAGACGCCGGAGGAGACGCTGGCCGCCGGCGCGGGTTCCTGCCGCGATTCCGCGTGGCTCTTGATCCAGACGCTGCGCCATCTCGGGCTCGCCGCGCGCTTCGTCTCCGGCTATCTCATTCAACTCCGTCCCGACATCGATCCGATCGAGGGACCGCGCGAGGTCGAGAACGATTTTACCGATCTGCATGCCTGGGCGGAGGTCTATCTTCCGGGCGCCGGATGGATCGGCTTCGACGTCACTTCGGGCATGCTGACGGGCGAGGGGCACATCCCCGTCGCCGCCACGCCGCATTACCGCACCGCGGCGCCGATCTCCGGCGCGGTCGGATTTGCCAATGTCGAATTCGGCTTCGAGATGAACGTCAAGCGGATCCGCGAGGCGCCTCGGATCACAAAGCCGTTCTCCGACGAAAGCTGGGCGCGGCTCGACAGGCTCGGCGAACAGGTCGATGCCGATCTGATCGCGGGCGACGTGCGGCTGACGATGGGCGGCGAGCCGACATTCGTTTCCGTCGACGACCTGGAAGCGCCGGAATGGAATATTTCCGCCGTGGGACCGACCAAGCGCGGACTGGCCGACCAACTCATTCGACGTTTGCGCGCACGCTTCGCGCCGGGCGGGCTTTTGCATTACGGGCAGGGCAAATGGTATCCCGGCGAAAGCCTGCCGCGCTGGGCCTTTGGCCTGTACTGGCGCAAGGACGGCGTGCCGATCTGGAAGAATGCCGATTTGATTGCGACCATCGAGAGCCCGCGCAAGGCGGCAATCGAGGACGCCGAGCGCTTCGCGGAAGCCACGGCGGAGAAACTCGGCGTCGATTCCGAATACATCATGCCGGCGTTCGAGGACCCCTCGCACTGGCTGCAGAAGGAAGCCGGACTGCCGCCCAATGTCGATCCCGGCGATTCCAAATTGTCCGATCCGGAAGAACGTTCGCGCATGGCGCGGGTGTTCGACCAGGGGCTCAACGTGCCCCGGGGTTTCGTGCTGCCGATCCAGCGCTGGAACGCGGATGCAAGCCAATCTTCCTCGCGCTGGAAGAGCGAGCGCTGGAAACTGCGCCGCGGCAATCTGTTCCTGACGCCCGGCGATTCCCCACTTGGTCTGCGGCTGCCGATCGCATCATTGCCGCATATTCCGGCCGAGGAATATCCCTACATCGTCGAGCAGGATCCGCTGGAGCCGCGCGAGGAACTGCCGGTGTATGACGCCACCGCCCAGACCGAGGTGGCGCCGCATCAGGAAGTGCAGGAGCAGCAGCTCAAGGGCGGCGGCGTGCGCACCGCGATGTCGATCGAAATCCGGGACGGCATTTTGTGCGCCTTTATGCCGCCGGTGGAGAAGCTGGAGGATTACCTGGAACTGGTCACGGCGGTCGAGGCGACCGCCGCGCAGATGCAGATGCAGGTCCATGTCGAGGGCTATCCGCCACCCTTCGATCCACGGGTCGAAGTGATAAAAGTGACGCCCGATCCCGGCGTGATCGAGGTCAACATCCAGCCCGCGCAAAGCTGGCGCGAAGCCGTCGATATCACCTTCGGCCTCTATGAGGATGCGGCGCAGGTGCGGTTGGGCGCCAACCGCTTCCTGGTCGACGGCCGGCACACCGGCACCGGCGGCGGTAATCATGTCGTGGTCGGTGGCGGCACGCCGCAGGATTCGCCGTTCCTGCGCCGGCCCGATCTGTTGAAGAGCCTCGTGCTTTACTGGCAACGGCATCCGTCGCTGTCGTATCTGTTCTCCGGCATGTTCATCGGCCCGACCAGCCAAGCGCCGCGCATCGACGAGGCGCGCCATGACGGCCTCTATGAGCTGGAAGTGGCGCTCGCCCATGTGCCGCCGCAGGGCATCAAGGCCCCGCTATGGCTGGTGGACCGGCTGTTCCGGCACATCCTGGTTGATATCACCGGCAATACCCACCGCGCCGAAATCTGCATCGACAAGCTCTATTCCCCCGACAGCGCCACCGGCCGGCTCGGCCTGGTTGAATTCCGCGCGCTGGAGATGCCGCCGGACCCGCGGATGTCGCTGGCGCAGCAGCTGCTGGTCCGGGCGCTGATCGCCAAGCTCTGGCGCGAGCCGCTAGATGGAAAATTCGTGCGCTGGGGCACCACGCTGCATGACCGCTTCATGTTGCCGCATTACCTCTGGGAAGATTTTCTGGGCGTGCTCGGCGAACTGAAACATTCCGGTTATGATTTCTCGCCAGACTGGTACGCCGCGCAACTCGAATTCCGGTTTCCCATGTTCGGACGGGTCCACCATGGCGGCGTTTCGCTGGAAGTGCGGCAAGCGCTCGAGCCCTGGCACGTCCTCGGCGAGGAGGGCACCGCCGGCGGCACCGTGCGCTATGTCGACTCATCGGTGGAGCGGCTGCAGGTCAAGGCCTCTGGCTTCGTCGAGGGCCGCCACGTCGTCACCTGCAACGGCCGGCGGATGCCGATGACGGAAACCGGCCGTTCCGGCGAGGCGGTCGCTGCCGTCCGCTTCAAGGCCTGGCAGCCGGCCTCCGGCCTGCACCCGACCATTCCCGTTCACGCGCCGTTGACGTTCGATCTGATCGACACCTGGAACGGCCGCTCGCTCGGCGGCTGCGTCTACCATGTCGCCCATCCAGGCGGCCGCAGCTATGAGACCAAACCGGTCAATTCCTATGAGGCGGAGGCGCGGCGGCTGGCGCGGTTTCAGGATCACGGCCATACGCCCGGCAAGATCGATCCCCCGCGCGAGGAGCGCACCATTGAATTTCCATTGACACTCGACTTGAGGACGCCGCTCCTGCATTGAATGAGCATCGAGCTGGAGAGTCGGGATGTCGGAGCAAACCGGCCAGGGAAGCGGTCAAGCAAGCAGTCAGGGCAGCAGGGCCCGTTCGGGCAACCGGCGCGTGACGCAATGGACCCGCGACTACGAGCGGCTGCCGGGGATTCCCGACGAATATATCGCCCAGGACGGGGCGCCGCGCCCGGTCTGGACCCGGTTCTTCGACGCCTTCGCCGCCTTGAGCCCCGCGGACATGGACCGGCGTTTTGGCGCCGCCGACCGGCACTTGCGCGAAGCCGGCGTCAGCTATCGCGCGCCCGGCGAGACCGCCGAACGGCTCTGGCCATTGAGCCATCTGCCGCTTCTGATCGGCGAGGCCGACTGGCAGCAATTGACCGCAGGCATCGTGCAGCGCGCGCAATTGCTGGAACTGGTGCTGAGCGACATTTATGGCGAGGGCCGGCTGGTCGCCGAGGGCGCGATCCCCGCGGCCGCGATTGCCGGCTCGACCGAATATCTGCGCGCGGTCTGCGGCATCCAGCCGCCGGGCGGCCGCTATCTCAGTCTGTACGCCGCCGATGTCGGCCGCGGGCCTGACGGCCGCTGGTGGGTGCTCGGCGATCGTACCCAAGCGCCGTCGGGCGCGGGCTACGCGCTGGAAAATCGCCTGGTGCTGTCGCGGGCCTTCACCAGCCTCTACAAGTCGATGAATGTGGAGCGGGTGGCGCCGTTCTTCGAGGCGTTCCGCGATAGTTTGCGCGCCAGCGCCGACCGCGACGAGCCGCGCATCGGGCTGTTGACGCCCGGCCAGTTCAGCGAAACCTATTTCGAACACGCCACGCTGGCGCGTTATCTCGGTTTCCTGCTGGTCGAGGGCGACGATCTCGCCGTCAGCGGCGACCGCATCCATATCCGTACCGTCGCAGGCCTGAAGCGGCTCGACGTGCTGCTGCGCCGGGTGGATTCCAATTTCCTCGATCCACTCGAGCTGAATGCCTCGTCCCAGCTCGGCGTGCCCGGCCTGATCGACGTCATCAGGAAGAACGGCGTCGTGATGGCCAACATGCCGGGCTCGGGCGTGATGGAGGCGCGCGCGCTACTCGGCTTCCTGCCGAGCCTGTGCCGGCGCTTCTTCGGCGAAGATCTGAAGATGCCGAACATCGCGACCTGGTGGTGCGGCCAGAAGGCCGCGCGCGAGGAAGTGCTGTCGCGGCTGGACGAGGTCGCGATCGAAGGCGCCTATGGCCGGGGCGTCCCCGGTTTTCCCGGCACTGGACCCGTGCTCGCCAGTGAGTTGCCGGCAGCCGACCGCGACCGGCTCCGCAACGCGATCGGCGAACGCGGCATCGACTTTGTCGGCCAGGAGGTGGTGCGGCTGTCGACCACGCCGGTATGGGACAATGGCCGGATCATGCCGCGCCCCTTTGTCCTGCGGGTTTTCGCAGCCGCGACCCCGCGCGGCTGGACCATCATGCCCGGCGGCTTCTGCCGGATCGCCGATCAACTCGATGCCCGCGCGGTGTCGATGGGCGATGGCGCGCGGGCGGCGGATGTCTGGGTGGTCTCCGACAAGGCGGTTTCCCCGACCACGCTATTGCCGGCGGGCGACAATGTGCGGATCCGCCGTATCGCCGGCTGGGTGCCGAGCCGGGCCGCCGACAATCTGTTCTGGCTCGGCCGCTATCTGGAGCGAGCGGAAGCAACGCTGCGGCTGGTGCGCGCGCTCGGCACCGCGCAGCGCGATCCCGGCAAGGGCTCCTCGACCATGGCTCACGCGCTGGAGCGAATCCAGCGGCTGCTGGTGACCTGGGGCGCCACCACGCAGGGCGCGCGCGTGCTGCCCGCCCGGATCGCCGCCGAAGCCTTGCAAGGCGAGGACAAGTTCGGCTCCGCGCTGTCCTTGGTGCGCGCGGCGCAGCGCACCGCGACGTCCTTGCGCGAACGGCTTTCGCCCGACGCCTGGCAGGTCATCACCGAGATGACGGAGCGCCTCGCGCAGGAGGTCGAAGACGACGACGGCGTCGTCATCGCCGCCGAACTGACGCTGCAGGAGCTGGCGAGTTTTGCAGGCCTGGCGCAGGAAAACATGAACCGCGCCGCCGGCTGGCGTTTTCTCGAGATGGGCCGCCGAGCCGAGCGCGCCATCAACACCGTGCGCTTCGCCCGGCAGTTCGCCTATGACGAGGCTGCAGGCGAGGATCTCGACATCCTGCTGACGCTGGTGGATTGCCAGATCACCTATCGCTCGCGCTATCTCGTCGGTCCGCTGCTGGCGCCGGTGCGCGACCTCGTGGTGCTCGACCCCTATAATCCGCGCTCGGTGGCGTTCCAGGTCTCGGCGCTGAACGATCACATCGCGAGCCTTCCGACGCTAAAGGAGGGCGGATTGATCGAGCGGCCGCAGCGCCTTGCGGTCGCGCTGCAGGCGACGCTGACGACGTCGGAGGCAGCAAGCCTCGATACCAAGACGCTGTTTGCGCTGGAGCAGGATCTGCTCAACCTCGCCGACGCCATCGGGTTGCATTATTTCCCGCACGGGCCCAATGCCAGCCGGCCGGAAAAGCTGACGGGGCTGGCGTGATCTACGATATCCGCCACGTCACGACCTACTCTTACGAAAGTCCGGTCAGTTTCGCGCGCTGCACGTTGCGGCTGGAGCCCATCAGCGGCGACGGGCAAGAGCTCGTCACGCACAGCGTCGAGATCCGGCCGAAGCCCGCGGAGCGCACCTCACGGCACGACTTCTTCGGCACGCTGACCGAGAGCATCTCGATCGAAACCCCGCATCGCCATCTTCGCATCGATTCGAAGTCGCGGGTCTCAGTCTCCCGCCTCGCGCCTGGCCGGACCGCGTCAAGTCCGCAATGGGAGAGCGTCCGCGATGCGGCGTTCGAGGCCACCAGCCTCGGTCCGACCTCGCCGATCGGCTATGTCTTTGCAAGCCCGCTGGTGCCGGTGCTGGGCCCGGTCACCGGATATGCGTCGGCGAGCTTTCCCCCCGACACTGGAATTCTGGCCGGCGCGGTCGACCTGATGCATCGGATCCGCACCGATTTCAAATATGACCCGAAAGCCACCGTGATCTCGACGCCGCTGAAGGAGGTGTTCCAGAAACGCCACGGCGTCTGCCAGGATTTTGCCCATGTGATGATTGCCGGCCTTCGCGGCCTCGGCCTGCCTGCGGCCTATGTCTCGGGTTATCTGCGCACCATTCCGCCGCCCGGAAAACCGCGCCTGCAGGGCGCGGATGCCACGCATGCCTGGGTCTCGCTGTGGTGCGGTTCCGAGATGGGCTGGGTCGGTCTCGACCCGACCAATGACATCCTGGTCGCGAACGATCACATCATGCTCGCGGTGGGCCGGGATTTTTCCGATGTCTCGCCGGTCGACGGCATCATCGTCGGATCGCGCAAGCAGAAGCTCAGCGTGGCGGTGGATGTGCTGCTGGTGGAATGACCGAAGCTCGCAATCTGCAACCCAACTTGTTCGACGTCATCATCCTGGGCGCGGGGGCTGCCGGCCTGATGTGCGCAGCCGTCGCCGGCCAGCGCGGCCGCTCGGTGCTCGTGCTGGAGCAATCGCGGTATCCAGCCGAGAAAATCCGCATCTCCGGCGGTGGACGATGCAATTTTACCAACCTGCACACGACGCCGGCGAACTTTCTCTCCGACAATCCGCGGTTTTGCACCTCGGCGCTCAGTGGCTACTCGCAGCATGACTTCATCGCGCTGGTCGACAGCTATGGTATCGCCTGGCACGAGAAGACGCGCGGGCAATTGTTCTGCGACGGCTCGTCGCGGCAGATCGTCGACATGCTGCTGGAGGAGTGCCGTAAAGGTCACGTACAATTGCGCCTGCGCGGGCGTATTTCGGAGGTCTCGAAGCGCGAAACCGGTTTTGCCGTCGTCACGGATCAGGGTGAATGTCGCGCCCGAGCCCTGGTGGTCGCAACCGGCGGACCGTCCATTCCAAAAATAGGATCGAGCGGGTTCGGATACAAAATCGCCGAGCAGTTCGGCCTAAAAATCGTGCCGCCGCGCGCAGCGCTGGTGCCACTGACGTTCGACACCGCGCTGCTTTCGAAATTCGGCGATCTGTCGGGCGTCTCAGTCGAGGCGATCGTGGCCTGCGGCAAGACGCAATTCGACGAGGCGCTGCTGTTCACCCATCGCGGGCTCAGCGGCCCGGTGATCCTGCAGATATCGTCCTACTGGCATGAAGGTCAGGACATCGTCGTCGACATGGCTCCGGGGACCGACGTGCTGGCCACACTGAAAAAATGGCGCCGCGATCAGCCCCGGCAGGAGATGGCGGCCGCGCTCGCAAGCCTCGTTCCGAAACGGCTGGCGCGCGCGATTGCGGACACCGTCGAAGGCCCGGAACGGATCGCCGATTTCTCCGATGCGTGGTTGGCGAAGGTGACTGCGGCCGTCAAGGCGTGGCGCGTCAGGCCGAACGGAACCGAAGGCTACCGCACCGCGGAAGTGACGCTGGGCGGCGTCGATACGTCCGAGCTCTCCTCGAAGACATTCGAAGCCAGATCCGTCCCCGGACTTTATTTCATCGGTGAAGTCATCGACGTCACCGGCCATCTCGGCGGCTTCAATTTTCAATGGGCGTGGTCGTCCGGATTTGCGGCGGGCCGACAGGTGTGAGGGCCAGCGGAAGACGATATCGGGGTGTGGCCGCGCAGCAGATCGACGCGCCCGGTCGATCGGAATTCGATTTCACATTGGCGTGAAGTTTGCCGGCCAGTTCGCATTTGCTTGCCGACGGCACGATAATCTTCGGAACTTGATCGGAGCTTTCATCGGAACCTCCTTGGGGAAGCATCGCACATGCGCATGTTTCGGCTTATTGCGGTGATCGTTTCGCCGCTTCATGCACGGATGGCACTTGCTGCCGCCTTGCTGGGTGCATTCGTGCCGGCGGTTCACGCGTGGGAGGACACCCCGCTGCTCCGTATCAACTATCTCGCCTATCCCGTTGATTGGAACGGCAAGACGATCATGATAGCGAGCCGATTCCAGGCGCCGCTCGGAGCGGCCGCCAAACTTCCGGCGGTTATCCTGTTGCACGGAACCTCTGGCCTCAGCTACCGCGGTGTCTACTACGCGGCGGCGCTCAATCGTGTCGGCATCGCGACGCTCGAGATTGATCAATGGGGCGGACGCGATCTGCAAGGCGTCGCATCCAGCCGTCCTGCAGGGCTCGGCGACATGCTTTCCGACATCGCCGGCGCTTATCGCCTGCTCAGCGAACGCCCGGAGATTGACGCTTTGCGGATCGGCCTGATGGGCAGTTCCATGGGCGGCCGAGAGACCATGCTCATGATGACCCGTCGCAACAGCGATGCTTTGCTTGGCCAAGGCGTGCACTTCAGGGCAGCGGCGGCATTCTATCCGATCTGCTGGCGCTATAACCACGTGCCGGGTGCGGACTTCGGCGATCTCGTTGATGCGCCTATC
Source organism: Bradyrhizobium sp. (assembly GCF_035484855.1). Taxonomy (GTDB): domain Bacteria; phylum Pseudomonadota; class Alphaproteobacteria; order Rhizobiales; family Xanthobacteraceae; genus Bradyrhizobium. The sequence continues at coordinate 36,342 of NZ_DATHOP010000238.1, forward strand.
CGAATCTTCGTCGGCGACGACGACGATTACGATGGTGGCCGGGCAGCTTGCGAGACGATGTTGCGAGAACTCGCGCCGGCGGACGCCGCGCACCTTTCCCTACGGGCCTTTGCGGGCGCAACGCATGAGTTCGACGTCTTCGATGGTCCCAGGGAATTTTTCGACCCCGCGGGCAACCGGCGCAAGGGCGGAACCATTCGCGTCCGCCCTGACCCGCAAGCACGGGAGCAGGCGCGCGACGATCTCACACAATTCTTCGCCGCCGCCTTGCGGCAACCATGATGCCGAACATTTGCAAGCGCAGTGACCATTTTTTCGGGGATTGATCGGCGCGGTTGTCCGCCATATTGTGCCATCTGCGGTGCAAGCCGCACCCGGGCCCGCGGGAAGGGTTGAACCCACTTGCGTTTGTCAAACAGCGTCTGAGCCTTTGTGCAGCCGGTATTGCGGGTCGGCGGCGATCTGATGCACGGAGGACTCCAATGGCGAATTTGCCCGATCGGGCGAGCCTTGCCTATCTGAAGAAGTGCGCCAAGGACTTGATCCGTCTCTACCGGGACGGCAATCCCGAAGCAATCACGCGGTTTCGGGAAGCACTGCCTGCGGCCGCGGGCCGGAGCGACAAGGAGATCGCGGCGCTCGGACTTCATCTGCACGACGCGCAGTCCTGTGTCGCGCGGAGCTATGGCTTTGCCTCCTGGGCGGACCTTCGGAGCTATGTCGGAGTCCAATCAGCGTCCCGCGACGATCATGCAGCCCGCGTGCTGCATTGGCTGAGGCTCGTTTATTCCGGCGATGTCGATGGACGGGGCATCGATCGCGCCAATCCCCGCATCGCGGCTCGAGTGCTCGTCGAAAACCCCGATAT
>NZ_DATHOP010000239.1:0-53774 GCF_035484855.1 Bradyrhizobium sp.
CGGAACCGGCAAGATAAAATTCCCACATGCGGCAGAAGCGTTCGTCGTACAAAGCCGCAGCCTTGGCCCAATTGCGGCGGAAGCGCGCGCGCCATTCCTTCAACGTCTCGGCGTAATGCAGCCGGAGGACTTCGATGTCGGCGACATGCAAGCCGCTGCGTTCGATGATGGGAAGGATTTCGCTCAAGGCAGGCGTGTAGCCGCCGGGGAAAATATATTTCGCGATCCATGGATTGGTCGCGCCCGGACCATCGCCGCGCCCAATAGTGTGCAGCAGCGCAACGCCGCCGGGCGTCAACAGCGACGACAGCTTGGTGAAGAAATCCGCGTAATGGTTGACGCCGACATGCTCGAACATGCCGACCGACACGATGCGGTCGAACGGACCGGCGACGTCACGATAATCCTCGAGGAAGAATTTGGCCGAGCGCGACATGTTCTTCTCGGCGGCGCGGGCATTCGACACCTGCAGCTGCTCGGTAGAGAGCGTGACGCCGGTGACGCTAGCGCCGGTCATTTCGGCAAGATAGAGGCTAAGCCCGCCCCAGCCCGATCCGATGTCCAGCAACCGGTCGCCGCGCCTGATCAGAAGTTTTGCGGCAAGATGACGCTTCTTGGCGAGCTGTGCGTCGTCGAGGCTTGCGTCCGGCGTCTCGAAATAGGCGCAGCTATATTGCTTGTCGGCATCGAGAAACAGCGAATACAGCCGCCCGTCGAGATCGTAGTGGCGCTCGACATTGCTCCTGGAGCGGTTGGGCGGATTGAATTGCCTGACATGCCTGCCGAAATAGCGCAGCCACCATTGCAGGCGCGCCCAGCGCGGCAGGATGTCGGGCTGGGCCATCAGGATCGCCAGCGCGTCGGCGATCGTGCCCTGCTCGACGACGAAGCTGCCTTCCATGTAGACTTCGCCGAGCGCGAGTTCGGGGTTGAGCAACACCCTGCGTTCGGCATCGCGGGTCAGAAACCTCACCGCGACCGGCTCGCCGGTGCCATTACCGCAGCTGAATTTTGCCCCACTCGCGGTCGTGAAGATCATCGCGCCGCGGCGAATGAACTGCTGCAGGAAATAACGCAACAATCGGTCCATCGAAGCCACCGAACCGAGCGATCCGGAGAAACCAGCCTATCGCCCGCCACACTCGACGCACGGGGACAACAATGGTTCCCAAAGGTTCCCAAACCGCGTCACGCAGAACATAGGAGCGCGGGAACCGGACCGCTAGTACATTGGACACAAAGCGGATATTCCGGAATGTCGCGTTCACGGAGTTGCGTCATAAGTAAGCTTCCATTCGCGGGATAATCGGCTAAAAGGTCACCGCCGCCGGTGCCCATCTGGGAGCGCCGGACGCGATTTCCGCATCGGTCTGGAGAAACGGGGAATGTTGAGCCGAGCGCTCAGTTTAGCGACGGTGACGCTTCTGATCGGCGGTTGCGCGGCGGTCCCGGCGTGGGGTCAGGCGACAAATCTCGAGGCTGGCAAGAGCCCTTCGCAGATTTTCGCAGGCACCTGCACGGCTTGCCACAAGAGCCCGCGGGGCCTGTTGAGGAGCGTGCCGGCCGGATCCCTGCAGAGCTTCCTGCGCCAGCACTACACCACCAGTCCCGACATGGCGACCTCGCTCACGGGCTTCCTGGTCTCCAACGGCGTGGCCGATACGCGCGGCCAGCCCAAGGACGGGAAAACGGAAGCCCGGACCGCGCCATCGGAGCAACTCGACCGGTTCGGTCACCGGCTGCACCCTGCGCCGCAAGAGGCCGCGAGGCCCGAACCTGAACCGCGCGAGGCCGCCAAGCCGGATGCCGAAGGGCTGCACGGCCGCAACGCCAAGCATCTGGCGCGTCCGGGAGAGCCGCCTGCGGCCGAGGGGCGAACCCCGGCTGAGGCCGCAAGCGAGATCGGTCCGGACGGCAGCAAATTGTCAGCCAGGCAGAAGCTTGGCAGGCGGGGCAAGCCTGGCGAGGAACAGCCCAAGACCGAGTCGGCCAAGACCGAGACCGGCGGGGAAGAACCGGCAAAAGGCGACGCGGCGAGGGAAGAGCAGCCCAAGAGCGAATCCGCCAAGGTCGAGACCGGCAAGCCCGAGGGCGTCAAGCCGCCGGGTGAGGGCAAGTCCGAATCGGCCAAGATCGAAGCGCCGAAGGAGACGGGCAGCGCCGAGCCCCAGACGTTGCGGGCCGATCCGGTTCCACCCGTCACCCCTGCGCCGGCAGCTTCGCCCACGGTCTCCGCCGCCGTCCCGAGCGGCACGCCCGAACCCGCCGCGGCGCAGGCCGCGCCGTCCGCCGCGCCCCAGACCGTCACCGCCGCCGCGCCACCGCCCATCGAGCCGGCAGGCCCACCCGCGCCGCCGATCTCCCAGTAAGATGCGCGAGACCATATCGCCGGGAATCCCAAACCCGGCCTGACTGGGCCCCACAGACGCCGTCATCCTGAGGTGCTCGCCCGCTTGGACGAGCCTCGAAGGATGCTTGTGGCCCATCCTTCGAGACGCCGCGCAAGGGCCCGGCTCCTCAGGATGACGGTTGTGCGTGGCGGGATTTTTTTTGTTCGATGTAAAGAGGCCGCTACTTCTCCGAAGCAGCTTCCGCCTCGGGTTCCACCTGGTCGCGGCGGGCTTCGGGGTCGAAGAATTCGCCGGCGGCAGCGAGCGCTTCGGCGGCTGCGTCCTGGTCCTCCTGACGAGTCGAGATGTCCTCGCCGCGGTTGATGCGCTCGGCCTCGTCTTGGCTGCGCGCGACCGTCACGGTGACGCCGACTTCGACTTCCGGATGCACGGCAATCGCGATCGTGTGCCTCCCAATGGTCTTGATCGGCGCGTCCAGCATCACCTGGCTGCGGCTGATGGTGACCTTGTCGGCCTCGAACGACGCGATGATGTCGCGAACCGTGACCGATCCGAACAGCTGGCCGGTCTCGGAGGCCTGTCGCAGCACGATGACGTTGCGGCCATCGATTTTCTCCGCGACCTTGCCGGCCTCGCCCTTGGCCTTGAGGTTGCGGGCTTCGAGCTCGGCCTTCATGCCGTCGAACTTGGCGCGATTGTCCGCGGTGGCGCGCAAGGCCTTGCCGCGCTTCAACAGGAAATTGCGGGCAAAGCCGTCCTTGACGCGGACGACTTCGCCCATCTGGCCGAGCTTGGCGACACGCTCCAGCAAAATGACTTCCATATTTTTTCTCCTTCAGTGATGGGTTTGAGCGGTTGAGTTGAGATTGTTCAGGACACGGGGAGGGGCGGAGGCCTGCTCCTGAGATAACGCTGGCGTATTCCGAAAACGGCATCGGCGAGACCCAGAATCGCCATCAGTAGGAGGGGCCAGACGAACACCACCACGATGGCGTAGCTGCAGCCGAGCCAGAACGCGCGGCTCTTCGACGAAAGCGTCAGCGTATGCAGAACCGCAAAGCCGCTCAGCGCATACGCCATCATCAAGGCGGTGGCGACGATCTGAGCCAGCATCGCGAGCAGTCCGCCGCTGAAGCAGAACGCGATCGCGGCGCACAGCACGGCGAGCGTCATCGGCGGCAGCGCGACGCTTTTCAGGTCGGGCCAGGGGCGATGCAGCCGCCCCGAGGTCGCGGTGATTCTTGCCGCGAGCCAGAGGCTGATCGTCAAAGTCGTGATCGCCCAGATCGCGGCCGTATCCGGCGTGATCGTCACCAGCGCATCGACCCATTGTTCGGTCTCGGCGGTCGACGATACTTCGCCCAGATCGAGAATTCGCTGCCAGCCCCGGTGCATCGCGGCGGTGATGGTGGCGGCATCGGTGCCGAGCGTTAGCAGCGCAGTGATGGTGGTGAGCAGGGCAAAGACTGCGATCCAGAGCAGGATGCGGCCGACCGGATACCATTCCAGGTCAGGCGCAACCGGCGCGGCACCGTTGCCCGCGGGAACAGCAGGGGCGATTGGGCGTCCGAGCAGGGCCAGATGGCCGAGCCACCAGGCGGGCAGCGCGACCATGATGACGAAGGCGATGCAATAGGGCAGGCCCAGGATGATGCCGAGGCTGCTTGCCGCAGCGATGCCGCCGATGCCGGCGCTGAGCGGACCCCATCCGAGCGCCGCCATCATCAGCGGCAACGGCGCCAGATAGAACAGGGCAAGCGAAATCAGCACGCCCGAGGCGATCGAGGCAAACATCAGCGCCGACGCCGCGCCGGCCGCCATGGCTATGAGCACAATTGCGATCATCAGCTGTCCCGCCCCTTTCGAGCGGTTAGAGGTTCCCTGGAGAACCCCAACCATCGGCGACCGGACGACCCGGAAGCCTTATAAAGATCTTCGATCTGCGGCGCGAACGCCGCGGATCGAGGATGTCGTTACCGGATCACGTAGGGCAACAGCCCGAGAAAGCGCGAGCGCTTGATGGCGCGCGCGAGTTCGCGCTGCTTCTTGGCGGAGACGGCGGTGATGCGGCTCGGCACGATCTTGCCGCGCTCGGAGACGTAACGCATCAACAGTTTGGAATCCTTGTAGTCGATCTTCGGCGCATTCGGCCCGGTGAACGGGCAGGTCTTGCGGCGGCGAAAAAACGGACGGCGTGCACCAGCTTCAGCCATGATTCTTACTCCTCTACCGCTGCGATCGCATCGTCGTCACGCGGGCGGCGCGGCCCACGGTCGCCACGGAAGCCGCCGCCATCGCGGTCGCCACCACGGAAACCGCCGCCGTCACGATCGCCGCGGAAGCCGCCATCGCGGTCGCCCCGGAAACCGCCGCCACGGTCGTCGCGATCGCGGTCGCGATCGGCCTTGCGCATCATCGCCGAGGGACCTTCCTCGTGTTCTTCGACGCGCACGGTGAGATAACGGATGACGTCTTCGCTGATCCGCTCCTGCCGCTCGATCTCGGCGACCGCGGCCGATGGGCCATCGATGTTCAGGAGCACGAAGTGGGCTTTGCGATTCTTGTTCATGCGATAGGTCAGCGAGCGCACGCCCCAGTTCTCCATCTTGACGACCTTGCCGCCGAGACCCTCGACGATACCGGTCATCTGGGTGGTCAGTTCTTCGACCTGCTGGGTGCTCGCATCCTGGCGCGCGAGAAAAACATGCTCATAAAGAGGCATGGGTGTCCTTTCCAAGTGTTGGCGCGGTTCCCGGCGGCAAGCCCTTCGAGGCCTTCTTAAGGAAAGGACTCGACGATAAGCTCAGAAGGCGGAAGCACGGGACGACGGACCGACTGGCCCTGCCACATCAAAATCGCCGATTTGGTGAAATTGCTGAGACCGTCCGTTCAGCTCCCGGCCGGGATCCACGGATGGCGCGGGTTATAAGGATTTTGGCCGCAATGGCAAGGGAAAGCGACGCCATTTGACGCACCCGGCCCGATGGCCGGGCGCGGGCGGCGGCTTGACACGAGCGGCCCCCGCGGTGTCTTTCGGCGCAACTTTGGCGATTTTCGGCGGCATCCAGGGGTATTGATGACGGCAGCATTCACTTTTCCGGGGCAGGGCTCCCAGGCGGTCGGCATGGGCAAAGCTCTCGCGGAGGCTTTTCCGGCGGCACGGGCGGTTTTCGACGAGGTCGATGGGGCGCTTGGGGAGAAGCTCACAGCCATCATCTGGGAGGGGCCGGCTGAAACCTTGCAACTCACCGAAAACGCCCAGCCGGCGCTGATGGCGATGTCGCTGGCCACGATGCGCGTGCTGGAAACCGAGGCCGGCTTCTCGGTCGGACGAGACGCTGCCTTCGTCGCCGGGCATTCGCTCGGCGAATATTCGGCGCTGGCGGCCGCCGGCAGCCTCAGCATCGCCGACGCTGCGCGCCTGTTGCGCACCCGTGGTCTGGTCATGCAGAAGGCAGTCCCGGTCGGGGTTGGTGCAATGGCGGCATTGCTGGGTCTGGACTACGAGGCCGCGGTCGCGGTCGCCGGCGAGGCGGCCCAGGGGCAGGTCTGTCAGGCCGGCAACGACAATGGTGGAGGGCAGGTCGTGGTCTCCGGCGACAAGGCCGCCGTGGAGCGCGCGCTCGAGATCGCCAAAACCCGGGGCGCCAAGCGCGCCATGCTGTTGCCGGTGTCGGCGCCGTTCCATTGCACCCTGATGCAGCCGGCTGCCGACGCGATGGCCAGGGCGCTCGCCGATGTGACGATCAGGCCGCCGGCCTCGCCGCTGGTGTCGAATGTGCTGGCGGCCCCGATTACCGATCCCGACGAGATCCGCCGCCGCCTGGTCGAGCAGGTCACCGGCACCGTGCGCTGGCGTGAATCGGTGGCCTACATGGCAAGCCATGGCGTCACCCGATTCTTCGAAATCGGCGCCGGCAAGGTGCTGAGCGGACTGGTCAAGCGGATCGCCGAGGGCGCCGTCGGCATTGCGGTTGGCGGCCCGAACGATATTGCCTCGGCGAAAGAAGCGCTCGCTGCCGCGCAGACGGCGTGAGCGAGGGAGACATAGGATGTTCGATCTGACTGGCAGGACGGCGCTCGTCACCGGCGCGACCGGCGGCATCGGCGGCGCGATCGCGCAAGCCCTGCACGGCCAGGGCGCCACCGTTGGCATTTCCGGAACGCGGCGCGAGGTGCTCGATGCGCTCGCCGGCAAACTGGGCAACAGGGTTCACGTGCTGCCCTGCAATCTCTCGGACACAGCTGAGGTCGAGGCGCTGGTGCCGGCGGCAGAACAAGCCATGGGCCAGCTCGACATCCTCGTCGCCAACGCCGGAATTACCCGGGACAACCTGTTCGTGCAATTGCGTGACGAGGACTGGGACGAGGTCATCAAGGTCAATTTGACCGCGACCTTCCGGCTGGCCCGGGCCGCGACCAGGCTGATGATGCGCAAGCGTTTCGGCCGGATCATCGCGATCACCTCGGTGGTTGGCGTCACCGGCAATCCCGGCCAGGGCAATTACACCGCCTCGAAGGCTGGCCTGATCGGCATGATCAAGACCTTGGGCGCCGAATACGCCAAGCGCAACGTCACCGCCAACTGCATCGCCCCCGGATTCATCAAGACGCCGATGACGGACGCGCTGAACGACAAGCAGCGCGAAACCATTCTGTCGAAGGTTCCAGCCGGACGGCTCGGAACGGCGGACGAGATCGCGGCGGCCGCGGTCTATCTCGCCTCCAATGAGGCCGCCTACGTCACCGGACAGACGATTCACGTCAATGGTGGAATGGCCATGGTTTGAGCCGGCCGGCAATCGCTTTTGCCGGCAAAAGGCCGTTTCCGCCGGCCGATCGAGGCTTATAGTCAAGGGTTGGGAAGTATGATAACCGAACCGACCAACGGATGGGCAAAGAACGCCTTGCAGGAATATCAAACCCTGTATATTGGCGGTGCGGAGCCTGCCGCCGTTCGCCGGGCCCTGTGGGGCGAAATCAAGACGATGCGCGATTGCGAAGGAAAGTTTAACGACCAGGATGGCTCGTATCGTCTTGGTGACGGATCTAGTGGGAACAAGCACGAGGTTGAACGATGAGTGAGATTGGCGAGCGAGTTAAGAAGATCGTGGTCGAACACCTTGGTGTTGAACCCGAAAAAGTGGTCGACAACGCGAGCTTCATTGACGACCTCGGCGCCGACAGCCTCGATACCGTCGAGCTTGTGATGGCGTTTGAAGAAGAATTCGGTTGTGAGATCCCCGATGATGCCGCGGAGACGATTTTGACCGTCGGCGACGCCACCAAATTTCTCGAAAAGAACGCGAAGAGCTGACGCCCCGCGCGGTACAGACGAAGCCGGACGGGCCGTGGTCGGGCGGTCCCGCGGTTTGTTGTTGCGAGCCGCACATGCTGGGCTGGAGTCTTAGGAAATGAGGCGGGTTGTCGTCACGGGCCTCGGCATGGTGTCGCCACTCGGCTGTGGCATCGAGCCGACCTGGAAGCGCATCCTGGCCGGCGAGAGCGGCGCCCGAAAGATCGAGACGTTCGACGTGTCCGATCTGACCAGCCAGATCGCCTGCGTGGTGCCGCGCGGCGACGGCACCGACGGCACCTTCAACCCCGACCAGTGGATGGAGCCGAAGGACCAGCGCAAGGTCGACGATTTCATCATTTTCGCGATGTGCGCGGCACGCCAGGCGCTCGACGACGCCGATTGGCATCCGGCCACCGAAGAGCAGCGTTGCGCCACCGGCACGATGATCGGCTCCGGGATCGGCGGGCTGTCCGGCATCGCCGACACCGCGCTGCTGCTGAAGGAACGCGGGCCGCGCAAGGTGTCGCCGTTCTTCATTCCCGGACGGCTGATCAACCTGGCCTCGGGCTATGTCTCGATCGAGCACGGCCTCAAGGGTCCCAACCATTCCGTGGTCACGGCCTGTTCGACCGGCGCACACGCGATCGGCGATGCCAGCCGCCTGATCGTGCTCGGCGATGCCGATGTGATGGTGGCGGGTGGAACGGAATCGCCGATCTGCCGGATCGGCATGGCCGGTTTCTGCGCGGCGCGCGCGCTCTCGACCGGCTTCAACGAAACGCCGCACAAGGCGTCGCGTCCCTACGACAAGGACCGGGACGGTTTCGTGATGGGCGAGGGCGCCGGCGTCGTCGTGCTGGAAGAATATGAGCACGCCAGGAACCGCGGCGCGCGAATCTACGCGGAAGTCATCGGCTACGGGCTGTCCGGCGATGCCTATCATATCACCTCGCCGTCGCCGGACGGCGATGGCGCGTTCCGCAGCATGAGCGCCGCCATGAAACGCGCGGGCCTCGGCTCTTCCGACATCGACTATATCAATGCGCACGGAACCTCGACACAGGTCGGCGACGAAATCGAGCTCCACGCGGTGGAGCGGCTGTTGGGCAATGCCGCTTCGAAGGTGTCGATGTCGTCGACCAAATCGTCGACCGGGCACCTGCTGGGCGCGGCCGGCGCGATCGAGGCGATCTTCAGCATCCTGGCGATTCGCGACAATGTCGCCCCTCCGACGATCAATCTGGAGAACCCGTCGGTGGCAACGGCGATCGATCTCGTGCCGCTAGTGCCGCGCAAGCGCGAGATCAATGTGGCGCTGTCGAATTCGTTCGGTTTCGGGGGCACCAATGCTTCGGTGATCCTGCAACGCGTGGTGAACTGACGCGGCATCGAATAAGAAACCACCGTTTCGCCGTATTCGGTGATAAATCCTAGTGATGGGCGTAGACTGCAGGCCGCTCGCGGCTGATTTCCGCGAAGCCACGATTGAACCGACAGGATCTTCAGGTTGCATCGATGAGTGAGAGGCCGCCCATTTCACCGCGCAGCCCGCGCGCCGCGCTGGAGCCCGAGCAGGTTCCGCCGCCGCCAAAGCGCTCGGAGCGCGCCCGCAACCCGTTCGTCGTGGTCGGCAATGCCGTCATCACCATCATCCTCGTGCTGATGATCGGCACCGGCGGCGCCTACTACTACGGCAAGAAGAAGATCGAGGCTCCCGGCCCGCTGCAGGAGGACAAGGTCGTCAACATTCCCGCGCGCGCGGGCATGACCGATATCGCCGACATCCTGCAGCGCGAGGGCGTGATCGACAATAATCGCTGGGCGTTCATCGGCAGCGTGTTTGCGCTGAAGGCGCGCTCGGAGCTAAAGCCCGGCGAATATCTGTTTCAGAAGAACGCCAGCCTGCGCGACGTCATCGGCACCATCGTCGAAGGCAAGGTGGTGCAGCACGCGGTGACTATCCCCGAGGGCCTGACCTCCGAACAGATCGTGGCGCGGTTGTCTGACAATGACATCTTCTCGGGTTCGGTCCGCGAAATGCCCCGCGAAGGCACGCTGCTGCCGGAAACCTACAAATTCCCGCGCGGCACCACCCGCGACCAGGTGATTGCGCGCATGCAGCAGGCGCAGAAGCGCGCACTGGCGGAGATCTGGGAGCGCCGCAGTCCCGACCTGCCGGTCAAGACGCCGGAACAGCTGGTGACGCTGGCCTCGATCGTCGAGAAGGAAACCGGCAAGCCGGACGAGCGCAGCCGGGTAGCGGCCGTGTTCGTCAACCGGCTGCGGCAGAAGGTCAAGCTGCAGTCCGATCCGACCATCATCTATGGGCTGGTCGGCGGCAAGGGGACGCTGGGCCGGCCGATCAAGCGCAGCGAAATCCAGCAACCCTCGCCCTACAATACCTATGTGATCGAAGGCCTGCCGCCCGGGCCGATCGCCAATCCCGGGCGCGCCTCGCTGGAAGCCGCCGCCAATCCGGCGCGCACAAGGGACATGTTCTTCGTCGCCGACGGTACCGGCGGCCATGCGTTCAGCGACACTTACGACCAGCACCAGAAGAACGTCGCCAAGCTGCGCGCGTCGGAAAAACAGATTCAGAACGACACCGCGGAGCCGGCTGACGATCCGCAGCCCGCCGCCGCGGCTCCTGCGCCGGCCGATCCCGCGCCGACGGCGGCAACGTCGAAGCCGGCGCCGGCGAAAAAGCGCGTTCGTGCCGTCGCCCCGCCGCCGCCCCGCCAGGGTGCGGCGCAATCGACGGCGGCGCCACCGGTGGTTCAGCAATAGCGCGGGCGCGTGCCCCGGAACTGCAGTCCCGTTACCTGAATGCGTCAGCAACGCGAAACTTGCGCGTATTGTATTCGCAAAACCGGTATCCACTTTTGCGCAATACGCGGCTAAGGTCCGCAGCGTACCGATCCAGCGAATCTCACACCCGTAACGAAAGAAATTCACGCGATGGCGCTGTCGAGCATGACCGGTTTTGCCCGCAGCCATGGCTCCAGCGGGCCCTACGCGTTCGAATGGGAGTTGAAGTCGGTCAATGCCAAGGGTTTTGACCTCAGGATGCGGCTGCCGCAGGGCTGGGACGACCTCGAAGCCTTGGCCAAGAAGCGCGCCGGCGAGGTGCTGTCGCGCGGCACGGTATACGCCAATTTGAACGTCAAGCGCACCGGCACGGCCTCCACCATCCGCATCAATGAAGACGTGCTGGCCTCGATCGTGAAGGTCGCCGGCGTGCTCGCCGGAAAGATCGACGCGGTGGCGCCGAGCATCGACGGGCTCTTGGCGATCAAGGGCGTCATCGAGGTGGTCGAGCCGGAAAGCAATGAAGCCGAGGACAAGGCCGCCAAGGCCGCCGCTGGCGCTGCGTTCGATCAGGCGCTGCTCGATTTGGTCGAGATGCGCCAGCGCGAGGGCATGGCGCTCGGCCAGATCCTGAGCCTGCGCATGGACGAGATCGAGCGCCTTGCGAAGAAGGCCGAGGCCGCTCCCGGCCGCAAGCCGGAGGCGATCAAGGCGCGGCTCGCCGAACAGATCGCGGCACTGCTTGAATCGTCCGATCGCTTCGATCCGGACCGGCTCAACCAGGAGGCGCTCCTGATCGCGGCCAAGGCCGACATCCGCGAGGAACTCGATCGCATTGCCTCGCACGTCGCGCAGGCGCGCGAGATGATCGGCAAGGGCGGCCCGATCGGACGGCGGCTCGATTTCCTGGCCCAGGAGTTCAACCGCGAGGTCAATACCTGCTGCTCGAAATCCAACGATCTCGAATTGACCAACACTGGACTTGAGATGAAGAACGTGGTCGAGCAGTTCCGCGAGCAGGTCCAGAATCTGGAGTGAGGCATGACGGCTGATGGCCACGGCTTCGACGGGGTCGAGCGGCGCGGACTGATGTTCGTGCTGTCCTCGCCTTCGGGCGCCGGCAAGACCACGCTGTCGCGGCGCCTGATCGATCGGACACCCGGTCTGAAGATGTCGGTGTCGGCGACCACGCGGCCGATGCGGCCCGGCGAAGTCGACGGCCACGACTATCACTTCATCGACAAGACGAAATTCGAACGGATGGCCAAGCGCGGCGACTTGCTCGAATGGGCCGTCGTGTTCGACAACCGCTACGGCACGCCGCGTGCGCCGGTAGAAGCGGCGCTGTCGGCGGGACAGGACGTGCTGTTCGATATCGACTGGCAGGGCACCCAGCAGTTGCGCGAGAAGGCGCGCGCCGATGTCGTCAGCGTCTTCATCCTGCCGCCGTCGGCCGCCGAGCTGGAAAAACGCCTGCATTCCCGCGCCCAGGATTCCGATGGCGTGATCCGCGACCGGATGAGCCGCGCCAGCCATGAAATGAGCCACTGGGCCGAATACGATTATATCGTGATCAATCACGAAATCGACGAAGCGTTCGTCGAGGTGCAGTCGATCCTGAAAGCCGAGCGGCTGAAGCGCGAACGCCGTACCGGACTGACGACGTTCGTCCGCGAACTGCAGCGGCAGCTGGAGCGATAGAGCACGATCCGGAAAAGTGGACACCGGTTTTCCCTCGCGACAAACACGGAACGCGTTTGCGCGGAGATCATGCTCTAATCGCCGTCAGGTCGGGGCTCGACGCGACAGCTGCGAGCAAAACTCGGCGATCCTGTCATTGGCGTCACCGCTTCGATCGAAATCGCGCGCGAAACCGGCGCGGCGCGGCAGCACATCCTGGTCCTGATCGGCCCACAGCACGATGCGATCATCGTCCGTCTGCTCCCAGACCGCGTCCCGGCGCACGCGGACCCGGGCCTGCCGAGGGCCGGCCAATTTCAGAACGACGCTCGCCGTGATGCCCGCAAGCGCCAGCGCGCCGGAGACCGCGCTCAACAGCTTTGGGATCGAACCTGTCTTGGCAGGCGACGATGAAAGCGCCGGGACCGTCGGCACTGTCGCGATGGCGGAAGGTCCAGCGGCCTGCGGATTCGGGGGCGTGCTGGCGGCGGGATCGCTCGACTCCGGCTGCGGGCTGACCGCCGAAGCCACGCTTGAGGATTCGGGCCAGCGCGAGAGGACGACCGATCGCTCGGCCGATACGTCCGGCACGACCGGAGGCCAGTTATTCTCTCTCGCCGCCGTATCCGCGGGCGTCAGCGTTCCGTTGAACGAGGGCGGTGCGATGCTGGCCTGCGGCGGGAGTTCGGCGTGCGCGTCCTCGACCGAACGCTGCGACGGGTTGTCTGCTCTCGGCTCAACCGGTTTTGCGGAACGGGCCGTGTCCGGCAGGGCGGTCTGCGAGAGCTTTTCGCCTTGCTCCCGAAGGTACCAGCAATGACGTTTGGTGGCGTGGTCGATGCGGTAGTACCAATGGCGGCCGCCGGGCGTTTCGTCATTCGGAGCCGTCAGGCAATCGTCCGCCGCGCGCGCTGCGGCGTGCGCCGTGACTGCAAGCAGGACGCCGGCAAGAAAGCCGGCGAACTTGGCTGATGCGAATTTCGCGGTTCGGTTTGGCATATGCATCTCCGGTACTGATACGCGATACTCAGGGCGCCAAATCTCGACAAAGACTTGGGTGGCAATGAGCCGCAAATCCGGACAGCATGGGGCGTAATTCGGGCCTGCTTTCGCATCCGAAAGGCCCGTCAACGGCGTCAGAAACCACCGCCGGTGTTATGGCATTACAGGGTCCGAAACCGACGCTGCGATCTCAGTCGCTCGCGAGCACGTCGCTGAACAGCACGTAGCGGGAGCCGTCGAAACGCACCAGCCGCATCTGCTTGATCGGGCGCAGGTCGGTCGGGGTGGTCTTCAGACGAATCCCCGGCAGCAGCAGCGGCAGCTCCATGTCCAGGTGCGAGGCCTGCTTCATGATGTTCTCGCGGGTCAGGTTGTCGCCGCACTGTTTCAGGAGCTGCACCACCGCATAGCCGATATTGTAGCCATAGGGCGCATAATAATCGCTCTTGTTGACGCGGGGGTTGTACTTGTCCATCCAGACGTTCCAGGCCTGCATCGCCGGGTCGTCCTTCCATTGTGGGTCGGCCGGATCCTTCTGATAGGCCGCGGAGATGATGCCCTTCGCCGCGTCGAATCCGGCCGGCTTGATCGCGCCCGCAATCGACGAACCGACGCTGACCACGATTTCCTGCGGATGCCAGTCGATGTCATAGGCCTTGCGGATCGCCTGCGCGGAGAATTTGGGAATCGTGGCCATGAAAAACACGTCCGCCCCCGCCGTCTTCAGCGAGACCACCTGTGAATCGACGGTCGGGTCGGTGGTGTTGTAGGCTTGCATCGATACGATCATGCTGGCGGCCTTGTCGCCGAGCCCGCGCTTGAAGCCCAACAGATAGTCGCGGCCGAGATCGTCGTTCTGCGCCAGAATGCCGATCTTGGCGTCGGGCTTTGTCGACAGGATGTATTTGGCGTAGATCTCGCCTTCCGACGCATAATGCGGCGTCCAGCTCATCGTCCACGGATAGTGTTCGGGGTCGTTGAAGACGGTGGCGCCGGTGCCGATGAACAGATGCGGCACCTGCTTCTGGTTGATGTATTTCACCACCGCCATGTTGGTCGCGGTGCCCACCGGATTGACCAGGAACAGCACCTCGTCGCTCTCGATCAGCCGCCTGATCTGCTCCACCGTTTTCGGCGGGCTATAGGCGTCGTCGAGGCTGATGAAGTTGATCTTGCGGCCGTTCACGCCGCCCTGTTCGTTGATCATGGTGAAATAGGCGGTGGCCGAGACCGCGCCGGCCGAATAGGCCGACGCCGGGCCGCTATAGGGCGTGGTGGTTCCGATCTTGATTTCGGTGTCGCTGGCGCCGGGGCCATATTGCTTTTGCGCCAGCGCAGGGCTCGCCAGGGCGAGTGTCGCCGCCGTCAGCGCGACAGCCGTCGCACGGTTGCTCCAGGCCATAAGTCCCTCCCTGTGTCGCGAGGCTTGGATGGCGCTCCGCCTCTCGTTGCGAGGCCTGTGAGGCGCGCAGCCTCAGTTCTTCATTACGATGCGTCCGACAACCTTCCCAGCCCGCAATTCGTCTATCCATTTCTGGACGTCGCCCATCGGTTCTTCCCTCATGGGCGTCGGCTTGATCTTGCCGGCGTGCGCCAGCGCCATCAGCTCGTGCCCTTCGGCCAGGGTTCCGACCATGAAGCCTTCGATCGTCATGCGCTTGTAGATCCATTGCACCATCGGCAGGCTGAAATTGCCGCCCATCAATCCGGAGACCACGATCTTGCCGCCGCGCGCCACCACCGAGACGGCGAACGCCATCGACTTTTCGTTGCCGGCAAAATCGACGATCTCGTCGAAGCCGCCTTCGGTCTCCTTGATGATGCGCTTGACGACATCAGCTTCGGAGGGATCGTAGGCGACCGCGGCGCCGTTGTTGAGCGCCGCCTCGCGCGCCGCCGGGCTCAGATCCGCGACCGAGATTTTCTGCTTGAACATCGCCTGCGCGAAGGAAAGCCCCATCATGCCGACGCCGCCGAGACCGATCAGCAGGAGGTTGCGCTGCCGCGGCCGGTCGACCAGGCGCTTCAGCGCGCCGTAGGCGGTCACGCCCGAGCACATCAGGGTCGCCGCCTGATTGACCGGCAGGGAACCGTAGTCCAGCAGGTATTTCGCGTCAGGCACCAGCACGTGGGTTGCAAAGCCGCCGTCGATCGAGACCCCGAGAAAGCGCTGCTTGAGGCACAGATTCTCGTCGCCATTGGCGCAGTCGCGGCACTGGCCGCAGCCAATCCATGGGAATACCGCTCGCCTGGCGCCGATCAGGTCCTTCGAAACATCCGGTCCGACTTCCTCGACGACACCCGCGATCTCGTGTCCCAGCGTGAACGGCAGCGTCATGCCGCGGGTGGTATCGAGCCTTTTGCCGCCGCCGAGATCGGCATAGCCGTCCTGGATATGCAGGTCGGAATGGCACAGCCCGCAACGCTCGATGCGGACCAGGACTTCCTTGCCTGCCGGCTTCGGCGTCTCGGCGATAGTTTCACACAACGGCGCATCGAATTTGACCAATGACTGGCGTCGCAACAGCGCCATGGCGCTTTTCTCCTCAAGGCACGTTCAATTTTGCGCTTCGTATATCGGTCAATTCGCGCGCCATGGCAACAAAGCCCGAGACCGGAATGGTCTCGGCGCGCCGCGTCGGATCGACATGCGCCGCCGCGGCCAGCCGGGCCGGGTCGACGCCGAGCGACTTGAGGCTTTGCCGCAGCATTTTTCGCCGCTGGCCGAAGGCTGCCGCCGCAACCTGCTCCAGCGCCCTTCGGTCACATGGCTCGGGCGCGGCGCGGGGCACCAGCCGCACCACCGACGAGGTGACCTTGGGCTGCGGCACGAAGGCGGCCGGTGAAATATCGAACAGGATTTTTGTCTCAGCGCGCCAGTTGGCGAGCACCGCGAGCCTTCCATAGGCCTCGTCACTCTCGCGGGCGACGATGCGCTCGGCCACTTCGCGCTGAAACATCAGCACCATCATGTCATACCAGGGCGGCCATGGTTCGATCGAGAGCCAGTCGATCAGGAGCGCAGTCGCGATATTGTAGGGCAGGTTGGCGACGATTTTTGCCTTTGTGTTCCCGAGCAGCGGCCGCGGATCGAAGTGCTGCGCGTCGCCGCGGACGATTTCCAGCCGTCCCGGATACCGCGTGGAAATTTCCTCCAGCGCCGGGCCTGCGCGCTCGTCGCGTTCCACCGCGATCACATGCGCCGCGCCCATCGCCAGCAGCGCGCGCGTCAATCCGCCGGGACCGGGGCCGATCTCGACGATGGTGGCCCCTTCCAGCGGGCCCGCGGCGCGTGCGATCCGCGCGGTGAGGTTGAGGTCGAGCAGGAAATTCTGGCCGAGCGATTTGCGCGCCGACAGGGCATGCTGGCGGATGACCTCGCGAAGCGGCGGCAGGTCGTCGATTGCGCTCATGAGGGTTGCTTGGCCGCCATGCGGGCCGCCAGCCGCAACGCCGCGATCAGGCTGGATGGATTGGCCTTGCCGGTGCCGGCGATGTCGAAGGCGGTGCCGTGATCGGGCGAGGTGCGAATGAACGGCAATCCCAGCGTGACGTTGACGGCATCATCGAACGCAATCGTCTTGATCGGGATCAGCGCCTGATCGTGATACATGCAGATCGCGCAATCATAGGTTTGCCGCGCGGCGTCGTGGAACATGGTGTCGGCCGGCAGCGGTCCCCTGATCTCGAGGCCGTCGCCGCGCAGGATATCGATGGCAGGCGTTACGATCGTCAGATCCTCGCTGCCGAGCGTGCCGTCCTCGCCGGCATGCGGATTGAGCCCGGAGACCGCAAGGCGCGGATGGGCGAGGCCGAAGCGGGCCTTTAAATCGGCGACCACGATGCGGGCCGTGGTGACGATCAACTCGCTGGACAACTGCGCGATCGCCTGGCGCAGCGGAAGATGGATGGTCACCGGCACGACCGCGAGGGCAGGGGACCACAGCATCATCACAGGGTGGGGTGTATGGCCGCCGGTTGCGGCGAGTTCGGCGAGAAACTCGGTGTGGCCGGGATGCCGGAATCCGGCGCGATACAGGACGCTCTTGGCGATCGGGTTGGTGACGACTGCGCTGGCCCGCCCGGCGGCGACGTCGCCGACCGCCTGGCGAATGGAGGCGAGCGCTGCATCCGCACTGCTATCGTCCGGCCGGCCGGGCTGCGCGCTCGCGGCATGCCCGGTGGATACGACCGGCAGCGCCTCGGCGAACGCGCCGGCGGCGTCGTCGGCACTGACGTCTGCGAATTCGATCTTGAGGCCGAGAGCCCTGGCCCGCCGGTCGAGGAGGTCGCGGTCGCCGAGCAGGTAAAATGCCGGGAGCTTCAGTTCATTGCGACGCAGCCACGCCTTGAGGGTGATATCGGGCCCGATGCCCGCGGGTTCGCCTGTGGTCAGCGCGAGGGGCTTTGCCATGGCGTCAATGATATTCGATCATCGCGGCTTTGCGGATTTCCTGCAGGTAGGCTTTCGACTTCGCGTCGTATTTTTCGGCGAACATCTTGTCGCGGATTTCCTTTTTCTTCGGCGTGTCGATGGTGGTCGGATTCCTCCCGCACAGCACGACCATCTCGACGCCCTGCTTGGTTACTTCGGGCGGGGTCAGATGGCCGATCGGAGTGCTGTCGAGAACTGTGCGAAGCGTGGGCGGGATATCGGCCGAAGTCTTGGTCACGGTCTCGCGAATCGCGGCGTTCGGCATGGACTTGAAGAAGGAATTGGCATCGGCACAGGTCTGGATCCGGCCGCGCAGGCCTTCGGCCTCTTTTTGCCTTGCCTCGATGAGGCCGGGCGTGGATCCGCGCGGCACGATCAGGACGATTGGCTGCATCTTGTATTCGAACGCATCGGTTTCCGGCTTTTCGTCATTGCCGCTGACCTTGATCGCGGCGGCGACGTCCTTCTCGCCGACCTGAAGGCTTTCCTTGAAGCGGCCGCGTACCAGGCTGGTCCAAACCATGTCGGCCTTGATGCGTTCCTTCAGCGTATCGGGCCGAATGCCCTGGCTCTCGAGCGATTTCGTCAGTTGCTCCGGCGTCAGCCGCATCCGACCGCTCATCGACGAATAGGCCTGGTCAATATCGGCGCCGCTCGGGTCGACCCCGAAATTCTTGGCTTCCTTGATCTTCAGCTTTTCGTCGATCAGTTCGTTGAGCACCTGCTGGCGGTCGGCAGGCTTGTGAGTCGTCAACGTGGTCAGCTTGCTGCGCTGTTCGATGTCGTAGTTGGTGATGGGAGCGCCGTTGACCATGACCGCGACGGTTTGCGCCTGCGCCGGCGAGGCGCACGCGATCAGGACGAGCCCTGCGGCGAGGCCGAGGAAGAGCGGCGTGAGGCGATGAGAGGATGTGGTCGTCATGGTCATATTCGCTATATCAACCGATTCGAGTTGGAGCCGCGACGCCGGGCGACCGTGCTCGGGCAGCGCACCGGTCGGCTCTACTGAATAACCCCGCCGCCGGCCGTGGTCGCCGTCGAAGCGAGGGTCCGCAAGCCGAGCTGCAGCATGAAGGCGTGACCGAGCACCGGCGGCGTGGTGCCGGCCGAGTAGCTGTAGGAGGTGACATAGTTGGCCGCCAGCACGAAGCAATCGTCCACATAGCCTGCGCCGACGATGTATTGATTGATATTGTTCGCCACGAGGTCCCAACGGGCGGCTCCCGTCACCACCCAGTTCGCGGCCAGCTTGACCGACAGGCTGGTCAGAATTCCCTCGCGGCGGGTCAGGTAGCCGAGGTCCGGTTGCGCGGCATAATTGCCGTACATCACGCTGACCGACCAGCGGTCGAAGGCGGCGCGGCCTTCGACCTCGAGGCGGTTGATATCCAGCGTTTGTTCGTCAAGCCGCGCGCGCACGCTGAACGTATAGGTTCGGTTCGGCGAATAACTGACGCTCCCCACATAATCGGATTTCGCGTTCTGCAGGCCGGAATCGACGCCGGTATTGGTCATGTCCGCGACCGCGTAAGAGTTCAGGCCGAACAGCTGGTAGGACTGGCCGAACAGCACTTTGACGGCGCCGCCGCGGTCGAATTGCGTGGTCGCCTGCACGCCGACATTGGCGCGGCCGCCGCCTTCTTCGCGGTCATAGCCGGAGAATTTATCGACGCTGAACAGGTTGCTGGCGTCGAACACCATGCTCTGCGAGTCCTCGTTGGGGAGTTTGCCGGCATAGCTTTCGTTGGGCCGCGCAATAACCTGCGCGATCGGCTCGACGGTGGTGGTGCCCCAGGGTTGGACGTTGATGAAGGGATAGCGATATTCGAGGCCGACGGTCGGCATCACCCGCACCGCCTGGGTGTTGCCGACGGGCAGGAAGTTGGAAACGCCGGGCTGGTTCGAGATGTCGGCGTCGATCGCATCGGCCCGGATGCTTGCGAACGGCGTCCAGATTTCGCCCGCCGAATCGGTGAACGAGCGCCGCCAGTCCGCCTCGGCGGTGGCGCGCGTATAGGTCCCGGGGATGCCGCGCAACAGGCACTGCGTCGGCAGCCGGGCCATCGGGTCGGCGGACGCCGAGGTGCACAGGCTGTTGGTGTTGGCGAGTGACGTGATCGGGTCGAAGGCCGCGTCGTTCCGCGTCAGGCTCGTGAAGTTCGTCTTGTAGCTGAATTCTCCGCCGAAGATCGGGTTGTTGAGCACGTTCGAGTAGTCGATGACGGGATGAATGACCGGAACCTGCTGCTGGAAGCCGGAGAAGCTGAGATAGTAGATGGTGCGCGCGTCGAAATAGCTGCGATTGCCGATGCCGGTCAGATAGAGCTGGGAAACGGCCTCGGTCGGCAGGCTCAGGAACGAGTTCAGCGGATCCTTGTACTGGGCGAGCCGGTAGTCGGACATGAAATAATAGTCCGAGAGCACGACGCCGTCGAAGCCCCACACCCATTTGTCGTTCAGCGCGAACTGGCCCTTGGTTTCGACGCCGCCGCGGAACTGGCGGTCGCCGGGCTGACCGGCGAAGGCGCCGGGATCCAGCTGGTCGATGCCATAGGCGCGGATCTGGTACGAACCGTTCATCAGGCGCTGGCGGAATTCCGCCTGCATCAGCACGCCCTGCTGGCTGGTGAAACGCGGGTTGAAGGTCGCGTCATAGTCCGGCGCGATCGCCCAGTAGAACGGGACTTCGACGCCGTATCCATAGGTCGAAACCGTGGAGAAGCCCGGCATCAGGAATCCGGTCTTGCGCTTGACGGTCGGATCGGGCGTCGAGAAATACGGCATGTAGGCCATCGGGACGCCGAAGAATTCGAGCTGCGCGTTCTCGAAATACAGCATCTTATCGATCTGATCGTGGATGATGCGCGCGCCCTTGACCTGCCATAATGGCGGCTTCTTGGGATCGTCCTGGCAGGGAGCGCAGGCGGTATAGACGCCGTTTTCGAACACGGTGTAATTGCCGTTGGTGCGGTCGGCGCGGGTTGCCGCCATTCGCGTCGCGTCCGCGGTGTCGACGCGCAGCGAATCGACGAAGCCGTCGCGGTAATCGTCGCTTAAATCCATGAGGTTGGCGTAGGTGATCTTGCCGTCCGCATCCGTCATGCGGATGTTGCCCTCGGCATGCAGGCGTTTTGTCTTCTGGTCGTAGATCACCTTGTCGGCTTCGACCGATGTTCCGTTGTAGAACAGCTGCACGTTGCCGACCGCCGACACCCGCGAATTGTTGTAGTCGTAGTCGACCTCGACCGCCTGGACCAGCATCTGTCCGTCATTGGCGGTGCGCGGCGGCACCGGGTGCGGCGGCCTGGGATTGAAGGTGAAGCTCTGCGCGAAGGCCGGGGTTGCCGTCGCGAATCCGAGCAGGCCTGCGAGCACGAGCCCGAAAACCAGCAGCACCGCCGCATCGTTCAGGGAGCCCAAACGGAGACCTTGACGGCGCACGGGAGCGCGCCGCCTGAACGCAGACGACATCCTCTGGAGGGCGGCGACAACGGCCACTACCCGTCCTCCTGGTACAGCAAGGCCAAAAAGCCGGTGAGGCCGCCCACGAACACGGGCAGCCACGCCGCAGCGATCGGATGCATCAACTCAGCCTTGCTCAGATCCTCAGTTACTTTCGACAAAACGTAGAGCAGAAAGCCTGCGCCCACGCCACTCAAAACCATCTTCTGCACGCCGCCGAAACGGAAGAAGCGGAGCGACACGGAGGCCGCCACCATGACCATTGCCGCCAGCAAAAATGGTTGTGCGATAAGCTTGTGGTACTGCAGCCGGTAACCGGCTGTCGCAAATCCCGAGCTCTCCGAGGATCGGATATAGCTCGGAAGTTGCCAAAAAGACACAGTCTCCGGGGTGGAGAAACTGTTGCGGACCTGAGCGGGGGTCAGGCTGGTCGGAAGGTAGAAGGTGTCCTGGTCGACCGGCGGCGCGTCGAGGGAGAAGCGGCGGGCGCCTTTGAACGCCCAGCGTCCTTCCTCCAGCGTCGCCTCGCGCGCTTCGATTCGCTCCTTGAAGTTGTAGTCGTTGTCGAACCTGAACAAGGTCAGCCCGGTCAGCCGCACGCCCTGCTGCTCGCTGCGCGCCGCGTTCATGATGACCTGGCCGTCGCTGTTGACCTGGTTGATCCAGAAACCGGCGGCGTCCTGGACGCCGCCGCCGGGAGCGGAGCCGAACAACTCCGCCTCCATCCGTTTGGAACGTTCGCGCAGGTCGGCGGACATCGGATTGTAGGCGGCAGTGGCGATAATTCCGAGCAGGATGGCGCTTGCCAGTGCCGGCGCGATGAACTGCCACGCCGATACGCCCGCGGCGCGCGCGATCACAAGTTCCAGCCGCCGCGACAGCGCAAGATAGCAGGTCATGGCGCCGATCAGGATGCAAAACGGCATCATCTTTTCGAGCAGTTGCGGCACGCGGAACAGCGACGTCTCCGCGACTGTGATGGGGGATGCCGAGACCAGCCCCGACGTCTTGCGGACCATTTCGATGTAGTCGACCAGCACCAGCAGCACGAAAATAGAGGCGAACACGCCGAGCGCCGAGATCACGAAGCGGCCGGCAAAATATCGCCCAAGCGTGTTGGTCATCATGCTCATGCTGTGACGGGCCGCCCCAGCAGGCGCAGAAGTCGCGCATTCGATTTGTTGATCGCTTCGATCAGGGCGGCCGGCGGCTCTATCACGACACCCCAGATGATGATCCAGAGGCCGATGCCGATGGCCGCCAGCAGCATCAGATATTGGACGACCGCGGCGATCGGCGTTTTCACCGCCAACACGGAGCAGGCAAAACCCACCATGCGCAGCCCGAACACGGCAAGGATGGATCCGCCGATCGAAAAGTTGCGGCTCTGGCGCGTGGTGCGCGGCGCGCCGAGAAAGGCAAAGGTCAGCGCCGCGAATGCGAACGGATAGATCGGCGACATGAAGCGGTCATGCAGCTCGGCGCGGAACTGTCCCGGCAGCTGCGTGAATATAGGATCGTCGGCGGGCGGCCAAAGCAGTTCCCAGATATAGCGTTCGCGGATGCCCAATGCGACGTCGTGGCCCTGATTGGAGAATTTCGACATGTCGAATCCGTAGCGGGCGAACGCGACCAGCGCCGGATCGCGCTTGTCGACTTCGAATCGCTCGAGATTGCCGTCCTCGAGAATCAGGAACGAGCCGCTGTCGCCTTTCACCACGGTTCCATGGTCGGCGACGATGCTGACGCGCTCTTTCGGATCGCGGCGGTCGTCGATGAAGATGCCCACCAGCAGGCCGCCCGGCTGCCGCTCTCGGATGCGAATCGTCAGGTTCTGGTCGAGCTGGGCGAAGCGGCCGGGCTGCAGGATATTGGTGAGCACGTCGGCGGTGATTTCGGCGTCCCATTGCTTGATTCGCCGCAATCCGTCGGGGGCGAGATAGGCGGCGATGAAGGCGACCAGAACGGCAACCACGCAGGTGGCGTAGAAGAACGGATAGAACAGTCGGAACGGCGAGAAGCCGGCGGCATTCATGACGATGATTTCGGAATCGGTCGCAAGCTTGTTCAGCGTGTGGGAGATCGCAATCATCAGTGCGATCGGCGAGATGATCCAAACCAGCGAGGGGATCACGAGGCTGGTGATGCCCAGGAACGTCAGGATGGTCTGGCCCTGGCTGGTCATCAGGTCGATGCCGCGCAACGCCTGCGTAATCCAGATCACGCCCGTCAGGCTGACCAGAACCAGCGCAAACGACACGAGTGTCGTGCGAAAAATATACTTGTCGATTGACCCCATCGCTACCGCACGATCCCGCCCTGCCACTGGAACCGTGACTTACGACCGATCCCGAAACCGGGATCCCCTTCGGTCGCGCCACGCGCGTTCCAGCCTGCTCACTTTCTCACTACCATCCCTTTGATCCGTCAACAAAATGGCTGCGCCGTGGCACCCTCGCTATATGGTTAATAATTCACGCGATGTGGCCGCTCTGCCACTGCCGGAGCTTGGCAGCGCAGCCACTGGCAGGCCATAGTGCAACAGTGCTGCTCTTGACGGACGCAAATCGCCGCCGAAGAGAACATTCCGCGCCCGGCCCGGCAGGTTCCCGACCAGCGACGGCCCAACTTTTTGGAGGAGTTAACCATGTCCGACGCCGTCAAGGTCGGTTTCGTCCCTCTTTCCGCAGCGCCTCGCGGCATTCTCGTGGTTTTCTGCGACGATGCGCTGAAGTACGGTCCGGCGACCCGCAAGGCGCTCGGCGCGGCGGCTAACCTCGTCACCCGGGCGGCGGCAACCAACCGCTTCAAGGGAAAGAGCCGGTCAACGCTCGATATTCTCGCGCCGGAGGGTCTCAAGGCCCCGCGTCTGATCGTGATCGGTGTCGGCAAGCCGTCCGAGATCAAGGACAACGACTTCCTCAAGCTCGGCGGGGTGGCCGCCGGCAAACTGCGCGCCGGAAATGACGCCGTGACGATCATCGCCGAATTGCCTGATGGCGCCATGAAACCCGACCAGGTAGCCGCGGTTGCGTCGGGTGTGCGGCTGCGCGCCTACAGGTTCGACCGATACAAGACCAAGAAGAAGGACGGCGAGGACGCCGCCCTGCGCGCCGAGATTTCGCTTGCGGTCGGCGATGTGGCGGCGGCGCGAAAGGCATTCGCGCCCGGCGCCCACCTCGTCGACGGTGTCATCGCCGCGCGCGATCTCGTCAACGAGCCGCCCAACGTGCTCTACCCCATCGAATTCGCGCGCCGCGCGAGCCAACTGCGCAAGCTCGGCGTCGATGTCGAGATTCTCGACGTCAAGGCCATGACCAAACTCGGAATGGGGGCGCTGCTCGGTGTTGCGCAGGGCTCGACGCAGCCCGGCCGCACCGTGATCATGCGCTGGAACGGCGGCAAGCGCGGCGATCGGCCGGTGGCCTTCATCGGCAAGGGCGTTTGCTTCGACACCGGCGGCATTTCCATCAAGCCGGCGGGCAACATGGAGGACATGAAGGGCGACATGGGAGGCGCTGCCTGCGTCGTCGGATTGATGCACGCGCTGGCGGCGCGCAAGGCCAAGCTCAATGTGGTCGGCGCCATCGGCCTGGTCGAGAACATGCCCGACGGCAACGCCCAGCGCCCCGGCGACATCGTCACCTCGATGTCCGGCCAGACCATCGAGATCATCAACACCGACGCCGAGGGCAGGTTGGTGCTCGCCGATGTGCTCTGGTATGTGGCGAAGAAGTTCAAACCGAAATTCATGGTCGATCTCGCCACGCTGACCGGCGCGATCATGGTGGCGCTCGGCACCGAATATGCGGGGCTGTTCTCCAACAACGACGAACTCGCCGGACGACTGGAGAAAGTCGGCATGGAGACCGGCGAACGGGTGTGGCGCATGCCGCTCGGTCCCGAATACGACAAGCTGATCGACTCGCAATTCGCCGACGTGAAGAACACCGGCGGCCGCCACGGCGGTTCGATCACCGCCGCGCAATTCCTGCAGCGCTTCGTCGATGACACGCCGTGGGCGCATCTCGATATCGCGGGAACAGCGATGGGCGCGCCGAAAACCGACATCAACCAGAGCTGGGGTTCGGGCTTTGGCGTTCGCCTGCTCGAGCGGCTGGTCGCGGAGTATTACGAAACCAGGAAATAGCGGAAATGCGATGACGGAAGTTCTGTTCTACCACCTGCAAAACATGTTGCTGGAAAACGTCTTGCCGCCCTTGCTCGAGAAATCGCTCGAGCGCGGCTGGCGGGTGGTGGTGCAGTCGACCTCGCAGGAGCGCACCGAGGCGCTCGATGCGCATTTGTGGACCTATCGCGAGGATTCATTCCTGCCGCACGCCACCTGGCGCGGCGGCGACGCAGGGCGCGCCGGCGACGCGCAGGACCAGCCGATTGTGCTGGCGGTGGAGGAGGGCAACCCGAACCGCGCCAATGTCAGGTTTCTCATCGACAATGCCATGCTGCCCGCGGACGCCGATGCCTATGAGCGGATGGTTCTGGTCTTCAACGGCGACGACGCCGATGCGCTCGCCGCCGCGCGCGGCGCCTGGACCGACTGCAAGGCGCGCGGTTTCGAGGTGACCTACTGGCAGGCCGACGAGCGGGGCCGCTGGCAGCGGCGGGATTAGCGATATCCGGCAATTAATGATAATCTGCGGTTTCGTGCGCGACGCTTGCACTCAGCCACGGTCGCGCCGCAAAGTGATGATGGGACAAGCGCTTATCGGGCCAGGGTGGGAATTTAGTTGATCGTGCGGGACCATAGCTCTCATCGAAGGCCGTTGCTGGCGTTGCTGCTGCTTGCCCCCCTGGTCGCGGGTTGCTCGAGCGCGGGCGACATTTTTTCGCGAGACGCGGACTGGTTTTCGCGTCCCGGCAGGTTGTTCATCCGCAACGTCTCGATCGATGCGCCGCCGCTCACGCCCAACAGACCGGTGACGGCGGAAGACCTGGTCAGCGCCGAGGGTTATTGCCCCGGTATGACGCCTCCCGGCGCGCCAGCGGACGCCAATGCCGCGGCGGGTGGGCCTGTTCCCTCGACCTCGGGTACCGTGGCGCTCGGCCATACCGAATGCGACGTCGTGCGCGGCATCGGCGCGCCAGGCAGCGTCAACCTCTCCAACAATGAGCGCGGCGACCGGGTGGCGGTGGTTACCTATCTGCAGGGCCAGCGCGCCGGTATCTATACCTTCACCGCCGGACGCCTGAGTTCGATCGAGCGCGCGCCGCAGGCGGAACAGCCGCCGAAGCCCGCGAAATCGAAGGTCGCGAAGAAGAAGAAACCGGCGGCGACCTGATCGCCGGCGGCCGGCTCAGCCGGTGGCCTCGTCATATTGCGAACTGGCCGCCAGCCATTCTTCCTCGGCGCGCTGCAGCGCGCTTTCGGCGCCGGCGCGTGCTTGCGTGAGCTGCGCCGCCTGCTTCGGGTCGCGCTTGAACAGGTCAGGCAGCGCCAGCGCGCTGTCGATCTTGGCGATGATGCCGTTGATACGCGCGATCTCCGCCTCGGCGTCCGAAATCTTCTGCTTCAGGGGAACGCGCTTTTCGGTCCTCGTGCGCTGAGGCTTGTCGCGGCTGCTGGTTCGTTCATCGCCGCGGTCGCGCGAATTGGTGCGCATGCCGCGCGCCGACAACACCATGCGCCGGTAATCGTCGAGATCGCCGTCGTAGCTGGTCACGGCATGATCGGCCACCACCCACAACTGATCGGCGCAGGCTTCGATCAGATAGCGATCATGCGAGACCATCATTACGGCGCCGGGAAATTCGTTGATGGCTTCCGCAAGCGCGGCGCGGCTGTCGATATCCAGATGGTTGGTCGGCTCGTCGAGGATGATCATGTTGGGACCGAAGAAGGTCGCAAGTCCCAATAGCAGGCGGGCCTTCTCGCCGCCCGACAGGCTCCTGACCAGGGTATCGCCGGCCTTCCCCGAAAAGCCGATCGCGCCGGTGCGCCCGCGGACCCTGGTCTCGGGCGCATCCGGCATCAGCTTGCGGACGTGATCGTAGGGCGACGCGTCGAGCGTGAGCTCGTCGACCTGGTGCTGCGCGAAATATCCGACCGAGAGCTTGTCGGCGCGCGTGACCTGTCCGGAGAACGGCGCAAGCTTGCCGGCGAGCAGCTTGACCAGCGTCGATTTGCCGTTGCCGTTGGAGCCGAGCAGCGCGATGCGGTCGTCGGTGTCGATGCGCAGCGTAACGCGGTTGAGCACCGGGTTTTTCGGATCATAGCCGACAGAGACATTGTCGACCGCGATGATCGGCGGCGACAGCATCTTCGCAGGCGTGGGGAACGAAATCTCCCGCACGTCCTGCGTCACCAGCGCGGTGACCGGCTTCATCCTTTCCAGCATTTTGACGCGCGACTGGGCCTGACGGGCTTTCGAGGCCTTGGCCTTGAAGCGGTCGACGAAGGCCTGCAGGCGCTTGCGCTCGTCCGCCTGCCGCTTGGCATGCTTGGCGTCGAGCATTTCGCGGGTCGCGCGCTGCTCCTCGAACGACGAATAGGTGCCCTTGTAGAGCGTCAGCTTGCCGCGATCGAGATGCAGGATCTGGTCGACGGAAGTGTCGAGCAGGTCGCGATCATGGCTGATGACGATCACCGTGCGCGGATAGTTCGCCAGATGATCTTCCAGCCACAGCGTACCCTCGAGATCGAGATAGTTGGTGGGCTCGTCAAGCAGCAGCAGATCGGGTGCCGCGAACAGGGTTGCGGCGAGCGCAACCCGCATCCGCCAGCCGCCGGAGAATTCCTGACATGGCCGGCCCTGTTCCGCGGTCGAAAAGCCGAGGCCGCTCAGGATCGACGCCGCCCGCGCCGGCGCCGAATGGGCGTCGATGTCGACGAGCCTGGTCTGGATCTCCGCGATCCGGTGCGGATCATGGGCGGTTTCGGCCTCGCGCAGCAGCGCGTCGCGCTCGAAATCCGCCTTGAGCACGATTTCGATCAGGCTTTCCGGTCCGTTCGGGGCCTCCTGCGCCAGACTGCCGACGCGCCAGCGCGGCGGGATCGCGATGCTGCCGGCCTCGATCGGCAACTCGCCGCGGATCGCGGCAAACAGCGTCGATTTGCCGACGCCGTTGCGGCCCACAAAACCGACGCGCGCGCCCGGCACGATCTGCGCGGTGCCATGATCGATCAGAAGCCGTCCGGCGATCCGGACCGATATTTCGGTGATTGAAAGCATGCGGCGTTGTCACCGGAGCCGCCCCCAAACGCAACCCCGTTGACGCCTGAAATATCGCTCCCGGGTCGGAATGCGGTTTAATTCGACCGGTTGCGGCCCTCGTCATCGCGCCGCTGCAATTCGTCCAGCAGATGCTGCAGGTGGGACGACAGGCGGGACGTGTCGGGACGCAGGCTCTGCTGCAGCCGTTCGCCAACGGCGGTGCAGATCGATCGGCTGGTCTTGCGATCGATCCCTTCGCAGCTGTCGGTGAATGGGTCGTTCATGACGAGTTCCGCCTCGCAATCGAGATCGATGAATTGATGCGGTATCAAGTCATGAAGGCGGAGTTTGTTTCCCGTCGGCGGCGGTTGCATGCCCATTTAGTGAAGATTGCCTAAAAGACGGGCGGTTCCCGACCCGGTTCGCGCGAAATGCCCCGGCGTAACGGGGCCGGGGCATTCGACGTGGCTGATCGAGCGCTCAATAGCAGCGATTGACCAGGCGCCAGCGGGGCCCCCAGGGCGTCGGCACCAGCCGCCGCACATAGCAGCCGCCATAGCCGTAAGAGGGGCCATAATAGTAGCCTGGGCCGCCGACGAAGAATCGCGGGCCGCCCCAGCCGCCGTGCCAGCCGCCGCCGTGCCAACCCCCATGCCAACCGCCAAAGGCGGAAGCCGAGGTCGGCGCCAACGCGGCGGCTCCGAGCGAAATCGCGGCAACTGCAACAAGCGAGAGTTTGCGTAACATGATAAACTCCTCGGGTTCGGCGCCGTTGGCGCCATCGGTGAAGTTCTTGGCCGCAGGCGCTCGCCGTAGAAGGCGAAGCGTTCGGTCGTTGGAAGGCTAGTACCAGCAAGCTGAACGACACCCGGACGGTTGTTTCAGAGAGGGTTAATCTTCGTGAAATTGTTGTAATTCGTTGGCGCCGATCGCCTGATACGGCGAGGCGGGGCCTTGGCCTGGTCGCTTGCCGTTGGCCGGCGGCGCCGATATAAGCCCGCAACTCCCGCAAAACTCTGCAAGGACGAAATCATGGCGATTGAACGCACCTTTTCGATCATCAAGCCCGACGCGACCGCGCGCAATCTCACCGGCGCGATCAATGCGCTGATCGAGAAGGCGGGCCTTCGCATCGTCGCCCAGAAGCGCATCCGCATGACCCGCGAGCAGGCCGAAACCTTCTACGCCGTGCACAAGGCGCGGCCGTTTTTCGGCGAGCTGGTCGATTTCATGATTTCCGGTCCCGTGGTGGTCCAGGTGCTGGAAGGCGAAAGCGCCGTATTGAAACATCGCGACGTCATGGGCGCGACCGACCCCGCCAAGGCGGCCGACGGCACCATTCGCAAGCTGCATGCCAAATCGATCGGCGAGAATTCGGTGCATGGTTCGGACGCGACGGAGACGGCGGCGATCGAGATCGCGCAGTTCTTCTCGGGCAACGAGATCGTCGGTTGATGGATGCAGGCCTGGGCGCGCGGGCCTAGGCGGCGATAGCAGCGGGGGCAGCCGCGTGCGCCAAGGGGGTGGGCTTTGAGCTGGCTGTCGCAACTCGTCGATCCCGCCACTATCGGCGCGATTTTTGCGCAGATTCACGCCGACATGCAAACGCCGGCGTTTTGGCTCGCGGTCGGCAAGATCATCTGGATCAACGTGCTGTTGTCCGGCGACAATGCGCTGGTCATCGCGATGGCGTGCCGCGGTCTGGCGCCGCGCCAGCGGCTGTGGGGCATGGTGATCGGCGCGGGCATCGCGGTGGTGTTGCTGATCGCTTTCACCGGCGTCGTCGCCAGGCTGATGGTGCTGCCCTATCTGAAGCTGGTCGGCGGCATCGCGCTGGTGGTGATCGCAGCCAAGCTGCTGGTCCCCGATGATGAAGGCGACGACGTCAGCGCTGCTACCGGCCTCTGGCACGCCATCCGGATCGTGGTGATCGCCGACATCGTGATGAGTCTCGACAATGTCATCGCGGTTGCGGCTGCCGCGAACGGACAGATTCCGCTGTTGATCCTCGGCCTGGCCATCAGCATTCCCATGATCATCGCCGGCGCAGCCCTGATCATGCTGGTGCTCGACCGCTTTCCGATCCTGGTCTGGCTCGGCGCGACGCTGCTCGGCTGGATCGCCGGCGACGTGATCGCGACCGATCCGGCCGTGCAGCCCTTCCTGCAGCGGCTGCTCGATGGGCAGATCTCGATCGGACTCGAGGCGACCTCGGCGCTGTTCGGCCTCGGCGGCGATCCGATCGAACACGTCGCCTCGATACTGGGTGCGATCACGGTTCTGGCGGCTGGATCGACCTGGCGCAAGCGCAGGCTGCGGCAGCTCGAACAGCCGAATGCGACCGAGGCGGCTCGGGTCAACAAGCCGTAAGCGCAATCTCCGGAATTCAATTGTCAAATAGCCCAACACCGTCATTGCGAGCGCAGCGAAGCAATCCATCTTTCTTACTTGCTTACTTGTTGCTGCATGGATTGCTTCGCTGCGCTCGCAATGACGGTGAGACACACTTTCGCAATCTCGCCGCATGTTTTTTTTGCGCGAGGTATTCTTTTATTCCGCCCTCCAAACAGAGGGCGCAGGGAATGCCGGGCGCTCGATGCGCCCAATAGCCACGTGTGCAACGGGTAGTGGTAGAACGCACACGTTTTGTCAGGTCACACCGGAATCACCCGGCATTCCCCACGCAATGGTTTACGGCTTATTCCGTGATCTCCCCGGTGCTCGGGCTCTTTGGCCACCGTCACCAGCGCTCCTAAGCGCCAACCTGACACCAGCGTCGAGGTGCCAGGACCACACGGCTTCGCCGTCCGCGAGAAAAGCACGTTCGTCAATGTGCCCCTCGCGTCCACCGCATCCCGCCCCGCGTTTAGTGACGACCGCGAAACGCCCCTCATGGTGGGACGGGACGAGGAGCAATATAGGATAATCAGAATATTCGGTAAAGTAGAATATTTTTTCTGACGGGGCTGGACAAAACGGAGAAATCAGGGCATGGGGCGCAACTGTTTTGCCCGTCGGGTAGCGGCGAGCATGATCTCCGCGCAAACGCGCTCCGCGTTTGTCGTGAGGGAAAGCCGGTGTCCACTTTTCCGGATCACGCTCTGGGAGACGTTGCCAATCCAAGGAACACGAGCACCGCCCGATTGAGGCGCAAGACATCCCCGTCGTCCAGGCGCCCGATATGCGCACCGAGTTTCGATTTCGGGACGGTGGTCACCTTGTCCACCATGAGGCGGCATGGGATGCGCAATCCATTGCGTTCGTTCGGCTCGACCGCAAGCCGGAACAACGGTGCGTCTGTCTCATCGGTCGTGAACGCGCAGATCGTGATCGATTCGGTTCCGTCGAAACTATCGTCCTGAAGGATGACGACGGGCCGCGCCTTCCCCGCATAGTCCTTGCCGCCGGCAACAGTCCAGACGTCGGCGCGCCTCATTCATGCCCGTCCGGTTCATCAGGGAGTGCCGATACGGCATCGATGAACGTCTGATCCTCGTGGGCGCGGGAGCTTGCAGCCACGGCCAGCGACTGACGGCGTGCCTCCGAGCGGAACGCCGGCGCACGCACATCCGGGACCCAGATCTGGATAGGACGCAATCCTTGCCGGCGCAGCCGTTCGCGATGCTCGCGAACCTTCACACGAGAGGACTTCCGCTTCGGTGCAGAAACCATGGTCATTCTCCGGTTACATGTAACCTAATCCGAGCGAGGCGATTGGCC
This sequence comes from Bradyrhizobium sp., assembly GCF_035484855.1. Taxonomy (GTDB): domain Bacteria; phylum Pseudomonadota; class Alphaproteobacteria; order Rhizobiales; family Xanthobacteraceae; genus Bradyrhizobium. The sequence continues at coordinate 31,930 of NZ_DATHOP010000239.1, forward strand.
AAGCCCCTTCAAGAAATTATCAAGTGCGTCCTGAGGCGTCCGCAGTCCCAGTTTGATCCACGATCGCGTCCTTTCCTGACGTCCTTCGAAAACAAATCCGTCCCCAAAAAGCTCTTGCACCGGAAACCGAACCGTTATATTCAACCGATCAGTTTACAACTGATTGATTGAATATGGTTCAAGATCGTCTGAGTTCGCTGTTTTCCGCGCTTGCGGATCCGACCCGCCGCGGCGTCCTCGCGCGCCTGACGACGGGCGATGCGACAGTGAATGAACTCGCCGAGCCCTATGACATGAGCGTTGCCGCCGTTTCCAAACATCTCAAGGTTCTGGAAGCCGCCGGCCTGATCTCGCAGGGCCGTCAATCGCAATGGCGTCCCCGCCATCTCGAGGCGAGGCCACTGCAGGAGGTTTTCGAGTGGCTCGAGAACTACCGGCGCTTCTGGGACAATAGCCTCGACAGCCTCGCCGAGCATCTGCGGGTGCTGCAAATGCAGGGTGCCGGAAAAACCGGACAGCGTTCCAAGCGAGCACGACCCGCATCCTCGCCAAAAAAAAGGAAATGAAGCATGCCGGCGATCATCGACGTCAGCGCCGCTGACAGGCCAGTCATCGTCATCACGCGCGACTTCGATGCGCCGCGCGAACTGGTGTGGAAGGCCATTACCGACCCCAGGCAGGTCGCGGTGTGGTACGGCGGGCCCGGCTTCACCAACCCGGTGTGCGAGATGGATCTGCGGCCCGGCGGCGCCTGGCACCATGTCATGCAGGCCCCCAACGGCACACGCTACACGATCAACAGCGTCTTCGAAGAGATCGTCGAACCGGAACGGCTGGTGTGGCGAACCATTGGGGATCCCGACCGCAATCCCGCTCCGCCGACCTCGCACAACACCGTCACGCTGGAAGTGCGCGGCCAGCAAACGCGGTGGAAATTGGTCACGCTGTTCGATTCCATCGCCGATCGCGACCTGTCCGCGAAGATGGGCTTCGGCCAGATGATCAGCATGGGAACGGATCGCATGGCGGCCCATCTCGCAACCCTGCAAGGAGTTCAAGACCATGGCTGAAGCAGTTCATCAATCTCACACCGGAGCCAACCTCATGGGGACGCAATCTCAAGTCGCCGGACGCTCGAAATGGATGCAGTGGACCGGTTGGGGCATGTCCGGCCTCATGATCGCGTTCCTGCTGTTCGACGGGGTGTCGAAGCTCGTGCTGGAATCCCATGTCGTCGAGGCAACGGCCCAGATCGGTTATCCCCTGGATCTCATCCGTCCGCTTGGGGTCATCTGTCTCGCGTGCACGATCCTGTACGCGATTCCGCGAACCTCGATCCTGGGCGCGATCCTGCTCACGGCCTATCTCGGCGGAGCCGTCGCCAGCAAGGTGCGAATAGAGGATCCGCTGTTCGGCTCGGTCCTGTTCGGCGTCTATTTCGGCATCCTCGTCTGGGGCGGCCTGTATTTGCGGGACGCACGGCTTCGCGCACTCATCCCGCTGAGCAGAGACTGATCATCGACCGTTTGAAAACGGGCTGCGCCCGTCTACCGCCGCACGATCGTCCCCGATCTCCCGAGCAGCCGCGCCAGCTGCCTGAAACGGCTGCCGACGCGGTCGGCGACCAGATCGACCAGTCGGTGTTCGAACACCAGCATCAGCTTGCGGCCGTTGCTTCGGAAATGGGTGGCCGGCAACACGCCGGGCCGCGCCGCCGATATCAGATGGGCGACGCGAAAGGCTGCCCCCAGCACGCGTGCGCGCTCCAGCATCGCCGGGGGCACCAGTTCCTGGACGATCAGCGGGGGTTGGTTCTCTTCGCTCAAGCCGGCGTAGCGGAAGAACACCGACAGCGCGACGAAGGCCCGTCCCTGATGGCTGATCGAGCCGAAATTTCCGTTGGTGATGAGGCTGAGCGTTTCCTCGCCGCGATGGTCGGGATGGACCCGCCATCCGATATCCGACAACAGGCAGGCGGCATGGCGCAGCCGGCGATCCTCCTCGGTTTCCCGCAACTTCGCGACCCGCACCAGCCGATCGGTCCATTCGATCAATTCCTGGGCGTGGCGGGCCGAGCGCGACAGCAGTTCGTTGAGCGTCTGGGCGGCGCAGATCAGCCCGTCCTCGTGGCGCTCGGGCTGCGGCAGTTTGGCGTAAAGCAGGCCTTCGCGCACGCCGAAGGTGGAAAACACGATGGTCTTCGGCCGGGCGACGCGGATGATGTATTCGAGCACCAGCGCCGCATAGGCCAGTAGCGGCCGCCGTGCGTCGGCGACGACTTCGATGTTGGCCAGCATGTTGGCCACGACCAGGCGGCGCAGGCGTTGGGCGAAATCGAGCGCATCCTGCGCGGGGATCGAATAGCCATGCATCACCCGCAGCGGATATTCGCTCTGGATGATGTGGATGCGCGCCAAGGCCCGCCACGTTCCGCCGACCGCGTAGAAGGCGCGGCCGCGGCCGGATTTGAGCTGGGCAAGGCCGGTCAGTTCACCCCTCACGATGCGCTCGGCGCGCTTCAGCGATTTGTGCGACAAATCCTGCAGCGCGAGACTCCCCAGCGGCAGCGTTACGCCGCTGCGAACGCGATTTCCCCGAACGTCGATCAGTTCCAGCGAGCCGCCGCCGAGATCGCCGACAATGCCGTCGGGCCGGTGAATTCCCGAGATCACGCCGAGCGCGGACAATTTTGCTTCGCGCGGGCCCGACAGAATTTCTATTTTGACGCCGCAGATGCGTTCGGCCCTGGCGATGAAATCGGCGCCATTGGTGGCGTCGCGGCAGGCGGCAGTGGCGATCGCATGGACGCGGCCGACCTTCATCACCCGGCACAGTGCGCGAAAACGCCGCAGCGACGTCAGGGCCTTGGCCACCGCATCGGGCGCCAGCAGCCCGGTGGTCTGAACCTCGCGACCAAGCCCACACAGCGTCTTTTCGTTGAAGAGCGTGGTCAGGCTGCGCGCCATCGCTTCATAGACGACGAGACGCACCGAGTTCGAGCCGATGTCGATGACCGCGACGCTCGAAGCGCGCTTGCGCGGACGCCTCACCGGCGCAACCCCTTATGGCTGGGGATGACGTTCGGTACGGCGCGTGAGGCGACGTGGCGAAGATTCCTTGAGCGACTTTCCACGGCCTGACAGACTCGGATTCGTCATGAAATAATTATGAAGGTTGAACGGTTCCTCGCCCTTCGCGGCCTTCATACGCGTTGACGATCCATCCGGCAACAACTGCCAGCTCTGCTCGGTATCCTTCAGGTTCGCGACCATGATTTGTTCGAGAACCTGCTGATGCACCGTGGGATTTTGCAGCGGACAGAGGATTTCGACGCGCCGGTCGAGGTTGCGCGGCATCATGTCGGCCGACGAGATATACACAGCAGCTTTTGCGCTGGGCAGGCCCTGGCCCATGCCGAAACAGTAGATTCGGCCGTGTTCCAGGAACCGGCCGATGATCGATTTGACCCGGATGTTGTCCGACAGCCCCGCGATGCCCGGCCGCAGGCAGCAAATGCCGCGTACCACCAGTTCGATCGATACGCCGGCCTGCGAAGCCTCGTACAGCGCGTCGATGATTTCGGGGTCGACCAGCGAATTCATCTTCATCCAGATCGCGGCCGGCCTGCCGTGGCGGGCATGGCTGGTCTCGCCGTGGATGTGTTCGATGATGCGCTTGCGCAAGGTGAGGGGAGAGACCGCCATCTTCTCGATGTCGCTCGGCTCGGCATAGCCGGTGATGTAGTTGAACACCCGCGCGGCGTCGCGCCCGATGATCGGATCCGAGGTGAAGTAGGACAGGTCGGTATAGATGCGCGCGGTCACCGGGTGATAATTGCCGGTGCCGGTGTGCACATAGGTGGTGAGGCTGCCGCCCTCGCGGCGCACGATCAGCGACAGTTTGGCGTGGGTCTTCAGTTCGAGAAAACCATACACCACCTGCACGCCGGCGCGTTCGAGGTCGCGCGCCCAGCGGATGTTGGCCTCCTCGTCGAAGCGGGCCTTGAGTTCGATCAGCGCCGTGACCGATTTGCCGGCTTCGGCGGCTTCCGCCAGCGCGCGGACGATCGGCGAGTTGTTCGAGGTGCGATACAGCGTCTGCTTGATCGCGACCACGTCGGGGTCGCGCGCGGCCTGTTGCAGGAACTGCACCACGACGTCGAAGGATTCGTAAGGGTGATGGACGATCAGGTCCTTTTGGCGGATCGCGGCGAAGATGTCGCCGCCATGGTCGCGCACCCGCTCGGGATGGCGGGGCACATAGGGCGCGAATTCGAGATCGGGCCGGTCGAGCCGGGTCAATTGCGACAATTCGTTCATTGCCAGCACGCCGTCGACCAGCAACACCTCGTCGTCGGTGGTGGAGAGCGCCTGCTGCACGAAGCCGCGCAGCTCCTCCGGCATCTTGGCTTCGATCTCGAGCCGGATCACCGATCCGCGCCGCCGCCGCTTCAGCGCCGTCTCGAACAGCCGCACCAGATCTTCGGCCTCTTCCTCGATTTCGAGTTCGGAATCCCGGATGATGCGGAACGCACCCTGACCCTTGACGGTGTAGCCGGGAAACAGCCGGCCGATGAACAGCCCGGTGGCCTGCTCCAGCGTGATCACCCGCACCGCGCCATCCTTGCCGGCGGGCAGGCGGATGAAACGGTCGATCTTGCCGGGCATGCGGATCAGCGCGTTCATCGGTTTGCCGTCGGAGATCCGCGCCAGGTGCAGCGCGACGGTGAAGCCGAGGCTCGGGATGAACGGGAACGGATGCGCCGGATCAATCGCCAGCGGCGTCAGCAGCGGAAAGATATTGTGGAGGAAGTGATCCTCGATCCAGCTTCGTTCGGTCTTGGTGACGTCGCGGCCGTCGATCAGAACGATGCCGACTTCGGCCAGGATGCCGCGCAAGTCGCGCCAGATCGCCTGCTGGTCGCCGGCCAATTTTGAAACCGTCTCGTTGATCAGGACCAGCTGCTCGGCGGGGGACAGCCCGTCGGGACTGCGCTCGGTGATGCCCTCCCGCACCTGGGCCTTGATGCCGGCGACCCGGACCATGAAGAACTCATCAAGGTTATTGGCGGAAATCGACAGGAATCGCACCCGCTCGAGCGCGGGGTGGCCGGAATTGACCGATTCTTCCAGCACGCGGCGATTGAAATGCAGCCAGGATAGCTCCCGATTGATGAAGCGTTCGGGGCTGCGGGCGATCGCAGGCGCGGTATCGATATCCGATTCTTTTTCTGGAATTACAATGGCTTGCGCGGAATCCATGAAGTTTCAATCCATCCAGAGGCGGGCGGCAGTGCGATTTAGGGACAACGCTGGCACAACCCTGTTTTGCCGCGATGTCGTTTCAATGACATTGATGTTCTTGCAGCCTGCGCCGGTCAAGATGCGGCGCCATCAGGCATCGCGTAATAATTCAGCCGCCAGCGCCCGCGTTACCGGCCGGCCGAGCCGCAGCGCTTCGGTGTCCAGGAGTTCCACCGCCTGCCGGACCGCCGCATAGGACCGCTCCAGCCGGGTCGCAAGATAGCTCACCACGCTCTCGTCGATGGCCATCTGGCGGTCCGCGCAAAACTTGACGATCAGCGCCCGAAACAGCGCATCGTCCGGCGGCAGCAGCGATATCGTCGGCACCGCGCGCAGACGCGAGCGCAGATCGCGCAACTCGACGTGGGAGGCCGACGGCGCAAGCCGTGCGGTGATCAGCACGAAAGCCTGATCTTCCCGGGCCAGATTCATCAGATGGAACAGCGCGCGCTCGTCGAAATCAGGCGAATTCAGATCTTCGACCACAAGCGCCCCGGTGGCCAGCGCGCCCGGCACGGCAGCCGGGGTCAGCGCATGGGCCGATATCGAGCGGGCGCCGGCCTGTTCGGCCCAGATGGCGGCGAGGTGGCTCTTGCCGGCCCCTTCCGGCCCGACCAGCAGCATGATCCGGTTCGGCCATTCGGGCCAGCCGTCGATCAGCGCTAGGCCTGAGGCATTGGCCGGCCCTTCGAGAAAATTGTCGCGGGTGAGGCTTTCCGCATGCGGCAGCGCAAGGGCGAGCTGACGGGGTTGAACGCGGCCTGGCACTTAAGCTCACTCCATGCCGGGACCGGCCGGCGCATGACCAATTATATTAGCTGGCTTCGATCGTGCTCATGTGCCGGACCCACTCGACGAGATAGAGGGAGACGGACACCAGTGTAAAGACCGTTACAAATCCCATCAGGATCAGATCGTAAGGCGCAGGTTCGAAACCGAAACCGAGCGCTGCCAGCACCAAGGCCGCGAACGCCACCTGTGCCACCGTATTGAGCTTGGACACCATCAACGGCTTCATCGGAATCGGCTTGCCGGACAACCATGACACGATCACGGCGCTGACGATCATGATGTCGCGCGAAACCACGAGAATGACGATCCAGTGCGGCACCGCGCCCCAGATGCCGAGCGCCACATAGATCGAGACCAGCAGCGCCTTGTCGGCGAGCGGATCGAGCAGGGCACCCAGCTCGCTCGCCATGTTGAAGCGCTTGGCGAGAAAGCCGTCGACCGCGTCGCTGACGCCGGCGACGACGAAGATCGCAAACGCGATTTCCATCTGGTTCGAGGCGATCGCCCAGACGATGATCGGCACCAGCAGGATGCGGCCCAGCGTAATGATGTTCGGAATACTCAACGCGGCGCGTCCCGGCTAGCGGCCTGATTTCAACGTGGCATCCGGCTCTTTGCAGGGTGAACCGGTTCCCGTTTACATAGTACATGCGCAGCCCCCTTGCGAGCCATTGCACGGCGGGGCAATCCGACGTAACCAGCCGCCATCAGCTGGAACAGGCCATGATCGACCGCAAAAACGGGCTCACTTACGCGGATTCGGGCGTCGATATCGATGCAGGGAATCGTCTGGTCGATCTCATCAAGCCGCTGGTTCGCGCCACCGCCCGCGCCGGCGCCGAGGCCGAAATCGGCGGGTTCGGCGGGTTGTTCGACCTCAAGGCCGCGGGCTTCAAGGACCCGATCCTGGTCGCGGCAACCGACGGTGTCGGTACCAAGCTCAAGATCGCCATCGAGACCGGCCTGCATGGCGGCATCGGCATCGACCTCGTGGCGATGTCGGTCAACGACCTCGTGGTGCAGGGCGCCGAGCCGCTGTTCTTTCTGGATTATTTCGCCTGCGGCAAGCTCGATCCGGAAACCACCGCGGCCATCGTCGCCGGCATCGCCGAGGGTTGCCGGGAAAGCGGCTGCGCGCTGATCGGCGGCGAGACTGCCGAAATGCCCGGCCTCTACAAGGACGGCGACTATGACCTCGGCGGTTTTGCGGTCGGCGCCGCCGAGCGCGGCACGCTGCTGCCGCGGCCCGACATCGCCGCCGGCGACGCGGTGCTCGGCCTCGCCTCGTCCGGCGTGCACTCCAACGGGTTTTCGCTGGTTCGCAGGATCGTTGAAACCTCAGGCCTGGGCTTTGACGCGCAGGCGCCGTTTTCGCCGGTCATGACGCTCGGCGGCGCGCTGCTGACGCCGACACGGCTCTATGTCAAATCCTGCCTGCGCGCGATCCGCGAGACCGGCGCCGTCAAGGGCCTCGCCCACATCACCGGCGGCGGCTTCACCGACAACATCCCGCGCGTGCTGCCGAAACATCTCGGCGTCGGCATCGACCTGGCGCGCCTGCAGGTGTTGCCGGTGTTCAAGTGGCTGGCGGCGCAAGGCGGCGTCGCCGAACTCGAATTGCTGCGCACCTTCAACTGCGGCATCGGCATGATCGCCATCATCAACGCCGACGCGGTCGAAGCGGTCAGCGACATGCTCGCCGAAGGCGGCGAGAGCGTAACGCTGTTGGGCGAGGTGATCCCGGCTGCCGGCGAGCACCGGGTGGTCTATAACGGCCATCTCGACCTTTCGTGGTGAGGCCATGAAGCGCCGGGTCGCAATCCTGATCTCAGGGCGCGGATCGAACATGGCCGCGTTGATCGAGGCGGCGCGCGCGGCCGATTTCCCGGCCGAGATCGCGGTCGTGATTTCCAACCGGGCCGATGCCGGCGGTCTCGAAAGGGCAAAGGCAAGCGGCATCGCGACGCTCACCATCGAGAGCAAGCCGTTCGGCAAGGACCGTGCGGCGTTCGAGGCGGAACTGCAGTCGGCGCTGGAGGCGCACAAGATCGACCTGATTTGCCTCGGCGGATTCATGCGGTTGTTCACGGCCGAATTCGTGCAGCGCTGGCATGGGCGGATGCTCAACATCCATCCCTCGCTGCTGCCGTCCTTTCCGGGCCTCGAACCGCAGGCGCAGGCGCTGCGCGCCGGGGTGAAGATTTCCGGTGCGACCGTGCATTTCGTCATCCCTGAAACCGATGCCGGCCCGATCCTGATGCAGGGCGCGGTCGCGGTTTTCGATGACGACACGGCGGAGAGTTTGGCGCAGCGCATCCTTCAGATCGAGCACCGCATCTATCCCGCCGCGTTGCGGCTCCTCGCCGGCGGCGAGGTCAGGCTGGAGGGCGATGTTTGCCGAACGGCGGGCGGCCGATCCGGTGATAGCCTGATTTCGCCGGCGTTAGATCGGGACGGCCGGTTGAACGGAAAATAAAAAAACCCCGGCGGAAGCGCCGGGGGCGCATCAGGATTGCTTGCGCGGATCGTGACGATGCTTAAGAGATCTTCAGATTTTCCGCGGAGGTTTTGCCGCGATTTTCCACGAGGTCGTACTCGATAACCTGGTTTTCGTTGAGGGTTGAGAGCCCGGCGCGCTCGACCGCCGAGATATGGACGAACACGTCCTTATCGCCGACCGTCGGCTTGATGAACCCATAACCCTTTGTCGGGTTGAACCACTTGACGGTGCCTTTTTGCATCGCCTGTCTCCTGGTCTAGACGTAAAAAAGACGCGGCCACGCTTTTTGCGTGCCGCGCCACAAGCGGGCTTTCGGATGTCTGCTCAATTTCTCAGTCGCGAAACGCACAGTCGATCGGCCTAAAATCCGATTGTGCCGGCAATTGCAACACGAAATTTGCGAGTTAGCAAGCTTCCGGCGTGGGCTCCGGAAAATTGCGCCGGCGATCGGATTCGCCCCTGACGACCTGTGGCAGGGCAACAACAATGTCCGGTAATTGCCTCCGGCAGGGGAGCAAGACCGATTGACGCTCCCGGAGAACTCAGGGCAAATCGCCACCGGCCGCCGGGATTTTTTGCTGTTTTGTCGAGTTGGCGCTGCTTTTGGGAATGGCATTGATGGGCTGCTCATCGCGGCTGTCGCGAACAAAGGAGAGCGGCTCCGGCCGCCGGCTTGCGACGGCCATTGCCATTGCTTTTATGCTCATCCTCGGAGGCGCAGCGCTATCCTCGCCGGCGCTCGCGCAATCGCCGAGTCCCAGCCCCAGTCCCACGCCCACCCCGACGCCGTCCCCGACCCCCATTCCGACACCGTCGCCGTCCCCGACACCGACGCAAATCAACGCCGATCTTTCGGCCGCCTCGACGGTGACGAACCTCGGCAGCAACTTCCTGGAGCGGCTCGGAAACCAGGCGTCGTCGGGCTTCGATCGGTCATCGCGGACCAATCCCGGCGGCGGCGGTGCTTCGCAGGCGACGGATGCGCCGACGGTTCGGACCTGGGCCGAGGCCTACGGGATCTCAACCAGGGACAGCGCGCAGGGTAATTTCCTCCCCGACCAGCGTCAGACCTGGGGCGGCGTCGGAGGCATCGGTGCGCGGCTTGCCCCCGGCGTCAATGTCGGCCTTTCGGTCGACCAGAGCCGAACCGCGATCGACGTTCCGCTGGCGCTGCAGTCGGCAACCCTCGATCTGACCCAGGTCGGCATCAACGGCTCCATCGACAAGGGGCCGTGGACCTGGGCGGTCGCGCTGGTGCATGGCTTCGGCAACATCAATTCGAGCCGGGACACCGGGTTCGGCACCGCCAGCGCCGGCTACACCGCGGAGATCGACGGCGCGCTGACTGAACTCAGCTACTACTGGAGCATGGACCAGAGCCGCATCGTACCGAAGGCCGGACTCGAATACGTGCGGGCCACCACCTCGGGATTCCGGGAGATGGGGGGCTTCGATCCGCTGACGGCGACCGGCACGACGATAGAGCGCTCGCGCGTTCTGCTGGGCGCGGAAGTCGGGCACTACTGGATCATCGACCAGAAGGTTTTGGACCTGTCCGCCTACGGCAAGTTCGTCGACAATTTTTCGCAGAATTTCGGCTCGGTCCTGGTCAGCCTGGGGCCGGAGAGCATCACGGTGCAGGGCATCGGCGAGAGCCAATACGGCGCCGATGCCGGGGCGTCGGCTTCATTGAGCCTGACCAACGCAATGCGGCTCTACATCAACTATGACGGCAAGTTCCGCGCCGCGATGCAGTCGCACCAGGGCACGGTGGGTCTGGAAGTGAAGTGGTAGGGGCGTGACGCCTGCGTAGCGGCCAACGCGCGGCGCGAGATGCAGGGGCCGTCAGGCTCGATCGACCTTGACCACGCGTCCCTTTTCGATCGCCAGCGCCACCCGGCCGTGCTTCAGCGCCAGCGCCGCTTCACCGAACAGCTCGCGGCGCCAGCCCTGCAGCGCGGCGACTTCGGCATTGTCGTCGGCCGCGATTTGCTCGAGATCGTCCACGGTCGCGATCACCTTGCTGGCCACCGCATGGCGCTCCGATGTCATCCGCAGCAGGACTTTCAGGAGTTCGACGGTCGCCGCCCCGTTTGAGTTGCTGCGCGGCTTTTCGAGTTTCGGCAACGTCGCGGGATCGCGCGCCAGACCGCGCTGCACGGCGGCCACGATATCGGCGCCCCATTTTGAGCGGTCAAAGCCCTTCGGCAGCGAACGCAGATTGGCCAGCCGTTCCAGAGTGGTCGGCGCCTGGGTCGCGATGTCGCCGACCGCATCGTCCTTCAGCACGCGCCCGCGCGGGACGTCACGGCTTTGCGCCTCCTGCTCGCGCCAGGCCGCGACTTCCATCAGGACCGCGAGTTCCTTCGGCTTGCGCACCCGCGTCTTCAGCCGCTCCCAGGCCCGTTCGGGGTGAAAGTCGTAGGTCTTCGGGCTGGTCAGAATTTCCATCTCGAGGCTCACCCAGTGGCTGCGGCCGCGCTTCTTGAGATCGGCGTCGAGCGCTGCGAACACGTCGCGCAGATGGGTGACGTCGGAGACCGCGTAATGCATCTGCTCCTTGGTCAGCGGCCGGCGCGACCAGTCGGTGAAGCGGTGGGTCTTGTCCGGCCGGTGGCCCATGATGCGCTCGACCAGCTGGTCGTAGGCGATGGAATCGCCATAGCCGAGCACCATGGCCGCCACTTGCGTGTCAAAGATCGGATGCGGGATGATGCCCGCCTGGTGCCAGACGATCTCGATGTCCTGGCGGGCGGCATGGAACACCTTCAGCACCTTCTCGTCGACCATCAGGTCGAAGAACGGCTTCAGGTCGATGCCCTTGGCGAGCGTGTCGACGACGACCGCTTCCTCGGCGCTTGCCATCTGCACGACGCAGAGCAGGGGATAGTAGGTCGTCTCGCGCAGGAATTCGGTGTCGACGGTGATGACCGGATGCTTGGCAAGGCGCGCGCAGACTGCGGCGAGTTCCGAAGTGGTGGTAATCAAATCCATGAACGGCCCATGACGCTTCTTGAGACGGCGTTCTGCCGAAAGCGCTGATATGTCAAGGGTCTTGGGACGAATTCGGGGCTTGCATTCGGGTTGGTTGGGACTTTTCCCAAGAACTCAAACGACCGCGGCGCGCGGCAGGCGGTTCTGACGCGTTCTCGATACTGGCTTCGAAGCTGGACCGGTCAGTATTGCCGCATGCGGCGCGACGGTTGCCGCTGCGACGGAAAGGCCAGCACGATGAGAGAGAGGGCGAAGACCCCCAATCCCATGAATTCAAATACCAGCGCGTCCACGGCAATCTCCCCCACAAACCGTTAGATTTGTAGGGAGTGCATTGAGGGGTTATTAAGTGACGTGGTTAAGGGCGGGGGCGGGTAGGGCGATGGTGGATTAGGGGTTAACGGGTCGGGTGCGCCTAACAGCGGGAGGGGATGATGGGCACTATTGTTTTCGAGGGCGAGCGGCCATTTGAGCTGGTAACCCAGCAGCTACCCACAACGACTGCCGAAGGGCAAACCGTAGTGGTGACTCTGCCGGTATTTGTCGCTGGCTTTCCTCAACAAACGTTGGATATTCAGGTGAGGATGTCGATAGAGCATGCCGAACAAGTGGCGGCTCAGATTCAGCCCATATTAGTAACGGCTCGCGTGAATCGCAAGGCTGGTCGCTAATACAGTCATCGCTTTATTCATTGGCGCCTCCATGGCTGAACCAAACGTCACAAAAGAGGATCGCGAACAGTCCAGGCGCTCTATTGATATGATCGTCGCTGTAGCACTGGCCGTGATCACGTTTCAACCCGCGTCCGCGCAGGTCGCCACTCAGGGTGACATTGAAATTCTCAACCGCCGGATAATGGATTTGGACTTGCGATTGCGCGCTCTTGAAGGCGAAAAAGAAGGCAAGCGCCAAGCCGAGCAAGCCGATGCTCGGCGCCTGGAACAGGAACGACAAACGGCAGCCTATTTGGAAGAGCGGCGCAACTGCGACGCGTACAAACGGCGGATTGTCGCCGCGCCACCGGTTGACCCTCAACGGGCTGGTGCAGCAGAAATGCGGATGCTCGATCAGCTTGATGAAAGCTCTTGCAAACATGCCGACAAATTCGAGGCCGACAGTGCGGCCAACGCGCGTGCGATGGATCAGAAAAAGCGTTAGACAGCCCTACACAATCGAAACGAATCATCGACGCTGCCCGCGAAGCGGAAGCGGATGAAACTGAGGAAGGCGCAGAGTGCGCTTTCGAAAAGGTTGTGGTGCGGAAAGCATCTAAGCCCATACGCCGCCCCTAGCTTCATGGGCTTCGCATAGGGTTTGGTAGTCCCAAATTAGAGGGTAAAATTCATTGCCATCTAGCAACGCCTCAGCGGATTTTCGCCGCGTTGGCTCTTTTGTCCCGAATTTCTGAAGAGACCATTTTTGCAGGTGCTCCCATGCTTCATCCCTATCGGGCGGCCGATCTTCCAATTCAAACCATTCGTTGACATTCTCGTGGTGTTTTCGAAATTCCCACGCGAAAAAATCAGCCGCCTGAAGCGCTGGAATTTCCTTAGCAGTCTTGGCCTTCGGAAGGCCGCGTGTGACAACTTTGTCAAAATCTCCATCGTTATACTTGTCAGAGTCCGCATAGATTTTTGCGGCGGCCAGCTTTGACGTTACTTTATCGGTATGGTCGAAAATAAGTTCAATCGACCAACCAGGGTTGTCCCTAGCTGCGAGCAACATGCAGCCATAGGCTGCGAGCGGATAAGGCTTTAGACTCAAGCCGTGAGCAGCATTGAATCTCGCCAAATCATCTAAGCGAACTAGCGATAAAACGCCTACTAGACAACTTCGGCTGACAACCTTAGCCAAGCCACCTAGAAAATCGGCGACTTCGTCTCGATGTTCCTTGGGTGGATGCCACTTGCCGTATATGCCGTTCGGGTTCCCCATTTCCTTCATGTGGAAATAAGGCACATCATGATTGGCGAGGGCCATTGGCCAATACGTCTCAAATTCTTCCCAGCGATGCTCGGCCCCAACATAGCCACCAACGGCCCAAATCTGGCCGCGCTGACTGTCATCTAGCCAACCCCTAAAAACCGCCATGACGCCCTCCTTGGGCGGTCGGTTGGATACTGAAAGCTGATAGCGCCGGATTCGTCACGTCCCGCAAAACGTCTGCCGCACGCACTGATGCGGTTCGGGAGCCTCCGCGTATCGCGCCAAGGCCGGCTGGTCCTGGTACGGCCTCGACAGCACCGTCAGAAGCTCTTCGAACGGCGCAAAATCGTCCCTGTTCACGGCGGCCTCGATCACCGCTTCGATCCGGTGGTTTCTCGGAATGAAGGCGGGGTTGACCGCGCGCATCGCGGCCTGCCGGGCGGCTGGCTCCTGCGGCTCCTCGCCGGTCCGTTGCCGCCAGCGCCCCGCCCATTCGTCGAAGGCGGTGGGGTCGGCAAACAACGAGCGGATATCGCGATCATGCAGGGGATCGAGTGCGGCGTCGCCCAACCGCCGGAATGTCAGGGTAAAGTCGGCCTGGTTTTTGGCCATCGCGTCCAGCAGATCCTGCGCAAGCGCCTGGTCGCCGTCCTGCTTCGTGAACAGCCCGAGCTTGGCGCGCAGCCCGGCCTGATAGGCTCCGTTGAAAGCATCGGCGAAGCCGCCAAGCACAAGTTGCGCCTCCGCGATCGCCTTCTCCTGGTCCTCGGAGAACAGCGGCAGCAGGCATTCCGCAAGCCGGGTCAGATTCCACAGCGCGATCCGCGGCTGGTTGGCATAGGCGTAGCGGCCCATCTCGTCGATCGAGGAGAACACCTTTGCCGGGTCGTAATGGTCCATGAAGGCGCAGGGGCCGTAATCGATGGTCTCGCCCGAGATCGAGGTGTTGTCGGTGTTCATGACGCCGTGGATGAAGCCGATCAGGAGCCAGCGCGCGACCAGCTCGGCCTGGCGCGCGATAACGCCCTCCAGCAGCGCATGATAGGGGCGTTCGGCGCTGGCGGCTTGCGGATAGTGCCGGGCGATCACGTGGTCGGCGAGCCGCCGCACCCCCTCGGTATCGCCGCGTGCCGCGAAATACTGGAACGTTCCGACCCGGATGTGGCTGGAGGCGACGCGGGTCAGCACCGCGCCCGGCAACGCTGTCTCGCGAAACACGCTCTCGCCGGTCATGACGGCCGCGAGCGAGCGCGTGGTCGGGATGCAGAGCTTAGCCATGGTCTCGCTGACGATGTATTCGCGCAGCACCGGGCCGAGCGCGGCGCGGCCGTCGCCCCGCCGCGAAAACGGCGTCGGGCCGGAGCCCTTGAGCTGGATGTCGCGGCGGACGCCATCGGCGTCGATCACCTCGCCGAGCAGGATGGCCCGGCCATCGCCGAGCTGCGGCACGAAATGTCCGAACTGATGGCCGGCATAGGCCATCGCGATCGGGTCTGCGCCCTCGGGAATGCGTTTTCCGGCCAGAATCTCGGCGCCCTCGGGGCTGTCGAGCCGGTCGGGATCGAGTCCAAGCTGGACGGCAAGAGGCCGGTTCAGCTTGATCAGCCGGGGCGAGGGGACCGGAGTGGGCGCGACTCGGGCGAAGAAATTGGCCGGCAGTGCCGCGTAGGTATTTTGGAAGGGGAAATGTACCGTCATGTCCCCAAAGATAGGCTGTGCTTCGAATTAGACAATCGGCTTGCGGGCCCGCGAGGCCGGCCGGATGCTGTTTTTCGGTCCCTTTCGGGGGCCTGCGGTCGGCCGCCAAAAGCCCGGTTTGGCGGGCGCATTCGGTTGCCGCGCCTGAAAGCGTCGGGTAAACCCTCACCCTCTTCGCGGGGACAGGTCTTTGGCCTCCCGCGATTCGATCCTCCGACATCTGTTTTGGAATATCCATGCATCGTTACCGGACCCATACCTGCGGCGCGCTCCGCGACAGCGATATCGACCACGCCGTCCGCTTGTCCGGCTGGTGCCATCGCATCCGCGACCATGGCGGCGTGCTGTTCATCGATCTGCGCGACCATTACGGGCTGACGCAATGCGTGGTCGACCCGGATTCGCCGGCGTTCTCTGCGGCCGAAAAACTGCGCTCGGAATGGGTGGTGCGGATCGACGGCAAGGTCCGCCGCCGCCCCGCCGGTACCGACAATTCGGAACTGCCGACCGGCGCGGTCGAAGTCTATGTCAGCGAAATCGAGGTGCTGGGGGCGGCTGGCGAACTGCCGATGCCGGTGTTCGGGGACCAGGAATATCCTGAGGACATAAGGCTTAAGTACCGTTTCCTCGACCTGCGTCGCGACAAGCTGCACCAGAATATCATGAAGCGCGGCGCGATCATCGATTCCATGCGCAAGCGCATGAAGGAGCAGGGCTTCTTCGAGTTCCAGACCCCGATCCTGACGGCGTCGTCGCCGGAAGGCGCGCGCGACTTCCTGGTGCCCTCGCGGATTCATCCGGGGAAGTTCTATGCGCTGCCGCAGGCCCCGCAGCAGTACAAGCAGCTCCTGATGATCAGCGGCTTCGACCGCTATTTCCAGATTGCACCTTGCTTCCGCGACGAGGACCCGCGCGCGGATCGGTTGCCCGGCGAGTTCTATCAGCTCGACGTCGAGATGAGTTTTGTGACCCAGGAGGACGTGTTCGCGGCGATGGAGCCGGTGGTCACAGGCGTGTTCGAGGAATTCTCAAACGGCAAGCCGGTGACGAAGCAATGGCCGCGGATTCCGTTCGCGGAGGCGCTGCGCAAATACGGCAGCGACAAGCCAGACCTGCGCAACAAGATTGAGATGCAGGACGTCTCCGAACATTTCCGCGGCTCCGGCTTCAAGGTGTTTGCGCGGATGCTGGAGGAGCCGAAGAACCGAGTCTGGGCGCTGCCTGCGCCTGGCGGCGGCAGCCGCGCGTTCTGCGACCGGATGAATTCCTGGGCGCAAGGCGAGGGCCAGCCCGGCCTCGGCTACATCATGTGGCGCGAGGGCGGCGAGGGCGCAGGCCCCCTTGCCAACAACATCGGGGCGGAGCGGACGGCGGCGATCCGCGCCCAATTCGGTTTGAAGGAAGGCGACGCCGCGTTCTTCGTCGCCGGGGATCCCGAAAAATTCTGGAAGTTTTCCGGGCTGGCACGCACCAAGCTCGGCGAGGAGTTGAACCTGATCGACAAGGATCGGTTCGAACTCGCCTGGATCGTAGACTTCCCGATGTACGAATATGACGAGGAAGAAAAGAAGATCGACTTCTCGCACAACCCGTTTTCGATGCCGCAGGGCGGGCTCGAGGCGCTGCAGACCCAGGACCCCCTGACCATCAAGGCGTTCCAGTACGACATCACCTGCAACGGCTACGAGATCGCCTCCGGCGGTATCCGCAATCACCGGCCCGAGGCGATGGTGAAGGCGTTCCAGATCGCCGGCTATGGCGAGAACGAGGTGATCGGACGCTTCGGCGGCATGTACCGCGCGTTCCAGTACGGCGCCCCGCCGCATGGCGGCATGGCGGCCGGCGTCGATCGCATCGTGATGCTGCTCTGCGGCACCACGAACCTGCGCGAAATCTCGCTATTCCCGATGAACCAGCGCGCCGAGGACCTCATGATGGGAGCGCCCTCCGAGGTCTCGACGAAACAGCTGCGCGAACTTCACATCCGGCTCAATCTGCCGGACAAGGCCTGAGCCTGGAGCCCCGTCTCGATGGAATCGAAACGGGGCTCCGGATTCTTTAATTGACGCGTTTTCTTGACGCGAACCGGCGGCCACTTCGCTCGAAAACGCTTTAACGCCCCGTCGCAACCTCCACCTGAAACTGCGCCAGCACGACGAGCGGGTCGGTGTTCAGCGCCTGGATCATCGGCATCACCGGTAATTTGCCGCGCGGCGTGAGCTTCAGCGTCAGGGTGCCGCGCGGGTTCTCGACATAGCGTGCCGCGGCCTCCACGATCGCCATGGCATCGGGATCGCTTGCCGTCGTTGGATCGACGCTGGACCGGATTTTTTCGGCGATGGCCGCGCGTGCCGCATCGGGGCTGACGTTCTGCGTGCGGGCATATTGCGCGACCGCCAGATCGACGCCGCCGAGGTCCTGTACCACGAGCTCAAGCGTGCCGGCCTCGATTTGCCCCGCCATGGCGGCTGCTTGCGGCAGGTTGGGCGAGAATACGCCGCGCGGCACGTTGGCGAGCGAGACGCGCGCTTGGGCTTTCAAGAGGCCGCCCAGCTCGAGGGTTGCGGGATCCACCACGAAGGTGCGCGAGGCTTCGGTCCAGGCCGCGCCGAGATCGAGGTCGATTGCGAGCCTGTCCATGCCGGCGTCAAGCAGCGGCCGCAGACTGGCTTCACTGGCCTCGATCGGGGCGCTCATCTTGCCGGCCAGGCGCGCCTGGCTTGGGATCGGGCCGACAAACTGGCCCCAGTTCAGGTTCAACTGATCTATGCTGATCGGTTTGCCGCTGTCCTTATCGGGCACGACGAACCCTTTGACCTCGACGCCTTGCAGCAGCGTCAACAGGCCGAGAAGCTGTTCGGGCGGGGGCTTCTGCGCCGGGTTCATAAACAGCGCCGACATGCGCAAGAGGTTGGCGATGTCGAAGGATTTGAGCGCGAAGCGCCCGACCTTGACGGGCCCCTTCGGCGCTTTTGCATCCAGACCTTCGATCGCAAATTCGCCGATCTTGCCGGCCTCCAGGTTGAACCGCATCGCCGCGAGCTTGAACGGGCCTTGCGGCGTTTCCACCGACAGGCCGCGCATCTCGGCGTTTGCGATATGCACGCCCTCATAGAGACTGGAGATCTTCTCGATCATCTCGCGTGCTTGCGCGGGTGTCGGCGGAGCGGCTCCGGCCTGTGGCAGCATCGCCAGCAGCGCCGGGATTTGCATTCGCGACGGCTTGAACCCGACGTCATCGATCGTCATGCCGTCGATCCGCATGTTCAGGCCTTGCGCCCCCGTGATGACATAAGGACCCACCGTGATCTGCCGATAGGCGCGGTAATAGCGGTCGTCGTTGGCCTTCTGCGGATCGAGGATCGCAGCCAGGGCGCTGAGATCGAGGTCGTACGAGGCGAGATTGACGAGATTGCCGGTGATCTTCTCGACCTTGCCCGCCTGTTGCATGTTGGCCGTGAAAACGAACCCGTCGATCTTCATGCTGGCGATCTTGCCGTCCTTGATGCCCTGCATCGCGAGGCCCGTATAGGCGACATCGCCTCCGCCCGGCGTTACGGCGCCGAAGTTGATGGTCGCGGCAATGCTGGGGACCGTGACCGACGATGCGGTGACATCAGCGAATTGCTCGAGTCCGAAGCGATAGATATCGATCAGGGCCGATGAAGCCGGTCGCCGTGGCATGCCGGCGGGGCCGGAATAGTCCTTTATCGTGATCCGCGGTATCTTGTAGGTGAGTTTGAAGCCTGAAGGCGCCGCCATCGCGGCGCCGATCTCGATGTCGGTGGCCTCGATGCTGTCGGCGGAAAATCGCGCCGCATCGGGTTGACTGACACCCGAAGCCGTGACGCTGGCGATCCTGGCGCTGACAGGGGGTTGCGCGGCCGATTCGCTCGCGATGTCCGCGACCGTGACGGTGCGCTTCCACAGATCGAACGACACCTTGCCGTGGCTCGCCTTGGCGCCGGTCGCGCGAATCTGCTCGAACGCGGCTTCGACCTCACCGGCGACGCGGTGCTGGATGTAGAATTGGAATCCGAAGAAACCGCCAGCGGCGATGACGAGGGCCGCGACCACACCGATCAATATCTTTGCCATTGTCGCGACTCCATTGCCGATTGCGGCCAAAATGCCATATTGTCGCCCGCGATGGTACGGGAGTGTGACAATGGCTTCGGCGATTTCCCATGATCGACGTACGGGCCTGTTGGTCACCGTCGCATCGGATGTTGCGTCCAAGCGGTTGCGCGTGCTTCACATCCGGCTTAGTCCACCGGAAAACTGACCCTTCTGGGACTGATCAGCAAAACAAATTCGGGCGGAAGCGCGGGGAGCATGCATGTCGTCCTATTCCGAAGATCTCCATTCCGCAGCACTCGCCTATCACCGGTTGCCGCGGCCCGGCAAGCTGGAGATCCAGGCGATCAAGCCGCTCGCCAACCAGCGCGACCTCGCGCTCGCCTATTCGCCAGGGGTGGCGGCCGCCTGCCTGGAGATCGCCAAGAATCCGGCGGAGGCCGCTTCGCTCACGATCCGCGCCAACCTGGTCGCGGTCGTCTCCAACGGCACCGCCGTGCTCGGGCTCGGCAATATCGGGCCGCTGGCCTCGAAGCCGGTGATGGAAGGCAAGGCGGTCCTGTTCAAGAAATTCGCCGGCATCGACGTGTTCGACATCGAAATCGCCGCCGACACCATCGAGCGGGTGGTCGAGACCGTGGCCGCGCTGGAGCCGACCTTCGGCGGCATCAATCTGGAGGACATCAAGGGTCCGGAATGTTTCGAGATCGAGGCGCAGCTCAAGGCGCGCATGAAAATCCCGGTGTTTCATGACGACCAGCACGGCACCGCCATCATCGTCGGCGCCGCCATCACCAATGCGCTGCTGCTGAACGGCAAGCAGCTTGCCGACGTCAAGATCGTCTGCTCCGGGGCGGGAGCCGCGGCACTCGCCTGTCTCAATCTCCTGGTCTCGATGGGCGCCCAGCGCAAGAATATCTTCGTCGTCGACATCGACGGCGTGGTCTATGAGGGGCGCCCCACGCTGATGGACCGCTGGAAGGCGGTCTATGCCCAGAACACCGACAAGCGCACGCTCGGCGAGGTGATCGACGGCGCCGATATCTTTCTCGGACTTTCGGCCCCCAATGTGTTGAAACCGGAGATGGTCAAGCGGATGGCGGATAAGCCGCTGGTAATGGCGCTGGCCAATCCGAACCCGGAAATCATGCCGGATGAAGCCCGCAAAGCGTGCCCGGATGCGATGATCTGCACCGGGCGAAGCGACTTTCCCAACCAGGTCAACAACGTCCTGTGCTTTCCCTTCATCTTCCGCGGCGCGCTCGATGTCGGCGCCACCGCGATCAACGAGGAAATGAAGAAGGCAGCGGTCGACGCGATCGCGCAGCTGGCGCGCGATCCCCCGGTTGACGCCGTGCTGCAGGGGTTTGACAGCGGCGAGGCGCAGGGTTTCGGTCCGGGTTCGCTGATCCCGAGCCCGTTCGATCCGCGGCTGATCCTGCGCATTGCGCCGGCGGTCGCGAGAGCCGCGATGGACTCCGGCGTCGCTACCCGTCCGATCAAGAATTTCGACGATTACTCAGCCCAGCTCGAGCGCTTCGCGTTCCGCTCCGGCCTCGTCATGAAGCCGGTGTTCGCGAAGGCAAAGACCCAGCCGGTGCGTGTGATCTATGCCGAGGGCGAGGACGAGCGCGTGCTGCATGCGACCCAGGTGGTGCTGGAGGAGAAGCTGGCCCGGCCGATCCTGGTCGGACGCCCCTCGGTGGTCGAGGCGCGGATCAAGAGGTATGGCCTCGCCATCAAGGCCGGCCGGGATTTTGACCTCGTCAATCCCGAGGACGATCCGCGCTACCGGTCCTATGTCCAGTCCTATATCGACGTTGCCGGCCGGCATGGCGTCACGCCTGACGCCGCGCGCACCGTGGTGCGCACCAACGCCACCGTGATCGCGGCGCTCGCGGTGATCCGGGGCGAAGCCGACGCCATGATCTGCGGCGTCGATGGCCGCTATATGAGCCATCTGCGGCATGTGCGCGAAATCATCGGCTTTCTGCCGGGGGTGAGCGATTTTGCCGCGCTTTCGCTGATGATCACCAGCAAGGGCGCCTATTTCATCGCCGATACCCAGGTGCGGCCCAATCCAAGCGCCGAGGAACTGGCGGAAATGGCGGCGCTGGCCGCCCTCCATGTCCAGCGCTTTGCGCTCAAGCCCAAGATCGCGTTCGTGTCACATTCGGATTTCGGCAGCTATGATACGGAGTCCTCGCGCAAGATGCGGCGCGCCACCGCGCTTTTGAAGCAGAGCCACCCCGAACTGGAAGCGGACGGCGAAATGCAGGGCGATACCGCGCTGTCGGAAGCGGCCCGAAAGCTGGTCCTGCCGCATTCGAAGCTGGAGGGAGAGGCCAATATCCTGATCATGCCGAACCTCGACACCGCCAACGTCGCCTATCAGATGATCAAGTCCCTGGCCGATGCCCTTCCGGTTGGACCGATCCTGATCGGTCCCTCGCGTCCGGCGCACATTCTCACCCCGTCGGTGACGGCGCGCGGCATTCTGAACATGACCGCGATCGCCGCGGTCGAAGCCCAGGAGCGGGCCGGCCGCCAGCGAC
>NZ_DATHOP010000240.1:0-35118 GCF_035484855.1 Bradyrhizobium sp.
GATGCTTCGCATCGCCGGGCGCGGCGGCCCGGTCAACCGCGAGGAGGCCGCCCGGTTGCTGGCGTCCTCGGCCAAGCTCGGCGAACCGAAGGCGGCGTATAATCTCGCGCTGCTCTATATCGACGGACAGACGCTGCCGCAGGATCTCAAGCGCGCCGCCGAACTGCTTCGGGTCGCCGCCGACGCCGGCAATGCGGAAGCGCAATACGCGCTGGCGACCTTCTACAAGGAAGGCACCGGCGTCGAGAAGGACCCCGAAAAATCGGTGCGGCTGCTGCAGGCGGCGTCGCTGGCCGACAATGTCGATGCCGAGGTCGAATACGCCATCGCACTCTATAACGGCACCGGCACGCCGAAGAACGAAGCCGCGGCGGTGGCCCTGCTGCGCAAGGCCGCCAAGCAAAACAGCCCGATCGCACAGAACCGCCTCGCCACCGTGCTGGTCGGCCGGCCGGACGTGGCGGACAAGATCGAGGGCTTCAAATGGCACCTGGTCGCCAAAACCGCCGGCAAGGGCGATCCCATGCTCGACGCGGCGCTGCAGGATCTCAGCCCAGAGGATCGCGCCAAGGCCCAGGCGGCCGCGAACAAGTGGCTCGGCACCAAATGATCCGCCTTGACGCGCCCCCCACCGCAGGGCACCCACTGGGCTCAAACCCACCCTTCCCTGTCCTGACCTGACGCTTTAGGTCGCTTGAGCCGAGATCATGCTGCATTCAGCCCTTATCAACGTCATGCTCAAAGCCGCGCGCCGCGCCGGCCGCAGCCTCAAGCGCGACCTCGGCGAAATCGAGAACCTGCAGGTGTCGCTGAAGGGCCCCGCCAATTTCGTCAGCCTCGCCGACAAGCGCGCCGAGCAGATGCTGCTCGAAGACCTCACCAAGGCGCGGCCGGGCTACGGTTTCGTCGGCGAGGAAGGGGGACTGCGCGAAGGCCAGGACAAGAGCCATACCTGGATCGTCGATCCGCTGGACGGCACCACCAACTTCCTGCACGGCATCCCGCAATTTGCGATCTCGATCGGGCTGCAGCGCGAGGGCACCATGATCGCTGGCGTGATCTACAATCCCGCCAATGACGAGCTCTACCTCGCCGAACGCGGCAAGGGCGCCTTCCTCAACGACCAGCGCCTGCGGGTGGCCGGCCGTCGCAAGCTCGCCGACAGCGTGGTCGCCTGCGGCCTGCCGCATATCGGCCGCGGCGACTTCAAATTGTCGCTCGCCGAGCTCGGCGAAATCCAGCCCAAGGTCGCTGGCCTCCGCCGCTTCGGCGCCGCCGCGCTCGACATGGCTTTTGTCGCCGCCGGCCGCCTCGATGGCTTTTGGGAACGCAACCTGCAGGCCTGGGACATGGCGGCGGGGCAGATCATCGTCCGCGAAGCCGGTGGCATCGTCTCGGGCATCGAAGGCGACGACGATCCCTTGAAGACCGGCGACGTCATCTGCGGCAATGAATTCATCCACGCCGAGCTGGTGAAGATTTTGAAGCCGCTGGGGAAGTAAACTTCGCTGCATGCCGGTGGCGCGCAGAATGTCCGACTGGCATGCGGCGGTGCGAAACGGGCCATCCCCCTTCCAAAGTTAGTGGAATGCTCCCCTTGTCATGCCGTGGACGCACGCACATACTGCGCGCAGCGAATGACTGAGATCGTGCAGCGTCTGGGAGCCGCCATTGAATGCGGCGCGGGATTCTGACCCTGGTCGGTGTCCCGCCGCCATCAAGGCGGAGCGAATGCGTCATTGCTTGTCTTGAAATTGCGGCTGGCGGCTTCGCTTCCTCCCGATGTTTGTGCTCAGGCCGCGTAGACGGCCGCCTGCAGAAAAGGAGCCTGCTCAAGCACATCCGGAGGAACCGCTATGACAATGACAGCTGAGATACCCGGCCAGGTCCCGTGGTGGAAAGAACCCACCAGGGATCAATGGATGGCATGGATCGCCGCCTGGCTCGGTTGGACCCTCGACGCCTTCGACTTCACCATCTTCCTCTTGATCATGGTGCCGATCTCGGAAACGTTCCACGTGCCGCTGATCGAAGTGACGGCCGTTTTCACCATCACGCTGTGGCTGCGGCTGGTTGGCGCCGTCGGCTCCGGTTGGCTTGCCGACCGCATCGGACGCAAGGCGCCGTTGATGATCTCGATCCTTTGGTACTCGGTGGCCAACCTGTGCGCCGGCCTGTCGCCGACTTTCGCGCTGCTGTTCCTGTTCCGCGCGCTGCTCGGTATCGGCATGGGCGCGGAATGGCCCGCAGGTGCGGCGCTTGCCATGGAATCGTGGCCGGCGCGCTCGCGCGGCCTGATGAGCGGCGTGCTGCAGGGGTCGTGGAGTATCGGCTTTCTGCTGTCGAGCGCCGCCTACGGACTGCTCTATGACAAGATCGGCTGGCGCGGCCTCTTGATCCTCGGCGTGCTGCCGGCGCTGGCGGTGGTGTGGATTCGCATCTACGTCAAGGAACCGAAGGTGTGGGTGGAGAACCGCCGCATTCAGCGCGAACAGAAGCAGGAGTTTCGGGCGCCGCTGTTCGACATCTTCCGCAAGCGCGTGCTCGGCAACACGGTCATGGCGTGCCTGTGGATGGCGAGCAGTTTTGTGATCTACTATTCGGTCTACGGCATGTTCGCTACCCACCTGCAGAAGGATCTGCATCTGGCCGCGGGGATGGTGGCGATGCCGATCGCGCTGGCCAACCTGGTGGCGTTCCTGGCGAGCGGCGCCTGGGGCTATGTCGCCGATGTCTTCGGCCGCAGATGGGCGATGATCATCCCGGCGGCGATCGGCGCCTGCATCACGCCGCTCTATTTGTTCTCCGATTCCTACCCGATGGTGGCCGGCGCCTTCATCGTGCAGGGCGTGTTCCTCGGCGCAATCTATGGACAGAACCCGTCGTATCTGACCGAACGTTTCCCGACCGAAGTGCGGGCAACCGCGTCGGGCTTCTGCTACCACCAGGGAGCGATCTGGGCCGGCTTCACCGGGCCGTTGCTCACCTACTTCGCCGTCGGTCAGCCGCTCGGCTTCGCCGTTCCGATGCTGATCGCGACGACCGGCGCCGCGATCATGTTCGTCATCACGCTCTTGTACAGCCCGGAGACCAAGGGCAAGGAGCTGGTTTCGGAAATCACCTTGCTGCAACCCGCCGAGTAAGCGCGACCGCGCCGGCCGTCTTCGGACCGGCCGCGCGGTTCACGCCATGCAACTTCACGATTGATGCATCGCCGAGGACTCCTCGGCGGGCGGCGGCTTGGCCGCATGCGGCGGTGCGACCCCTTCCAACGGCTTATGCAACTGATGTAGCATTTTACCCGGACTGCATCAGATCGAGCGTCTGCGTGCATGCGCGACGACGCAGGGAGACTTCATGAAACTTTCACGTCGCACCTTCCTGCCTGTCGTCGCGGGCGCCGCCGCGCTGCCGGCCTTTTCGCGCATCGCGAGCGCCGAAACCTATCCGACGCACCCGGTGACGCTGATCGCGCCGTTTCCGGCGGGCGGCCCGGTCGATACGATCGCTCGCATCCTGGGCGAGCACATGCAGGGCTTGTTGGGACAACCCTTCATCATCGAGGATATCGCAGGTGCCGCCGGCAGCATCGGCGTCGGCCGGGTCGCCCGCGCCGCGCCCGACGGCTATACGCTCAGCGTCGGTCAATGGAGCACCCATGTGGCCAATGCGGCCATCTACAAGCTGCCCTACGATACGCTCACCGACTTTGCGCCGGTCGCGCTGTTGTCCAGCAATCCCGGACTGATCGTCGGGCGCAAGGATCTGCCGGCAAACAACCTGCAGGAATTGATTGCGTGGCTGAAGGCCAATCCGGCCAAGGCCACGCAGGGCACGCCGGGCGTCGGCGGCTTCGGTCATATCGGCGGGGTCTTCTTTCAACACGTCACCGGCGTGAACTGCCAGTACGTCCCCTACCGCGGCGCCGCACCGATGATGCAGGCGTTGCTGGCCGGCCAGGTCGACTTCATCATCGATACGCCGACCACGTCGATACCGCAGATCCGCAGCGGCAACATCAAGGGCTTTGCCGTGATGTCCGGGAAGCGCCTGGCGGCGATATCAGATGTTCCGACCGTGGACGAGGCGGGCACGCCGGAGCTTTATCTCCTGCAGTGGAACGGTGTCTGGGCGCCGAAGGGCACGCCTGATGACATCGTGCGGACGCTCAACAAGGCCATCGTGCATGCGATGGCCGATCCGTCCGTGCGCCAAAAGCTTGCGGATCTGGGGCAGGAAATCTATCCGCCCGAACAGCAAACGCCCGAGGCGCTCGGCGCCTTTCAGAAGGCCGAGCTCGAAAAATGGGGGCCGATCATCACGGCGGCAAACATCAAGGTCGAATAGCGAATCCGGCGCGGCGGCAGGGCTTGCCTGGGGCCATCATTCGATCCGCAGATTCGCGGCGCGCACCACCTTGCCCCATTTTTCCAACTCGAGCTTGATGCGCGCGGCGAACTCGTCGGGCGTATTGGCGACCGGCGTGAAACCGAGCTTCGCCAGCTTTTCCCGGAAGTCGGGCCGTGCAACGGCCTTGGCGGTCTCGCGAGCCAGCAGGTCGACGATCTCTTTCGGCGTACCCGCCGGCGCAACGATCCCCGTCAGCGTGTCGGCTTCCTGATCTTTCACGCCCTGCTCGGCGAAGGTCGGCACGTCGGGTATTTCCGGCGAGCGCTCGGTGGCGGCAATGCCGATCGCACGCACCTGACCGGCCTGGATCGCCGCAAGCGAGGACGGCAATGCGGTGAAGGCGATCGGCGTGTGGCCACCGATGGTTGCCTGCACGGCCGGCGTCGCGCCAGTGAAGGGGACGTGGACCAGGTCGAGCTTGTAGGTCAGACGAAACAGCTCGCCGCCGAGATGTGGCGTCGAACCGACGCCCGGGCCGGCATAGCTGTATTTGCCGGGATTATCCCGGATCAGCTGCACGAGCTCGGGCAGCGTTTTGGCCGGAACAGACGGGTTGACCACCACGACGTTCGGCGAAACCGCGACCAGCGTCACCGGAGAAAAATCCTTGATCGGATCGTACGGCACCTTGGCATAGAGGCTCGGGTTCACCATGAAGCCCGTGCTGATCGCCATGATGGTGTAGCCGTCGGGGGTCGCGCGCGCGACCTGGCCGGACGCGATGTTGCCGCCGGCGCCACCGAGGTTCTCGATATAGAACTGCTGCCCGAGACTTTCGGAGAGGGATTGGGAGACAAGGCGCGCGATGACGTCGGTCGGGCCGCCGGCCGGAAAGCCCACGACCACGCGCACCGACCGGTTCGGATACCCCTGCGCCAGGGACGGCGCCACGCCGGCGAGCAGCAGCACGGCTGCGAAAATCCAACGCAAAACAGGCATCATGGCGCTTCCCCTGGGCAATTTCTTGTTGACGCCATCATCGGCGAGCGCGCCGTTCCGAACAAGGGCAAAACGTCGCTTGGACAGATTAGCCGGCACAGCAATTTGGAGTATGGTGCGGGCAATCGGAGGAACAACGATGCAATTGCGGACTTTTGGGCGCAGCGGAATGCAGATCTCGGTGCTGGGCTTCGGCTGCGGCGCGGTCGGCGGATTCATGGTGCGCGGCGATCCTGCCGAGCAGGAGCGGACCGTCGCGCGTGCGCTCGCCGCCGGGGTGAACTATTTCGACACCGCCGTGCAATACGGCGATGGCGAATCGGAAAACAACCTCGGCCGGGTCCTGCAGAAGCTGAAACCGGCTCATTTTTTCGTCGGCACCAAGGTCCGCTTGCCGGCGAGCGACTACCGCCGCATCGCCGACGCCATCACGGCATCGCTCGAAGGCAGTCTGGCGCGGCTGCATCTGGAGCGGGTCGACATCTTTCATTTGCACAATTCGATCACCGCGACCGGAGGCGGACCAGCGCTGAGCGTCCGCCAAGTGCTCGACGAGGTGGTGCCGGCGTTCGAGCGGCTGCGGCAGCAGGGCAAGATCCGTTTCCTCGGGTTGACGGCGGTGGGCGAGACGGCGGCACTGAATCAGGTCATCGATTCCCGCGCCTTCGACAGCGCGCAGGTGGTCTACAACATGCTCAATCCATCCGCCGCGGAAGCCTTGCCGCAAAACTATCCGGCGCAGGATTACGGACGAATGTTCGATCACACCAAGGCCGCAGGCGTCGGCGTGGTCGGCATCCGCGTGCTGGCCGGCGGCGCCTTGTCGGGCTCCATCGAACGTCATCCGATCGCGGGGCCCGCCCCCGAGCCGATCGGCTCGGCCATGAGCTACGATGCCGATGTCGAGCGCGGCCGCCGCCTGATGCCGCTGGTCAGGGAAGGTTTCGCCGCAAGCCTGACCGAAGCCGCCACGCGCTTTGCACTGTCGCACCCGGCGATGGGCACCATCCTGGTCGGCCTGGCAACGCCGCAACAATTCGAGGACGCGCTGGCCGCGGTCCAGAAAGGCCCATTGCCGCAGGCCGCGCTCGACCGGCTGTCGGCGTTGCGGCAGGCATTTTCCGGCGAGGCGCGGTGAGCCGCGTGTCGAGCGGTCGTAGAGACAAATCGACTGTGCACGACCCGATCAATGCACGATCATAATCTTCGAACGAACGGGCTATGCACTCCGCGAAACACAAGCTTGCCTTCCAGAAGGCGATATGAACATCCAACGTAACTCTTGCCTTCCTGGCCAAACAATCCTTCGGTCGTCGATGGCGCCATCAGCGCGACAATATTGTCATTTGGTCCTGACGGGAACGGCTGCAGATCTCCAACCAACGCGGCGCCTCTGGCCGACAGACCGAAAGAGCCCACCACTTTTACTCCGGGCATTTCTTTTGCGATCCTGTCCGCGCAATCCTTGATGACCGCTGGTGTCACGAGGCCCTGCGCGGCATCCATCGCCTCATATTTGATTTTCAGACCCGGATGCTCCCGGTCCGCCCCGCATCCGGTTAGCAGGAAAGCCATTCCCGCCAGAAAAAACAGACTGCGCATTCAGCATGCCCCCGCCCCGATTGCTGATTTAGCGCTATCTACCTGGGATGGCGAGTCAATACGCCGCTTCCGCTACGACAACGGTCATTTCCTTTTCCGCGGCCGGCGGATTGGCGGCCGTGCATCGTCCCACAACCGAAAGCCGCCGATGAAGGCGTGGGTATTGTTGCCGGCCCGGCATCCCTTCGGCAGCTTCTTCATGTGAATGACGTTGCCACCCCCTATGACGACGTCTTGGGGCTCCAGCGCCGCGACCAGACGTTCGACCACGTCTGCCACCAGCTTGCGCCAGCGTTTCTTGCCGAAGCGGAGAAGGCCGGCGTTGCCCACGTAATCTTCGTAGGTGCCTTTCTTGTACGGCAGGTGACCGAGTTCCATGGGTTCGACGATGCCGTCGACGATCATCGCAGAACCTAATCCGGTTCCCAGTCCCAGAAACAACATCTTTCCGCCCCGGTAACTGCCGAGCGCCTGCATCGCCGCATCATTGATAACCCTCACCGGCAAGCCGAAGGCCGCCGCGAAATCGAATCCCAGCCAGCCCGATCCCAGATTGTGGGGTTCGGCAACGGGACGATTGTCGAGAACCGGCCCCGGGAAGCCGACCGATACGACGTCGTAGGCCCAACCCTGCGCCAGCTTCTTCACGCGCGAGACCATCTGTCGTGCGGTCATTTTGGATCCGGAGACGATTTCCCGTTCCTGCTTCTCACCCGTGGCAAGAATTTTGACATGACTGCCACCGACATCGACGGCGAGGATTTTCATTCGCGCAAGCCTTTCGTTGAGCGTGGACATCAGGCATTCGCGGGCTGGACCTTCCGCATCCGGTAATGACTGACTCCCCATTCGCTGCCGCCGGCGTAGCCGAACAGGCCCGAGGTGGCGAGGAAGAACCAGCGCCAGCGCCGCATCCACAACGCGGCGTCATGGCCGTAGACGTCGCGGAAAATCGGTTCGATCTCGTCGTGGCGGGCATCGAAATTCGTCAGCCAGTCGAGCGCGGTGCGCTGGTACTGCGCGCCGCTCCAGCGCCATTCCTTTTCGACCTCGAACAGGTCGGGAAATTGCCGGATCAGATGATGGCTCGGCATCACCCCGCCGGTGAAGAAATGCTGCGCGATCCAGTCCTCGCTATCCATACGGTCGAACCGGTAGCTGCCCGTGCGGTGGGTGAAGATGTGCATGAAGAAGCGGCCGTCCGGCTTAAGCCACGACCGCACCCGGCTCAGCAGTTCGCGCCAGTTCATCATGTGCTCGAACATCTCGACCGACACGATGCGATCGAATTGGCAGCCGGGGTCGAACTCGTTCATGTCTGCCGTGATGACGCGGAGATTGGACAACCCGCGCGCGGCGGCCTCGCTCCCGATGTGCATCCGCTGCGACTGCGAATTCGACACCGCGGTGACCTGCGATTTCGTAAATTGCCGCGCCATCCACAGCGACAGCGAGCCCCAGCCGCAGCCGAGTTCGAGGATCGATTGGCCGTCGGCGAGATCGGCATGGTCGACGGTCTGACGCAGCGCTTCCTCCTCGGCCTCCCGCAGCGTCGATTGTGGCTCCTTGTAGAAGCAGGCGGAATATTTCCGGTTGGGGCCGAGCACGCGGGCAAAGAATTCCGCCGGCACCTCGTAGTGCTGGGCGTTGGCCTCGGCTGTGTGTTCGGCGATGGGTCGATCAGTCATTTCCGCGGCGAAGGCGGCGTCGCTTGCCGCATCGCCCAAAGCCAGCCGCGCCGCGGTGCGAGAGCAAAGCCGCCCAATCGCGGCGCGGATGATGAGATCGGGCAGCGGCACCCGCTCGGCGGTGCCGATGATTCTGGATACGACGCTCATGTCACCACTCCCATTTTCATCTTAAGCATGATCTTTTTTGCGAAACCGGTCCCCATCCCGCATCAAGTGCGGGGCAGGCTTTTTCGGGATCATGCTTGCGGCGGCAGCGGAAAGAACGCTGATGTGCGCGACTGGTAGTCGCGGTAGCGATCGCCGCGCGAGCGCAGCATCTGCGCTTCCAGCGGCGGAATGCCGGTGACGTGGACCAGGATCCAGTACATGAAGAGCGGCGCCAGCAGGCTGGCAAAGCCCCATCCGTAATCCGGCGCGATCGCGATCACGGGATAGGCGAGCCAGCCCAGCCATTCGAAGAAATAATTGGGGTGGCGCGACCAGCGCCACAGCCCTGCGTCGCAGACCCGGCCCTGGTTGGCCGGACGCTCGCGAAACTGCTTCAGCTGCGCATCGGCCAGCGCTTCGCCGGCAATGCCTGTGAACAGGATCAGCACGCCGAGATAATCCTGCAGGCGCAAGGCGGGGTCGGGAAACCGCGCCGCGAGAAAAATCGCAAACACCAGCGGGATCGAGCCAAAACCCTGGTTCTGCAGGAACAGGAACATTTTTCGCGGAGCATCGCGGCCCCAATCCGCGGCGAAGGCCGCATAGCGCGGATCGTCCGTGATTTCAGCGCTGCGCAGCGCGATGTGCAGGCCAAGCCGCAGCGACCAGATCGCGACCAGGCCTGCGACCAGCCATTGCCGCGCGTTCGGTGAGGCGCCCGCCACCGGCCACAGCGCGCTGCCGGCCCCGACAACACCGACCGAAAACGTCCAGATGGTATCGACCCAGCCGGAATTGCCGGTGCGCTGCTGTACCAGCCAGGCCATCGTCATCAGGATCGAGAGCGATGCCGCGATCGCGGCCAGCGCTTCGAGATAAAGAACCGTCATGCAAAAAAGCCCATTAACCGCTTTAGCCGTCAAACATTCCTCAAATACGCATCCCCTCTAAGCCCGGTTTCACGTCGAAGTTCCCTTTTCCCGCCGCAAACCGCCGGCAACCGGCTTTTTTCTCCGCCCCGCTGTGCCATATTGGTGCCCGAAAAGCGGTCTCTCGCAACGGATGACACGGCAATGCCCTCGAGCCCCTCTCCCCGCTCCGCGATGGAGATCGAACTGACCAAGCTGTCCTCGCCGCGGATTTTCCTGGTGCGGATGCTGGTGTTTCTGGTGCTGTGCGCGCTGGTCGCCGTCGTGCTCTACAAGCAGATCGTCACGGCCTTCTTCGCCAATCCGGGCCTCAACGCGCTGATCGGACTGGTGCTGCTGATCGGCACCATCCTGGCGTTCCGTCAGGTGGTCCGGCTCTATCCGGAAGTGGCCTGGGTCAATAATTTCCGCATCGCCGACCCCGGGCTTGCGGTCGACCGCCATCCGACGCTGCTGGCGCCGATGGCGGCGATCCTCGGCGGCGAGCGCACCGGGCGGATGTCGATCTCGCAGCAGACCATGCGGCATCTCCTGGATTCCATTGCGACCCGGCTCGACGAGGCCCGCGACATCTCGCGCTACATGACCGGCTTGCTGGTGTTTCTCGGGCTGCTCGGCACCTTCTGGGGCCTGATCGAAACCGTGGGCTCGGTCGGCAAGGTGATCGACGGCCTGAAGGTCGGGGGCGACGCCGGCGCGCTGTTCGATACGTTGAAGGAGGGGCTGGCGGCGCCGCTCGGCGGCATGGGCATTTCGTTTTCGTCGTCGCTGTTCGGTCTTGCCGGCTCGCTGATCCTGGGCTTTCTCGACCTGCAATCGAGCCAGGCGCAAAACCGCTTCTATACCGACCTCGAAGACTGGCTCGCCTCCACCGTGCGCGAATATTCCGGCGAGGGCGGCCCCGCCGGCGATCTTCAGGGCGCGGTCGAGCGGCTGCGGGCGAGCTTGGAAGACGGCGGCGGCAACCGCGGCACCACCACCGCGATGGCCAATCTCGCCGAAGCCATCCAGGGCCTGGTCGCGCATATGCGCACCGAGCAGCAGATGATCCGCGAATGGGCCGACGGCCAGGGCGAACAGAACCGCGAGATCAAGAAACTGCTCGAGCGGCTCGCCCGCCAGCCCGAGAAGAGTTAGCGAACGCGTTTTGAGGCGAACGGAAAACGCGTCAATCTAGGGGGATCGTGCCCCGGACGCTGCGCAGCATGGAATGCTGCGCTGCTGAGCCGGGGCCCATCTCGCGTCACCATGGGTCCCGGCTCTGCGGAGCAGCGCGAAGAGCGCTGCACCGCGTCCGGGACACGATAGCGGAGAACTGACAAAATGGCCCTTGCCCGTGCACGCCGCAGCGAATCCGGCTTCAACTACTGGCCGGGCTTCGTCGATGCGCTGTCGACGCTGGTGCTCTCGATCGTGTTCCTGCTGTCGGTGTTTCTGGTGGTGCAGTTCTTCCTGTCGCAGGAGGTCACCGGCAAGGACAAGGCGCTGGAACAGCTCAATGCCAGGATCGCGCAGCTCAACGACCTCTTGTCGCTGGAAAAGCTCGGCAAGCTCAATCTCGACGACCAGGTCTCGCAGTTGCGCGCCGGCCTGGCATCGGCCGAAGGCGAGCGTGATCGCATCAAGGGGCTCTATGAGGGGCTTGCCGGCGCCGGCAACGACGCCGCCGGCCGCGCCGACCAACTCAACAAGGCACTGGATTCCGAAAAGCAGGTCACCTCGCGGGCGCTCGCCCAGATCGAGGTTCTGAACCAGCAGATCAGCGCGCTGCGCCGTCAGCTCGCCGCGCTCGAGGAGGCGCTCGACGCCTCGGAGAAGCGCGACAAGGAATCGCAGGGCAAGATCGCCGATCTCGGCCAGCGTCTCAATGTCGCGCTGGCGCAGCGGGTGCAGGAATTGTCGCGCTACCGCTCGGAATTCTTCGGCCGCCTGCGCGCCATCCTCGGCAACCGGCCCGACATCCGCATCGTCGGCGACCGTTTTGTGTTCCAGTCCGAGGTCTTTTTCGACACCGGACAAGCGGTGCTGCTGCCCGAAGGCAAGTCCGAGCTCGACAAGGTGGCGAATGCGCTGACCGATCTCGACAAGCAGATCCCGGCCGAAATCGCCTGGGTGCTGCGGGTCGACGGCCACACCGACACACGGCCGATCAACAGCCCGCTGTTCAAGTCGAACTGGGAATTGTCGTCGGCGCGCGCGATCTCGGTGGTGCAATACCTGGTCTCGCTCGGCGTGCCGCCGCAGCGGCTGGTCGCCGCCGGTTTCGCCGAATTCCAGCCGATCGATACGGCGGCCACCGAAGACGCCTACAAGCGCAACCGCCGCATCGAGCTGAAGCTGACGGAACGGTGAGTGGTGATGTCGCAAATCCCATTTCCTCGTCATGGCCGGGCTTGTCATCCCAAGCCGGATATTTTCGGCTTGGGTCTTCAAAAGAACGCGACTCGGCATCGCCGAGTCGCTATGCATCCACGTCTTGAGGCTCCACCGAAAAGAAAGACGTGGATGCCCGGGACAAGCCCGGGCATGACGGCCTTCGTTTCGTGAGCGCCCCGTTTCATTTGCGCCCCTACCGCGCCGAGGACGAAGATGCGGCCATCGCGCTGTGGCTCGAGACCTGGCAGCAAGCGTATCCACAAATCGATTTCGCGGCGCGCGTGCCCTGGTGGCGGGAACGCTGGCGCGGCGAGCTGGTGCCGAACACCGAGATCATCGTCGCGGAAGAGGCGGACGCGCTGGCCGGATTCGTCACGATCGACGCGACGGGCTATCTCGATCAGCTGGTGGTCGCACCGGATCGCTGGGGCTCGAAGCTTGCCGGGGCGCTCGTCGATGAAGCTAAACGGCTGTCACCGAAGCTCATCACGCTTTTGGTCAACAAAGACAACGCCCGCGCCATCCGTTTCTACGAGCGCAATGGTTTTTCGCATGCCGGCGAGGATGTTAATCCGACCTCGGGCAGGCCGGTGCTGCGGATGGAGTGGAAGGGGTAGGACACTTTTTTCTTTCCTTCTCCCCTTGTGGGAGTTTCGGGTGTTTTATGACATTGATCTATAAATCTAACTGAACTGCTTATGCTGAAGTCTATGCAGGTCGTTTGGGTCGGAATCGAGATTTCCCACAGGTTAAGTCCGCCCCCGTGATGGCAAAAAAGCAAACAACAAAGGACAACGTGCGATAACAAATGAATGCGGGGATCGCTCTGCCCCACCCACAATTCTATTGACCCTTACAGCAGCTTGTATTCATTTTTTGATATCAATTCGGGCAAGGGAACTTTGGATAAATCTATTGGGAGAGTCCGCTATGTCGACCACCAAACTCTGCGTTTATTTTATTGCTTTCTTGGCAGCAGCTCTCATCTGCAAACCTGTTGGAGCGCAAAACCAGCAACAGAAAAAGACTGATCAAGTTACTTTGTCCTCGCTTCTCCTCCAAGGCTTCGAAATCAAGGCCGCAACGACATTGGGAGTGCCGCCATATCAAGCGCTGCAAATTGTTGTCCAGAAAGGCAACGATGCGTATGCCTGTGCGTTCGGATTGATCAAAATTTGCGTGCCCCTGACCAATCCTCGGCTCGCTTGCGAGACAGACCTTCTGGTCCAAAAAGCGGGAGCATCTGGGAACGGTCCAGATGCTTACAATCACACCACGCTATCGGCAGGAACTGAGCTAGAAAAAAATGACGAGCCAGACAAGGGCTTCATGTCCGTAAAGACAATGGACGGCAAAAGTGGCTGGGTGGACGTGAGAGCGTTCAATTCCGCGAGTTGCTCAGGAGTGTCTAAGCCACCCGGATAGAGGGAGAAAAGTACAGATTCGAAGCAAAGAATGATTAAGCCGCCTAAGGAACTGTCACATGAGGCGCTTCCTCGGTCATGAGGAAAGAGTCACACCCCCTCGAACTGCAGCCTCGCCAGCCTTGCATAGAGGCCGTTGTCGGCGACCAGCGAGGCATGCGTGCCCTGTTCGACGATGCGGCCCGCCTCCAGCACCAGGATGCGGTCGCAGGACAGGACCGTGGCCAGGCGATGGGCGATCACCAGCGTGGTGCGGTGGCGCATCAGTTCTTCCAGCGCGGTCTGCACCAGCGTCTCGCTCTCGGCATCGAGCGACGAGGTGGCCTCGTCGAGCAACAGCAATGGCGCGTCGCGCAGGATGGCGCGCGCGATCGCGATGCGCTGGCGCTGGCCGCCGGACAGCGTCACGCCGCGCTCGCCGAGCTGAGATTCGAAGCCGCCGGGCAAGCGCCGGATGAATTCGCTGGCGTGCGCCAGATCGGCGGCGCGCTCGACTTCGGCATCGCTGGCATCGGGCCGGCCGAAGCGGATGTTGTCGCGGGCGCTGGCTGCGAACACCACCGATTCCTGCGGCACCAGTGCGATGCGGGAACGCAGCTCGCGCGGATCGGCGGCCTTGACCGGCACGCCGTCGAACGAGATCGCACCCGAGGAGGGATCGTAGAACCGCAGCAGCAGATGAAACAGCGTGCTCTTGCCGGCGCCCGAGGGCCCGACGATCGCGACCTTCTCGCCGGCGCGCACCGCAAACGACACGCCGTCGATCGCCCTGGCGTCCGGCCGGGTCGGATAGGCAAAACCGACATGGTCGAAAGCGACGTCGCCGCGCGCCGGCGACGGCAGCGCGCGCGGCGATGCGGGCGCGGTGACCTGCGACTTGACGCGCAGGATTTCGAACAGCCGCTCGGCGGCGCCGGAAGCCGCCGACACCTCGCCCCAGACCTCGCTGAGCTGGCCGAGGCCTGCGGCGGCGAACGCCGTGTACAGGATGAACTGGCCGAGCCGGCCCGGACTGATGACGCCGGTCAGGACGTCATGCGAGCCGACCCAGAGGATCGCCACCACGCTGGCAAACACGATGAAGATGATGATCGCGGTCAGTACCGCGCGCGCCCGGGTCGAGGTGCGCGCCGCCTCATAGGCCTGCTCGACCTCGCCGCCGAAGCGTGCGCCGGCCAGCTTCTCGCTGGTATAGGCCTGCACGGTTCGGATGGCGCCGACCAGTTCGGAGGCATAGGCGGTCGCCTCCGCCAGCGTATCCTGCGCATTGCGCGACAGCCGCCGCACCCAGCGCCCGAACGCCACCAGCGGAATCACGATCAGCGGTATAGCCAGCAGCACGAAGCCGGAGAGCCTGGGGCTGGTGACCACCATCATCGCGGTGGCGCCGATAAACAGCATCAGGTTGCGCAACGCGATCGAGACCGAGGCGCCGACCGCGGATTTGAGCTGCGTGGTGTCGGCGGTCAGCCGCGAGATCAATTCGCCGGAGCGCGCGGAATCGAAGAACGCCGGCGACAGCGACATCAGATGCGCGAACACGTCGCGCCTGAGATCCGCGACAATGCGCTCGCCGATCGTCATCACCAGATAGAACCGCGACGCGCTGGCGAAGGCGAGCACCGCGACCACCGCGATCATGACGCTGAAATATTTGTTGATCATGGCGATGCCTTCGGGCGAGAACCCGAAGTCGATCATCCGCCGCACCGCGACCGGCACGATCAGGGTCGTGATCGCGGCAACCGTCAAAGCGATCAGCGCGAGGAAGGCGCGGCCGCGATAGCGCGCCACATAGGGCGCCAGCGCAAATAGCGGGCGCAGCCGGGCGCTGCGCTTTGCTTCCGGCGGCGCCAATGGCGCCTCGAAGGCGGAGGTTTCCGCCGGCTCCACGTCGCGCCGCGGCAACGTTTCGCCTTCAAGCCGTTCCACTGCGCTCATGATATCAGGACCATCGCTTCATCGCTTTCCAGATAGGCTCCATGGCCAGCCGAGGCAAATCCGGGAGATTGCGAATCCGGCAACTACGCGGCTTGTTTTGACGGGCCCAAGGCGCTATAGAGCGGCCCAAATTCATCCCCGACACAGTTGCAGGACCGGCGCCGGCGCGCCAGAGGATATGCCATGAAAGCCGAAATTCACCCGGATTATCATATGATTACGGTCGTGATGACCGACGGGACCGAGTACCAGACGCGCTCCACCTGGGGCAAGGCCGGCGACAAGCTGAACCTCGACATCGACTCCAAGTCGCACCCGGCCTGGATCGGCGGCGCCCAGCAGCTGCTCGACCGCGGCGGCCGCGTGTCGCGGTTCCAGAAGAAGTTTTCAGGCTTCCTCAAGAAGGAGTGAGGGCGCGAGCGCTCTCATTCGAGGCCAAATGCAAAACGCCCCGGTCTTGGACCGGGGCGTTTTTGTATTTGGAGCCGTCATTCCGGGATGGTCCGAAGGACCAGACCCGGAATCTCGAGATTCCGGGTTCGATGCTTCGCATCGCCCCGGAATGACAGATTGCTTACTGCTCGAACGCCGCCTTCAGGCGGTTGAGCTGCGGCACCAACGGGTTGCCGATCGCGGCGCGTTCAGTCGTCGGCGCGTGGATGGTGACGTCGAGGCGGCGGACTTTCGACTGCAGCGTCATCGAGCGGGCGATCAGGTCCTGCAATGCCGGCGGCAGCTTTTCGATCATGTCGTCGGGGCCGGGATCGGCGGCGGAGAGCTTGACCTTGGTCTTTTCGCGATTGGCCTGGGTCAGCGTCATCTCGCCTTCCTTGACCGCGCGATGCAGCAGCAGCCACGAGGCGAGTTGCATCAGGCGGGTGGTCAGCCGCATGCTTTCGGTCGCATAGGTCAGGCTGACGGAACGGTCGAGCGCCTTGGCCTCGGTGCGGCCGGCGCCGTCGAGATAGGCGGCGGTCTCCTCGACCAGATCCATGCCTTCGCGGAACAAGGTGCCGAACGCCGCCGAGTTGGTCAGCCGCTCGCTGAATTGCACGAGCGCGGTTTCGCCTTGCGAACGGTCGGACATGGTTAACGCCTCACACCACTGGTTACGCCCCGGCTTTGCGCCCCCGCCGGCTTATAATGAACAAATCATTACGCAGGCGGGCAGCAGAGTCCAGCCGCAAGACGATTTATGGTTTCCGGCGAGGTACCGCGACGCCAAAAAAAGAGCCGCCGTTTCCGGCGGCTTTGAAGTTGATAACAGGGAGGCGTCAAACAGAGTGGACAGGAGCCACTCGGTGTCCAAACGAGGACAAGCGCAGTCATAGACGAGAAAGCTTAATCAATCGTAAACGAACGATTATTTTCAGCTTTCATTTGCCATATCGGCCATTGGCCGAGCGGCTTGCGCGACTCTCACAACGTCGTCCCGGCGAACGCCGGGACCCATACTCCGCGGCCGGAGTAATAAGGGAAGGTGTCTGACGCTCTGCCCTAACGAGAGTGCACGGCGTATAGGTCCCGGCGTTCGCCGGGACGACGAAATGGAGGATCGCGCGCAACTAACTCACGTCTTGAAAAAACTGTTCGCCGCATCCTTCGAGGCGCGCTTTTTCGCCTGGGCCAGCTGCAACCGCTCGATTTCGGAATTCATCAGCGCAATGCGCTCGGCCAGTTCCTCGACCGACAACAGCGACAGGTCCTGCCCGATCTCGTGGGTGATCTTCTTCCTCGGCTTGTCGTCGTCCTCGGTTGCCATCGGTTCTCTCCGCGCCTTGAAGCCCTGAAGCGGTTGCCAGCCGCGGCGCGGCTGGCTAATCAGAGGCCGCTCACCGAAATCCTAGCGTCTGGACACATCATGGAAAAGCCGCCCGCGCAAATGACCGTCATCGGCATCAGCAAGCCCGGCGGCCCCGAGGTGCTGTTGCCTGAAACGCGCCCGGTCCCGGTGCCCGCACCCGGCGAACTCCTGGTCAAGGTCGAGGCCGCCGGCGTCAACCGGCCCGATGTCGCGCAGCGCTCGGGTTCCTATCCGCCGCCGCCCGGCGCCAGCGATCTGCCCGGCCTTGAAATCGCGGGCGTTGTGGTCGCGCTCGGTGCAGGCGCGAGCAAGCACAAGCTCGGCGACAAGGTGATGTCGCTGGTGGCCGGTGGCGGCTACGCGCCCTATTGCATCGCGCAGGACGCCCAGGCGATGACGGTACCGCCGCAGCTCACGATGCTGGAAGCCGGCGCTGTCCCTGAAACGCTGATGACGGTCTGGCACAATGTGTTCGAGCGCGGCCGGTTGCAGCCGGGCGAGACGCTGCTGGTCCATGGCGGCTCGTCCGGCATCGGCACCATGGCGATCCAGCTCGCGAAAGCGTTGGGCTCGAAGGTGATTGTCACCGTGGGATCGAAGGAAAAGGCCAACGCCTGTCTGAAACTCGGCGCCGATCATGCCATCAATTACAAGACCGAGGATTTTGTCGCAGCCGTGAAGGAGGCCACCGGGGGCACCGGCGTCAACGTCATTCTCGACATGGTCGGCGGCGACTATGTCGAACGCAATTACGACGCCGCCGCGGTCGACGGGCGCATCGTCCAGATCGCCGTTCTCGGCGGAGCCAAGGCAACGGTTAACGTCACCAGGATCATGGTGAAGCGGCTGATCCATACCGGCTCGACGCTGCGGCCCCGTAGTAATGCGGACAAGGCGGCGATGGTCGCCGCCATCGAGGCCAAGGTGATGCCGCTGTTCCGCGAAGGCCGGATCAAACCGCTGATCGACAGCACATTCCCGCTGCAAAAGGCCGCCGACGCGCACCGGCGGATGGAGAGCAGCGAACATATTGGCAAAATTGTGTTGTCGCTTTAACGCTCGCTAGCGATCGTTGGGCGGAAACCCTTTGATTTTCCTCGCTTTCATGTCATTTAATCGCGCTGGCCGGGCGGTTCGCTTTGCCGGGAAACGTTTATTCATCGCGGAGAGCTGACATTGCGTCTAATCAGGTGCCTCGCGCTATCGGCGCTGGGCCTCATGATTCTTGCCGCCGCGCAACCGGCGCGAGCGCTTGACGCCGTCAGCGTCCGCGGTGACGCGCCTGCGATCGACCTCACCGCGATACTCGATCATCAACACTCCGACAGCGACCGCATCCAGGTTTCCACCGCACCCGGCACCGACGGCATCGTCCGCCGCATCGAGGTACGCGCCCGTGAGGGCGGGCAAAACTGGGTGGTGTTCGCGCTCGCCAACAACACCGACGACCAGCTCGACCGCCTGATCGTCGCACCGCATTATCGCATCGTGGCGTCCGGGCTGTTATGGCCCGATCTCGGGCTGTCGCGCATCGCCACCATCACGCCGTCGACCGGCGATCGCCCCGAGCGCCAGGAGAGCCCGACCGCGGACATCTTCCGCATCACGCTCGATCCCGGCGCCGTCATCACCTTCGTCGCCGAATTGCGCACCGATAAATTGCCACAGCTCTATCTCTGGGAACCCGACGCCTACAAGGACAAGGTCAATTCGTTCACGCTGTACCAGGGCATCGTGATCGGCATTTCCGGGCTGCTGGCGCTGGTCCTGACCATCCTGTTCGTGGTCAAGGGCAGCATCATGTTCCCCGCCGCCGCCGCGCTGGCCTGGGCGGTCCTGATCTATATCGGCGTCGATTTCGGCTTCTGGGGCAAGGTGCTCGACATGTCGAACAACGCCGAGCGGGTGTGGCGCGCGGCGGGCGAGGCGATCCTCGCGGCGACGCTGTTGGTGTTCTTGTTCGCCTATCTCAATCTCAGCCGCTGGCATGTGCGCTATTCGCACATCACCATGGGCTGGCTGATCTTCCTGGGCTCGCTGGTGGCGCTGGCGCTGTTCGATCCGGCGGTCGCCTCCGGCATCGCGCGGATGTCGCTGGTGCTGATCGCGTTCGCGGGCTTCGCGCTGATCATCTATCTGTCGACCCATGGTTTCGACCGCGCGGTGCTGCTGATCCCGACCTGGTTCCTGCTGGTGGTCTGGGTGGTCGCGGCCGGCATGACGGTGGCCGGCAGCGTCACCAACGACATCGTCGGCCCGGCGCTGCTCGGCGGCCTGGTGCTGATCGTGATGCTGATCGGATTTACGGTGATGCAGCACGCCTTCGCCGGCGGCGGGGCCACCACCGGCGTCGTCTCCGACGTCGAGCGGCGTGCGCTGGCGCTGACCGGCTCGGGCGATCTGATCTGGGACTGGGACGTCTCCGCCGACAAGGTTTTCACCAGCCCCGAGACCGAAGCCCTGCTCGGCCTCAAGCGCGGCACGCTGGAGGGACCGGCCGCGAAATGGCTCGAGGTGCTGCATCCGCTCGATCAGGACCGATTCCGCGCCGCGCTGGACAGCGTGCTCGACCAGCGCCGCGGCCGCCTGGTGCAGGATTTCCGGCTGCGCACGCCCGACGGCCATTTCATGTGGTTCGCGCTGAAAGCGCGGCCGGTGGTCGGCTCCGACGGCGAAGTGTCGCGCGTGGTCGGCACGCTGACCGACGTCACCGAGAGCAAGAACGCCGAGGAACGGCTGCTGCACGACAGCGTGCATGACAACCTCACCGGCCTGCCGAACCGGCAATTGTTCATCGACCGGCTGGGCGCGGTCGCCAATTTCGCGAAAACCATGCCGAGCCTGCGGCCGACCCTGATGGTGATCGACCTCGATCGTTTCAAGCAGGTCAACGATTCCGTCGGCATCGCGGTCGGCGATTCCATTCTCCTGACACTGGCGCGGCGGCTGACCCGAATCCTCAAACCGCAGGACACCCTCGCCCGGCTCGCCGGCGACCAGTTCGGCCTGATCCTGATGTCGGAACAGGACCCGGCGCGCATCACCGCCTTTGCGGAAACCATCCGCAAGACCATTCGGGCGCCAATCGCCTTCAACGACCGCGAGATCTTCCTCACCGCCTCGATTGGGCTTGCGCTCTCCGACCCGCAGACGCAATTGTCCGACGAGATCATCAAGGACGCCGAGCTGGCGATGTATCATTCCAAGCGGATCGGCGGCGACCGCATCGACGTCTACAAGCCGGCGATGCGCGCGCGCAAGAGCGACCGGCTGACCTTGGAAAGCGAACTCCGCCGCGCCATCGAGCGCGAGGAAATCGCCATCCTGTACCAGCCGATCGTGCGGCTGGAAGACCGCTCGATCGCCGGCTTCGAAGCCCTGGCGCGCTGGGATCATCCAAAACTCGGGCGGATGTCGCCGGTCGAATTCATCTCGATCGCCGAAGAAATCGGCCTGATCGTCGATCTCGGCATGTTCGTGATGGACCAGACTGCAAAACAGCTTGCGATCTGGCAGCGCGCGATGCGGTCGCGCGAGCCGATTTTCGCCAGCGTCAACGTCTCC
The DNA here is from genome assembly GCF_035484855.1 of Bradyrhizobium sp. Classification (GTDB taxonomy): domain Bacteria; phylum Pseudomonadota; class Alphaproteobacteria; order Rhizobiales; family Xanthobacteraceae; genus Bradyrhizobium. The sequence continues at coordinate 20,828 of NZ_DATHOP010000240.1, forward strand.
TCGCGGCAATTGCTGCGCCACGATCTGATCCACGACATCCGCACCGTGCTGTCGCGCTCCTCGGTGGCGCGCGGCACGCTGAAACTGGAGCTGACGGAATCGCTCGTGATGGAGAACCCGGAACACGCGACGCAAATGCTGACGCGGATCCGCGAACTCGGCGTCGGCCTGTCGCTGGACGATTTCGGCACCGGCCATTCCTCGCTGGCCTATCTGCAGCGTTTTCCGTTCGACACCATCAAGATCGACCAGTCCTTCGTCCGCACCACCAGCCGCGGCACCCGGCCGGTGATCCTGAAATCGATCATCGCGCTTTCCCACGACCTCGGCATGGACGTGGTCGCCGAGGGCGCCGAAACCGATTCGGACGCCGTCGAGCTCTATCAACTCGGCTGCGAATACGCCCAAGGCTTTGCCTTCGGCGAGCCGATGGATGCCGACGCCGCGATGCGGCTTCTCACGGAAGAGCGGTTGGAAGCGGCGAGTTGATTTCGTCGCCCCGGCGAAGGCCGGGGCCCATACGCCGCGGCCTATCGGCAAAGCGTTGGTGCAAGTTGCCTCTGCTACAATGACGCCCTGTGGTTATGGGCCCCGGCCTTCGCCGGGGCGACGAGTGGGCATCCGCTTGAACCGCACGCTCTTGCCGTCCGCCTGCCGCGTCGCGATATAACCGCCGGCCAGACACGCCTCACGCTGCGGCATTTTCTCCTGCGGGCTGCGCTGGGTTTCCCACCACGACGCCCGATGCGCCGCGCGCGGCAGCGCCGCGTCGATGATCTCCTCGATCTGCTCGAAGGTCAGAACGAATTCCGGCAGCTTCTGCTTCTTCAGATAATCGCGCAGCGTGTCGTAGTCGTTCACGGGTGCCCTCGGTGGCGGGATTTGCACAAGGCCGGCGTTGGCGAAGCATTCGCCCACGTCCCGGCAACCAAGCGTTAACCGATTAACGAATCGTTGTCGCCGCTTAAACAGGCAGCAACTACTCGGAGCGCATTCAGAAGCTTCGGGAGCGAACGGATGCCCTTTGGACGGCTCAACAGCATGGCCAGGCGGCCGTGGCGGCTATCGGCGAAATTGCTGATCGCATCGTCGGTGGCGACCGTGATCGGGTTCACCGCGATCTGCGCCAGCGTGCTGCTCGACATGCGCCGTGGCGAGGAGCAACTGGCCCGCCAGACGCTGGAAAATCTCGCCTCCTCGATCGACGCCGAGATCAGCCGCAACGTCGAACTCTACGATCTCTCGCTGCGCGCGGTGGCGAGCAACATGGTGATGCCCGAGATCCGCGACGTCTCCAAACCGATCCGGCATTTGATCCTGTTCGACCACGCCGCGACCGCGCGGCATTTCGGCGCGATCCAGGTGTTCGACGTGGAGGGGAAACTGATCATCGACGCCTCGACGCTGGATCCGGTCCAGGAAAATCGCAGCGACGAGGAATATTTCGAGATTCATCGCGACCGGCCTGACGCCGGCCTGTTCATCAGCCGCCCGATGCTGCATCACGGCGCCTACGCCATCGTGCTGAGCCGGCGCATCACCGGCACCGACGGCAGCTTTCTCGGAGTGGTCGCCGGCTCGATCCGGTTTTCCTATTTTCATGACCTGTTCGGTCGCCTGAGCCTGGGCCCCGGCGACATCATTTCGGTGCTGCGCCACGACGCCACCGTGATCATGCGCACCCCCTTCGACCTCGACGTGATCGGCAAGAATATCGGCCAGTCCGCCGGCGTCAGGCGGGCGCTGTCCGAACCGAGCGGATCCTATTCCTCGCCCAGCATACTGGACGGGGTGCCGCGGCTGTTCGTCTGGCGCGACGGTACCAAGCCGCTCGTTGTGCTGGTCGGCAAACCCTGGAGCAGCATTCTCGAGCTGTGGCGCAAGGAAGCGACACGGATCGGCGCCATCATGCTGGCGCTGATCCTGTTCGTGCTCGCCGTGGCGATGTTCCTGGCGCGTGAGATCGGCCGCCGCGCCCAGGCCGAGGAAAAACTGGAGGAGATGGCAACCACCGACGCCCTCACGGGCTTGCGAAACCGCCGCAAATTCGACGCCGTCATCGATGCCGAATGGCGGCGCGCCGCGCGCCAGAAGATGCCGCTGGCGCTGTTGATGATCGATGCCGATCGTTTCAAATCCTATAACGACACCTTCGGGCATCAGGCCGGCGATGAAATCCTGGTCGGTATCGCCATCTGCATTTCGGATTCGGTGCGGCGCTCCGGCGATTGCGCCGCGCGCTACGGCGGCGAGGAATTCGCCGTGCTGCTGCCGGGACTGTCGCCGCTGCAAGCGGTGGGGGTCGCCGAAACCATCCGGCTCAAGGTGCTGCAATGGTCCGACGACCCGACCGTCACCACCGTCAGCATCGGGGTTGCCAGCCTGACGCCTGCGACGGCGATGGACTGGTCCGCACTGGTTGCCGCCGCCGACAAGGCGCTCTACGCGGCCAAGGCCGGCGGCCGCAACCAGTCGGTGCTGGCCAGCATGCCGGCATTGTCGCTGGTGGCGTAACGCTGCCCTCATCCCCGGATGAGCGCATTCGCGCTCACTCGGGAGGTGCGCGCTCTTGCGCGCCTCGAAGGATGCGCCACGGGGACACCTTCTCATCCTTCGAGGCTCGCCGAAGAGGCTCGCGCCTCAGGATGACGGTCCCGTTGCTGCGACAGAACTCGCCCTCATCTCCCCAGATACTTCTTCATCTCGGCGCGGAGGCCGTCGCGCAAGTCGGCGCGCGCGAGGCCAAAGGCGATGTTGGCGCGCAGGAAGCCGGCCTTCGAGCCGCAATCGTGCCGCTCGCCGGCGAATTCGACGCCGTAGAATTTTTGCGTTTTGGATAGCCCGATCATGGCGTCGGTGAGCTGGATCTCGCCGCCGGCGCCGCGCTCCTGGGTTTCCAGGATCTTGAAGATCTCCGGCTGCAGGATGTAGCGCCCGGTGATCGAGAGATTCGATGGCGCGGTGCCCTTGGCCGGTTTCTCCACCATGCCGTCGACCTCGAACATCCTGCCGCCCTTGTGACGCTTGCCGACGCCGCAGATGCCGTATTGATGGGTCAGGTGCTCGGGCACTTCCTCCACCGCGATCAGGTTGGATTTGCTGCCGAGCTTGCTTGCCGCCTCGATCATCTGCGCAAGACAGCCCGGCGTGTTCAGCACCAGTTCATCCGGCAGCAACACCGCGAACGGCTCATTGCCTATGATGTCGCGGGCGCACCATACCGCGTGGCCGAGACCGAGCGGCGCCTGCTGGCGGGTAAAGCTCATGGCGCCGGCCTGCGGCTGGTCGCGCGCCAGTATTTCGATCTCGGCCTGCTTGCTGCGCGCGGCCAGCGTGGCATCGAGTTCGAACATGCGGTCGAAATGGTCCTCGATCACGGCCTTGTTGCGGCCGGTGACGAAGACGAAATGTTCGATGCCGGCCTCCTTCGCCTCGTCGACCACATACTGGATCAAGGGCTTGTCGACGATGGTCAGCATTTCCTTCGGCATCGCCTTGGTGGCGGGCAGGACACGGGTGCCGAGGCCGGCGACCGGGAAGACGGCTTTGCGGATTTTCATGTTGTGTCGGGATATCCGGGAGGGCGCGGGAGGACAGGGTTTGATTAGCCGGTTTGCAGCCGGGAACAAAGAGAGATCGCACCCCTAACGTTAATTCTTCGCCTTTGTTAAACTCCTGGAAACCGTGACGAGGCCTCCTGAAAGCCGAAAACTTGCGGCACGGTTGGGACATGAAGATGGAACCATTGATGCGGACGCTGACGGCCTTAGCTGTGATCGGGACGGCGCTGCTATGCACCGGCGAGGCCCGCGCGCAATCGTCCGGTGGCGGGCTTTCCAACCTGTTCGGCAATATCTTCTCCGGACCAAACGCCGGCGCGCCGGCGCAGCCGCAGGCGACGCCGGGTAGCGGCGCAGCGTTGCCCTGGAGCGGCGAGGACGGCGCCTCCGGCCATCCGCTGATGACGGCGGCCGCGATCCGGGAAGCGGCGGCGAACTTCGACAATTGCGTCGCCTCGATGTGGCCTGACGCCGCCCGCCGCAACATTTCGCGGGAAAGCTTCGAGCGCTTCACCGCCGGGCTGACGCCCGATCTGCGCATCATGGACCTGATGGATTCGCAGCCGGAATTCTCCAAATCGATCTGGGACTATCTCGACATCCTGGTGAACGATACCAGGCTCGCCAAGGGCAAGGAGATCCTCGCCAAATACAAGCCGCAATTCGATGCGGCGGAAAAGGCCTATGGCGTCGACCGCTATACGATCGCCGCGATCTGGGGCATCGAATCGAACTACTCCACCCAGATGGGCGACCGCAGCGTGCTGCAATCCACCGCGACGCTGTCCTGCATCGGGCGCCGCCAGCAATATTTCCGCGACGAGTTCCTTTCGGCGCTGGAGATCCTGCACCACGGCGATCTGCGTCCCGAGCAGATGCACGGCTCCTGGGCCGGCGCGTTCGGCCCGACCCAGTTCATGCCGACCGCGTTCAAGCGCTATGCGGTGGACGCCGACGGCGACGGCCGCCGCGACGTGGTCGACGATCCCGCCGACCTGATCGCATCGACCGCCAACAATTTGAAGAAGGACGGCTGGCAGGCCGGCCAGACCTGGGGCTACGAGGTCGTGGTGCCGCAGGGTTTCAATTACATGCTGGCGGACCGCGCCAAGGCGATGACAACAGCACAGTGGGAGCATCTCGGCATCAAGCGCGCCGGCAAGGAGCCGTTCCCGCACGCCGGCGAAAAGGCCTATCTGCTGGCGCCGGCCGGTGCCGAGGGACCCGGCTTCCTGATGCTGCAGAACTTTCGCGTCATCATGAAATACAACCCGGCGGAGGCTTATGCGCTGGCGATCGGGCATTTCGCCGACCGTCTGCGCGGCGGAGCGCCGTTCGTGCAGCCCTGGCCGCGGCAGGAACGGGAATTGTCCCGCGCCGAGCGACTGGAACTGCAGCAACTTTTGGCGCAGCGCGGCTTCTACAAGGGCACCCCGGACGGCCAGCTCGGCGGCCAGACCCGGGAGGCGCTGCGCGGCTTCCAGGCTTCGATCGGGGCGCCGGCGGACGGATTTGCCTCCTCCGACGTGCTGGAGCGGCTGCGGGGACGGTGATTCCGGGCCCGAGCCCGGCGGTAACCCTGAAAACGTCTATTGCAAAGCGCCCTTGACGGGGACGCCCGATGCCCGGTTTATGGCCCCGGAATCTGCCCGCTTGCGGCCTGATTCAGCTACTATAGTTATAGCCAAACGAGCCATTGCGACGAAGCCGCATGTCGAAGCCAAAATCCTTTTTGCGCCTGTTCACCGAGACCGGTCCGCTGGTCGCGCTGGCGGTCGCGATCGTGCTGCTGGTCGGGATTGCGGGACCTGCTTCCGCGCAATTTTTCAATTTCGGCGGCCCGTCGCGGCCGCAGCCGCGCTCCAACGGCGGCGGCTGGTTCGGCGGCGATCTGTTCGCGCCGTTCCAGCAACAGGCGCCGCGGCGCCCGGTGGAGAATTATGCCAAGGCGCCGCCACCGGAGAAACGCGAGACCGTGCCGGAGCGCAACGTGCTCGTGCTCGGCGACGCCATGTCCGACTGGCTCGCTTACGGCCTCGAGAGCGCCTACACCGATCAGCCCGAGATGGGCGTGATCCGCAAGTCAAAGACCTTCTCCGGCCTGATCCGATATCAGCCCAAGGGCGATCCGGCCGACTGGGCCGCCGCTGCCAAAGGCATCCTGGCGACCGAAAAGCCGGACGCCATCGTGGTCATGCTCGGCCTCGACGACCGCGTGGCGATGCACGAGCCCGCGGCCGATAAATCCGACAAGCCGAGCGACAAGAAGGCCGACAAGAAGGAGGTTCGCAAACCGGACGCCAAGCCGGACGGCTCAACCGACACCGCCGCGAAACCCGACGACAAGCCGGTCGATACCGAACTGTCCCCGGACGATGCCGCCGACAACGATGCGCCGATCCTCGCCCCGGAAAAGAGCATACGCTCGCCGAACGGCGTCTATCAGTTTCGCGAGGAACGCTGGGTCGAACTCTACAACAAGAAGATCGAAGAGATGATCGCGGTCATGAAGTCGAAGGGCGTGCCGGTGTTGTGGGTGGGGCTACCAGCGGTGCGCGGCCCGAAGGCGACGGCGGACATGCTGTTCCTGGATTCGCTCTATCGCGATGCCGCCGGCAAGGCCGGCATCACCTATGTCGACGTCTGGGACGGTTTCGTCGACGAGGCCGGCCGCTACGTGCAGCAAGGTCCGGACTTCGAAGGCCAGCCGCGGCGCCTGCGCTCCTATGACGGCGTCTACTTCACCACCTACGGCGCGCGAAAGCTCGCGCATTATGTCGAGCGGGAGATCACCCGCCTGCTGGCGGCGCGCTCCGCGCCGATCGCGTTGCCGACCGAGCCGGCAACCCCCGACGCCAACGCGCTGCCCGGCCAGCCGACGCCGCGGCCGCTGGCCGGACCGATCCTGCCGCTGGTGGCGTCTTCGGTCGGCACCGACCAATTGCTGGGCGGCCCCGGCTCACGCCCGGCCGCGGTCGATGCGCTGGCCGCGCGAACGCTGGTCAAGGGCGAGCCGCTGGCAGCACCCGCCGGCCGCGCCGACGATTTCGTCTGGCCGCGCCGCGAGGTCGGACGCGAGCAGGCCAAGGGCGAAACGCCGGTGGCCTCGGTTGGGCCGGATGGAACGGTCATCCCCGGCGCCCCGGCCGCGCCGACGAAACCGAAAAAGCCGCTTCCGGTTCAATCCAGCACACCGTCGCTGCGGGACTTTTTCGGCTTTGGAAACGCGCCGCGCAAGCCAACGGCTCCGCCGCTGGGCGCACCGCGCCCGCCGGCCAATGTCGGCCGATCGGCGTCGGTGCCGGGCTTCTTTGCGCGCTAGGAATCGTCATTTCCGGGGCGCTCGCGTAGCGAGCGAACCCGGAATCTCAAGCTGATGTTCACTTCCGATAATCTCCGGGTTCCCCGATGTGCAATTGCACATCTGAGGTTCGCGCGTTTCACGCGCGAACCGGAATGACGGCTACGGGTAACTGACGTCAGCCGTAATAGCGCCAGCGCGGCGTCGGCCGGCGCGGCTGACGCGTCATCAACAGCGCCAACGCAAAGCCGATGCCGCCTGCGACCAGCAGCGCGCCGAGCGGATTGTCCTGGACTTTCCTCGCCACCGCCTGCGATCCGTCGCGCAAGGTATCGCCGCTATTCTCATAGGCGTCCTTGGCGTAACCGACGGCGGCATCGGTGGCGTCACGCGCGACATCCTTGGCCTGGCCGTACAGGTTCTGCACCGTGCCCGAAGCCTCGCGGGCGCGACCCGCGGCCTGCGTCTTCGCATCGCCGGCCATATCGCCGACGGCACCTTCGACCTTGCCGGCGAAATCCTTCGCCGAGCCGGCTATCCGATCCTTGTCCATCGCAGTCACTCCATGAGTTTATTCTCGCTGGATGTAACCGATGAGACCAGTTCCGGTTCCTCCGACCCTTGTTTTGACGCGCGTTTTCTTCACGCGAACCGGTACCCGCCCCGCATCAAGTGCGGGGCAGGCTTTCGCTTGAAAACGCTTTAGAGAATGAGCCCGCCATCGACCACCAGCGTCTGGCCGACGATGTAGGCGGACAGCGGCGAGGCCAGGAACAGCGCGGCGCCCGCCATGTCGGCCGGCGTGCCCAGCCGCTTCAGCGGAATCCGCGCGATCGCGCCTTCGAGCCGCTTCGGATTTGACGTCGTCACCTTCGTCATCTTGGTGTCGACCAGGCCCGGCGCGATGCCGTTGACGCGGATGCCGTCCTCGGCCCAGGCCTGCGCAAGCGTCCGGGTCAACCCGACCGCGCCGGTCTTGGAGGCGTTGTAGGCCGGATTGCCCTTGGTGGAATGATAGGCCGCCGTCGAACTGACGATGATCAGCGTGCCCTTGCTCTCGCCGAGCATGTCATGGAATTTGCCGGCGCAGGCCATCAGGCTCATGAGATTGACCTCCAGCACCTTGCGAAAGCCCGCCATCTCGAATTCGCCGCGCTTGTAGATCACCGCGCCTTGCGCCAGCACCAGCACGTCGAGTCTTTCGAAGGCGGGTTTGAAATTCTCGATCGCCGCGGGGTCGCCGACGTCAAGCTGCGCGTAGTCGAGACCCTCGAGATGCGATCCTTGCGCGGGGGAATAATCGGCAGGGCTCGCCCTTGTGCCGCAGACGGCGACGCGCGCGCCGCGTACGCGAAACGCCTGCGCGATGCCGTTGCCGATGCCGCTACTGCCGCCGACCACCAAAACCTGCTTGCCGCCAAAATCCAGTTCGTTCATCGTCAGCCCCGCATCGTGTTGGTGCCAAACAGCATAGCAGCTGACAACGCCGGGAAGAAACGCATGTCCGATTTCAAGGAGCTCAGCCGCTCGGTCAGGGGTTTGACCGTCCTGGTCACGGGTGCCGCCAGCGGCATGGGCCGCGCCACCGCGCGCGTGTTCGCGGCCGAAGGCGCTAACGTCGCGGTCACCGACGTTGCGGAAGAGGGCGCGGAAACCGTCGCCGCCGAGATCACGAAAAGGGGCGAGATCGCCAAGGCGTGGAGACTGGATGTCGCCGATCGCGACGAGATCATCCGCGTCGTCGACGGCGTCGCGGCGCATTTCGGCGGGCTCGACATCCTCGTCAACAATGCCGGCATATCGGTGCGCGTGGCGATCGGCGATGACGGCTATGACGAGGCCTGGACAAAAGCGCTGGCGGTGATGCTGACGGCGCATCCGCGCCTCATCCGCGCGGCGCTGCCGCACTTGCGAAAGTCCGCCTCGCCCCGGATCGTCAACATCGCCTCGACCGAGGCGTTGGGCGCTACCGCGCTGCACAGCCCCTATTCGGCGGCGAAGGCGGGCGTGACGGGCTTGACGCGGTCGCTCGCCGTCGAACTCGGCCGCGACGGCATCACCGTCAACTGCATCTGCCCGGGACCGATCCGCACCGCGATCACCGACCGCATCCCGGAAGAACACAAGACGCTCTACGCCAAACGCCGCACCGCGCTCGGCCGCTACGGCGACCCCGAAGAGGTCGCGCACATGACGCTGAGCCTGTGCCTGCCCGCGGCCTCGTTCCTCACCGGCGCGGTGATTCCGGTGGATGGCGGGCTGATGGCCCGGAATGCGTGAGGGGCGGACATGCGCTGCGAAACGTTGACATAACTCCATGCCGGAGTAGTTTTTCAGCCAACGGAGCGGGATAACCGCTTAGCCCTCGAGCAGGAGAAACGCCATGACGGTCACGATCCGCCAGCTTCACCCGCATTTTTTCGGCGAGGTGTCGGGCGTTGATCTGCGAAAGCCGCTGACGCCGCAGGAGGCGCGCGACATCGAGGCCGGCATGGACAAATACGCCGTGCTGCTGTTCCGCGACCAGGACATCACGGACGCGCAGCAGATGGCGTTTGCACTGAATTTCGGCGAACGCGAAAATCCGCGCGGCGGCAATGTCGTCAAGCCGGAGGATTCGCGGCTCGCCACCACCGGTCTCAACGACGTCTCCAATCTCGATCGCGACGGCAAGCCGCTGCCGCGCGACAGCCGCGTGCATCTGTTCAATCTCGGCAATTGCCTGTGGCACTCCGACTCCTCGTTCCGCCCGATCCCGGCGAAATTCTCGCTGCTGTCGGCGCGGGTGGTGAACCCGAAGGGCGGTAACACCGAATTCGCCGACATGCGCGCCGCCTATGACGCGCTCGACGACGAAACCAGGGCCGAGATCGAGGATCTGATCTGCGAACATTCGCTGATGTATTCGCGCGGCTCGCTCGGCTTCCTCGATTACAGCGAGGAGGAAAAGCAGCTGTTCAAGCCGGTGCTGCAGCGACTGGTGCGCACCCACCCAGTGCACCGCCGCAAATCGCTATACCTGTCCTCGCACGCCGGCGCGATCCTCGGCATGAGCGTACCGGAGGCGCGGGTGCTGTTGCGCGACCTCACCGAGCACGCCACCAGGCCCGAATTCGTCCATGTCCACAAATGGACGCTGCACGACCTCGTGATGTGGGACAACCGCCAGACCATGCACCGGGTGCGCCGCTACGACCAGTCGCAGCCGCGCGACATGCGCCGCGCCACCGTGGCCGGCACCGAGCCGACGGTGCAGCAGCAGGCGGCGGAGTAAGCTCCCTCGTCGTCCCTGCGAACGCAGGGACCCATACTCCGTGCCGCCAATTGTTGATCACAACAGAGAACAGGTTGGAGGGGATGCCCTCACCAATCGCTGAAGTCTGTGGCTATGGGTCCCTGCTTTCGCAGGGACGACATTCTCACGCATGCCCGGCTTCATTCGACAGCATGCCCGGATCGATCCCGATCTTGCGCAGCGCGCGGATGTATTTCTCCTCGACGTCGCCGCCGAAGATCAAATCGGTATCGGCGTCGCAATGCAGCCAGCCATTTTCCTGGATTTCGTTTTCCAGCTGTCCCGGGGCCCAGCCGGCATAGCCGAGCGCGAGGATCGCGTGCCTGGGACCTGCGCCCCTGGCGATGGCTTTCAGGATATCGACGGTCGCGGTCAGGCAAACATCGTCGTCGATCCGCAACGTCGCATCCTTGATGAAGAAATCGCTCGAATGCAGCACGAAGCCGCGGCCGGTGTCGACCGGACCGCCCTTCAGCACCTTCATGGTCTCGGCATTTCCCGGCAGCTTGATCTGGTCGGCCTTCTTGATGATGTCGAGTTGCACCAGCAGGTCAGGGAAGTCGATGCTGCCGGCCGGGCGATTGACGATGATGCCCATGGCGCCTTCGGAAGAATGCGCGCAGAGATAGATCACCGAACGTTCGAAGCGCGGATCGCCCATGACGGGCATTGCGATCAGCAGCTGGCCGTCGAGATAGCCGCGATTGGACGCATTGTCGCCGATGCCGGCGGCTTCGCGGCGAACGTTCCTCGGTCTTTTGCCTTCAGGGTCCATCCGCAAAGGACTCTCGTGTATCGCATATCCTGATATCGGGTGCCGGTTCTGTCAATCAAGCATCCCGCCGCCTTTAGTCATACATCACAAGCAATTCAATGGTTTGCGATCCGGCCTGGCTGTAAAGACGTCTCATGACCGTCATAGTTCCCGCCCCTGCCGCGCTCGGCTTTGCCGCCACCATCCTGCTGTCATCGCTGGCCATCGAGGCCCGCGCCGATGATGCCTCGCCCTGGCTGCGGGATGGGCATTCCGCTGTGCGGCTGCTGGCGGGATCGCGCAGCGGCGCGGTATTGCTCGGCGGCATCGCCTTTCAGCTGCAGCCGGGATGGAAAACCTACTGGCGCACGCCTGGCGATTCCGGCGCGCCGCCGCGCTTCGATTTCTCCAAATCGGACAATATCGAAGCCGTGACCGTGCTGTGGCCGGCGCCGGCCAAATTCGACGACGGCGCCGGCGGCCATTCGCTGGGCTATCACGATACCATCGTGCTGCCGCTGCGGATCGTGGCGAAAAATCCCGACAAGCCGGTAACGCTGCGTGCCGACATCCAGTACGCGGTGTGCGAGAAAATCTGCATTCCGGTCGAAGCCAATGCCGAATTGCCGTTCACCAGCGTGGCCTCCACCGAAGACAGCGCGCTATTCGCAGCACTCGACACGGTGCCGAAGCCCGCCAATATCGGCGATCCCAACCCGCTGACCATCCGCGACGTCAAGCGCGACGGCAAGGTCACGGTGCTGGTCGACGTGGTCAGTCCCGATGACAAGGCGGTCAACCTGTTCGTCGAGGGGCCGACGCCGGACTGGGGCCTGCCGGTTCCAAAGCTGCTCGAACACGGCCCGCCCGGGGTCAAGCGTTTTGCCTTCGATCTCGACGGCGTGCCGCCGGGGGTTAACCCCGACGGCGCCGCGCTAAAACTGACGCTGGTCAGCGGCGACCGCTCCTACGAGTTCAATACCAATTTGGAATGATCTGTCGCCCCGGCGCAGGCCGGGGCCCATACGCCGTGCAATCGCGTTCTAGCGCCGGTGCGAGAGAGCTTCATAACCACGCACGCCGGTGGTTATGGGCCCCGGCCTGCGCCGGGGCGACGACGCGAGCCACCGAATCTTAACGAATAGTTGATAGGCCGGAATCATCGCCGCGAGCCCTGCGGCGGCGTGGGAATTTTCCGCTTGGCCGTGATGGACACTCAATCCGCGACCGTTCCGCCCGCAGGCCCGCTTGGCCGGCTGCGCGCGATGCTGGGCACCTCGAACGAGGCCTCGCTAACCAGGCGGCTGGCCGGCACGATTTTCATCATCCGCGTCGTCAGCGCGGCGATGGCCTATTTGTCGCAGATCCTGCTGGCGCGCTGGATGGGAGGCTCGGATTACGGCGTCTATGTCTATGTCTGGACCTGGGTGCTGCTGCTCGGCAGCATGATGGACTTCGGCATCTCGGCCTCCGCGCAGAAGATCATTCCGGAATATCGTACAAGCGGCGAGCACGCGCTGCTGCGCGGCTTCCTGTCCGGCAGCCGCTGGCTGACCTTTGCGGTGTCGTCGATCGTCTCGCTGCTGCTCGCATTTGTAGTGAAAATGCTGTCGCCGTGGATCGACGCCGGCGAGATGGTTCCGCTTTACCTCGGCTGCCTGACGCTGCCGGCCTTCGTGGTCGCCAATACCCAGGACGGCATCGCGCGCTCGCATGACTGGATGCGGCTCGGACTGATGCCGCAATTCATCGTGCGGCAGTCGCTGATCATCGGCTTCACCGCGGGCGCCGTCGCGCTCGGCTTCCACCTTGGCGCTGCGGCCGCGATGCTCGCCAGCGCGAGCGCCGTATGGATCGCCATGATCGGGCAGATGCTGGTGTTGAATCGCAGGCTCGACGGCCACATCGAGCCTGGCGCAAAAGCCTATGATTTCCGCGGCTGGCTTGCGATCTCGCTGCCGATCCTGCTGGTCGAAGGCTTTTACCTGCTGTTGTCCTACACCGACGTGCTGGTACTGCAGCAGTTTCGTCCTTCCGAAGAGGTCGGCGTCTATTTCGCCGTGGTCAAGACGCTGGCGCTGGTGTCCTTCATCCACTATGCGATGTCGGCGACCACGGCGCATCGATTTGCCGAATATCACGCGCAAGGCGACAGCCAGCGGCTATCGGCCTATGTTGCGCATGCGATCAAATGGACGTTCTGGCCTTCGCTCGCCGCCACCGCGCTGCTCCTCGTATTCGGCAAGCCATTGTTGTGGCTGTTCGGGCCGCAATTCGTCGGCGGCTACGACATCATGTTCGTCGCCGCAATCGGCCTCGTGGTGCGCTCGGCGATCGGCCCGGTCGAGCGGCTATTAAACATGCTCGGCCACCAGCATATCTGCGCAATGGCTTATGCGCTGGCGTTCGTGATGAATGTGGTGCTGTGCGTCGCCCTGGTGCCGCGCTACGGCGGCCACGGCGCCGCCGCCGCGACCTCGATCTCGCTGACGTTCGAGACCGTGCTGCTGTTCTGGATCGTGCGGCAGCGGCTCGGCCTGCATGTGCTGGTGTTCGGGAAGCGCGGCTAATAAGGTCTCCCTGCTCTTTGCGGGTACAGGGCCTTACCAAAAAAATCGCAAAACAACCCCATGCAAAGTAGCAGGCCTCGACCCGCAAAAGGGCGGGGAGAGGTTAAGGAAGCGCGGGCCGCGCCGTTCCTAGCCTACTCCGCGGTCCAGCCGCCGTCGATCGAGAGGTTGGCGCCGGTGATTTGCGCTGCATCGTCGCCGCACAAAAACAGCGCCAGTGCCGCGACCTGCTCGGAGGTGACGAATTCCTTGGTCGGCTGCGCCGCCAGCAGCACGTCCTTGATGACCTGCTCCTTGGTCATGTTGCGCGCCTTCATGGTATCGGGGATCTGGTGCTCGACCAGCGGCGTCCAGACGTAGCCGGGGCTGATGCAGTTGCAGGTGATCTTGAAGGTCGCAAGCTCCAGCGCCACGGTCTTGGTGAGGCCGGCGATGCCGTGCTTGGCCGAGACATAGGCCGCCTTGAACGGCGAGGCGACCAGCGAATGGGCCGAGGCGGTGTTGATGATGCGGCCCCAGCCGCGCTTCTTCATGCCGGGCACGGCGGCGCGGATGCCGTGAAACGCCGACGACAGGTTGATCGCGATGATGGCGTCCCATTTGTCGATCGGGAAATCCTCGATCGGCGAGACGAACTGGATGCCGGCATTGTTGACCAGCACGTCGACCGAACCGAAGGTCTTTTCCGCCGTCGCCACCATGGCGGCGATCTCCTCCGGCTTGGTCATGTCGGCCGCCGAATAGAGCGCCTTGACCCCGAAATCGCTTTCGATCCCGCTCCGCTCTTTTTCGATGTCGGCAGCAGCGCCGA
>NZ_DATHOP010000241.1:0-2518 GCF_035484855.1 Bradyrhizobium sp.
TGCGGACCATCGCCTCTCGACCTTTGGGCGTCAAAGGCGCATTCTTGTGGACGTTCATCTGGTCTCTCCCTGGAACATTGAAGCTTCGCAACCTCAGTTTCCTCGGTTCAGACCAGATGGACAACCTCCTGAAAGACCACAGCTAGAGCCTTTTTCCGTTTCGATGGAATCGAAACGGGGCTCTAGATTCTTGTTTTTGACGCGTTTTCTTTACGCGAACCGGTGACCACTTCGCTCGAAAACGCTCTAATCCAGCTCGACGATCTGACCGTTCACCAAGGACACCCTGCGGTCCATGCGGCCGGCGAGTTCCATGTTATGGGTCGCGATCAGCATCGCCACCTTGGTCGCCTTGACCAGTTGCATCAGCGCGCCGAACACGTGATTGGCGGTGTTCGGATCGAGATTGCCGGTCGGCTCGTCCGCCAGCAGCGCCCGCGGCGCGTTGGCGACCGCGCGCGCGATCGCCACCCGCTGCTGCTCGCCGCCCGACAGTTCCGACGGCCGGTGCTTGATGCGGTCGCCGAGGCCGAGATAGGCGAGGATCTCGGTGGCGCGCTTGACGGTCTCGCCGCGCTTCAGCCCGCGGATCATCTGCGGCAGCATGACGTTTTCGAGCGCGGTGAATTCCGGCAGCAGACGGTGGGATTGATAGACGAAACCGATATCAGAGCGGCGGATCAGCGTGCGCTCGATGTCGGACAGGCCGGAGGTCGCGGTGCCGCCGACATAGACCTCGCCGTCGTCGGGGCTCTCCAGAAGGCCCGCGATATGCAGCAGCGTCGATTTGCCCGCGCCCGAGGGCGCCACCAGCGCCACCGACTGTCCCTCCCACAGCGCGAGCTTGGCGCCGTTGAGGATGGTCAGCGTGGTTTCGCCCTGCACGTATTCGCGTTTGATCTCGTGGAGATAGATGACCGGTACATCTTCCGCCCCCTGCTCCATCTCAAGCCCTCACTCGTACCGGAGCGCATCGACGGGATCGAGGCGAGCGGCGCGCCACGACGGATAGAGCGTGGCAAGAAAGGACAGCGTCAGTGCCATGATCACGACCGCCGCGGTCTCGCCGAAATCGATCTCGGCCGGCAGCTTGGAGAGGAAGTAGAGTTCCGGCGAGAACAATTCGGTCGAGGTCAGCCAGGACAGGAATTGCCGGATCGATTCGATATTCAGGCAGATCAGCAGGCCGACGAACAGCCCGGTCAGCGTGCCTACCACCCCGATCGCGGCGCCCGTGATCAGGAACACCCGCATGATCGAGCCCTGGGAAGCACCCATGGTGCGCAGGATCGCGATGTCGCTGCCCTTGTCCTTCACCAGCATGATCAGGCCGGAGACGATGTTGAGCGCAGCTACCAGCACGATCATGGTCAGGATCAAAAACATCACATTGCGTTCGACCTGCAGCGCATTGAAGAAAGTCGAGTTGCGCTGCCGCCAGTCGACCAGGAACACCGGCCGCCCGGCGGCCTCGGTCACGGTCTTGCGAAAGCTGTCGATCTTGTCGGGATTGGTGGTGAACACCTCGATCGAGGTCACGTCGTTGTTGCGGTTGAAATAGGCCTGCGCCTCCTGCAGCGGCATGAACACGAAGGTCGTGTCGTAATCCGACATCCCGATCTCGAACACGGCCGCGATCTTGTAGGGTTTGACGCGCGGCGTGGTGCCCATCACCGTCACCGCGCCTTTCGGCGCCACCAGCGTGATGGTGTCGCCGGCATGCAGCGACAACAGGTCCGCGAGCCGCCGGCCGATGGCGACGCCCTGCCCGTCATCGAAGCCTTCGAGCGAGCCCTGCTTGATGTTCTTGGCGATCGAGGTGAGGTTGTTGAGATCGCCGGCGCGGATGCCGCGAACCAGCACGCCATAGGCATTGAACGGCGAGGATGCCAGCGCCTGGCCATCGACGACCGGCGCCGCCAGCCTGATGCCCGGGACCTGATTGATGCGGTCGGCGACGTCCTTCCAGTCGGTCAGCGGCGATTCCAGCGGCTGCACCAGCAGATGGCCGTTGAGGCCGAGAATCTTGTCCAGCAATTCCTTGCGGAAGCCGTTCATGACGGCCATCACGATGATCAGCGTGGCGACGCCGAGCATGATGCCGAGAAAGGAAAAGCCGGCGATGACGGATATAAAACCTTCCTTGCGACGCGCCCGCAAATAGCGTCCCGACAGCAGCCATTCGAATGGCGCAAAAGGTGCGGTGCGGACTGGTTCGCTCATGGTTTCATCCATAGGTCGATTTTCACACGATTCGGGCTAATTGTGGCCGTGATGACCGATATCCGGATGACCGCGGTGGATAATTCCACTAGCTCAGCCGCGCCACGACTTCGGCCGGGCTCAGATTCTCGCGCATTCCGTCGCCGCGCCGCTTGACCTCGAATTTGCCCTCAGCGAGGCCCTTGGGGCCGACCAGAATCTGCCAGGGAATCCCGATCAGGTCGGCGGCGGCGAACTTGGCGCCGGCGCGTTGGTCGGTGTCGTCGTACAACACATCGACCCCCTTGGCCGTAAG
>NZ_DATHOP010000242.1:0-2787 GCF_035484855.1 Bradyrhizobium sp.
TGCGGACCATCGCCTCTCGACCTTTGGGCGTCAAAGGCGCATTCTTGTGGACGTTCATCTGGTCTCTCCCTGGAACATTGAAGCTTCGCAACCTCAGTTTCCTCGGTTCAGACCAGATGGACAACCTCCTGAAAGACCACAACTAGTCGCAAATCCGAAGCCGCGATCAAGACTGCGTTTGAAAAGCAGCTGCAGGCCTTTGCAGGCAAGCCGGTCGGCGTTCTCGTGCGCACGGCCGTCGAAATGGCGCAAGTGCTGGCCGACAATCCATTTCCGAAGGCCGCGCCGAACCGCACCATGGCGGTGTTTCTCGACCGCGCGCCGCCTACCGATACGCTCGCCGGTATTCGCGGCCGGAAGGATGAAGAGATCCGGCTCGGGCGCCGCGAGATCTACATCCATTACGGCGAGGGCATGGCCAAGTCGAAACTCGTCATATCAGCCGCCAAGGCTGGCACCGCGCGCAACATGAATACGGTCGCAGTGCTCGCGCGAATGGCGGCGGAAGCGTGAGATAGCGCGGAAAATCGTAGGGTGCGTTGAGCCGTTGCGAAACCCACCGCGCTACGAACCGAAGCGTGATGGGTATCGCTTCGCTCCACCCATCCTACGGAATCGCCGTCGAGTCGCGCCTACGGCCTTGCGATCACCCCGCCCGTCATCGGGATCGGCACGCCCGTGGTCGCGGGATAGCTCAGCGGCAGGCCCTTCAGGCCGCGCGCGGCGAGGAAGCCAAAGGCCTGCGCCTCGATGGCGTCGCCCGACCATCCCAGCGTTTCGGCGGCCTCCACTGTCGCCGGCTGCAGGCGCTCGCGCAGCATGCGCAGCAGCGTGAGATTGCGGGCACCACCGCCGGCGACGATCCAGCTCTTTGGCTCCTTCGGCAAATGCGCCACGATCCGGGCGATGGCTTCGGCTGTGAAGGCGGTCAGCGTCGCGGCACCATCGGCAGGCGGCATCTCCTGCAGTTTGAGCGAGGCAAAATCGTTGCGGTCGAGCGATTTCGGCGGCGGCTTCGCAAAGAACGGATGATTTAGCGCCCGGACCACCCAGGCCACGTCGACCGCGCCTTGTGCCGCCATGCGGCCCTCGCAATCGAACGCCTGGCTCATGGTGCGCAGCATGTGATCGTCGAGCAGCGCGTTGCCGGGCCCGGTGTCGCAGGCGATCAGGGTGTCGGCGCCGTCGATATAGGTGATGTTGGAGACGCCGCCGATATTGACCACCACCAGCGGTCCCTCGCGCTCCAGCGATTGGGCCAGCGCCCGGTGATAGACCGGCACGAAGGGCGCGCCCTGCCCGCCGGCGGCGACGTCGGCGGCGCGGAAATCGTGCATCACCGGAATATGGATCGCTTTGGCCAACGCCGTGGCGTCGCCGATCTGAACGGTCATCCGCTCGGCCGGGCGGTGCAGCACGGTCTGGCCGTGGAAGCCGACGATGTCGATGTCCTGACAGGTGATGTGGTGCTGCGCGGTGAAGGCGGCGACCGCTTCGGCATGCGCTACGGTGACGGCGCGCTCGGCCTCGGGCAGGATGCCCGGGCGCGCATCGCGCTGCGGCAGATTGACGGCCTCGGTAAGCGCCTGGCGCAACAGACAGCGCTCGCGGTCGCTATAAGGCCGGTAGCTGGTCGGCCCGAAGGATTTCACCCGCCTGCCGTCGGTTTCGATCATGGCGACGTCGACCCCGTCGAGCGAGGTGCCGCTCATCAGACCTATCGCTGTCATCATCATGGCATTGGCACTTCTTAAAGGACCGTCTGCCCTCGACGTCCAACTTGTGTCAAACACGCACATCTTATAATGCCACAGGGCGCTGCAATGCGGCAGTCCTTAACTGCGGCGGCCCGAAATTCCGTAGAAATAGTGTGAACCAAGAATGATCAGAGTTGCACACAAATGACCGCCTTTAAATCTGATTTTCTCAATGTGCTGCAGAGCCGCGGCTTCATTCATCAGATCTCGGACCCGGAATCGCTGGACGGCCTCGCCGCCCGCGGCGAACTGACGGCCTACATCGGCTTCGACTGCACCGCGCCGTCGCTTCACGTCGGCTCGATGGTGCAGATCATGTGCCTGTACTGGCTGCAGCAGACCGGCAACAGACCGATCGCGCTGATGGGCGGCGGCACCACAAGGGTCGGCGATCCCTCCGGCAAGGACGAGTCGCGCAAGATCCTTTCGATCGAGGACATCGAGCGCAACAAGGACGGCATCAAGCAGGTGTTTTCCAAGTTCCTGAAGTTCGGCGACGGCAGGCACGACGCGATCATGCCTGACAATGCCGAATGGCTGACCAAGCTGAACTGGATCGAGATGCTGCGCGATATCGGCCGGCATTTTTCGGTCAACCGCATGCTGGCGATGGACTCGGTCAAGCTCCGGCTCGAGCGTGATCAGGAAATGAGCTTTATCGAATTCAACTACATGATCCTGCAGGCGTACGATTTTGCCGTGCTCAACCAGCGCTACGATTGCCGTCTCCAGATGGGCGGTTCCGACCAATGGGGCAACATCGTCAACGGCATCGATCTCGGCCGCCGCATGGGCACGCCGCAATTGCACGCGCTGACGACCCCGCTGATCACGACCTCATCGGGCGAAAAGATGGGCAAGACCGCCAGCGGCGCGGTCTGGCTCAACGCCGACATGAAGAGCCCCTACGAATACTGGCAGTTCTGGCGCAACACCGACGACGCCGACGTCGCGCGCTTCCTGAAGCTGTTCACGACGCTGCCGCTGGCGGAGACCGAACGGCTGGCGGCATTGCAGGGCGCGGAGATCA
>NZ_DATHOP010000243.1:0-12983 GCF_035484855.1 Bradyrhizobium sp.
TGGCACTCGGCATCCTGCTGGTGGTGCTGATCGTGCTGTTCGTCGCAACCGGCAGCCAGTTCGTGTTCTGGCTGATCGCGCTGCTGGCGTTCGGGCTGGGGTTGCTGATCATCATCCCTATCGGCGGCGCGGACATGCCGGTGGTGGTATCGATGTTGAACAGCTATTCGGGCTGGGCCGCGGCCGGTATCGGCTTCACCATCCAGAATCTGGCGCTGATCATCACCGGGTCGCTGGTCGGGGCCTCGGGCGGCATCCTGTCCTACATCATGTGCAAGGGCATGAATCGCAGCATTTTCAACGTGCTCCTGGGTGGGTTCGGCAATGACGGCGGCGTCGCGGCGGCCGGCGGCCCGGCGGGGGATCGTCACGTCAAGAGCGGCAACGCCGAGGACGCGGCGTTCATCATGAAGAACGCGTCGAAGGTGATCATCGTGCCCGGCTACGGCATGGCGGTGGCGCAGGCGCAGCACGCGTTGCGCGAGATGGCGGACATTCTCAAGAAGGAGGGCGTCGAGGTGAAGTACGCGATTCATCCCGTCGCCGGCCGCATGCCCGGCCACATGAACGTGCTGCTGGCGGAAGCCAACGTGCCCTATGACGAGGTGTTCGAGCTTGAGGACATCAACTCCGAATTCGCCCAGGCCGATGTCGCCTTCGTGATCGGCGCCAATGACGTCACCAATCCGGCGGCCGAGGACGATCCGAAATCGCCGATCTACGGCATGCCGGTGCTGCAGGTCTGGAAGGCCGGCACCGTGATGTTCATCAAGCGCTCGCTCGCCTCAGGCTATGCCGGCATCGACAATCCGCTGTTCTACCGCGACAACACCATGATGCTGCTTGGCGACGCCAAGAAGATGACCGAGAACATCGTCAAGGGGATGTGAGAGCGGACCGCGCGGTGCTCGGGCGTCGTCGAATTGTTATGACCGCCAGCCTCGTTCGTACTGCGCCAACGAGCGCGTTGGTGGCCGCGCCATGACCATCCTGAAATGGCTCGTGATCGTCGCGTTGCTCGGCTATGCCGGAGGCATTGCCGCGCTCTTCCTGCTGCAGCGTTCGTTTCTGTTTCCGATCCCGCAAACCGGACGAACGCCGCCAGCCGCCGCCGGCTTTCCCGAGGCCGAAGAGCACATACTGACCACTGCCGACGGCGAAAACGTCATCGTCTGGCATGTTCCGGCCAAGCCCGGCCATCCCGTGGTGCTCTATTTCCATGGCAATGGCGATTTTCTCGCCGGTTTCTTTGGCCGCTTTCACGAACTGATCGCCGACGGAACGGGCGTCGTCGCCCTGTCGTACCGCGGCTATGCCGGTTCCAGCGGACAGCCCAGCGAGCAGGGCCTGTTGCAGGATGCGGCGGCCGCCTATGCCTTCACGACCGCGCGCTACAGCCCGGACAGGATCGTCATCTGGGGCTTTTCGCTCGGGACCGGCGTTGCGGTGACGCTGGCGGCCGAACAGCCCGCGGGCAAGCTGATCCTGGAGGCGCCGTACACGTCGATCGCCGATGTCGCGGCTTCCGCATTTCCGATCTTCCCCGTCCGCCTGGTCCTGAAAGATCCGTTTCATTCCGACCGGCGCATCGCGCGGGTCAAGGTGCCGCTTCTGGTCATGCACGGTGCGCGCGACCCCACGATTCCGATTGCCCTTGGCGAGCGTCTGTTCGCGCTCGCCAACGAGTCCAAGAAGTTCGTTCGCTTCGACGCCGGCGGGCACAATGACCTGGACAATTTTGGCGCGATGGATGCGGCACGACAATTCATCGGCGCGACAGGGGGCTGACCCGCGCGGCGAATTGGCGCATAACGCCGTTCTGGAATTGGGGATCGATGGATGAGCGCACACGGCCCGATGCCGCGATCGGCATGGATTTTCCCCGCATTGGCTGTCCTGCTGTTTGCGGGCGCCACTGCGCTCGGTTTCACCTTCACGCCATCGGCGGCGGGCCTTCTGTTTGCCGCCGCGCTGCTGGTGATCCTGTTCGGCACGGTGTTTGCGGCCGTGCATCATGCCGAGGTGATCGCCGAGCGGATCGGCGAGCCCTTTGGCACGCTGCTGCTGACGCTTGCGGTCACCGTGATCGAGGTCGCGCTGATCGCGACCATCATGCTCGGCGAAAAGCCGGTGCCCACGCTGGCGCGCGACACCGTGTTCGCGGTGGTGATGATCGTCTGCAACGGCCTGGTCGGCCTCTGCATCCTGGCCGGCGGGCTGCGCTATCGTGAGCAGGACGTCCAGGTCTCGGGGTCGGGCCTCTATCTCAGCGTGCTGATCGTGATGGCGACCATCACGCTGATCATGCCGAATTACACCTTGACCACCCCGGGGCCGGTCTATTCGGCTGGCCAGCTCGGTTTTGTCAGCGTCGTGACCATGCTGCTGTATGGCGTGTTTCTCTACACCCAGACCGTCCGGCATCGGAGCTATTTCGTAGGCGAGGCTGCCGGCGCCGCCGACGGGACGCACACCCCGAACCGGATGCTCGGCCTGAGCATAGCGCTGCTGCTCCTTTCGCTGCTGGCAGTCGTGCTGTTGGCCAAGAAATTCTCGCTGGTGGTCGATTTTGCGACGCTGCGGATCGGCGCGCCGCCGGCCTTTGCCGGCGTGCTGGTCGCGCTCCTGATCCTGTTGCCGGAGAGCGTCGCTGCGGTCGCCGCCGCGCGCAAGAACGACCTGCAAAAGAGCATCAACCTTGCGCTGGGCTCCTCGCTTGCAACCATCGGGCTCACGATCCCCGCGGTCGCGGTGGCGGCCTATGCGCTCGACAAGCAGTTGGTGCTTGGGCTGAGGGAGCAGGACATGGTGCTGCTGGTGATGACCTTCCTGCTCAGCATGCTCACCTTCGCCACCGGCCGCACCAACATCCTGTTCGGGCTGGTCCATATGGTGGTATTTGCCGTATTTGTATTCCTGGTGTTCGTGCCCTGAGGGGAGACCTTAAGATGATCAGCGCCAAATCGGATGTCCAGGTCGACACCGCGGAGGTCCGCGTCACCGAGTGGCGGCTGGTGCCGGGCAGCGCCACCGGCCATCACATCCACGAGATGGATTACGTCATTGTTCCCGTGACTTCCGGCGAGATGACCATCGTGGCATCAGGTGGGGAACGTTCCAAGGCGCAGCTTTCCGTCGGCAAATCCTACTTCCGCAAAGCCGGCGTAGAGCATGACGTTCTCAACGAGACCGCCCAGGAGATCGTGTTCCTGGAAGTCGAATTGAAACCATAAGCAACGCCATTTGGCCAATTGCCACCGATCGGTCGCAGTTGATCCCTCAATGTGCCTCAAAGTTTCCGCATCTAACCGCTGCGGAGAGAGGACGGCATGCTGAAATACCTGACGAAAATTGCGATGGACATCCTGCCCTCGGTCGCTGCGACCATCATCGGCGCCTGGGTCGTCAATCACTACATCGTCTCCAGGCCCGCCGTGGAAGCACCCCCAGCCACCGTGGCGTCCCCGGCCAGTCCGAAGAAGGCCGACGCCAAGGTAGCTGCGACGCCTGCGAACGCCGGCAATATTCCCGAGCCGGGGGTCAAGGCGAAGGGCATTTCGGAGCGGGCCATGCTCGAGCAAACCGCCGCCGAAAGGCCGGCGATGGCCGAGAAGCCCGCTGAAAAAGCGATCGAAAAGCCGATCGAAAAGCCCGTGGAAAAATCCGCTGACCTGCCGGCGGAGACCGCGAGCATCCCCGCGGATGCGCGTCGTCATCCGCTAGCCCCGCGCGAAAAGGCTGTCGCCAGGGCTGTTCCGGCGCCAGTTGCGCCTGCGCCGTCGGCAGTCGCCGTCGCCCCCGTCGTTGCCCCGCCAAATACCGCCCCGTCGGCCGAAGCGTCCACAGCCCCCGACGATCGCCGTGACGCCAATGATCTGGCGCGCGCCGCGATCGAGCGTTTGCGCGGCACTCCCGAAGCTCCGCCGCGTCCGCAGGAAGCCGCCCGCGTTTCCGATGCGCCCCGGATCGCGCCGGTCGCCTCGGCGCAGCCGGTCCGGCCGCTTCCGCCACCGATCATGGTCTCGACGCCGGCCGCGGGAACCTATAACGCCCAGCCGGCTGCGCCGGCAGCCGCGCCGACTTACCCCGCAGGCAGCGCAATCGACGATCCGTCCCGCCCGATACCGCCGGCCGACATTCCGGAGGCTTCGCCGCCGCTCGATCTGCGCGCCGAGGTCGTGGTTGTGGACCCGCCGAGACGCGAACACACCAATGTCGCCCAAGACATGCTGCTGGCGGCGAAGTCGGTGTTCCACGCGGTCTTGCCGAAATAGCCGGCTTCTACTCGTAGAGTTGGCCGGGCTTGCCGCCGACGCGGCCAAAGCCGCTTCGTGCCGCCTCGTCCTTGGGACGAAGGTTGATGGCCCGGGCGTAGGAGCCCGCGGCCTTGTTCTTGTCGCCGAGGCGTTCATAGGCGATCCCGCGGGTGGTCCAGATCTGGGCGTTCTGCGGATCGGCCGCCGCGGCCTCGTCGAGGTCGGCGGCGGCCTCCTTGACCTTGTCGATGGCGAGATAAGAGATGGCGCGGCCCAATAGAGGCTCGGACCGCTGCGGCGTCAGGCCGTTCGCGGCGCTGAAATCGTCGATCGCAAGCGGATGCTGCTGTTGGGCCTGATAGAGCAGGCCGCGATTGTACAGCGCGTCAGCGTTGTGGGGATCGAGCTCGATCGCTGCATTGAACTCGGCAAGTGCTTCCTCGGTCTTTCCCGACCGTGCCAGCGCCTGGGCGTGGATGTTGTGGGCCTGCGCATCGGCCACCATGGCTCCGCCCGGAGCCGCCTTCGGCGCCTCGCTATCGGACCCCGGCGTCAACGATCCCAGATTGATCGAGCAGCCGCAGAGCGCGATTGCGATCGCGACGATCGGCAAGGATGCACGCCAACCGAGCCGCGAAGCTCCGGAAAAACGATGGGGAACCGGAATTGCCATCTATGCGGAATGCTCGCGCGGCTAACTCGGCATGCTAGCCCGCCGCGCCATAAAATGCATCGTTCAAAATTAATAACGCGGGCACCAAGGCCCGCGTTATCGAACTCAAACTGCAAGAATCAAGAATATTGGATCAGCGCGATCCGCGCGGACCCGCGCCCGGGCCGCCACGACCGCCGCCGGGGCCACCGCGCTCGGCGCCGGGACCGGCGCCAAACACCGGCTTCGGCTTCATCGGCAGCAGGCCTTCGCGCTGCAGCTTCTTGCGCGCCAGCTTGCGCGCACGGCGCACGGCTTCGGCCTTTTCACGGGCCTTCTTCTCGGAGGGTTTTTCATAGTGGCCGCGGAGCTTCATCTCGCGGAAGATTCCCTCGCGCTGCATCTTCTTCTTCAGCGCCTTGAGGGCTTGATCGACATTGTTATCGCGAACGAGAACCTGCACGCGGCATCCTCTTTTCATTGATCGGTTTGGAATTCTGTAAAGCGAAAGGCTGGCGAAAGGCCTGGCCCTTAACCTTGAGGGCGCGGATGTATCAGACAAAGGCGCAGATGTCCACCGCAACGAGGCCATTCACCGCGATTTGGTTCGGCCGAAGCGGGATATTTGCCGCCGATCAGGCGGATTTCGACGGAATTATGCCGACCTGCGTCACATGCCCCATCTTGCGGCCCGGGCGCGGCGCTCCCTTGCCGTAGAGGTGCACGGTGGCGCCGGGGACGGCCAGCCATTGTTCGTAGCCCAGGATGTCGTCCCCGATCAGGTTGGTCATGGTGACGGGTCCGTGGCGGACCGGCTTGCCCAGCGGCCAGCCGGCGATGGCGCGGATGTGCTGCTCGAACTGCGAGATCGATGCGCCGTCGAGCGTCCAGTGTCCGGAATTGTGCACCCTGGGTGCAATCTCGTTGACCAGCACCTTGGGCCCGGTCACTTCCGGCACCACGAACATTTCGACCGCGAGCACGCCGACATAATTCAGCGCGTTGGCGATTTTCTCCGCGATCGCGATCGCGCGAGCCGCCAGTTCGGCGGAGATGCCGGCCGGCGCGCGCGAGATCTTCAGGATGTGGTCGCGATGCTCGTTTTCGGTGACGTCGAAGCATTCGACATGGCCGTCGGCCGAACGTGCCGCGATCACCGAAATCTCGCGCTCGAACGGGATAAAGGCCTCGAGGATGGCGGATTTTGTGCCGAGATCCGCCCACACCCGGTCCGGATCGTTGCCTTCGCGAATGATGGCCTGACCCTTGCCGTCATAGCCGAAGCGGCGCGTCTTCAGCACGGCCGGCAGCCCGATGCGCCCGATCGCCGCCCGCAATTCGGCCGCCGAGGACACGTCGACATAGTCGGCGGTGCCGATGCCCAGCCGCTTGACGAAGTCCTTCTCGGCAAGGCGATCCTGGGTGGTTTCCAGGATCTTCCGCTCCGGCAGCACCGGGCGGCGCGCGGCGAGGATTAACGCTGCCGCCGAGGGCACGTTCTCGAATTCATAGGTGATGACGTCGACGTCGTTGGCAAACAATTCCAGCGCCTCGACATCGGCATATTCCGCGCAGGTCGCGTTCAGCACGACGTCGAACGCCGGCGAATCCGGGTCCGGCGAAAATACCTGGCAACGCAGGCCGAGCCGCGCCGCGGCCATCGCCAGCATCCGGCCCAATTGTCCGCCGCCGAGAATTCCGATGGTGTCGCCGGGCTTGAGCTTCACCTGATGCGAGGCGCTCACGCAGATCCCTCCGGGCGCTCGGCGATCGCCCCGGTCTGCGCCTTGCGCCAGGCCGCAAGCCTGCCGGACAGCGCCGGGTCGTTCAATGCGAGTACGCTCGCCGCCAGCAGCGCGGCGTTGATGGCGCCGGGCTTGCCGATCGCCAGCGTTCCGACCGGCACGCCGGCGGGCATCTGGACGATCGAATAGAGCGAATCCACGCCCGACAGCGCCCTGGATTCGATCGGCACGCCGAACACCGGAAGTTCCGTCAGCGAGGCGGTCATGCCGGGCAGATGCGCGGCCCCGCCGGCCCCGGCAATGATGATCTTGAATCCGGCCGCCTTGGCGCCTCGGGCAAAGGCGAACATCCGGTCCGGGGTCCGATGCGCCGAGACGATGTGATTCTCGCTCGTGATACCGAGCGTGCTCAAGGTCTCGGCCGCATGGCGCATGGTCTCCCAGTCCGACTGGCTTCCCATGATGATGGCGACTAGAGCGGGCATTCGGTCAATTCTTTCGGGAATCCAAAAACATAGGCCGGATTATAGGATCGGCCCAAGGTTCGGCAAGGCGTGGCAAGGGGTCTGGAATGGACTATCCTGTCTTGGTGAATCACGGCAAGTCTTCTTAAAGAGGCCCATGAAGAAGAAAATCGGAGGGGTCGCCCCCAAGGGTTCGAAAAAGGCTTCGAACAAGGCTTCGAAACGCCGCAAAAGCGTCAAGCCCAAGCGGCCGCGCGCGCGACCGCTCAAACAGGCAGCCTCGGCGCTTCGGCCGCCGGGCGCGCCCGATGACGCCAAGCCGGCGATACGCCGGCTCCGGGCGCAATTGGCGCGGGCGCTCGAGCGCGTCGAGGAACTGCAAGCGTCGGCCGATACCGATTTCCTGCTGAATATTCCGAACCGGCGCGGCTTCGAACGCGAGCTGCAGCGTTCGATCTCCTACATCAAGCGCTACCATGCAAACGGCGCCTTGATCGTGCTCGACGTCGATCGCCTGAAGCCGATCAACGACGCCTTCGGGCATGCGGCGGGCGATCAGGTATTGAAGGCGATCGTTGCAACCTTGTTGCGCGAGGTGCGCGCCTCCGACGTGATCGGCCGGCTCGGCGGCGACGAATTCGCGCTGGTGCTGTGGAATCTTAGCGAGACCGACGCGCATGCGAAGGCGGCCGCGTTGGAACAAGCCATCGACGCGCTCAGTTTCAGGTTTCGCGGCCGCAACGTCACCGCGGGCGTATCGGCCGGCGTTGCCCTTCTCGGGCCGCACGTGGAAGCAGGGCGTGCGTTGGAAGAAGCCGACCGCGCGATGTATGTGCGCAAGGCGCAACGCCGGCATGAAGTGTGACACCTCTCGATGGCTTGACGGTGCTGCCGGCCGGGCAGCTAATGGTTGCCGAATTGAACGGCCGCTGCAGCGAGCAGGATCATGACCATCAAGCCCACCCCATTCACGCTCCATGTACCGGATGCCGATATCGCCGACCTTCGCGAGCGTCTGTCCCGTGCACGTTTTCCGGACCAGGCGCCCGGTGAGCCGTGGGCCTATGGCACCGACGTCGCTTATCTTCGCAAGCTCACCGAATACTGGCGCAACGAGTTCGACTGGCGAGCGGAAGAAGCAGCGCTGAACGCCTTTCCGCAATTCAAGGTCAAACTCGACGGTATCGACCTGCACTATCTGCATGTAGCAGGCGTCGGCCCCGATCCGATGCCGCTATTGTTGTCGCATGGCTGGCCGGGCTCGGTGTTCGAGTTTCTCGAGATCATCCCGCGTCTTACCGATCCGGCCCGCTTCGGCGGCGACGCGCGCGATGCGTTCACGGTGGTGGCGCCGTCGCTGCCGGGCTATGGCCTGTCGTTCCAGCCCGGCCAGAAACGCTTCGGCGTCCCCGAGATGGCCGATTGTTTTGCCGCCCTCATGCATGACGTGCTGGGCTTTGCCCGGTTCGGCGCGCAAGGCGGCGACTGGGGCGCCGCGATCACCAGCCGGCTGGGCTACGCGCATGCTGATCGCATGATCGGCATTCACATCAATCTGATGATGGCCGCGGGCCGCGACCCTTCCGCCTTTCCCAATCCGAGCGAGGAGGAGAAGCGCTACCTCGGCGAGTTGGCGCACTGGTTTCGAGAGGAGGCCGGCTATCAGGCGATCCAGGGCACCCGCCCGCAGACGCTCGCCTTCGCGCTGACGGATTCGCCGGCCGGCCTTGCCGCCTGGATCGTGGAGAAATTCCGCGCCTGGTCCGACTGCGGCGGCAATGTCGAGAGCGCGATCAGCCGCGACCGCATGCTGGCCGATATCTCGCTCTACTGGTTTACCGGGGCGATCGGCTCATCGTTCTGGCCCTATTATGCCCGCCTGCACGGCTCGGCGATCTTTCCCGCAGGTGACACGATCAAGGTTCCGACCGGCTATGCCGAATTCCCGCGCGAAATTCTCAGGCCGCCGCGCAGCGCGGCGGCGCGCGTATTCGCCGATATTCGCCGCTGGAGCGTGATGGAGAAGGGTGGGCATTTCGCCGCGCTGGAACAGCCGGAACTGCTGGCCGGCGAGGTGCGCGCCTTCTTCCGGGAATTGCGATGACGCCTGGAGCTTCGGTTCTGATTGGATCAGAACCGAAGCTCCAGACTCTTGTTTTGACGCGTTTTCTTCACGCGAACCGGTGTCCACCCCGCATCAAGTGCGGGGCAGGCTTTCGCTCGAAAACGCTCTACAACGCGCCGAGGTCATCCGGCACGGCGCCGAACTTCCTGAGCAGTTTGGCATCGCCGAATTCGCCGATCATGGGATCGCCGGTACGGCTGAAGGCGACTGCGCCGATGCTGCCGGGGGCTCTCGACAGAACTTCGGCGCGGCGGAGCGCGGCCGCCGAACTCTGGCATTCCTCGGCCGCGCCCGCGACCGGCGAGCCGGTCTCATCCTGCAGGAACGGCAGTGCGACGTAATAGGTGACATCGGCCATCGTACTCACTCCGGTTCGACCGATCAGAGCTTCTTCGAGCGGGTTCTGATTCAGTCAGAGCCCTAGACCGGGATGACTTTTCTTCGAATCGTCATCCCGCTCTATCTTTTTGTTTGAGCATGATCTCCGCGAAAACGCGTTCCGCGTTTGTCGCGATGGAAAACCGGCTCCCACTTTTCCGGATCATGCTCTAGGCAGCATCGCTGGCCGACAATTCGGCGGGCGCGCAGCCGCACGCAACCGCCGCCTGCAATTCCATCAATTCATTTTCCAGATATTCGTTGGCCATGATCAGCGCCTTGATCGTGCTGCGCAGGTTGCCGTCGCACATCGCGATCGCCTGGTCACAGGCCTGCTCGTACCGGCTGCTGTCGGAGGGTGAAGAAGCGTCAGACATGGCGAGAACCCCTGGCTGGTTGAAGGCGGTGATGGATGTTCCTATTTTGTTCTCACGGAGTCAAGTGGCGAAGGAGGCCAAAACCGCTTCGGTCCAGCCCAGAAGGAAGCGGATCGCAGGCCCGTCCGCCGCGGCGACTGCGAACGGTTCTAACCTGCGAGGCCGGAACCAAAACAATATCCGGCGCTTATAGCCAATTCGCTGGGAGTGGGACGATGGGTCTCGTCGAGTCCAGAAGGCCCGTGGTGTTGATCGTCGAGGACGAGTTTCTGCTCCGCATGGATGCGGTTGATATCATCGCCGCCGCGGGCTTCGATGCCATTGAGGCTTCGAATGCCGATGAAGCCATCGAAATTCTGGAAGCTCGCCGGGGCATCTCGGTGGTTTTCACCGATATCCAGATGCCAGGCTCGATGGACGGGTTGAAACTTGCGCGCGCGATTCGCGGCCGCTGGCCGCCGATCAAGATCGTCGCGACTTCCAGCGTCGATGTCGAGGAAGCCGACTTGCCCGCCGGCGGCCGGTTCCTGCCGAAGCCCTACAGCCCGGTCCAGGTGACCGGCGTGCTGCGGGAGTTGACCGGCCCGGCGTGAAAAACTCAGGCCCACTATTGGGCTTCAGCTTGCGCCCAGGGGAACAAGGTCAGGCGATGATATCGGGCGTGATCTGGTCTTCGATGAAGGCGATGCGGTCGCGAAGCTGCAGCTTGCGCTTTTTCAGCCGTTGCAGTCGCAACAAATCGGGCGCCGGAGATTGATGCAGCGCATCGATCGCCGCGTCCAGATCGCGGTGTTCCTGCTGCAGCCGTGCGAGCTCGTTTTCGAGTTCGCGCTCATCTTCGTTGGTCATGGTGTACGTTAGCTGAAAAACGCGGATGAGTTGCGATGGTTGTCCGGAAACCGCCGTAGAATATCGTCCCTGCCGGGCCCCCGTGCAAGCCAAGGCGGGTTCCCTGCTCACGATTCGTTACAGATGGGCGCGGAAAAATGACCGTGCACTTTTCGATACCCATCGACAGATTCGCCGGCTCGTGTACAATTGCTCGTCCGGATCGAATCTGAGGTCTTAATCCAACCGAGGAGGTTTCGTATGGCAATTCAGGCGCATCTCGTTGAACTGGAACGCAAACACAAAACGCTCGAGAACGAACTGCACGAAGCTCTCGTTCACCTTTCAACGGACGACCTGCAAATTGTCGAACTGAAGCGCCGGAAATTGATGGTCAAGGACGCGATCGAGCGGTTGAGACATACCGCCGAGGAAACTATCCACTAGAAAATCCTGCGCTGGACAGGTCACGGAAGCGGCGCGTTCATCCAGGGATGAGCGCCGAGGCGGCTACTTGGCGGCCGTGATTGACGCCTCTGCCAGTTCGCCGACATGGTCCGCGATCGCGAGCGAAGACGTCAGCCCCGGCGATTCGATCCCGAACAGATTGATCAGCCCGTCGACGCCATGGTCGGCCGGTCCCTGGATCAGGAAATCCTGCGCGGCCACCGCCGGCGGCACGATCTTCGGACGTATTCCCGAATAGCTCGGCATCAGGGCGCCGTCCGGCAGCGTCGGCCAATAGCGCCGGATCGCCGGATAGAATCGTTCCGCACGCGCGGGATCGACGGCGTAATCGATGTGATCGACCCATTCCACGTCGGGACCGAATCGGGCCTGTCCCGCCATGTCGAGGGTGAGGTGGACGCCGAGCCCGCCCGGCTCGGGCACCGGATAGATCAGGTGCGAAAACGGCGCCCGCGCGCTGCAGCTGAAATAGTTTCCCTTCGCCAGATAGGCCGGCGGTATCAGTTCGATCGGCATGCCGTCGATGCCGCGCGCGAGCAGCGGCGCGTTGAGCCCGGCGGCGTTGACCAGAAGCCGGCACTTGAGCGACATCGGCGCCTCGCCACCGGCGTCGAGTTCGATTCCGTCCCCGACAACTCTGGCGCGCAGCAGCGGCGTATGGAAGGCGCAGGCCGCGCCGGAATCCTCGGCGTCGCCGCGCAGCGCCAGCATGTAGGCATGACTGTCGATGATGCCGGTGGAGGGCGACAACAGCGCGGCGTCGCAATTCAGCGCCGGCTCCAGCGCGCGCGCCTCGGCGCCCGTTAGGGTTTTCAGGTCGCCGACGCCATTGGCTTGCGCGTGCGCCCTGATCGCTTGCAGTTTCTCGGTTTCCGCTGCCGTCGTCGCGACGATCAGCTTGCCGCAATTGCGATGCGGGATGCCGTGATCCCGGCAATATCGATAAAGCGCGTGCTTGCCGCTGACGCACGTCCGCGCCATCAGGCTATCAGCTTTATAGTAAATGCCGGCGTGGATCACCTCGCTGTTGCGCGACGAGGTGACGGTACCAATCCCCTCGGCCGCCTCCAGCACGATCACCTCGCGGCCGGCCTGCGCCAGCCGCCGCGCGACGGCAAGACCGATCACGCCTGCTCCGATAACGACGCATTCAACCTTTTCCATTAGCGGTGCTGTTCCGGGCTCGTGTTCTTGTCCGGCGCCGCCTCGACGTGGCACGCACCCGGTAGCGCTGGCGCAGCATGGCTCAGCTTGGGAGGGTCTTCTCGAACGACCCGTTGGATTCGTACGCTTTCGAACCGACGCCCCGTTAGTGAAGCATTAATCATGTCAGGGCAATTGCCGTAATTTGATTAGCATTTTCAGATCGCAGGGGTACGCGTTTACCTGATCCAAACCCGTGAAGCCAGACACTGCGGCGCAGAAATCCGCGGGTGAATGATGGCTGGCAAGAATTGGCAGGCAGGCGGCAGGGTATCGATTCCGGCGTGGGCCGGGGCGTGTCTGATCGCTACCATGCTGCCGCTCGGGCGCGCATGGGCGTTCTCCGATGACCTGGCGCCGGCGAGCCCGATCGGCCCGATCGATCCCGATGTGGTCGGAGAATTGCTGATCGGCTGTATCGTCGTCTGCGCGCTATTGGCATCGATCGCGGTATGGATCTTGTCGGCGCTGCACAAGGTCAAGGGTT
>NZ_DATHOP010000244.1:0-49234 GCF_035484855.1 Bradyrhizobium sp.
AAATGGTTTTGCAAATCAGCGACCGGCCCTGATGGGTGTCATTGGCGACGCCCTGCCTGGAGGCTGCACTATTTGAAGCTTCAAATAGTGATATGTATACAAAATGCAAGCGCCTTTTTGCATGGCACGAATTCCGCCTCAAGGTCCTGCCGTACCGTCAAACGGAGCAGTGGGCGATTGTCTTGCAGCCATTTCGGCGTCGCGGGCCGCCGTGACGCCGAATAGCAGCGCGCCTGCGAGTCCGCCGATTGCGGCGCCGATCGGCATGAATGTGAAGAACACCAGCATGCCGCTATAGCCTTCAAAACCGGTGGTTTGGAAGATTTCGACCCAGGCGAGCCCCGCGCCGATCCCGAGCGCCGCGCCGCCGAGCGCGCCCAGCAACAGTCCCAGCAACGCCAGCAACGCAATTTTCATGAGGATGGTTCGCCGGTCGGTAACAGCAATTTCCCGAGATGTGTCGCGGCTGGGGGCAGCGAGGTTCAACGCGGCGGGAGAAATAATGTTCGGTCGACGAGCCGATATGATGGTGGCGGCCTTGTCTCACCATAATCGAGGTGCGTGCCCCGGATGCTGCGCAGCACGGAGTGCTGCGCTGCTGATCCGGAGCCCATGGTGACTCCGTATCCCTTGGGTCCCGGCTCTGCGGTGCATCGTGAAGAACGCTGCACCGCGTCCGGGACACGTTATTGCCCCTACGCCTTGTCCGGCCGCGTCTCCGCCAGCAGCGCGGCGAGGTCGCGCTCCAGCACCTGCTGCACCAGATCGAAGGAATCGATGACCTCGCGGACTTGCGCGATGCGCCCGTCGCGCAGCGTGGCAAACAACGCGACGTCGAATTGTATGACCCGGCCGTTGCTGCGCTTGGTGAAGAAGGCGCGGATATAGACCGCGACCTTGTCGCCCTCGGCGACCGTGATCGGCGCTTCGTAGCGCATGCTGGTATAGCGGGCGCGCACGGTCTGCCACATCTGCCGGACCTCGGCCCGGCCGCGGTGGTGGCCGAGATGCGGCAGGATGTCGACCGGCGCCGAGGCGATGTAGTCGACGTCGTCGGTGCAGCGGTCGAGCGCGCCCTCGATGTCGCCGGCGTAGAACGTCTCGAGCATGTTGATGACGCGCTGCCGGTTGAGTTGCTCGACCATCTTCGTCTCCGCCGGTGGTGGGGGCCCGACTCGGATTGCAGCCCGCAGGGTGGGCCGAATTGCCTGCCGATCGATCGGCGGCGCATTTCAACCCGTTTGACGTTAACATATCAAAAACGGTTCACTACCAGGAGATGTATTTTGGAGAAGGCACCCGCCTTTATTTGGCCGGGCGCCGGCGCTATCGGGCGCGCGTGGCGTAATCCGGCCGCCGGATCCGGCCATCGCATGCCGCAATCCGTCCGCCATAGCTCAATGAGCGAAGGCGGCGGCGCATCGTGTCGCGCGCGGCGGCCCTCGACCGAAAACCCTGCAATGCGAAGATCTTTCAGGGCCGGCCGGCCCGGGCGCGTGGCCCGTCAGCCGGCCGGGGTGAGGCAATCCTCACTTCTTGTTGCTGTTGGGGCTCTGGCCCGAAGGCGTCTTGCCGGTGGCGAACGGCGACGGCGCCGCCCCGCCCTTTTTGAGGTTCTTGTCGGCCTTCGGTTTCTTCTTTTCCTTGTTGCTGCGCATCTGACCCTTGGCCATGGCTGCTCTCCCTTGCGCCGGGTTGAAGAATTTGGCGCGCGGGCGATGTTAGCAAATGCGCGCGGCTTTGTATGCCCGGCATCGCAGGTCGCGCGGCAGGGCGCGGAGCCTTTCCCCGATTTAATGCAACCTTGCACGTCCCGGGCGGTTTGATCGGCACGGGCGACGATTTCTCCAAGGAGTATCCGACATGAGGAAATCCACGTCCGTCGCCGTCGCCGCCGCATTGCTGCTGTCCGGGGTGTCCGCCGCTGCCGCCGCCAGCCACATGACCAAGGCCGGCGACACGCTCAACCTCTCGGCCACGCAGCAAAAGGAGATCTGGAAGGATCTCAGGCTGCACGCCACCAACCAGCCCGCGCCGTCCGGCTTCAACGCGGCCGCGGGCCAGGCGATCCCCTCCGGCCTTAGCACCTATCCGCTGCCGCGCCAGGCCGCCCGCGACGTGCCGGCCGTGAAACCCTACCGCTACGCCATGACCCAGGACAAGGTCCTGATCGTGAACCCGTCCGACAAGAAGATCGCGGACGTGGTGACGAAGGGGTCGTAACAGCCCGCACCACAAGGCGCGCTCCCACGTGCCCCGGATGCTGCGCAGCGCGCCACCCTTGTGGCGTGATGCGCTGCTGATCCGGGGTCCATCGTGTTGCCCGTGGGTCCCGGCTCTGCGGCGCAGCGTGAAGAACGCTGCACCGCGTCCGGGACACGAGGAAGAACTTGCGGCTTCACGTTTCAAACAGCCTGGGACGCGAACGATCTGGAAACCGTCATTGCGAGCCAACGGGTCGGCGCAAAGCGCCGCCCACATTCCCTGTCATTGCCCGGCTTGACCGGGCAACCCAGTACGCCGCGGCTTCTCGATTCAATCACTGGCGTCTCTGGAATACTGGATCACCCGCTTTCGCGGGTGACGACAACTGTGCATGACTTCGCGATCTCGCCGCATGCATTTGCGCGAGGTATTGGTTTATTTCCCGCCCTCTGCAAACAAAGGGCGCAGGGAATGCCGGGCGGCCGATGCGCCCGATAGCCGTGTGTGCAATGGGAGTGGGTAGAGCGCACACACGTTAGCAGGTCACACCGGAATCACCCGGCATTCCCCACGCAATGGTTTTACGGCTGCTACGTGCTCGCCCCGGTGCTCCGGGCTTGTTGGCCACCGTCATCCGCGTTCCTTAACGCGAACTTGACACCAGCGTCGGGGTGCCAGGCCCACACGTCTTTGCCGTACGCTTCCGGCGCCATTCGTCAAAGGCACCCTCAGCGTCCACCGCATCCCGCCCCGCGTTGTTGACGTTGCGCAACGCCCCTTTAGTGGGGCGGGACAGAGGGAATATAGGATATTCCGAATATTCGGTAAAGAAGAAGTTTATGAAAAGGGTGCGACAAAATAACCCGACGGGCAAATCGTGCGGTCTCCGCCGTCATTCCGGGGCGCGCGCAGCGCGAACCCGGAATCTCGTGATTCCGGGTCTGGTGCTTCGGACCATCCCGGAATGACGAGTTCACCCGTCTGCGCCGATAAACTCGAGCGCATTCTCGCGCGACGGGAAGCGGCCAAGCTCGCGATAATCGGGATTGTGCTCGGCTGTCTCCGGCGACCAGAGGACGACGAACTCTTTGCCTTCCTCTTCGATGATCGTCGTCAGTTCTTCGCTCTCGTAAGGCGTCATATCCCGAAAGCCGCAGTGCGGGCATTCGTCGTCGCACATGCAGGACCATTCGTCGGTCCATCTGCGCCTGCAGCGGGCGCACTTGTAGAAGTTGAGAAACCAGGCCATGCGAGCCTCCTCAAGATCGCAAATGATAACCTCCGCGTGAAATGAAATCAAAATAAATCCACAGTTTGCAACAGGAAGCATAAGTGTTTTCAATAGTTTAGGGGCGACGTTAACCGTTTCTTAATCCTTTTATCAACGCTCGATTGTGATGGTGCATAGTCACGCCCCGAAGGGACGCCTTCAGCGATGAAGAGCTGACTGGGTTGAGGGAACGCATGCCTACCAAAGTTGGGTCAGAACGCGAGGGGCTTCTGGGCCCTCTAGTCGACCAAGAGTCGTTGCGAGCAACCTCCAGGCGTCGAAGGGACCCGTTTGTTTACAAGAAGATTTCGTCAGATGAAGAACGGCATCATTTGGATCAAGGCTGGGTAGTACACAAACCAACACGCACTCATACCTGGATGAAAAAATCCAAATCACCCGATGCGAGGCTAGAGGATCGCATTTGGTCTCTATTCTTTCAAATGGGGTATCCTGTTTTAAGCTCCGAAAAATTTCGAATTCAATACAAGCAATCGGATGGTACTCTTGGCTCGAAGTGGGTCGATGTATTCGCGAAGGACGATGAAACGGCAATAATCGTTGAATGTCGGGCGCGAGAAACTAGGGGCAGAAGATCTCTACAAAAGGAAATTGAGGAGATAGAGCAGACGCAGCGGAAAGTAAGTCAAGCTGTGCGATCACATTTTGGAAACGGCTATAATCCAAAAATCATCTGGCTCTTTGCGACTGCAAACGTGATCTGGGCCGAAAAAGATGTCGAACGGGCTGAGCAAGCAAACCTTCGTATCATTACTGAGAACGAACTTCAGTATTTCGAAGCGTTCGTTTCACACATCGGCACTGCAGGCCGATATCAATTTCTCGCCGAATTTCTGGAAGGGCAGGAAATTCCTCATTTGGAGAATGTCCGCATTCCGGCCGTACGCGGTCGATTTGGCGCTCACACTTACTACAGCTTCGTCATAAGTGCTCGACACCTCTTGAAGATCGCATTCGTCAATCATCAGGCGCTAAACCATCCAGATGGGCGCCCCGCTTATCAACGCATGATCAACAAGAAGCGGATCACTGACATCGGAGCGTTTATTCAGCGCGGCGGCTATTTTCCAACGAATATCTTGGTCAATTTCACCGAGACATGTCGCTTCGACCTATTATCAAACAAAGACAATGCTGACCCGAATATCAAATTTGGCTTGTTGTATTTACCGAGCAAATTTAAATCTGCTTGGGTAATCGATGGACAACATCGGCTCTACGGATTTTCGAATATTCCGGATCGATTCTTGGACACGAGTCTATTTGTGTTGGCGTTCGAGAAGATGGATACAAAAGCCGAAGCGGATTTGTTCATCACAATAAATCATGAGCAACGAAGTGTTCCTAAGGGTTTGCTTGTCACACTTCAGGCAGATTTAAAGCTGGGGTCTGGCGACCCAAAAGAGTCAATCTCCGCGCTGGCGTCGTCCCTCGTTCGGATAATCAACAGCGACAACACAAGCCCGTTCTTTAGAAGGTTTGAGATCCCTGGTCTTCTGCCAACCGAGACCCAGAATCTTACTATTGCGGAGGCGGTAAAAGGCTTGGTGCGTTCGAATCTTTTCGGGCGGGTCTTGCCGAAAAAGTCGAAGATTCCTGGATTCTTTGCGGGGCAAACCGACGATGAGACGCTCGCGCGCGCTCGAAAGATAACAAATGGATATTTCCGCTCGCTAATGGATGCTAATCCCCTTCGATGGGAAAAAGGGCGAGCTGCGCACGTATGTGTCAATCCTGGAATTCGTGCTCATTTCCAACTTATACAAGAGATCTTGCGTTCTCTAGCGGAACTTGGAGACTTCGATCCGAGCATCGAGAGTCCTGAAAAAGTAGCTGCAGCGTTGATCTCATTCATCGAGCCCATTCGCACTTTCCTTGCTGCCGCTTCCGACAAACAGATTGAGGCAAATTTTGCTCGGAAGTTTGGAGAGGGAGGTGTGCGAGACTATTTCTACAATCTTTGTGAGATCGTCCAGAAGAAGCATAAAGATTTTGGTGGAGAGGATTTCAAGAAATACAAGGCGCATGCCGCCGACGCGCGAGTCCAACAAGCTGACGAGGATATCGGTGATCTACAAGGTGCAATTTCAAAAGTTGTCATTGAGACTTTGAAAAGGATCCATGGGACTCACGAGTTGCCGTCTGGCGAAAAGGCATATTGGGATACTGGTATCGAGAATGTCGAGATCAAGCAGAATGCCTACAAGAAACAGCAGCAGGCGACTGTAGCCAAGCGTGCTCCGAAGGAGGCATATCTTGATCTCATCGATTTTGAAAAAATAATAAAGCAACCGTCCAATTGGACGGAGTTTGAGCCGATATTTAACGTGCCAATGGCTGGGGAGAAAGGAAAAAAATATTATCTGACTTGGCTTGAAAAATTGAATGAGATTCGCCGAGTAAGCGCACATAAGAGCCCTTACCGCCAGTACAGCGAAGAAGACCTTGAATTTGTGTCCTTCATCAAAGCGCAGCTCTTTGATCAATTCACCGCTGCGGGATTTGAAGTATGAGAGAGGATTGTGCTTGATGTGCGGCGTTGAAGAGTTGTGGGAAGCGACTGGTGGAAGACGTGTTGGAACGGTTCTTGCGGACCCACCTTGGCAATTTGCAAACAAAACCGGCAAGGTCGCACCCGAGCATAAGCGCCTTAATCGCTACGACACTATGAAGCTCAATGAAATTGCCGCGTTGCCGGTGGCGCAGATATCTGCGCCAACTTCACATCTTTACCTGTGGTGCCCCAATGCGCTCTTGCCTGACGGCCTTGCCGTCATGAAAGCTTGGGGGTTCAACTACAAATCCAACCTAGTTTGGCACAAGATACGTAAGGACGGTGGTTCCGATGGGCGAGGCGTCGGATTCTATTTCCGCAATGTCACCGAACTCATATTGTTTGGCGTGCGCGGCAAGAACGCGCGGACTCTCGCGCCCGGTCGGAGTCAAGTGAATTTGCTAGGCACGCGCAAACGCGAACATTCGCGAAAACCGGACGAGCAATACGAGATCATCGAGTCATGCAGTCCGGGTCCGTTTCTCGAATTATTTGGTCGAGGGACTCGCAAGGGTTGGATAACATGGGGCGATCAGGCCGACGAAGGCTATACCCCGACGTGGAAGACTTACGCAAACCATTCGCAAGCGAGATTGATCGCGGCGGAATGAACGCTTAATTTTGCATGGTACCATGACCGGGCGGCGCCCTACCGCTTCTTCCACCCGCCGCGATGTCCCGGTGCGCCGCCTGTCGATCGCGGGGATGGCCCGAATTCAGGCCCGGATTCGCGGGAGTCGGTGGGCTGGATGATCCGGCTGTTGTCGCCGAATGGTTTCTTGGGCAGGGCGCCGCTCGGGCGGAAGGGCAGGGATTCCGGGCCGTGCATTTCGTCGAGGTGGGGTTTGTGGATTTTGGAGGCGGGGGTGTTGGCACCGCCCGTGGATCGCCCCTCACCCCGGCCCTCTCCCCGTGAAGAACGGGGCGAGGGGGAAGAGGCGGCGGCGCGCATCGCACCACCGCCGCGCTTTTTCAGCGAGGCGGTGGGGAGGTTCGCGGACTCGCCGTATTTCTTTAATCCCGCATAGGCGCCGGCTTTGCCTTGGACGGTGCGCTGTTTGGCGGTGGGGTCGTCGACGACCGCGAGCTCGGTGGCGCGGAGGCGTTTGACTTCGTCGCGGAGTCTCGCGGCTTCCTCGAAGTTCAGATCGGCGGCGGCTTCGCGCATGCGGGTTTCGAGGTCGGCCAGCACCGTCTCGAAATTGTGGCCGATGCTGATGACGTCGTCGGCCATGCCGCCGTCGCCGATCTCGACCAGCACGTGGTCGCGCTCGTAGACAGAGTTCATGATGTCGCCGATGGATTTCTTGATGCTTTCGGGCGTGATGCCGTTTTCGGTGTTGTATTCGACCTGTTTTTCGCGGCGGCGGTCGGTTTCGGCGATGGCGCGTTGCATCGAGCCGGTGATCTGGTCGGCGTAGAGGATCACCTTGCCGTCGACGTTGCGCGCGGCGCGGCCGATGGTCTGGATCAGCGAGGTTTCGCTGCGCAAAAATCCTTCCTTGTCGGCGTCGAGGATCGCGACCAGCGCGCATTCGGGAATGTCGAGGCCCTCGCGCAGCAGGTTGATGCCAACCAGCGCGTCGAAGGCGCCGAGCCGCAAGTCGCGGATGATCTCGATGCGCTCGATGGTGTCGATATCGCTGTGCATGTAGCGGACGCGGATGCCCTGCTCGTGCAGATATTCGGTGAGGTCTTCCGCCATGCGCTTGGTCAGCACGGTGACGAGGCTGCGATAGCCGGCCTGCGCCGTGGCGCGGACCTCGCCGACGAGATCGTCGACCTGGGTGCGCGCCGGGCGGATGTTGACGGGCGGATCGATCAGCCCGGTCGGGCGGATCACCTGCTCGACGAACACGCCGCCGCTCTCGTTCAGCTCCCAGGCGGAAGGCGTCGCCGACACCGCGACCGATTGCGGGCGCATCATGTCCCATTCCTCGAAGCGCAGCGGGCGGTTGTCCATGCAGGAGGGCAGGCGGAAACCGTATTCCGCCAAGGTCGCCTTGCGCCTGAAGTCACCGCGGAACATGCCGCCGATCTGCGGCACCGTGACGTGGCTTTCGTCGGCGAATACCAGCGCGTTGTCGGGCACATATTCGAACAGCGTCGGCGGCGGCTCGCCGGGGCGGCGTCCCGTCAGGTAGCGCGAATAGTTCTCGATGCCGGCGCAGCTGCCGGTGGCTTCCATCATCTCGAGATCGAAGGTGGTGCGCTGCTCCAGCCGCTGCGCTTCCAGCAGGCGGCCCTGGTTATTGAGCTGGTCGAGCCGCATCTTCAATTCCGATTTGATCGACTTGATCGCCTGCACCAGCGTCGGGCGCGGCGTCACATAATGCGAATTGGCGTAGATCTTGATGAATTCCAGCTCGTCCTGCTTGTGGCCGGTGAGCGGATCGAATTCCTCGATGTTCTCCACGACATCGCCGAACAAATTGACGCGCCAGGCGCGATCCTCGTAGTGCGCCGGAAAAATGTCGATGACGTCGCCGCGAACGCGAAAGGTGCCGCGGGTGAAATCGGCCTGCGTGCGCTTGTATTGCAGGGCGACGAGGTCGGCGATCAGCTGCCGCTGGTCGATGCGCTCGCCCTTCTTCAGCGCAAATGTCATCGCGGTATAGGTCTCGACCGAGCCGATACCGTAAATGCATGACACGGAAGCCACGATGATGACGTCGTCGCGTTCGAGCAGCGCGCGGGTCGCCGAATGGCGCATGCGGTCGATCTGCTCGTTGATCGAAGAATCCTTCTCGATATAGGTGTCGGTCCGCGGCACATAGGCCTCGGGCTGGTAGTAGTCGTAATAGGAGACGAAATACTCGACCGCGTTGTCGGGGAAGAAATTCTTGAACTCGCCATAGAGCTGGGCGGCCAGCGTCTTGTTCGGCGCCAGGATGATGGCGGGGCGTTGCGTCGCCTCGATCACCTTGGCCATGGTGTAGGTCTTGCCGGAGCCGGTGACGCCGAGCAGCACCTGGGTGCGGTCGTTGCGCGCGATGCCCTCGACCAGCTCCGCGATCGCGGTCGGCTGGTCGCCCTTCGGCTCGTATTCGGACTTGATGACAAAGCGTTGGCCGCCTTCGGATTTCTCCGGGCGCGGCGGCCGATGCGGCGTCCAGATTTTGATCTGGCCGTCCGCGCCCTTGAACTCGGGCCGGCCGTCGCGGATCAGCGCGTCCAGCGCATCCGCGGTCGCGGCGACGCCCAGCGCCTCCATCTTGTTGCGCGGCGGCCGCGCCATCGCAGCGGCGTCTTCCTCCTCGGTGGTGAAGCCGAGCTGCTTTGCCAGTTCCGGATCGAGCGTGGGAATGGTGGCCGCGGTGCCGTAATTGGCCGGCGCGAATTCGCGTTGCGGGGATTCGCCGAGGCCGCCTCTTTCTTCTCCCCTCCCCCCGCGAAGCGGCGGGGTCCGAGGCGAGCGAAGCTCGCTCTCGAGGTCGGGGGTGGGGGGTGCTTCAGCAGACTCGGTGGCAGAGGGACTCGCTGCACCACCCTCGTCGTACTCGCGGGCAGTCGGACTCGCTGCACCACCCCCCACCCCCGACCCCGGATCAAGTCCGGGGCGGGCTCCCTCCCCGCCACGCGCCAAGGGGCGCGCGGGAGGAGGGGGGAAGGAAGCATCCCGTTTCGCCACATCGTCGCCGGTCGCGCGTGTCGACTTCCGTGCCCGATGCGCGGCGGCTTCGCCGCCGGCGCGGCGGTCCCAGGAATTGTCGGGCGGCGGCTGCAGGCCGGTGCCCGAACCGAGGCCCGCGTCGCCGCGATTGATCGCGGGATTGAGCAGTTCGGCCAGCGCCGGCCCGATCGGCTGCACGTCGGGGCGCGAAGCCTTGGAATTTGGGGCCTTCGATTTCGGGGTTTTACGAGGCTTTTTCGGTTGGTCTGGATTCTTCGCCATGGGGCGAATATGGGATGAGTCCGGCTGCCAGAAAAGGGCAAAGGAGAAGCGCGGATGAAGGGTCCTCTGAAGGCGACGACATGGCTCATCGCGCTCGCGGCCGGCGCGCTCTCCTGTCAGCAGGTGTCAGCACAATCCCGGGACGCGGAACCGGCGACGCGCGCGGTCAATGACCTCTTCGCCAAATCGCTGCCGTTTGCCGACCGCGCCGATTTCGACGACGTCAAGCGCGGTTTCATCGCCACGCTGCCGGATGGCGTCGTCGCCGGCCCGGGTGCGAAACCGGTATGGGACACCAAACCCTATGCCTTCCTGCAGAGCGACACGGTGCCGGCCACCGTCAATCCCAGCCTGTGGCGGCAGGCGCAGCTCAACGCCGTCAACGGCCTGTTCAAGGTGACCGAGCGCGTCTACCAGGTGCGCGGCCTCGATCTCGCCAACCTCACCATCATCGAGGGCGATAGCGGCCTGATCCTGATCGATCCCCTGCTGTCGATCGAAACCGCGAAAGCCGCGCTCGATCTCTATCTGCAAAACCGGCCCGCAAAACCGCTGGTCGCCGTGATCTACAGCCACAGCCACATCGACCATTTCGGCGGGGCCAAGGGCGTGATGTCGGCGGAGGACGCGGCCAGCGGCAAGATCAGGGTGATCGGGCCGGACGGATTCATGGAGCATGCGGTGGCCGAGAACGTCATCGCCGGCAACGCCATGAGCCGCCGCGCGCAATACATGTACGGCGTGACGCTGCCGGTCGGCGAGCGCGCGCAGGTCGACGAGGGGCTCGGCAAGGCGCTGTCGCGCGGCACGGTCTCGCTGATCGCGCCGAACGATCTGATCAAGGCGCCTTACGAGACGCGGACGGTCGACGGCGTCGAGATCGAATTCCATCTGGTGCCGGGCTCGGAGGCGCCTTCGGAAATGCTGATGTATTTTCCGCAGTTCAGGCTGCTCGACATGGCGGAAGACGCCACCCACAACATGCACAATCTCTACACGCTGCGCGGCGCCGAGATCCGCGACGGCCGGCTGTGGTCGCGCTATATCGACGAGGCGATCGTGCGCTATGGCGAGAAGACCGACGCCGTGATCGCGCAGCATCACTGGCCGATGTGGGGCAATGCGCGGATCGTTGCCTTTTTGAAGAAGCAGCGCGACCTCTACAAGTTCATCCACGACCAGTCCGTGCGGCTGCTCAACCACGGCCTGACGCCGACCGAGATCGCCGAGCAGTTGAAACTGCCGGCGAGCCTTGCCGGCGAATGGTATTCGCGCGGCTATTACGGCACGCTGAGCCACAACGCGAAGGCGGTCTACCAGTTCTATCTCGGCTGGTACGACGCCAATCCCGCCGATCTCAATCCATTGCCGCGCAGCGAGGAGGCGCGCAAGCAGGTGGAATATATGGGCGGCGCGGACGCCGTCCTGAGGCGCGCGCGCGGGGATTTTGCCAAGGGGCAATATCGCTGGGTCGCGAGCGTGATGAGCGAATTGGTGTTCGCCGATCCCGCCAACCAGGAAGCCCGCGCGCTCGGCGCCGACGCGCTGGAGCAGCTGGGCTATCAGAGCGAGGCCGCGACCTGGCGCAACGCCTATCTGGTCGGCGCGGCCGAATTGCGCCGCGGCGTGCCGCCGCTGCCGGCCTCTGGGGGGAGCGCCGAACTGCTCAAGGGGGTCTCGATCGATCTGGCCTTCGATTTCCTCGGCGTCCGCCTCAATGCCGCGAAGGCCGAGGGCAAGCACATCGTCATCAACTGGACTTTTACGGATTCCAACGAGACCTATGTGATGAACCTGGAGAATTCGGCGCTGACCCACCGCGCCGGCAAACTCGCCGACGACGCCGATGCCGGCGTGAAACTGACCCGCGCGGCGCTCGACGCCATCACGCTCAAGCAGCGCTCCTTCGTCGGCAGCATCGCCACCGGCGACGTCGGTATATCGGGCAACCCCCTGAAGCTGCGCGAGCTGTTCGGCCTGCTCGACGACTTCACCCCGGATTTCGAAGTGGTCGAACCGAAGAAGGCGAGTGTGGAGTAGGGGGCGGCTTAATCAGCCGTCATTGCGAGCGAAGCGAAGCAATCCATGCGTCAGGGAAGCAAGATGGATTGCTTCGTCGCAAGTGCTCCTCGCAATGACGGCTGGGGACCAGCGATCCCTTGTTCGTCACCGCAAAACCCTTCTACAATGCTTCCCTGAACGCACGAAGGAACCGCCGTGGCCGCCAACATCAACCCGCTCGCCGGCAAACCGGCCGATCCGTCGATGCTGGCGAACATTCCGCGGCTGGTGACGGCGTATTTCGCCGAAAAGCCCGATCCCGCCA
Source organism: Bradyrhizobium sp. (assembly GCF_035484855.1). Taxonomy (GTDB): domain Bacteria; phylum Pseudomonadota; class Alphaproteobacteria; order Rhizobiales; family Xanthobacteraceae; genus Bradyrhizobium. The sequence continues at coordinate 12,272 of NZ_DATHOP010000244.1, forward strand.
TACCTTCGCAACGCGTGGCGTTCGGCACCTCGGGCCATCGCGGTTCCGCGCTCAACAATGCTTTCAACGAAAACCACATCCTCGCCATCAGCCAGGCGGTCTGCGATCATCGCAAGGCCGCCGGCATCGACGGGCCGCTGTTCATCGGCATCGACACCCACGCGCTGGCGGAGCCGGCGCTGGCGAGCGCGCTGGAAGTGTTCGCCGCCAACGGCGTCGAGGCGATGATCGACGAACATGACGGCTACACGCCGACGCCGGTCATTTCGCATGCGATCCTCACCAGCAACAAGGGTCGCGAGAGCGGGCTTGCCGACGGCGTGGTGATCACGCCGTCGCACAATCCGCCCGAGGATGGCGGCTTCAAATACAATCCGCCCAATGGCGGGCCGGCCGATACCGACATCACCTCCGCCATCGAACGCGCCGCGAACGGTTTCCTCGAGGACGGTCTCAAGGGAATAAAACGCATCGATTACGATCGCGCGCGCAAATCGGCCAACGTGCATCGCTACGATTATATCGGGCCCTATGTCGCCGACCTCGCCGATGTCGTCGACATGGAGGCGATCCGCAGCTCAGGGGTGAAGATCGGCATCGATCCGCTCGGGGGCGCGGCGGTGCGCTACTGGCAGCCGATCATCGAGCGCTATGGCATCGCCGCCACCGTGATCAGCGACGCCGTCGATCCGACCTTTCGTTTCATGACGGTGGACTGGGACGGCAAGATCCGGATGGACTGCTCGTCGCCTTATGCGATGGCGCGGCTGATCGGCATGCGCGACAAGTTCGACGTCGCGTTCGCCAACGACACCGACGCCGACCGCCACGGTATCGTCACCCGCTCCAACGGCTTGATGAATCCCAACCACTACCTCGCGGCCGCGATCGCCTATCTGTTCGAGCATCGCCCGGGGTGGCGGAGCGACAGCGCGGTCGGCAAGACCATCGTCAGTAGCGCGATCATCGATCGCGTCGCCAAGAAAATCGGGCGCAAGCTGGTGGAAACGCCGGTCGGCTTCAAATGGTTCGTCGAAGGCCTGATCGGCGGCGGCTTCGGCTTCGCCGGCGAAGAGAGCGCCGGCGCCTCGTTCCTGCGGCTGAACGGAACGGTGTGGACCACCGACAAGGACGGCCTGATCCTCGGATTGCTCGCCGCCGAGATGACGGCGCGGACGAAACGCGATCCGAGCCAGCTGTTCGACATCCTCACCCGCGAACTCGGCGTGCCCTATTACGAGCGGATCGATGCGCCGGCGACGTCGGCGCAGAAGAATCTGCTGAAGGCGCTGACGGGCGAAAAGCTCGGCCTGAAGGAACTCGCCGGCGAGCCGGTTCGCGCCGCGCTGACGGCCGCGCCCGGCAACGGCCAATCCTTCGGCGGCATCAAGGTGATCACCGACGACGGCTGGTTCGCGGCAAGGCCCTCGGGCACCGAAGACGTCTACAAGATCTATGCGGAGAGTTTTAAGAGCGAAACCCACCTGCGGCAGATTCAGCGCGAGGCGCAATCCGCGATTGATGCGGCGTTCACCGCCTGACCGCTCCCTCTCCCCGCTCTTTCGCGGGGAGAGGGTGGGGTGAGGGGCTGCCTCAACAAAAACCGAATGCGCGGTGAGTCCCCCTCACCCGAAATTCGCTGCCGCGAATTTCGACCTCTCCCCGCAAGCGGGGCGAGGTGACTCGAAAACAGCTCAGCTCGCGTGCGAAGGCGCCGGCGCCTTGACGATATCGAGATGAATCCCGCCGCATTTCGTGCAGCGCATGGTCCAGTATTCGGACCCCGCCTTGCCCGCGATGACGCGCAGGATCGAAAGACGCCCGTCGCAGTCCGGACAGTCGGACCGCACCGTCCGGGAAGGCTGCTCGCTCGATATGGTGTCGGATCCAAACATGGGATGCCTGCCGCACTCAAATCGGGTGAGCCGCCGACGGTCTCGTCCGCGCAGCCCACCGCATTGGATGTCCGAACCAAAACATGCGCCGGCCGGGACGGATGTGAAGCCGTTCACATCCTCCGATTTTCTTTTCAAGAAGTCTCAACCGGCGGGGCGCTGCGTCCGGCCGGCAGCCTTGCCGCGCAGCGCCCGGCTGGCCCGACAGCGGCGCGGATGATCCAGCGCCTGAAGGCGGCAAAATCGCGCTGCTCGGTGCGGAAGCCGCGATAGACCAGGTACCAGCGCATGCCCTTGGGCACGCTCAGCGCGAACGGCGCCACCAGCCGGCCGGCGGCGAGGTCGTCGTCGATATAGGGCCGGATGCCCATCGCAACCCCGAGCCCGTCGGCGGCCGCCTGCTGCGCCTGGCCGTAGAATTGAAATTCCGGCCCGCGCGCGCTGACCCGGGCCACGCCGGCGGCCTTGAGCCACAGCGGCCAATCCTCCGAAGCATGCGCCACGCGCAGCAGGTTCGGGCCGCGCAGGTCGCTCGCGCGTTTCAGCTGCGCCGCCAGCCGCGGCGCGCAGACCGGCAACAGATCGGCGGCGAATAAAGGCTCGGCTGTGAGGTCGGGCCATTCGCCGTCGCCGAGCTGGATGCCGCAGCTCCAGTCGTCGGCGAACGGCGCCGCCGCACCGCCGGTGGCGATGCGCACCTCGATGTCGGGCTCGGCAATGCGAAAATCCGCCAGCCGCGGGATCAGCCATTTCATCGCAAAGGTCGGCCCGACGCCGATGGTCAGCACGCGCAGCCCAGAGGGCGCGGTGACCTGCGCGGTCAGGCTCGCCAGCGCATCGAAGATCGGCGTCAGTCCGCCCTGATAGGCGCGGCCGGCGGGCGTCATCGCCAGCCGGTTCGCCTTGCGCTCGAACAATTCGACGCCGAGCCGCTGCTCCAGCAGGTGCACCATCCGGCTCACCGCCGCCGCCGAGACATTGAGCTCGGCGCCGGCGCCGGCAAAACTGCCGCTGCGGGCCGCGGCCTCGAACGCCTTGATGCCGTTGAGAAACAGGAGCCGCCGCATGCCATCCCAAAAAACTTGCCACCCTCAGGAAAACTGATGCCAGGGCAAGATAACTCGGTTTGCACGCCCGTTACAAGCAGGGCAGAAATATCGGCGGGGGATTTGCAATGACGCCGCTGATGATCGCAGCGCTTGGCCTGTTGATGGTCGCGACCGCGTTCCTGTCTGGCCTGTTCGGCATGGCCGGCGGGCTGATCCTGATCGGCGTGCTGCTGGCGCTGATGCCGCTGCCGACCGCGATGGTGTTGCATGCCATCACGCAGATGGCGTCCAACGGCTGGCGCGCCTTTCTGTGGCGCCGCCACATCCGGTGGCGGCCGGTCGGGGTCTATCTGATCGGATGCGCCGCGGCACTGGCGGCGTGGTCGATCACCCGCTACGTGCCGGACAAGCCGGTGGCGCTGTTGATGCTGGGGGTGACGCCGTTCATGGCGCGGCTGATGCCGCCCAAGCTGAAACCTGATCCCAACAGCGTCTGGCAGGGCACGCTCTACGGCTCGATCTGCATGGGGCTGATGCTGATGACCGGCGTTTCCGGCCCGCTGATGGACACCTTCTTCCTCGGCGGCCAGTTCGACCGCCGCGGCATCGTCGCGACCAAGGCGACCTGCCAGGTCGCCAGTCATTTCCTGAAGCTGATCTATTTCGGCGGCATCATCGACCAGGCCGCGACCCTCGATCCGGTGCTGGCCGGCGTCGCCATCGCCGCATCGATGCTCGGGACGTCGCTGGCGCGGCGCATTCTCGAAGCCATGACCGATCTGCAATTCCGCACCTGGGCGCAGCGGCTGATCACCACGGTCGCCGGCTACTACATCCTCTATGGCGGCTGGCTGCTGCTTTCGCGCAGCTACGCGCTGGCATTCTGACGAAGGAGATTCCGATGGTCGAAACCGCAGATCCGCTGGTGCTCGATTTGGTCGAATGGATCGCGCGGGAGCCGCGGCTTTATTCCGAGGTGATCGCGACCTGGCGCACGTCGTGCCCGCGGCTGACGATCTGGGAGGACGCGGTCGACCGCGGCTTTGTCGAGCGCGAGACGGTCGCAGGAAGCGGCGTGCTGGTCACGATCACCGAGGTCGGCGAAAAATTCTTGCGCGCGCACGGCCGCGCCGGCTGACAGGGCTGCGCCGGTCCAGCCAGCCGTCACGCACCACGGCAGCGATGCGGACTTGCAAAGGCTGGGACGGCACGCCTAAAATCCCCAAGCGGCAATTCGATCTTCATGGGGGATAGTCGTGTCGCGACTCCTGTTGATTTTGTCCTTCTCCTTCCTGTTTTGCGCGAGCGCGCAGGCCTGCACCTTTCGATTTTCCTTCGTGTTCGGTCAGGTAACCAACGGCACGTTGCTTGCGGCAAGCGGCGAGTCCTGCGCGGTAACCACGACCCGCACCGGATCCAAAACCGTAATCAAGTCGGTCAAGATTACATCGCCACCGAAAAACGGGTCCGCGTCGGCCGGGCCGATCGGCGTGACCTACCGGTCAAAGCCCGGCTTCAAGGGCAATGACTCCTTCACCTTTGCCGTATTTGGCGATGGAGACGCCGGTACCAATGTCACTGCAACGGTGCAGATGAGCGCGACGATTCAATAGCAGGCGGCTCTTCGGCGTGGGCCGGCCGACGCATCAATTCGGCGCGACGAGCAACCCCCCGCCATTGACTTCGCCGCGGTGATGCGGTGAACTTCATGCAATCGCATCCAATTTGCGCAGCCAAGCAGGACAGGAACGCCCATGATCGACCTTTATTACTGGACCACGCCGAACGGCCACAAGATCACGATGTTTCTCGAGGAGACCGGGCTCGCCTACAAGGTCTTCCCGATCAACATCGGCAAGGGTGACCAGTTCAAGCCGGAATTTCTGGCGATCGCGCCGAACAACCGGATTCCGGCGATGGTCGATCACGAGCCGAAGGGCGGGGGAAAGCCGATCTCGATTTTCGAATCCGGGGCGATGCTGCTCTACCTCGCCGAGAAGACCGGCAAATTCCTGCCCGCCGACCTCTACGGCCGCTACGACGCGATCCAGTGGACGTTCTGGCAGATGGGCGGGCTCGGGCCGATGGCCGGCCAGAACCATCACTTCCGAAACTACGCCCAGGAAAAACTCGACTACGCCATCACTCGCTATGTCAACGAGACCAACCGGCTCTATGGCGTGCTCAACAAGCGGCTGAAGGATCGCGAATTCATCGCCGGCGACTATTCGATCGCCGACATGGCGAGCTATCCCTGGGTCGTGCCTTACAAGAACCAGGGCCAGAACATCGACGATTTCCCGCATCTGAAACGCTGGCTGGAGACCATCGGCGCGCGCGCGGCCACGGTGCGCGCCTACGCCATGGCCAAAGAGGTCAATCCGAATTTCGGCCAGCCCGCGATCCGCACCGAGGAAGAGCGCAAGCTGCTGTTCGGCCAGACCGCGGCAGTGGTGAAGTGACGCCTCGATGTCATCATCCGCGAAAGCGGATGATCCAGTAAACGCAGCCGGTCGTGAGTCACCCGGACGTCACGGCGTACTGGATGCCCCGCTTTCGCGGGGCATGACAGCTTATGTATAATTCGTCATTGCGAGCGAAGCGAAGCAATCCATCTATCAACAAGCAGGAAGATGGATTGCTTCGTCGCTTCGCTCCTCGCAATGACGGCTTGAGATAGGCGAGGAAAAATCATGTCACTCAAACTCTTCGAACTGGTCGGCACCGACGTATCGCGCCCGTTCAGCCCGTTCTGCTGGCGGACGCGGATGGCGCTGGCGCATAAGGGGTTTTCTGCGGAAACCATTCCCTGGTGCTTCACCGACAAGGACGCGATCGCCCCGCATCAATCCGAAAAGGTGCCGGTGCTGCTCGACGGCGACAGTTCGGTTGCCGATTCCTGGGCGATCGCGAATTATCTCGAGGACAAATATCCGGAACGTCCGTCGCTGTTCGGCGGCGAGGGCGGCCGCGCCGTCGGGCGGATGATGAACTGGTGGGGCGACATCGCCGTGGTCGGCGGCATGTTTCCGCTGATCGTCGCGGATATCCCGCCGCATCTGAAGCCGGTCGATGCGGACTATTTCCGCAAGACGCGCGAAGTGCGCTTCGGCAAGCCGCTGGAAGAAGTGGCGGCCGGGCGCGACAAGGCTGTCGAGGGTTTCCGCCGCGCGCTGGAGCCGATGCGGCAGACCCTGAAGACGCAAGCCTTTCTCGGTGGCGCGAAGCCGAACTACGCCGACTACATCGTATTCGGCCCGTTCCAGTGGGCGCGCGTGGTCAGTCCCTTCAAACTGCTCGCCGAGAATGATCCGATCCATGCCTGGCGGGAAAAATTGCTCGACGCCTTCGACGGCATGGCGCGGCGGTCGCCGGGCTATCCGGTGTAGGCTCTCGTGCGCGGGACCAGCAGAGTAGGGCATAATTTTTCGTCATGCCCGGGCTTGTCCCGGGCATCCACGTTCTTGCTTGTCCTATCGAATGAAAGACGTGGATGGCCGGGACAAGCCCGGCCATGACGATGGAATAGCGCGCCGATTATTCCACAGCCTGCGTGTGTCCCGCAGCCTTCCGCAAGCACTCGCGGCACAGGCAATCCTCGGCCTGATCGCCCGGCAGCGGCAGGCGGGCACCTTCCTCGGCGCACCAGCACGATCCCGACAGGCCGCAGCTGAATTCCGTTCCGCATCGGGAACAGGCGAGGCGCCGGGACGGCGGCATTTCTAACCGATTTGTCATCAATTGAACCGAATCGCAGTCGCGTTCTTCATGTCCGGTTCATGCCGAACTGGGGTATACTCCGCCTGCAATATACGCGCAGGATTCACCTGAGGGAAATCCGATGGCCCGCGATTCGCTAACAGCGCTGGTCGCGCTCAATCGCTTCGGCTTTGGCGCCCGCGGCGGCGCCTCCGGCGATCTGGTCAATGCCGCCTCCGACCCGCGCGGCTATGTCAAGGCGGAATTGAGCCGTCCCAACGGCGTGCTGCTGGAGATGCCGGGGCTGCAGTCGACCCCGGCGCTGGCAGAGGCGGTGTTCGCCTATCAGGCCGAGGTCAAGGCCGCGCGCGAGGCGGCGGCAAAGGCGGGCGGTGCCCCCTCGGAGGCCAATCCGGCGCCGCCGGCGCAACCCGACGGCAAGACGCCGCGGCGAAGCCTTTCGCTCAACAGCGTCGCGATGGAAATCGCGGGAAAAGATCCGGCGATGAAGACGGCGGACAACGCCAATCCCGCCGCGACGATGACTGCGCCCGACGCGGCTCAGCAAAACGCCGCCAAACAACAGGCCCAGCCGCTCAACGTCATCCAGAAAACCTACCGCGCCGAGGCGCTGGCGCGGCTGCAGCGTTCGATCATCGCCGACTGCGGAATAACCGAGCGGCTGGTGGCGTTCTGGTCCAACCATTTCTGCATCTCCGCCAACAAGGGCGAACTGGCGCGGATGTGGGCCGGCTCGTTCGAGCGCGAGGCGATCCGCCCGCATGTGCTGGGGCATTTCGCCGACATGCTCAGGGCGGTCGAGCAGCATCCGGCGATGCTGTTCTTCCTCGACAACCAGCAGTCGTTGGGCCCGGACAGTCGCGCCGGGCAGAACCGCAAGCGCGGGCTGAACGAAAATCTCGCGCGCGAGATCATGGAGCTGCATACGCTCGGCGTCGGCGGCGGCTACACCCAGGACGACGTGACCTCGCTGGCGCGCATCATCACCGGCTGGACCTTTGCCGGGCGGCAAGGACAGCTCGGCGCGCCCGGCAGTTTCGTCTTCAACGCCAATGCGCATCAGCCGGGTCCGCAACCGCTGCTCGGCAGGGTTTACGAGGCCAACGGCGTGGCGCAGGGCGAAGCGGCGCTCTCGGACATCGCGCGCCATCCCTCCACCGCGAAATTCATCGCCACCAAATTCGTCCGCCACTTCGTCGCCGACGATCCGCCGCCCGTGCTGGTGGCACGTTTGCAGGACGTATTCCGCAAATCCGACGGCGACCTCCTGAAGATGACGATGGCGCTGGTCGATTCCGACGAGGCCTGGCGGGCGCCGTTGACCAAGATGCGCTCGCCGTATGAATTCCTGGTCGCGACCGGCCGCCTGCTGGCGCGCGTTCCCGAGGATCCCGGCGCCTATCTCGGCGGTCTCAACCAGTTGGGCCAGCCGCTATGGACCCCGGCCGGTCCGAACGGTTTTGCCGACACCAATGCGGCCTGGGCCGCGCCCGAAGGCATGAAGCTGCGGCTCGACATCTCGGCGCAGATCGCCTCGCGCCTCGGCAACAATATCGATCCCCGCGACCTGCTGGAGTTTGCCGCGGCGGACGCCGCCTCACCGGAAACAAGGCGCACCATCGAGCGCGCGGAGACGCGGCAACAGGCGCTGGCGCTGTTGTTGATGTCGCCGGAATTGCAGAGGAGATGACAGCAATGGAAACGAGAATGGATTGCTGCGAAAGCCGCACCTCGTTCCCGGCATCGCGCCGGGCGCTGCTGCTCGGCGGCGCCTCGTTCGCGGCCTGGGCCTACTTGCCGAAATTCGCGCGCGCCGCCGACGGCCGCGACCCGCGCCTGATCGTGGTGATCCTGCGCGGTGCGCTCGACGGCCTTGCCACCGTGGCGCCGGTAGGCGATCCGGATTACGCGGCCCTGCATGGTTCGATCGCGCTCACCGCCGATGGTCCGCACGCAGCGCCCATGCTGGATTCGTTTTTCGCGCTGCATCCCTCGATGCCGGAATTCGCGCGGATGTACCGGGAGAAGCATGCCGCGGTGATCCATGCGGTGTCGACGCCGTATCGCGACCGCTCGCATTTCGACGGCCAGGACGTGCTCGAAAGCGGCTTTGCCGGGCCCGGCCGGGTGCAATCCGGCTGGCTCAACCGCGCGCTGGAAGCCTTGCCGAAGGGCCAGCGGGTGACGAGCGCGCTCGCGGTCGGGCCGACCACGCCGCTGGTGCTGCGCGGCGCGGCACCGACCGTCGGCTGGGCGCCGGTGGCGCTGCCGCAGGCCGATGACGACACCGCGACGCGGCTGGTCGAACTTTACCGTCATCGCGATCCGGCGCTGGCGTCGGCACTGTCGCAGGGCCTGCAGCTCGACAAGGCAGCGCAGGGCGACGACATGAAGCCGAAACCCGGCGGCAATGCCGTGGCGGCGATGCGGCAGGTGGCGCGCGGCGCCGCCAAATTGATGGCGGCCGACGACGGCCCGCGGATCGCAGCACTCGCCTTCGACGGCTGGGACACCCATGCCAATGAAGGCGGTCCGGTCGGCCGTCTGGCGTTCCTGCTGTCAGGGCTCGACGGCGCGTTCGCGGAATTCGAAAGCGGATTGGGCGAACGCTGGCGCGATACCGTGGTCGTGGTCGCCACCGAGTTCGGCCGCACCGCGCGGATCAACGGCACCGAAGGCACCGATCACGGCACCGGCACCATCGCGCTGCTCGCCGGCGGCGCGGTGAAAGGCGGCCGGGTGATATCAGACTGGCCCGGCCTGAAACCCGCCAACCTCTATGAGAACCGCGATCTTAAGCCCACCACCGACCTCCGCGCCGCGATCAAGGGCGTGCTGCGCGACCATCTCGGCATCGCCGAGCGCGTGCTGGCCGAGCGGGTGTTCCCGGAGAGCGTGGCCGTGAAGGGGATGACGGGGCTCATCGCGTGATCTCTTTTTCAACCTCTCCCCGCCCTTTTGCGGGGGGAGGTCGGATTGCGAAGCAATCCGGGTGAGGGGCGAGGCACAATGCGCGGGCCAGATCGGAAGATGACCCGAATCGCAAGACGGCTGCTCGAATTCGCAATCGCCAAATCGACGGATACAAATTCGTACGTCAGGAACCGGTCAGCGGCTATATTTGTGATTTCGTCTGTCGCGAAAAATTTCTAATCATTGAAGCGGATGGTGGGCAGAATAGCGAATCCGTAACCGACAAGATACGGGATCAGCGCCTGACCGCAGACCGATATCAAGTGCTTCGATTTTGGAATAACGATGTCCTTGGCAATCTCGAAGGCGTGCTGACGGTGATTCAAAGCGAGCTGATCTCTTAACCTCTCCCCGCCCTTTTGCGGGGAGAGGTCGAAATTCGCGCGAAGCGGGAATTTCGGGTGAGGGGCATGGCAGAGTGTTATCGCGAGTTCAGCGCTCGCGGAGAGAGCCCCTCACCCCGACCCTCTCCCCGCGAAAGAGCGGGGAGAGGGGGAGGAGCTTACTTCGAAATCTTGTCGATCTCCGCCGTCTCCTCCGCGCTCAGCGCCCAGCCGATTGCCTTCACGTTCTGCTCGACCTGTTCGACCCGCGTCGCGCCGGCGATCACGCTCGATACCTGCGGACGCGACGCCAGCCAGGAGAAGGCGAGTTCGAGCATGCTGTGGCCCCGGGCTTGCGCGAAGGCTTGCAGCTTTTCGACGATTTCCTCGTTGCGCGGCGTGACGTAGCGGTCGCGCAGCCGCGGCACCTTGCCAAAGCGCGTGTCGTCGGGCGCGGCCTCGCCCTTCCGGTATTTGCCGGTGAGCAGGCCGCTGGCGAGCGGGAAGAACGGCAGCACCCCGAGATTATATTCCTGCGCGCAGGGCAGGAGGTCCTTCTCGATGTCGCGCACCACGAGGCTGTACTCGTCCTGGCAGGAGATGAAGCGGGTTACGTTCATCGCGCGCGCGACATGTTCGGCCTCCGCGACGCGCCAGGCCGGAAAGTTCGAATTGCCGATGTAACGGACCTTGCCGTGCCGCACCAGGTCGTCGAGCGCGCGCAAGGACTCCTCGATCGGCGTCAGGGGATCGTAGTCGTGCTGCTGGTAGAGATCGATGTAATCGGTCTTCAGCCGCTTCAGGCTCGCTTCCACGGCCTCCATGATGTAGCGGCGCGACGCGCCCTGCTTGGTGCCGTCGTTCGACATCGCCTTGGAATATTTGGTCGCCAGCACGATGTCCTTGCGGCGGTCGCCGAGCACTTCGCCCAGCACGGTCTCGGAGCCGCCCATGTTGGAATAGATGTCGGCGGTGTCGAACAGTGTGATGCCGAGGTCGATCGCCTTGTGGATCACCTTGCGCGAGGCCTCCAGATCGATGCGCTGGCCGAAATTGTTGCAGCCGAGGCCGACGGCGGAAACACGCAGGCCGGAGCCGCCGAGATTGCGAATTTGCATGGGTGGGTCCTGTGGGATGGGGACGCGAGCGGGATGGCATTGTGGCGCGCGGAGCCGCCTGCCGCAAGGTGGCGGCGCGCCTGACGCCATGCGCCAGGCAGGGGCCCAAAAAAATGCGGTCCCGGTCAGACGCGGCGACTGACGGGGACCGCTGGGGCGCGTGATCTGTGACGGGGGCCTGATCAGACGCGAGCGGAACCTAGCCCTGCTTTGTTACGCGGCCGTGACAGGATTATTTATCCACAGGGCGGCGTGGACAGCAGATCATCTCGTGTCCCGGACGCGGTGCAGCGCCTTTCACGCTGCTCCGCAGAGCCGGGACCCAATCGTCCAGACGATGAATGGGCCCCGGATCAGCAGCGCATCACGCCGCAAGGCACAGTGCGTCGAAGACGCGCGTGAACGCGCTGATGGCGCTGCGCAGCATCCGGGGCACGCCTCACAACGGCTTGCGATACACCACGAAACCTGAGTGCTCGGCTACTTTGTCATACAGCTGCATCGCGGTCTGGTTGGTCTGGTGGGTCTGCCAATAGACCCGTGGCGATCCCGCCAATCGCGCCTGTTGGTAGACGCGTTCGATCAGCGCCCTGCCGACGCCCTTGCCGCGCGCGGCCTCGGTGGTGAACAGATCCTGCAGATAACACAGCGGCGCAATCGCCAGATAATGCGTCAGGCCGAGCAATTGCCCGCCGCTCTCCGCGACCAGCGCATGAACCGGCTCATAGGCGTCGAAGAAGCGCGCCCAGGTCATCGCGGTGATGTCGGGCGCCAGCGCGGTCGGACCCGATCGCTCGTAGAACGCGTTGTAGCCGTCCCACAGGGGGAGCCATTGCACGTAATCCTGCCGGGTCACGAAGCGGACCGACAACTCGTCGGAGTTTTGGGATTTGGCATTCATGCAGGGAGCAACATGCGCGAGAGGACGATTCGCATCGCATCCCCTGTTTAGGGAAATCGCAGTGCTGGATCAATCGCGTTCGCGGGGCGATGCCCTGCCGGCGTTCACTCCGCGGCGCGCAGGTGCCGTACGAGACCTCGGTCGCCGCCGCCGCGCAGCGCGCGGTGGAATTCGGCGCTTGAGGGGTCGTCGTCATGGCGGACGAGGTCCGTCACCGGCGTGTAGCTCAGCATCCGTCCGCCGTCGGGCAACACCGCGCAGGAAAAACGCAGCACGCGCCCGTCCTTGAGCGCGATATTGAGCGGCGTGGTGTCGCCCGATCGCATCATCTCGGTGCGGCGCGCGATGAAAGCGCTCAATTCGTCCTCCGGCAGTTCGTAGGCCCCGGTATCGCGGCCGTGATACATCAGCGCGATGAACGGCGGCTTGCTGTCGGCCTTGGCGTCGGAGAGCGAAAAATAATCGCGGAAGGCGCGGTTGATGAATTCCGCGCGGGTGTCGCTATCGAGCAGCACGATGCCGATGTCGACCCGGTCGAGCGCCGCCGACAGCCGCTCCGCGGTGGCGTGATGCCGGCGCTCCCAGCCGAACGCATCCAGCATGCGCTGGCGCAACAGGCCGGTGATGGCGGCGGTGCCGGCCGCGGTCATCGCCAGTATCGCAAGGCGGACCAGATCGGCGACGTCGTAGCCGGGAGTGGCGCGGTGATTGAGGAAAAACAGCGTCGACGCCGCGATCGCGATGGTCGCGCTGATCATGCCGGAGGCAAGGCCGGACAGCGAGCCTGCGAAGGCGATAATGCAGATCAGCAGCGGCGCCGGGTTCGGAACCGTGACAAGGGTGCGGTCGACAAGGATGGCGATCAGCGCGGTGGCTGCCGTCAGGGCCGGACCGGAGATCGCACGCCAGTCGAACTGCATGTCGCCTCTCATTTGACGCATGAGATTAGAGGCACAGCCTGAACGATGGTTTGCGTGCGGCGAGGGTTTTCTCGCCGCATCCTTAAGGGGCGGTTGACCGGATCGTGAGGCCTTTCCGAACTATTCGATCAAATGATAACGAAAGCGGATGGAACCGGGCTCGCGCCCGGATGTTAAGCGCTGAGATTTTCGAAGGGATATTCATGCCAGCCATTTCACCGCAGCTGCTGCCGATCCTGATGCTGTTTGGCTCCAACGTCTTCATGACATTCGCCTGGTACGGCCACCTCCGATTCAAGGAGGTCTCGCTGCCGCTCGTCATCATGGTGAGCTGGGGGATTGCGTTTTTCGAATACTGGCTGGCGGTGCCGGCCAACCGCTGGGGCAGCGCGGTCTATACGGCCGCGCAGCTCAAGACCATGCAGGAGGTGATCACGCTGATCGTGTTCGCCGGATTCTCTGTGTTGTACCTGAAGCAGCCGCTGGGCTGGAATCACGCGCTGGGTTTTGCGCTGATCGCGCTCGGCGCGTTTTTCATCTTTCACGAGTGGTCGTGAGGCCGCCGCCCGCCGGCGCCTCCGCGCCGCGCGTGCTGGTGACGATCAAGAGCGAGGCGGCGAGCAGGATCGCCACCGTCAGCGCTACTGTCACGAGGACGACAGGTGTCTTCATCGTTGCCCGCTCGCGGTGCCAAGCACCGCGTGTTGTCGTGCCGAATTGCCAATGGTCGGGAAAAAGATTTCTTCGTTATGCCGGGATCGGCATCGCCATGGAGACCTTGGTCGCCAGCACCGTCAACGTGAGGATGACGCACAACGACAGCGAGCCGATCGCGAGCGAGGCCGCAACCGCATTCCTCAGCCGGGACGATGCAACGGGCGCGGAGCGGCCGTTGAAGCCTGCCGCGCCGGGCGACCGAATCATGGTCCGGAATCCTTAACTAGGCGCGGGCGAATCACCCGCAACATCCGAGAATGTCGATGGAATCGCTGGCAATATTGGGGCGGGGCGGCATCGAAAATGGCAAAAAGGCGGCAGGCAAGCCGGTTATGCCCGCTATTCCCGTTGTTATCTCCGGTTATCCCCGCTGTTCTCGCGCGCCTCAGGCCTCGGCGGCAACATCAGCGGAATCGTCGACATTGGCGTCCGGGCGCCAATCCATGGCGACAAAGCCCGGGGTCTGCTCGACCCGGCGCAGCCAGGCGCGAACGGCCGGAAAGGTGGCCAGATCGTAGTCGCAACGGTCGGCAAGATGGGTGTAGCCGTACAGCGCGATATCGGCGACCGTGAGCTGGCCGGTGGCAAAATAGGCGTGGGTCTTGAGGTGATTTTCCATCACCTGCAAGGCGGCGTAGCCACGCTCCATCCAGTCTTCCAGCGCATGGGTCTGCAGGTCGCGGCCGCCCTTGACCAGCGCCAGCCAGAAATAGGCCGCACCGATGTTCGGCTCCAGCGCGTGCTGTTCGAAGAACATCCATTGCAGCGCCTCGGCGCGCTCGATCCGCGATTCCGGCGCCAGCGGGGTTCCGCCGGCGACGTACCACAGGATGGCGTTGGATTCGGCGAGATAGCGTCCTTCGGCGACTTCCAGAAGCGGCACCTGTCCTGACGGATTCTTGGCCAGGAAATCCGGCGTGCGACTCTCGCCATGCAGGATGTCGATCTCGATCGCGCGGTAGGGCGCATTCAACAGCGCCAGCGCAAGGCGGACCTTGTAGCTGTTGCCGGAGCGCTGCATCGAATAGAGCTTGTACATTCGAAAATCAGTTCGACCGCCTAAGACGTTTCCTCGCATGCGCGAGAGCGATTGTGTTGTCGCCCCGCAACGCGGCTAAACAATGATGCCGCTGCCGCTGCGTCGCAAGACCCGCAGGCAGCAAAAGGTCGAAAACTTCTGCCGCACTGCAAACGCGTAGAAGGCTATGCCAACACGGGCGAACAAATCGGATCACGCCTGCGCGATGCCGCGAATCGGGACCGCGACGGGGATACGATCCGACAGCGCGCGCCGCAGCGTGAAGGCGTAGAGCGTCAACGACACCAAAAGCCCCAGCGGTATGCCGGTTAGGCCGGCGATACCGCGCGACAACAGGGGCACGAGGAAGGCCGCGGCCAACAGGCTGATCTCGTAGTCGCGGAAGCCGCGGCGGAGTCCATGGCGCACGAAAAACGCGATCGCGACCGCTGATACGACGAGGTCGTAGTCGAGCACATAGGGCGTCGCCAGCAGGCTGGCGGTCGCTAACGCCGATGCCTTGAGTTCGAAGGCGGCCTCGCTCTGCCACAGCCAGGCAAGGCTTGCGACAAGCCCGAGGGCGAGCGCGAACTGCGTCATATAGGCCAGATGGACGCTGCCGCCCCACATCCGCACCGCGGAGAATATCGACTGGATCTTCTCCCAGCCGGTGCCGCCCTGTTCGAGCACCACGGTCTGGGTGAAGGTCGTGGAATCCGCGAACGCGTGCCAGACGCCGCCGCCCAGCGTTGCGAAGCTGAGCGCGACGAGGCCAGCGACCGTGACAACGGCCGCGCCGACAGTGCGCCATCGTCCGCCCGCGAGCAGCGCGATCGGAATCAGGACGCCGAATTGCGGCTTGTAGGCGAGGCATCCGATCAGCACGCCGGCGAGCCAGGGCCTGCGGTCGAGCCAATGCAGCGCGCCGCCGAGCAGGGCCGCGGTGAGAAATCCGTTCTGGCCGTGGCCGATATTGACGAATACGGCGGGGAAGGCTGTGGCGATCAACAGCGTTTCCGGCCGCGGCAGGATCGCGCGTATCGCTGCGATATAGGCCGCAAAACTCGCCGCGAGCCAGATCGCAAGGCCCCAGGCATAGGGAAAGGCGGCCACGACGACGGCTATGGCAAAGAATAGCGGCGGATAATGCCAACCGAAGAACGGCACCTCGCGGCCGCCGAAGGTGGCCTTCTCCGCCTCGTGCTGCAGCGCCGGCGTATAGGCGTCCGCGGGCCGGCCCTGCCAGGTCAGCGTTCCCGCGGCATAGATGTCGGAAAAGTCGGTGCCGATCGGCTTGCCGTTGCGATCGATCAGGCCGTCGGACAAGGCGATCCACCCCATCACCGCGACGGCGCAGATGGCGAGCAGGATCAGGCTGTAGCCACGGGCGCGCGAGGCGGTCAGCCATCGGCCGGATCGCAGGCCTTGCCAGAAATTTGTCATTTCGCCGCGGAACTTTATGAATGTTGCGCCAAGCTACAAGGGGCCCTTTAACGTTTCCTAAAGTTTGGGGCGCCGCGGCCCAAGCTTCTTGCGATGCAGCGTGGCCCGCTTTAGAGTGCCGCGATCCCAACAACAGAAGAGTCGTGGATCGCTGGCGACACGTGGTGTGTTGGCCTTTTGCCTTGGCCTTGAGGAGATGACGATGCCGTTCCTGTCCGCTGCGCTCGACCGTGTGAAGCCGTCCGCGACGATCGCGGTCACGGATAAAGCGCGCGAGCTCAAAGCAGCCGGCCGCAACGTCATCGGGCTTGGCGCCGGCGAGCCCGATTTCGACACCCCCGCCAACATCAAGCTGGCGGCGATCCATGCCATCGAGGCGGGGAAGACCAAGTACACCGCGGTCGACGGCCTTGCCGAATTGAAGGAAGCGGTGATCGGCAAGTTCCAGCGCGAGAACGGCCTTACCTACAAGCCGAACCAGGTCATCATCGGCACCGGCGGCAAGCAGGTGCTCTACAACGCGCTGATGGCCACCATCAATCCGGGCGACGAGGTCATCATCCCCGCGCCCTATTGGGTGAGCTATCCGGAAATGGTGGCGCTGGCCGGCGGCGAACCGGTCGCCGTGGTCTGCACCGCCGCGCATGGTTTTAAACTTCAGCCCGAGGCGCTGGAGAAGGCGATCACGCCGAAGACGAAGTGGATCATCCTGTGCTCGCCGTCGAACCCGACCGGCGCCGCCTATACGCGCGCCGAGCTGAAGGCGATCACCGACGTGCTGGTGAAGCACCCGAACGTCTGGGTCATGACCGACGACATGTACGAGCACCTGGTCTATGACGATTTCGAGTTCACCACGCCGGCGCAGGTCGAGCCGAAACTGTACAACCGCACGCTGACGGTGAACGGCGTGTCGAAAGCCTATTGCATGACCGGCTGGCGCATCGGTTATGGCGGCGGTCCTGCCGAGCTGATCAAGGCGATGGCGACGATCCAGTCGCAGTCGACCTCGAACCCGTGCTCGATCTCGCAATGGGCTTCCGTCGAGGCGCTCAACGGCCCGCAGGATTTCATCCCGGTCAACAACAAGGCGTTCCGCGAGCGCCGCGATCTGGTGGTGGCGATGCTCAACCAGGCCAAGGGCATCGACTGCCCGCGGCCGCAGGGCGCGTTCTATGTCTACCCGTCCTGCGCCGGCACCGTCGGCAAGACCTCGCCGTCGGGCAAGGTGATCGGCAACGACGAGGATTTCGTCACTGAACTGCTGGAGAACGAAGGCGTTGCGGTGGTGCAGGGTTCGGCGTTCGGGCTCGGGCCTGCGTTCCGGATTTCCTATGCCGCGAAAAACAGCGATCTCGAGGAAGCCTGCAAGCGCATCCAGCGCTTTTGTGGCAATTTGAGATAGAGCGTTTTCAAGCGAAGTGGTCGCCGGTTCGCTGTCCGAGAAAACGCGTCAGAAAAAAGGCTGTCAAATCACATCTCGAAGCACACTCTTGATGTTTTGACGGCAGCATGAAGCAAGCGCCTTGTTTTGGACACGGCGCTTCCTTCCTGTCCGCCCCGCTACTCATTCATCACGCGGGGAACCCTGACTCATGCGACTCCTGACATCAGCTATCGCCATCGCTGCGCTCGCAGCCTCGTTCGGAAGCGCCAGCGCGATGCCGCCGGTGCGCGCCGGCCTCCTGCAATGCCAGGGCGGCCAGAATGTCGGCTTCGTCGTGGGCTCCACGACCAGCCTCGAATGCGTGTTCCAGAGCGACGGCCACCGTCCGGAACCCTACATCGCAACGCTGCGCCGCATCGGGCTGGATCTCGGGGTCACCGACCACACCCGCCTGACCTGGGCGGTGAGCGCCCCGACCAACCGGGTCGGCCGCGGCGATCTCGCCGGCAATTACGGCGGCGTCGGCGCCAACGCCTCGGTCGGGGTCGGCGGCGGCGGTAATTTCCTGGTCGGGGGACCTGCGAATGCCTACGCGCTGCAGCCGATCAGCGTGCAGGGCCAGACCGGTCTCAACGTCGCGGCCGGCGTCGCCGACATCGAACTGGAGCCGGTGCGGTTCGGCCTGCATCGGCACCATTACCGGCATCATCATCACGGCTGAGATGCCGCAAAATGTTAACGAAAGAGGTTCGCGGAAGCGGGCCTTTTTTTATGGGCCGTCATTCCGGGCGCGCCAACGGGTCCGCGCGAAGCGCGGCCCGATGACAGGCTCCGCATCGAACCCGGAATCTCGAGATTCCCCGATGTGCAACTGCACATCTGAGGTTCAATGCTTCGCATCGCCCCCGGAATGACGTGGAGGATGAGGTCACGCCAAAATCTGGCACGGCCGCCGATGTTGTGCCATAGAGGTGCGAGCGCCGGGGCAATGGCGCTGGTTCGATTCTGCTCGCATCACATCTTTCAGCCGGAGATTTCCTCATGCGCCGTTCCCTCATCCTTGCCGGTGTCGCCATGGCCACGCTGGTGGCATCCCTCGCCGGCGCTTCCGCACAGCAGCCGATGCAGCGCGTCCAGATCGGCGTGCTCGAATGCCGCGGCGGCGCCAGCATCGGCTTCATCGTCGGCTCGGTGACCAATCTCGGTTGCGTGCTGCGCGCCGACGGCATGCCGGACGACCGCTATATCGCCACCATCCGCAAGGTCGGCGTCGATCTCGGCATCACCCAGGAATCGGCGCTGGCCTGGGGCGTGTTCGCGCCGACGGCGCGGCTCGGGCCGGGCGCGCTCTCTGGCAATTATGCGGGCGCGCAGGGCTCGGCCTCGGTCGGCGTCGGCGTCGGCGGCAATGCGCTGATCGGCGGTTCGGACAATTCGATCGCGCTGCAGCCGCTCAGCGTGCAGGGCCAGGTCGGGCTCAACGTCGCGGCCGGGTTGGAAAGCCTGGAGCTGCGGCCGGGAAGGTGAGGCGGTCTCCGCGACTGCGGGGTTTGATACCGGCTATCGCTTCGCCGATATCCGTTCTTGGAGGAGGAGCAGGCGTGGTCGGGTCGTTGGCAGATATCGCCTTTTGATCCGAACGGATATCGGCGGTCGCGTAGTCTATTGGTGATATCGGAAGGCCCCCATGGTATCAGGATGAAGCCGCAGGGTAGAACCCCGAGGAAAAGTGGTTTCATGAGACGGCGCGATTTCATTCTTGGGGCTGCCGGCTCGCTCACAGGTCCCGGCTTGGTGAGGGCGGAATCGCGAAATGCCGTTCCAAAAATCGGCTTTCTTTTTCCCGGGCCCGAGGATGCGCTGAAGTCACGTATGGCCCTGCTGCTTGAGGGATTAAGTGGCGAAGGCTTTCACGAGCCTGATCAGTTCATACTTGTCGCGCGCGCGACAGGTGGAGACGAAGCAAGGATCGTCCCGCAGCTCAAGGAGATGATTGCTGAAGGGGTAGAGCTTCTGATTCCCACTGGCCCGTCGTGCATGAGAGCGGCTCGCACCCTGACGCGAACTATTCCGATCGTGACATTCGATCTGGAATCCGACCCGATCGAAAGCGGCTGGCTTGGCGGATACGCACATCCGGGCGGGAATATTACCGGTGTTTTCTCCGATTTCCCGGAGTTCAGCGGTAAATGGCTGGAACTCCTCAAGGAAACGATCCCCAGTTGTTCAAATGTTGTGGCGCTGTGGGACCCGGCTACGTCGACCGTTCAACCCAGAGCCATTGCCAATGCGGCGCAGTCTGTCGGTGTCAAGACCGAGGTTTTGGAAATAAAGTCGTTTTCAGATCTCGAGGCAACTTTTGAGGCCGCCGGCGCCCGTCGACCGGACGGGCTTCTGATTTTGTCTTCGCCGATCGTATCCATCAGCTCAAAACAAATCGCGGAACTGGCCCTCATACATCGACTACCGGCGATTTCTCTTTTTGCAAATTTTGCTCGTAGCGGTGGGCTGATTTCCTACGGACCGAATCTCGAGGACCTTTACCGGGAAACCGCAGCGATGGCCGGCAAGATTTTGAAAGGAGCAAAGGCCGCCGATTTACCGGCGGAGCGCCCTACGCGATTTGATCTGGTCGTGAATTTGAAGACCGCAAAGGCGTTGAACTTGACCATGCCGACATCGATGCTTCTGCGGGCGGACGAGGTCATCGAATAGTTCGCGTCGGGCGGGTTCCCTTTAACCCGCCGATCCCTACGAGATGGCGGATTAAAGGGAATCCGCCCTACGGACCTGATAGCCTAGCGAACAACTAACTGCCTCAGTCGCACATGCTTTAAGCCCAATCGGCGGCAAGCGACCGCCGGCAAGAACCATAGGGAGCACCGATGAATACGCCTCTCCGCAGCGGTATTTTCCTCGCCCCGTTTCATGCCAAAGCCGACAATCCAACGCTGGCGATGGAACGCGATTTCGAGCTGCTGCAGCATCTCGACCGGCTGAATTACAGCGAGGCGTGGATCGGCGAGCATCATTCCGGTGGTGTCGAGATCATCGCAGCTCCCGATATGTTCATCGCCGCGGCGGCCGAACGCACCAGGCACATTCGGCTTGGCACCGGCGTGTCGTCGCTGCCGTATCATAACCCCTTCATGCTCGCGAGCCGCATCGTCCAGCTCGATCACATGACGCGCGGGCGCGCGATGTTCGGCGTCGGTCCGGGCGCTCTGGTGTACGACGCCCACAAGATCGGGATCGATGCCGCCAATCAGCGGCGCATGATGGATGAGGCGCTCGACGTCATCGTCGCGCTGTTCAAGGGCGAGACGGTCAACAAAGAGACCGACTGGTTCAAGCTCTGCAACGCCAGCCTGCAGCTTGCGCCCTACACCAGGCCGATGATCGAGATGGCGGTCGCCAGCGCGCGCTCGCCGGTCGGCGCGATGGCGGCGGCGCGCCACGGCATCGGCATGCTGGCCATCGGCGGCGCGACGCCGACCTCGATCGCCCATCACACCGCGAACTGGAATCTCTACGAGACCGAGGCGCGCAAGGCCGGCCACGTGCCCGATCGCGCCAAGTGGCGCGTCGTGACGTTGATGCATATCGCCGAGACCCGCGAGCAGGCGAAGCAGAACGTCAAGTTCGGGCTCAAGGCGTTCGCCGACTATTTCCGCGAGATCGCGACCTTCCCGATCATCCCGGCTGACGTGCCCGACGACTACGACTGGCTGGTCGAGACCGGCGCCGCATGCATCGGCACGCCCGATGACGCGATTGCCTACATCGACAAGCTGCTCAAGGGCTCGGGCGGCTTCGGCGTGATCATGGAGCTCGCCCATAACTGGGCCGATTGGGACGCCACCCGCCGCCACTACGAGCTGATGGCACGCTACGTTCATTCCCATTTCCAGAACAGCTTTGCGCCGCGCGTCGACGCTTACGCCGCGGCCGCGACCCAGCAGAAGGAGTTCGCCGGCCAGGCGGCGCAGGCGGTGCAGTCCGAGATCGACAAGCTGGCGGCGCGGCAGGCGAAGACCGGGACCTGAAGGAACGGGCTCACGGCATTTTGGAGTCCGCTACTCGGCACGAAACGGACATCCGGCAACCGTGCCCGACCTGGTCCGCTATCGGGACCAAAGCGGAAGACATGTGCTCGCCTAGAGCTTTTCCGGCTCTGACCCTTCTCGGACATTGAGCTTCGACCACCTGACGCTTCTGCCGTCAGGAAATGCTCCAGATTGAGTCTCAAGCCGTGGGGGCTTGCTCGACCCTTGAGTGATGGCGAAAACTGACGCACAATTCGCGCGAAATCTTGCGGAGCAGCCGATGAAGGCCCTCGGGAAAACGAAGTCGTCGCGCAAATCAGCAAACATTGAGCAGTCCCCTGAGCACCCCCGCGAGGGCGGCTCTTCTGATTTGAGCGGGCGGTCGCCATTACGGCCCACCGGCATTCGCGTCATGGGCGATATGCCCTGGGGTTCGCATATCTGCCTGTTTTACGAGACCAAGGCAGATCTGCTCGATGCCAACGCCGTGTACATCAAGGCTGGCCTCGACAGCAATGAGTACTGCGTTTGGGCAATCTCAGAACCGATCACGGAGGATGAGGCGTGGGCTGTGTTGCGTCGCGACATTCCTGATCTCGATAATCGCGCGGCAAGCGGTCAATTCGAGATTCTCCCTGGTTACGATTGGTACCTCAAGGGCGACGAGTTCGATTCAAAAAAGATCACGAGCGGCTGGCATGAAAAGTTGCAATTTGCGCTCGACAAGGGCTTTGAGGGCTTGCGGATCAGCGGTAATGCATTTTGGGTTGAACACAATCGTTGGAACGAGTTTCGTGAATACGAACAAGAATTGGATGAATCGCTGGAAGACCGGCCTATGCTTGTCCTGTGCACCTATTCGCTCAGTGCGAGCCGTGCGGTCGACGTACTCGACGTTGCGCGAGCCCATCAGTTCACCGTCGCCCGACGGCGAGGTCAGTGGGAATTTTCGGAGACCCCAGAACTTAAGCAAGCCAAGAGGGAGATCAAAAGTCTTGGCAAAGCCTTGCTCGTGCTGTCGCGGCCGTTCGCAGGTCACGAGTTATTGACCTCGCGGGAGCGAACAGTTCTCGCTCAAATCGTGCGCGGCGCTTCTAGCAAGGAGGCGGCCAGCTGGCTCAACGTCAGTCCTCGCACGATTGATTTTCATCGCGCCAACATTATGCAGAAGCTCGACGCCAAGAACGTAGCCGACCTGGTGCGGATCGTGGTCGGAAACTTCGAGCGTTCCGAAACTGGTGACTGACGGTTCCTTTGCCATTTGGTTACCGTCTTTGACGAAGTACGCCGTCAAACTAGTAGATATACCGGTGCAAAATCTGCTCCATCGCCTCTCATGACGGCCAGTTGTCACTGGAGCGTGTCTGCGATGAACTGTACGACACCGCATAGCATTCGGCATCGAGCGCCGATATGGATGATCGCTGTTCTTGGGACGGCCTTGTCGATCACGGGTTGGTTCATCGTCTCAGGTCTTGAGGACCGGACTTCGGCGGCCGAATTCAATCTTCGTGCGAACAATATGGCGGTGGTCCTTCAAAACGGCATAAATGGGTACTTAGCAAACTTGTCTGCGCTCCGCGCGTTGTTTGAGTCCGCCCCAGCGGCGGTCGGTGAGCAGGAATTTTTAACTTTTTCCGATCGTTTGCTGCGAGATCATTCGGCAATCTTGAGCCTTTCCTGGGTGCCCCTTATTCGAAACGAGGAAAGGGCGGCCCACGAGCAAGCAGCTCAACAGGCGACCGGCGAAGACTATCGCATCCGTTCGGTGAGCAAAGACGGCACGCTCGGTCCGTCGCCGGCTGCGGCCGAGTATTTTCCAGTCTACTACACGACGGAAAAAATCCGCACTCACGTGGTGCGTGGGTTGAATTTGGCCGATAGCGGCATTCGCCAACAGCCCCTCGAAAAGGCGCGAGACGGCGGTACGCTGGCGGCCTCGCAAGAATTCCCGTTGCAATCGGGAACCGGCGACCGGATCGGCTTCTTCGTTGTCCTGCCGATTTACAAGCGCGGTCTGCCACACAACTCGATCGAAGAGCGCCGCCGCAATCTCGTGGGTTTTGTGCAAGGCGTATTTCAGATCGACACCATGATCGCCGCGACGCTGCGCGGAATTCAGATTCCGGCCGACTATTACATCTTCTCGTCCGAAGCCGGTTCAAGCGCGCGACCGCTTTACACCAGTCTGCTAAAACCGTCGGGTGAGCCGCTCGCAGCAAGCCGGCGCGGAAAGATCGATACGGCTTTTCATTGGTCGGGCAAGGTCGCCATTGCGGATCGTCAATGGGAGATGATCGCTGTTCCCGAGCAAAGATCTATCCTTTTGCACCTCAGGGCCTGGATCATCCTCACAGCCGGCCTATGCCTCACCGGGGTGGTCTTTGCCTTTATGTGGCAGGCGAACCGGCACACCCGTAAACTGGCTGAAGCCAACAAGACCATCAGTGAGTTGGCGCGTACTGACCCTCTCACCGCACTTGCCAATCGCAGAGTCTTTCAAGACCGGATGGCTGCAGCGTTCGAGAAGGCAAAGTGTAGCGGCGAACGCTTTGCCGTGTTGTATATCGATCTCGACCACTTCAAGGATTTCAACGATTTGATGGGTCATCCGGCCGGTGACGCTCTGCTGGTACAAGTCGGCAAACGGCTGCTCGCCGTAGCAGGCGACGCTGACTGCGTTGCGCGCTTTGGCGGCGATGAATTCGCCATCCTGCAATCAAATGCAGGTGCAGAAGGCGCCAGCGAGGCGCTGGCCGAGAAAATTGTAGCGGCGCTCAATGAGACGTCGATGCTTGAGGGACACGCCGCGCGCATCTCGGCCAGCATCGGGGTTTCGCGTTACGTCGAGGAGTTGGACGGACCTGATGCCATGCTCATGCAAGCGGACCTCGCGCTTTACCGGGCAAAGGATGCCGGCCGAAATCGCGCTTGCATTCATGACAAGACGTTCGATCAGCTTGCGTGCGACCGCGTAATTCTCGGTCGAGAACTTATGGCTGCCATCGAAAGCGGCGGCCTCGCCCTGCATTACCAGCCTCAGGTTGACATCGATTCCGGCCGCATTGTCGGGCTCGAAGCCTTGGTGCGCTGGAATCATGTTCAGCGCGGCCCAATATCACCTGCGCTGTTCATCCCGATCGCAGAGAAGACCGGGTCAATCGTCGACCTGGGGAAATGGGTATTCGATGAAGCTTGCCGTCAGACGCGGGTTTGGCAGGACGAAGGTATTGATGCGCCCTCCGTCGCGGTCAACGTGTCCGCGATCCAGTGTAAGCGACCAGAGCTTGAGCAGGATATCGTCGCGAGTCTCACGCGTTGGAAGATTGCGCCCGGTCGTATCGAACTCGAACTGACGGAATCCGTTCTAATGGAAGCCACCCAACACCATCGCGACATCATTGCACGCCTGCGAACACTCGGGCTGAGACTTGCGATCGACGATTTCGGCACAGGTTATTCATCGCTCAACTATCTCACCAACTTTCCGGTGGACCGGATCAAGATTGCCCAGGAGCTAATCTTCAATTGCACGACGAAAATCCGATGCGCCGCGGTGGTTCGCGCCGCCATTCATCTTGCCGAAGAACTGGACACTGAAGTGCTTGCGGAAGGCGTCGAAAATGCGGAGCATGCGCGGTTTTTGTCGTCTGCTGGCTGCAAATTCGCGCAGGGCTATTTCTTCAGCCGCCCAGTTGACGCTGCCCAGGCCACGGCTTTGCTGCGCGGACGATTCATTCGGCCGCCCGCGCTTCTTCCAGCACCCAAAGACAGTGGAGGCGGTCTGATCGCCGGACGGTTGAGGGTCGTTTGAATGATGATGAGGCGGCGTCCAAAAGCAGCCGGTCGATCAGATTGCCGAGGAATGTTTCGATGATCTCCAGTTCCCGCCTGGTGACGGGGATCACCCCGGGCAGGTCGTTGAGCACGATCGGCTCATCCGTGCGGCACCCACCTTGGGGCCGCGTTTGGAATGGCCTGGAGTGTTGAGGGGATCCCCCTGCAGCTTCCGCGACCGAAGGGCAAGCGACCAGCTTCCGAAGACGCTGATTTTCCGATTGTGGTGCCCGGAGTGACTCCGCTCCTTGTCCAGAAGCAGGATCGGGCTGGCCTGGCAAATCAGTGCCTCCACGCCAAGAATTTTTCGACTTCGTCATGGCTTCTTCGGGATCCAATTCCTGGGGCGCGCCTTTCATCGCCCCCTTTCCTCTCGAAGAAATGCGGCAAATGCTCTGTCCCGCAAGCGCTCCTCGTATTCATACCAGTTACATCCGTACGGCACTTCTGTAATATTCGAAAATGGAGACCGGATTGTCCGGCATATCTTTCCCGTTACGAGCGATCACCGCGCCTTTGAGGGATTGGACATACAATGATAATGATGCCAGCAGGTGGACGCACCAAAAAGCATGCGAATTCTGGCGTCGAAAAGCGTAACGCCGTCAAGATTCTGTACAAACCCCTGAAAATGACCGCCACCCAGAAGCGAAGGGCCCTCAAGAAAGTAAAGAGACAGGAAGCCACCTAAGCGTCACGGCATTTGCTCTCGACTCGGAGTTGAAAGCCATTTGCAAAGGCTGCAACGGGAGACCGAAATCGTAATGAAGACACGTACACACGACGCCGAGGCAAGCCACCCGATGGCAGTCCCCGAGCAAAGTCCGCCCACGCTCTGGCCCCTGGAATTAAACGACGAGACGCGAATTAGGCGTGCACTGGAATCTTGTCAGAAAGAAAACAAGTCGCTTAAAGCGCTCGTCATTCATCTTTCGGAAATGGTCATACGACACATCACAGACAAGAACTAAGTTGACCACCGCTAGGCTACACGCCGTAAAAATCCATTTGTCACCGGAAGCATGACGATCGACAGCAGGAAGATCAGATTGAGGAAGACTTGGCCGCGGCTGCCTTCCGGCGTGAAGGTGATAGACTATCTGCATCTCACGGGATTGCCATCCTTGGGATGCAAATCAGAGTGGGCCGGAAAGCCCGGGCGTTCGCGCTCGATGCCGCGAGTGCCCCCGAGGAGGAAGGCAACCGCTAATTCCGGCAAGGTCTTAACCAAGGCCGGGAATCTCGCTGGATCGACGAAGGCTTCTAAGCGCTAGTGTCCTGAACTTGGGGACCAGCGCCTTCAGTGTTTCCCAAGGGCGCGCAGATCGCAGTGCTTTCCGGAGACCCCTTCAAGGACGGTCTGTACGTGGTTCGGATGAAAATGCCGTCTGGATATAAAATCCCGGCTCACAACCATCCGACGGATGAAATGGTAACCGTTATATCTGGCAACCTTCATCTTGGGATGGGCGACAAGCTTGATGAAAAGAAGGGAATGCTGTTAACGGCTGGCGGTTACGCCGAAGCTCCTGCAAAAATGAACCACTATGCTTGAGCCACCAGTCCCACCGTCATTCAGGTTCACGCCCAAGGTCCTTTCGCGATCACATATGTGAATCCCTCCGACGACTCAAGCAAGAAATAGCCGGATGGGTCGGGGATACTGCTGCCATTCTCGAGGTGAGCGGATGAGGAGAACCCACTTCCGTTTCTGGCACTTAACGTACATGATGCGAAGTCTGATCCGAGTCCGTTGTGCGTACCAAAGCGGACGTCCGCCAAGTGTCTCGTTCATGATTTCAGTTCCTCACCAACTGAACAGCTTAGCAGTTGCCTACGACGGGTTTCGAAGCGCCCAACCATCCTGCGGGCGCTTCGCACCCATCCTTCCTCATCCCTGCCTGCGACAAATTAACCCGACGGGCAAAATCTCCCTTTCGCCGTCGGGCAAATCACTTTTACGATTCACGCCATCTTGTCCTCTTAGGAAGGGGCGTTGGCCATCGTCACCGAACGTTGGGATGGGATGCGGTGGACGCGGCGGCATCGTGCGCGCAATGGGGATTGCAGGGCGGGATAAACTCCGTGAGCGATCGCCGGACACGCTGACGAGCGGTGCCGAAGCGTACGGTAAAGTCGTGTGGTCCTGACGCCTCAGAGGTCGGCGTCAAGTCTTTCGAAGGCGAAGGCCCAACCGGGCCCAAGTGCCGGTTTCCGGGAGGCGACGGAGGCAAGAAAGCCCGATACCCGGGGTGAGCGCGATATAAGCCGTAAAGCCCATTGCGCAGGGAATGTCGGATGTTCTCCCGCTG
The DNA here is from genome assembly GCF_035484855.1 of Bradyrhizobium sp. GTDB lineage: Bacteria > Pseudomonadota > Alphaproteobacteria > Rhizobiales > Xanthobacteraceae > Bradyrhizobium. The sequence goes on from NZ_DATHOP010000244.1 coordinate 39,931, forward strand.
CCCTGTATGCTCGTGTGCGATTTTCTTTCTACCCTTCACACGGGACCGCGGGTGCAGCGCGCATCCGGCATTCCCTGCTCCCTCCTGTTTGAGGGACAACGAAACGCAAAACTCGGGCAAGCTCATGCCGCGAGATCGCATTCGTGTATCTGCTGTTTGAAATCAATTGGAACTCTCGCAGCGTCATTGCGAGCGTAGCGAAGCAATCCATGCCACCCAGCAAAGAAAGAATGGATTGCTTCGCTGCGCTCGCAATGACGGCCGGTGGCACGCCGTGACGACGCAGCATTTTCCTCTCGTGCCCCGGATGCAGCGCAGCAACGGGTGCCGGGAGTCGGGGTCCATTCTACTTTGCATGGGGTTGTTTTCGCGATTTTTTGTTTCGCGCCTTTGGCGCCCGCAATGACGGCCGATGGGTGGGGCGCCGGCCTCCGCACCTCACAATGCACCGCAGCGACGTTTTTCCGGCTTGCCAAATCGCCAGAGGAGGGGGAGCATCAGGCCCGCCGACCCAATCATGGGCCGAGCTCCAGCCAAGGAGGCGGCAATGGGACAGGACGTCAGAAGTCCCCGCGGTCCACGGTGCATTGCACTGGTGGGCCCTTTCCAAAGCGGTAAAACCACACTTCTAGAAGCGATATTGGCGCGCACCGGCGCCATCCCGCGCGCCGGCAGCGTCGATGCCGGAACCTCGGTCGGCGATTCCAGTCCCGAGGCCCGCCATCACAAGATGGGTACCGGCCTTTCCGCCGCGACCACGACTTTCATGGGCGACAGCTACACCTTTATCGATTGTCCCGGCTCGGTCGAGTTCGCGCACGACATGCGCGCGGCGCTGCCGGCGGTCGACGCCGCGGTGGTGGTCTGCGAGGCCGACGAGAAGAAGCTGCCGCAGCTCCAGATCATCCTGCGCGAGCTCGAGGATCTCGGCATTCCGCGCTTTCTGTTTCTCAACAAGATCGACCGCGCCAGCAAGCGCATCCGCGAGACGCTCGCGACCTTGCAGCCGGCGTCGCGGATTCCGCTGGTGTTGCGGCAGATTCCGATCTGGAACGGCGATTTGATCGCGGGCTTCGTCGATCTGGCGCTGGAACGCGCCTTCGTCTACCGTGAACACAAGGCTTCCGAAGTCATCGCGCTGGAAGGCGGCGATCTCGACCGCGAGAAGGAAGCCCGCTTCTCGATGCTGGAAAAGCTCGCCGACCATGACGATGCGCTGATGGAGCAACTGCTCGAGGACATCGCGCCGCCGCGGGACGCGGTATTCGACGACCTCGCGCGCGAACTGCGTGAGGGACTGATCTGCCCGGTGCTGCTCGGCTCGGCCCTGCGCGAAAACGGCGTGCTGCGGCTGATGAAGGCGCTGCGGCATGAATCGCCCGGCGTAGTCGATACCGCCAAGCGGCTCGGCGCGCCCTCGGGCAAGGACGCGCTCGCCTACGTCTTCAAGACCGTGCATTTGCAGCACGGCGGCAAGCTGTCGCTGGCGCGCGTGCTTTCAGGCCGCCTCGACGACGGCGCGACGCTGCAGGCCTCATCGGGCGAGAGCGGCCGGGTGTCCGGCATCACCAATGCCAACTGCGCCCATGACGCGAAGCGTGCGTCCGCCGAGGCCGGCGACACGGTCGCGCTCGGCAAGCTCGACACCGTCAAGACCGGCGATACCCTGTCGAGCGGCAAGACCGCGCCGAAAGCTCTCGTCAGTATCGAACCCTCGCCTGCGGTGCTGGCGACGGCGCTTGCGGCAAGCGACCGCAAGGACGACGTCAAGCTCGGTCAGGCCCTGCTGCGGCTGAACGAGGAGGATCCCTCGCTGACCATGATCCAGAATCCGCTCACCCACGACATCGTGCTGTGGGGACAGGGCGAGATGCATCTGCGGGTGGCGCTGGAGCGGCTCAGCGACCGTTTCGGCGTCAATGTCAAATCGCATCCGCCGGCGATCGGCTATCAGGAGACGATCCGCAAATCGGCGACCCAGCGCGGCCGGCACAAGAAGCAGTCCGGCGGCCACGGCCAGTTCGGCGACGTCGTGCTGGAGATCACACCGCTGCCGCGCGGAAGCGGCTTCGTGTTCCATGAGAAGGTGGTCGGCGGCGCGGTGCCGCGCAACTATATCGGCGCGGTCGAAGAGGGCGTGGTCGACGGGCTGTTGCGCGGGCCGCTCGGCTTTCCCGTCATCGACGTGCAGGTGACGCTGACCGACGGCTCCTATCACAGCGTGGATTCCTCCGACCTCGCCTTCCGCACCGCGGCGCGGATCGGCGTCTCCGAAGCGCTGCCGCAGTGCCAGCCGGTACTGCTGGAGCCGATCCATGTGGTCGAGATCGTCTGCCCGACGGAAGCCACCGCCAAGATCAACGCCATCCTGTCGGGACGGCGCGGGCAAATTCTCGGCTTCGACACCCGCGAGGGCTGGCCGGGCTGGGACCGCGTCCGCGCCATGATGCCGGAGGCCGAGATCGGCGAATTGATCGTGGAACTGCGCTCGGCCACCGCCGGCGCCGGCAGTTTCACCCGTCAGTTCGACCGCATGGCCGAAGTCACCGGACGTGCCGCCGACCAGATCATCGCAGCGCACCGCGTCGCGGCGTAAGCGACGGTGGTCCGCTCCCTCGCCCCGCTCTTGCGGGGAGAGGGTGGGGTGAGGGGCTCTGTCCCCGGGTGACAATGCCAAATCCAATAGCGTGCCTCGCCCCTCACCCGCCGCGCGAAGCGCGGCGACCTCTCCCCGCGCAGATGCGAGTTCGTGCTTGCCACATGATGTTTTTTACATCATTGTAAGTGGATGGGATATCATTTATCATTCTCTATATACAGAATGGCGACGTGATCACGTCCTTCCAAATGAGAGCGGCACGGGCGTTGCTGGGCATCGACCAGCGGACGCTGGCCGAACTGGCGGGGGTTTCATTGCCGACGATCCAACGGATGGAAGCGAGCGTCGGCACCGTTCGCGGCGTCGTCGAATCCTTGACCCGGGTGGTCGATGCGTTGAATGGCGCCGGTGTCGAACTGATCGGCGAGCACGCGCGCAGCGATGACGGCGGACGCGGTGTGCGATTGAGAGAGCCGGGTCCGCCGCGCCGGATCTGACAGAGTAGCGGCGTCGCGACGGCGATCTCGCGGCCTGATACGGGAGCATCGTGGCAATGAGCATCGCGGGCCAGCGAACGCATCGAACTCATCGACCGACCTTTGCCGAATTGTACGCGCCCAAGCTGATCACTGTGCTTCGCGAAGGCTACCATTTCGCGGACTTTCGCGCCGACGTGGTCTCCGGCCTGACGGTGGCGATCGTGGCGCTGCCACTGTCGATGGCGATCGCGATCGCGTCGGGAGTGACCCCGGATCGCGGGCTTTATACGGCCGTGGTCGGCGGCTTCATCGTCTCGCTGCTCGGCGGCAGCCGGTTCCAGATCGGCGGGCCCGCCGGCGCATTCATCGTAGTGGTGGCGCTGACCGCCGAACGCCAAGGCGTCGACGGCGTGATCCTGGCCACCGCGATGGCCGGCGTGTTTCTGATTGCCGCGGGCCTGCTGCGGCTCGGCACCTACATCAAGTTCATTCCCTATCCGGTGACGGTGGGATTCACCGCCGGGATCGCCGTCATTATCTTCGCCAGCCAGCTCAGGGACCTCCTCGGCATCACGCTGACCGTGAAAGAGCCGGGCGAATTTGTTCCGAAGCTGGAGGTGCTGGCGCACTCGCTGCACACCGCCAACCTCTCGGCGGTCGCGGTGGCCGCCGTCAGCATCGCCATCATCGTCGTGCTCAAAAGGCTGCGGCCGCACTGGCCTGGCATTCTGATCGCGGTCGTGGTCGCCGCACTCGCCAGTTGGGCGCTGGCGCTGCCGCTGGAAACCATCGGCACCCGCTTCGGCGGCATTCCCCGGGAACTGCCGTGGCCGGCATGGCCGGTGTTCTCGCTGGAGAAGGCGCAAGCGGTGCTGCCCGACGCGATCTCCTTTGCATTGCTTGGCGCCATCGAATCCCTGCTGTCGGCCGTGGTGGCCGATGGCATGACCGGCCGCAGGCATCGCTCCAATTGCGAACTGGTGGCGCAGGGGTTTGCCAATATCGGATCGGCGTTGTTCGGCGGCATCTGCGTCACCGGCACCATCGCGCGAACCGCGACCAATGTCCGCGCCGGCGCGCGCAGCCCGATCTCCGGGATGCTGCATTCGGTGTTCCTGCTGCTGTTCATGCTGATCGCAGCGCCGCTGGCGAGCTACATTCCGCTCGCCGCGCTGGCAGCGGTGCTGGTGGTTGTCGCCTGGAACATGGCTGAAAAGCAGGAGTTCGCGACCCTGATCCGCTCCTCGCGCGGCGATGCCACCGTGCTGCTCGCGACTTTCCTGCTGACGATCTTTCGCAATCTCACCGAAGGCATCGTGGTCGGCTTCGCTCTCGGCGCGGTGCTGTTCATCAACCGCATGGCGCAGATGACGGGCATCGAGTCCGAAACTCCGTTGGCGACTGTCGACCGGGCCGACGACGACGGCGATCGCGTGCCCTACGATGTCAGCCTTGCCGCCGACCCGGACGTACTGGTGTACCGGATCACCGGCGCGTTCTTCTTCGGCGCGGCATCGACGGTGGGGACGGTGCTCGACAGCATCGCCGACACGCGCAAGGCGTTCGTGGTCGATTTCGCGGCGGTGCCGTTTCTGGATTCCACCGCGGCCAATGCCATGAGCCGGGTCGCGGCCAAGGCGAAGCGGCAGAACATCCGTCTCTTCATCACCGGCGCGTCGCCGACGGTGCGCCGCGTGCTGCTGACCCACGGGGTCATTCCGCCGCGCGCCCGATATCGCGAAACCATCGCGCGGGCAATCGCCGATATCAGGGGGCATCGCGAACAACCGGCCGTCGTGCCGGACGATTTCGCCGCGGGCTAGCCTGGCGCTGAGCGGGATAACAGCGTTCTTGACACCGTCCGGCAGAAGATAAATTGATCGTCCCGGCCCGAAATAGTCGCCGGAGGACGGCGTCGCTACCGCTCGCCTACGCCCGGCCATGACGGAGGAGATGGTTTCCAACATGGCGGAGACAAAAGCCCGCGCCGCATGCCTGATCGGATGGCCGGCGGCGCATTCGCGCTCGCCGCTGATCCATCATTATTGGCTCAAGACGCTCGGCATCGAGGGCGGCTACAATATCGAGGCGGTGCCGCCGGAAGGTTTTGCGGAATTCGTGCTGCATCTGAAGGCCCATGGCTTCGTCGGCGCCAACGTCACCCGTCCGCACAAGGAGCATGCGCTGGCGCTGTCGAAGCCGGATGCGCGCGCGCGTGCCGTCGGCGCCGCCAATACGCTGTGGTATGAGGACGGCGAACTGCGCTCGACCAACACGGACATCGAAGGTTTTGTCGACAATCTCGACGCCTGCGTGCCGGGCTGGGATGAAGCGACCGAAGCGCTGGTGCTGGGCGCCGGTGGAGCGTCGCGCGCAGTGGTGTTCGGACTGATCGAGCGCGGCATCAAGCGCGTGCATCTGGCCAACCGCACCCTCGAGCGTGCCGGAGCGCTCGCGGATCGATTCGGCGCCAACGTTTTGCCAGTGGCCTGGGATGCCGTTGCAGATCTGCTGCCGCGAGCAAAATTGCTCGTCAACACGACCTCGCTCGGCATGCACGGCCAGCCCCCGCTCGATCTCGACACCGGCTTGCTGCCGTCACATGCCGTTGTCGCGGATCTGGTTTATGTGCCGCTGCAAACCCCTCTGCTGGCCGCGGCGCGGGCACGGGGATTGAAGACCGCCGACGGACTTGGCATGCTGCTGCACCAGGCGGTGCGCGGGTTCGAATTGTGGTTCGGTGAAAGGCCCACGGTTACGCCGGAGCTGCGCGCGCTGGTCGAGGCCGATCTCACACGCGCGTGATTCGCCAAAGTGTGAGCGGTTTGGCGAAAAGATCACGCGCTCACTAATAATTGGCGCGCGATCGGACGCAAAACCGCATACACTCTTGCTGATCGCGCGCCGTTGAGAGACGGAATACCCGGGAAGCCCCGGGGTCCTGCTAGGATCATATCAGCCGGAGACCATTTCATGCCCATCCACCGTTCAACGTTCGCGCGTCCCCTTGTCGCCATCGCCGTCGTTGCCGCATCGTGCATCGCGGCGCTCGCCCAGCAGCCGCCGACGCCGTCGCGGGTGCGCGGCACCATCGAGGCCGTCGACGGCGACATGCTCGCGGTCAAGTCGCGCAGCGGCGAGGATTTCAAGCTGCATATGGCGAGCGACATGAAGCTGGTCGGGATCGTCAAGATATCGCTGTCCGACATCAAGGTCGGCTCCTTCGTCGGCGCCACCACGGTGCCGGGACCGGACGGCAGCAACAACGCCGTCGAAGTGCATGTGTTTCCGGAGGACATGCGCGGCACCGGCGAGGGATCGCGGCCGTTCGACCTGCGGCCCAACTCGACCATGACCAACGCCACGGTGGCCGAGAGCGTCGCCGGCAATGACGGCCATACGCTTTTGGTCAAATACAAGGACGGCGAGAAGAAGGTCGTGGTGTCGCCGGATACCCCGGTCGTGACCTATGTACCCACCGAAAAGTCCGAACTGAAGCCCGGCGCCAAGATCATCGCCTTCTTCAAGAAGCTGCCGGATGGCTCCTATGAGGCCACCCGGATCAGCGTCGGTCTCAACGGGCTGACCCCGCCCATGTGACTTGCGCGCCATTTGGCCGGCGGAATAGCCCGGCAATGGCGGGGTTCTGTCTTTGACCGCAAACCGCCCTGGGAGGGAAAATCCATGCCGATGTCTTCGTTTCTACCGCGTGCGCTGGCTTCGCTGGCGATCTTGTCCGTTCTGGGAACGACGGCCTTCGCCCAGCCGGCACCGACGGTACGCATCCGCGGCACCATCGAAGCCGTCGACGGCCCCATGCTCTCGATCAAGTCGCGCGAGGGCACCGACATGAAGGTGCGCATGACCGACAATGTGGTGGTGGTCGGCATCGCCAAGAGCGAGCTTTCCAACATCAAGGAGGGTTCCTATATCGGCGTCTCGGCGATGCCCGAGCCCGACGGCACCCAGAAGGCGCTCGCCGTCCATATCTTCCCCGAGGCCCAACGCGGCGCGGCGGAAGGTTTCAGGCCCTGGGATCTGCGTCCCAACTCGACCATGACCAATGCCACCGTCGCCGAGACGGTCGCCAGCACCGACGGCCAGAACATCATGGTCAAGTACAAGGACGGCGAGAAGAAAGTCGTGGTGCCGCCGGGAACGCCGATCGTCGCGTTCGTCACCGGCGACAAGGCCGAACTGAAGCCGGGCGCCAAGATCATCATCTTCGGCGCCACCAAGAAGGACGACGGCTCGCTCGAAGCCGGCCGCGTCGGCGTCGGCCTCGACGGCATCACGCCGCCGATGTGAGGGCTGCTTCCGCGGACAGAACGTCATCCTGAGGAGCCGCGCCCCTGGCGCGGCGTCTCGAAGGATGGCCGCGGGCACCTGTGCCTGTCATCCTTCGAGGCTCGCCGAAGAGGCTCGCACCTCAGGATGACGACGAGAGATTCACACCGCAATCACATGGTCGTCGATTTCGGCGATTCTGTTGACGCCGCACAGGCCCATGGTGACGCTGAGTTCCTTGGCGATCAGGTCGATCGCCTTGGCAACACCTTCGCCGCCGAACGCGCCGAGGCCGTGGATATAGGCGCGGCCGATCATGCAGGATTTGGCGCCGAGCGCGAGCGCACGCATCACGTCCTGGCCGGAGCGGATGCCGCCGTCGAACATGATCTCCATCTGCGAGCCGATGGCGTCGACGATCTCCGGCAGCGCCTCGATCGATGACGGCGCGCCGTCGAGCTGGCGGCCGCCATGGTTAGAGACCACCAGCGCCTGCGCGCCGGTCTTCACCGCTTCCTCGGCATCCTCGACGTCGAGAATGCCCTTCAGCACCAGCTTGCCCGGCCAGATGCTGCGGATCCATTCGACATCCTTCCAGTTCAGCGTGGTGTCGAATTGCGTGGAGATCCAGGTCCCCAGCGCGGTGATGTCGTCGGTACCCTTGAGATGGCCGACCAGATTGCCGAAGGTGCGGCGCTTGCCGCGCAGCACCGAGGCGACCCAGGCCGGCTTGGTGGCGAAATCGAAAAATTTCGACATCGTCCATTCCGGCGGCACCGTCATGCCGTTCTTGATGTCGGCATGACGCTGCCCGATCACCTGCAGGTCGACGGTCAGCACCAGCGCGCTGCATTTGGCCGCGATCGCGCGCTCGATCAGCTCCTTGATGAAGCCGCGGTCCTTCATGACGTAGAGCTGGAACCAGAACGGCTTGTCGACGGCCGCCGCCACGTCCTCGATGGAACAGATCGACATGGTCGATAACGTGTATGGGATGCCCGCCGCCTGCGCGGCGCGACACGCCAGAATCTCGCCGTCGCCGTGCTGCATGCCGGTCAGCCCGACCGGCGCCAGCGCCAGTGGCAGCGCCACTGGCTCGCCAAGGATCGTGGTTTTGGTGCTGCGATCGGCGACGTTATGCAGGATGCGCTGACGCAGCGTGATGCGTTCGAGATCGGCGCGGTTGGCGCGCAGCGTTTGCTCGGCATACGAACCGGATTCGCAGTAATCGACGAAGGCCCGCGGGACCTTGCGATGATAGGTCTGCCGCAGGTCCTCGATGCAGGTCATGGTTTTCATGGCGTGCGGGGTCCCAGCTCTCACCCGCCTTTGATAGCACAAAGGGCCGCTCCGCTTGGGCACCCGGGACGGAACCACGGCCCCTGCCGGGGGTTATTGCCTCAAGCAAGCAGGACATTCGCCCTGCAGCCGGCGGCAATAATGGGAAAACGACGATGATGGACAGGTATCGATCGCTCCGATCCGACCATGACGACTTCGATGGCGATCTGGGCGATGACACCAAGTATCGCCGGGAATTGGACGCCGACCGCAAGAAGAAGCTCGACGAGGCGCTAGACGTGGGGTTGGAGGAGACCTTTCCTGGTTCCGACCCGGTCTCCGTCACCCAGCCGCCGCACAGTCCGTACGATAAACCCAAACGCTAGGCCTCGCTTGCCGCTGATATCGCTTCGCTTTCGCCTGTTTTATGGTGAACGAGGCGTTAGTTCCACCGGTAAGAATGTCGAATATTTTTTGAAGCGGACGACAGGCAGAACGGGTTAATATCCGCGCCGGGGAGAGGCATGGGGCCCCGTCAATGGTTCGCAAATATTTCGGCACCGATGGCATTCGCGGCCTCGCCAACGGCGTGATCACGCCGGAACTGGCGCTCAAAGTGGGCCAGGCGGCGGGGCTCACCTTCCGGCGTGGCGACCAT
>NZ_DATHOP010000245.1:0-20700 GCF_035484855.1 Bradyrhizobium sp.
ATCGCAAGCTGAAGGCGGTTTGAGTCGTCCTTGCGAGGCCGGCGGGTCGCGCGAACGCGCGCCCGCATGCGGCGAGGTCGCGAAACTGTGTCTTACCGTCAAAGCTGTGTCTCACCGTCATTGCGAGGAGCATTCTTGTCCGCCGAAGCCCGCCTTCGGGCGAAGGCGGATGCGACGAAGCAATCCATCTTTCCGCTTGTCGCGCCATGGATTGCTTCGCTTCGCTCGCAATGACGGTGTTAAGCAAGATCGCGAAATCATGTGCAGTGCGCTCCCCTCCTCCCACGCGCCCTTGCGCGTGGTGGGGAGGGGTCGGGGGTGGGGGGTCTATCCACTTGTTTCTCTGGCAGCGAGTTTGCTGAGACACCCCCCACCCCCGACCCCTCCCCGCCGCTTCGCGGGAGGGAGGGGAGCAGAGTTGCCGTCGCTTGAAAATTGAATTGGACTTGTGCGGAAGGCTCAAATCATTCCGTCATGCGCATTGGCCACAGCGTGATCCGTTTTTTACGCAAGCTGCATCCAATCGCAGCCGCGGCGGCAAATAGGCCCTATAAATAGACCGCAAGGGGAATTGTCATGCACGGCGACTGGTTCCGGATCTGGTGGCTGATCTTTCCGCTGATCGGCTTTGGCTTCGCGTTTTGGTCGATATGGCTGAGCCACCAGCGCCAGAAGGCCGCGATCGACCTGTTGCGCACCTATGCCTCGCAGGGCAAGGACCCGCCCCCCGAGCTCGTCAAGGCGCTGCACAGCGGCGAGGACTGGAAAGGCCCCTACCGGGAGTGGCAAAACGCGGTGCTGTTCGGCGCGCTCGCCGCGGCCTTCGGCGTGATGGCCTGGCTGCACGCGGGCACGCGGCAAGGCAGCGGGCTGATCATCGCCGCCGTCGTGATGGCCGCGCTGTTCGTCAACTCGCTGGTTGCCGCCTTGCTGCGGCGCAAGCATGACGCCCCGTGACATCGCGCGAGCCATTCGCGCGGTTGGTCGAGGCGCACCAGCAGGCGGTGCGCGCCTTCCTGCGCCGGCTGTGCGGCGACCCCGCCGAGGCCGACGATCTGGCGCAGGAAGTTTTCATCGCGGCCTGGACCGGCCTCGACAGCTTCCGCAGCGGCGCGGACTTTCGCCTGTGGCTTTACGGAATCGCCTACCGCAAATTCCTGGCCGGCCGCCGCGCCGCCGGGCGGCGGCGCAAGCGCGAGACCCTGGTCGCCGAGACTGCGGAGACGGCGGCTACTCCCGATGCAGAGGTCCGCCTCGATCTGCAAAAGGCGCTGATGGCGCTGTCCGAGCCCCAGCGCGCGGCGGTCGCGCTGTGCCTCGCCGCCGGTGTCTCGCACGGCGACGCCGCTGTCCTGCTCGCCTTGCCGCTCGGCACGGTGAAGGCGCATGTCGCGCGCGGACGTGCTACGCTGCTGTCGATGCTGGGAGAGCGACCATGACCGATGACCGCCGCCTCGCCGCGCTGTGGGCGCTCGACGAACCGCCGGCGCAGGACCCGGCCTTCGTGCTTGCGACACTCGACCGGCTGGCCCGCCGACGCTTCCGCACCAGGGTGGCGCGGCTGGTGCCGCTGTTGGTCGCGACGATCGCCGTGTGCTGGGCGATCGCGCCCTCGGTCGAGGCGGTGTTTCAGTCGGGCGGCGTCGCGGTCGCGGTCGCGGCCGCCGTCGGCCTCGCGCTGACCATCCACTATGCCGGCGACGCGGCGCACCGCCAACTGATGTGAGCAGGAGCTTGCGCCATTAACGCCCTGCCCGCGCCTCCGGACCGCGTCGCTACCGCTGCGGTCCGGAAAGCGAGATGTCGCGTTCGGCGCGGAAGACGTTGCCATAGAGGTTCGAAATCCACTGGCGTCCGCTCGAGGTCCTGTTGAGATAACCTATTTCGGTCTGGATATGAGGCGCCACGCTGTTCCAGTAGAATTGCGGGTAGCGGTTGACGATGTCGGCGGGCGAATCATAGCCAAGCTGGCGATTGATGCCGACCTCTTCAAATTCATAATAGAGCGCGTTCGCTTTCTTGAGGTAGTTGGGATCGCCGAGTTGGCCGATGAAATCCGCCGCGCGGACGATCGAGGCCTCCTCGTCGAAGGCCTGGCCCTCGCGGGGCGGAAACCGGGTGCCTTCGATCGCATCGGCAATGCGCCGGCTGTCGAGCGGCGGCATGCCTTCGATCCGCCTCATCACGTAAAGCTTGGAACGGTCGACGTGGTGATGCATCAGCCCGGCGTCCGACGAACCGCGCGGCAGGGTCACCTTGCCGCCTGCCGCGTCGATCACGAAACCGTCCGCGTCGTCGTCCCCGAACAAGCCGCGCACATAGCCGATGTCGTGGGCGAGGCAGGCAATGATGACATGGGCGTAGTCGTCGGCGGTGACGTCGTCGTGCAGCGCGCGGCCGCGCAGGATGTCGTGGCCGGCGAGCGTCACCAATAGCGTGTGCTCGACATTGTGGTAGAGCGCGTCGCTGTTGCCGATGCATTCCAGCGCCAGCCGCGTCGCCCCCGGCACGATCTCCACCAGCGGCGTCTGCGACCCGAACCGGCGGCGCATATAGGCGCCGAGAAACTCCTCCAGCGCATTGGCCGCCAGCTCCGGTAAGGTCATCATGGATGCCGCCCCGTCAAAACCCTCGAATGCCCGCTCCCGACGTCTCATTGCTTTTGTGTGCAGTCAGCATATCCTAACTCCGGCCCGGTGACCAACCGCCGAATGCGTGTGGCCGGGAGGAATGTTTCACGTCATTGCGACGAAGATTCATTTCTCGTCACGGCCGGGCTGCAGCGCGAAGCGCGTCTTCGCGCTAGATATCCCGGCCATCCACGTCTTTCTTGCTCATGAACCGCAAAGACGTGGATGCCCGGCACAAGGCCGGGCATGACGACAGAGAGCGACGCAAGATATTGGCGGCAGCCTTGGCTTGAATGCGGCGTTACCGTTCGCATCACACCCACCGTAGTTGTGGGCGCTTCGTCACGCCAAAGCTGCCGAATCCGTTTATAGCAGTTCCGGCGTCTTGTTTTCCAGCGCCGCGACTCTCACCTCGCCCCGCTTGCGGGGAGAGGTCGAAATTCGCGTTAGCGAATTTCGGGTGAGGGGGACTCTCAACAGCCGTGCTGGCTGAGATAGCCCCTCACCCCGCCCTCTCCCCGCAAGCGCGGGGCGAGGGAGAGGCGACACTACGCCGCCGTCGCTCCGCGCGTAGCCTCCGCCCGTCGCGGCAGTTTCCAGTCCGGCCGGACGAAATGGCAGGTGTAACCATCAGGATATTTCTCCAGATAATCCTGATGCTCGGGCTCGGCTTCCCAGAACGGGCCGGCGGGCGCGACTTCGGTGACGACCTTGCCGGGCCACAGGCCTGAGGCGTCGACGTCGGCGATGGTGTCCTGCGCTATCCGCTTCTGCTCGTCGCTGGTATAGAAGATCGCCGAGCGGTAGCTCGCGCCGCGGTCGTTGCCCTGGCGGTTCAACGTCGAGGGATCGTGGATCTGGAAGAAGAATTCCAACAGCTGACGATAGCTGACGATTTTGGGATCGAAGATGATCTCGATCCCCTCGGCATGGTTGCCATGGTTGCGATAGGTCGCGTTCGGAACCTCGCCGCCGGTGTAGCCCACCCGGGTCGAAATCACGCCGGGCATGCGGCGTATCAAATCCTGCACCCCCCAGAAGCAGCCCCCGGCCAGCACCGCGCGTTCTCTTGTATCAGTCATGTCGACCTCCTTGCTGCCCTCGCGGGCGTGGTTCCCAGCGCCCCAATGTAGGGATGCTATGATGAACCCGAAAGCCCGAAGGGCGGGATGACGCCCTGCATCCAATCGCGCGTCCGGCGGCAAATAGCAGCAGATGGAGCCCAAGGAGAGCTGTCATGCACGACTATCCCCTGCGGATCTGGTGGGTGATCTTTCCGCTGCTCGGCTTTGCCTGCGCCTTCTGGGCGATCTGGCTCAGTCACCAGCGTCAGAAGGCCACCATCGATCTGCTGCGCACCTATGCCGCGCAAGGCAAGGACCCGCCCACCGAGCTGATCAAGGTCCTGCACAGCGGCGATGGCTGGAGCAGCCCCTACCCGGATTGGCAAAACGCAGCGCTGTTCGGCGCGCTTGCCGCCGCGTTCGGCGTGCTGGCCTGGCTGCACGAGGGCACGCGGCAAGGCATGGGGCTCACTATTGCCGCCGTCGTGATGGCCACGCTGTTCGTGAACTCGCTGGTTGCCGCTTGGCTGCGGCGCAAGCATGACGCCCCGTGACATCGCGCGAGGCATTCGCGCCCCTGGTCGCGGCGCACCAGCAGGCGGTGCGCGCCTTCCTGCGCCGGCTCTGTGGCGAGGTGGCCGAGGCGGACGATCTGGCGCAAGAGGTTTTCATCGCGGCCTGGACCAGCCTCGACAGCTTTCGCCGCGGCGAAAACATTCGCTTGTGGCTCTACGGCATCGCCTACCGAAAATACCTCGCGAGCCGCCGTGCCGCCGGGCGGCGGCGCCAGCGCGAGGCGCGCATAGCCGAGATCACGGAGACGGTTCAAAATCCCGATGCGGACGCGCGCCTCGATCTGCAAAAAGCCATGATGGCGCTGTCGGAAGCCCAGCGCGCGGCCGTCGCCCTCTGCCTTGCCGCCGGCGTCTCCCACGGCGACGCGGCTGCACTACTGGGGTTGCCGCTCGGCACGGTGAAGGCGCATGTCGCGCGCGGACGTGCTACCTTGTTGGCGATGCTGGAGCGCGACCATGATGGATGACGACCGCCTCGCCGCCTTGTGGGCGCTCGATGAACCGCCGGCGCGCGATCCAGCCTTCGTGCCGGCTGTGCTCGACCGATTGGAACGCCGGGGCTTTCGCACGAAGGTGGTGCGGCTGGTGCCTTTGTTCGTCGCGACGATCGTCGTCTGCTGTATGATCGCGCCCTCGATCGATGCGTTGCTGCAGTCGGACGGCGCAGCACTCGTCATCGCCGCCGCCGGCCTCGCGCTGGCGGTGCGATATGCCAGCGGGAAACTCACGCCGATACGGTAAGGCGGATGCAGCGGTCCGTCATCCCCGCCCAACATTTCCCAACCGTTAAGCAAAATCCGCCGCGCCCTCATCGCCGCCAAAATTCATCCACATTCCCCGCCAGATTCTACAGCCTTCGGAATTCACCGCCGGGACGGAGACCTTCAGATGCGGACAATGCAGAAACTGTTCGGTTCGCTCGCGGCACTGGCCTTGATGACCGCGCCGGTGCTGGCGAAGAATTCGAATACCCAGCCGCCGGACGAGAAATCCGCGGCATCGCCATGCCACACGCTGCAGCGCGGGCCCGATGGCGCGTGGATCGAAATCCCCTGCCAGGAAGTGGGGGCACCGGCACAAGCGCAGCCGAGGCCGACCGGCCGCGGCGCCGAGACGGCGCACAAGGCGGACTAGACTAGCCGCTTTCGGCCGCGCTTGCCGCTTGGTAAGGGGAGCACGGCTTGCAGGCATTCTCGCCTCGGCGACGACGGCAATCCGCCGCAAGGCGCGGATCGGCCGGCGATCATCCGGCCTCAACGCGGCAGGCCGCTCCCGGCGGAACCAGGCGGGAGCAGCCCCCGTGTCTCCCCTTGGAAGATAGATCGGGATTTTCGGCCGATATTCCCGCCAACTCAGAATTCGCCGAGTTCAGGCGGATCGAACCAGTTGGTCAGCGATAGGCCGCCGTCAACTGCGATCGCGGCCCCCGTGACATAGGCCGAGATGCGGTTCGACAGCACTGCGAGCGCCATCGGCGCGAGATCCGCAGGATTACCGAGGCGGCCGAGCGGGATGTGCCGGGCCAGCGCGGGATCGGCGACAAAACCGCCGGCGGCAATGGCGCCTGGCACCAGTGCATTGACCCGGATGCCATGGCGGCCGAACGTTTTGGCCAATTCCTTGACCAGCATCGCCATCGCCGCCTTGGCGGTCGAATAATGCGGCAGGTTGCGCGGCGTGCCGGCATGCAGTGAGGTCAGCAGCAGAAACGAGCCGGGCAGTTTGGCCTTGATGAGTTTGCGCGCCAGTTCGCGCGAGAGGTGAAAGCCGGCATCGATATTGACCGCATGCATCCGCATCCACGTCTCGTGGCTGACGCCAAAGACATGATCGGCCTCGCGCCGCGGCGGCGATGCCGAATGCACGAAATGCGTCACCCGGCCAAGAGCAGCCTCGCTGTCCGCCAGCAGCGCTTCGCGCACGGCGGCAAGGGCGAGGTCGCCGACGAAAGGGATCGCCAGCTCCGGCCGAGGCGAGGTTTTGATGGCGGCCGCGACCGTCTCCGGGTTGACGTCGGCGAACACGGTGCGCACCCCCTCGCCCGTCAGCGCCTGCGCGATGGCGCGGCCGATGCCGTTGCCGGCACCTGTCACCAGCGCCGCCTCGCGCGCGGGGTCGAAGGGCATGTCGAACAGGCTCATCCGTTGGGCTCCCGTGGCGAAAAACGCCAGCATACTACACAAAAAAATTCGTCATGCCCGGCCTTGTGCCGGGCATCCACGTCTTACCTTATCAGAGGCAAGAAAGACGTGGATGGCCGGGACGCCTAGCGCGAAGACGCGCTTCGCGCTCGTGCCCGGCCATGACGATCGTTCCAGGCCAGCTGAACCAACTTCCCGCGTTGCGCGAGGTTGGGCAACAATGGGATTTCGCCATGGCCACATCAGCCGCACCGTCCTCGCAGCCCGCACCGCCCCTGCTGTCGGCGCTATCGGGGTGGACCAGCGCCCAGCGCCACGTCGTGGCGGCAAGCTTTCTGGGCTGGACGCTGGACGCCTTCGATTTCTTCCTGCTGGTGTTCGTGCTGAAGGACATCGCCGCGGAGTTTCACACCGACATCTCCGATGTCACCTTCGCGATCCTCCTGACATTGGCGATGCGCCCGATCGGCGCCTTCCTGTTCGGCCGCGCCGCCGACCGCTTCGGCCGCCGCCCGACGCTGATGGTCGACATCGTGCTTTATTCGGTGCTCGAATTCGCCTCCGGCTTTTCGCCCAACCTGACCGTGCTCTTGATCCTGCGCGCGCTCTACGGCGTCGCCATGGGCGGCGAATGGGGCGTCGGCGCCTCGCTGACGATGGAGACCATTCCGCCGCATGCGCGCGGCTTCGTCTCCGGGCTGTTGCAGTCGGGATACCCGACCGGCTATTTCCTCGCCTCGATCGTCTATGGCGCCCTGTTCCAGTATATCGGCTGGCGCGGCATGTTCATGGTCGGCGTCATTCCCGCGCTGCTCGTACTCTATATCAGGCGCATGGTCCCGGAATCGCCGAGCTGGAGCAAAGAGGCCGCGGTCGAACGCGGCAGCACCTGGACGGTGGTGAAATCGCACTGGCAGCTCGGCATCTACGCGGTGGTGCTGATGACCGCGTTCAACTTTTTCAGCCACGGCACCCAGGACCTCTACCCGACCTTCCTGCAGGTCGAGCACAAGCTGTCGCCGCATGCGGTCGGCATCATCGCCGTGATCTACAATATCGGGGCGATCTGCGGCGGGATTTTCTTCGGCACGCTGTCGGAGCGTTTCGGGCGCCGCAACTGCATCGTCGTCTCGGCGCTGCTCTCGCTGCCGGTGATTCCGTTATGGGCTTTCTCGAGCAGTCCTGCCCTGCTCGCCGCCGGCGCGTTCCTGATGCAGTTCTTCGTCCAGGGCGCCTGGGGCGTGGTCCCCGTCCATCTCAACGAATTGTCGCCCGACACCGCGCGGGGGACCTTTCCCGGCTTCGTCTATCAGCTCGGCAATCTGCTCGCCTCCGTCAACGCCACCCTGCAGGCCGGCATCGCCACCGCATTCGCAGGCAATTACGGTCTCGCGCTCGCCCTCGTCGCCGGCATTGTCGCGGTCGTGATCGCGGGCCTGACGGCGGTCGGCACCGAGGCCAAGGGCATTGCGTTCGCCAAGGCTGCGCCTGCGGCGGAGTGACGAACTGGCATAGCCCGGCCCCAAAAAATAATGTCGGAATCGACGGCCCTGAAGCGTCCTTCGGGGCATCGGTCCATCCAGCCCCAACGAGGCACCCGTATGCTCTACGCCATTCTGGCCTATCACGTCGAAGACGAGATCGCTTCCCTGACGCCGCAGCAGGACACGGCGCTGATGGTCGATCTGAACAGGGTGCATGACCGGCTCAACCGGGAGAAGCGGATGGGACCGGCGGCGCGGCTCGGGGCGACCGAGTCGGCTTGCGTGTTGCGCGGGCCCGGTAACGGCGTGGTGACCGACGGGCCCTTCACCGAGTCCAAGGAGCAGTTGCTCGGCTTCTACGTCATCGACGGCGCCGACCGTGACGCGGCGATCGCCATCGCGCGCGATTTGCGCGAGGTCAATCCGTCCGCGATCTACGAAATCCGCCCCGTATTGGTCTATCGTCCCGGCATGGCGTTTCCGCTGACCGGGCGGACGGAGCCCGGACCCGAAAGCTGGGGGCACGGGGATCGACCAACGTCTCAGAAGAGTTGATCGCGAAGGTGCTGGCTTGCCTGAACGACAAAAAAACTGATCATCGCGTTCGCCCGCGCGGCTAGAAGCAGAGATTGGTGACGGCGTTTCCATGCTTGTCGCCAATGACGATCGGACATTCCAGCCGCTTCAGCGCCTTTTTGGCGTCTTCGTCGCCGAGCGCCGCCGCCCGCTGGTAATAGGCCTTGGCTGCCGCCGAATCCTTCGGGCCGCCGCGGCCTTCCTGCGCGAATGCGCCCATCCGCTCCAGCGCACCCGGATGATTTTGCGCGGCGGCTTTCTCGAACAGGGCGCGGGCACCGGCATCGTCCTTCGGCCCGCCGGTGCCGTCGGCCAGCATCAGGCCGAGCTGATATTGCGCTTCGGCATTGGTCTCGGCGGCCTTCGCCAGCAGCTCGCGCGCGCGAACCGGATCGGTCGATGCGGCGCCACCGCCGAGAGCTGCGAGATTGGTGACGCCGCGGGGATTGCCCGCCCGCGCCGCGCGCTCGAACAGTTTTCGCGCCTCGACCTCGTCCCTGGCAACGCCGGAGCCGGTTGCATAGAGCACGCCGAGTTCGACCATCGCCGAGGTCGAGCCCTTGTCGCTGGCCTTGCGCCAGGCCGCGATCGCCTCCGGCATCTGTCCTTTTGCCGCGTAAGCGCGGCCGAGCTGATAGAGCGCGCGCCGCGACGCGCCGGACGCGACCTTGCAGAATTTGATCGCGGTCGCGACATCCGCCGCCGCGACCTCGCCTACGCCCTTGACGTCGGCCGGCTTGTCGGGATCGGCGGGGTCGGCGGCAAGGCGATCGCACAGCACGAGATCGGCCGATTGCGCCCTCAGCCAATTCGGGGCAGCCAGCATCATCGCAGCGATCGCCATCGTCGGAATAGCGATGCGTGCTGCCGCCGCCAACGAAAACGCGCGGAACGGTTTCATCCTCTCGCCCATCCTGACCGGCACAAAGTAGCCTCGAAGGCAAAGTAGCTTCGAAGGATTGTCGAATTCAAGGCTCCAGCCCGCTGTCGCGCAGCATCGGGGCCACCTCGGGCGAAGCCAGATATTTCAACAGCCGGTCGGCCTGAACCACCCTCTGCGAGGCCGAAAGACGGCCGGCGGAAAATACCGCCGGTGTTTGCAGGTGACGCGGGATCGGTCCCACGACTTCAATGCCTGCCACCAGCTTCAATTCGCTGAGCTGTTGCACCGCGAGTTCGGCCTCGCCGCTGACCAGCAATTCCGCGGTCAAGCCTGAAGGAATGATCCGGGCGCGAGCGTTGATTGCAGGCGCGATCCCCATCCGCTCGATCAGGGCGGCGAAGAAAATGCCGCTGGCCCCGATGCGCGAATAGGCGACCGCGCGGGCGCCGAGCAGCGTCGCGCGCAGCGCCTCCTCGGTGGCGATGCCCGGATGATCCGCGCCGGCCTTCACCGCGATGCCGACGAAGGAGCGCGCGAGGTCGACGCGGCTGTCCGCGACCACGGTCCCCTGGCGGGCGAGATCACCAAGCGCTTCGCGCGTCAGGATCACGACGTCAGCGGCCTCGCCGCCACGCAACCGTTCCAGCAGCCCCAGCGTCGGCGCGAAATCGGCATCGATGCGCGCGCCGCCGGCCGCCTGATAGGGTTCGGCAAGGCCGCGCACCGCCCCCATCAAAGCGAGCGTCGAAAGCACGCGAATCTCGTTTTCCATCCGGCAGCCCTTGTCGCGGCCTCGCAACTTGCGGGCACGGCCGCTTCTAGCAGCCGGCCGCACGGCAGGTGAAGCGCGAACCAGCGCCGTCGCAACATTGCCGGGCCCAAAACGAAATGATCCGCCAAGGCGGTTCGCGCCTTGGCGGATCAGGTTGCGGCCTGGGTCCCCCCAAGCCCCGGGGAACGTAGTCGGTCGGCTTACGCCGCGGCGGCCTTGGCGGAAGTCGGCACCGAGGCGATCGTCTTCAGGATCTGGGAAGCGATCTGGTAGGGGTCGCCTTGCGAGTTCGGGCGGCGATCTTCCAGATAGCCCTTGTAGCCGTTATTGGCGAAGGAGTGGGGAACACGGATCGAGGCGCCGCGGTCGGCGATACCGTAGGTGAACTCGGTGATCGCGGCGGTCTCGTGCTTGCCGGTCAGGCGCATGTGGTTGTCGGGGCCGTAGACCGCGATGTGATCGGCGCGGTTGGCTTCGAACGCCTTCATCAACGCCTCGAAATACTCCTTGCCGCCGACTTCGCGCATGTAGGTGGTGGAGAAGTTGGCGTGCATGCCGGAGCCGTTCCAGTCGGTGTCGCCGAGCGGCTTGCAGTGGAATTCGATATCGACGCCGTATTTCTCGGTCAGGCGCAGCATCAGATAGCGGGCCATCCACATTTCGTCGGCGGCCTTTTTGGAGCCCTTGCCGAAGATCTGGAATTCCCACTGTCCTTTGGCGACTTCGGCGTTGATGCCTTCATGGTTGATGCCGGCGGCGAGGCAGAGGTCGAGATGCTCGTCCACCATCTTGCGCGCGATGTCGCCGACATTCTTGTAGCCGACGCCGGTGTAATAGGGTCCCTGCGGCGCCGGATAGCCGCTGGCAGGGAAGCCGAGCGGACGGCCGTCCTTGTAGAAGAAATATTCCTGCTCATAGCCGAACCAGGCGCCTTCGTCGTCGAGGATGGTGGCGCGCTTGTTCGAGGGGTGCGGGGTTTTGCCATCGGGCATCATGACTTCGCACATCACCAGCGCGCCATTGGTACGCGCGGCGTCGGGATAGATCGCAACCGGCTTGAGCACGCAATCCGAATTATGGCCTTCGGCTTGCAAGGTCGAGCTTCCGTCGAAGCCCCACAGCGGAAGCTGATCCAGCGTCGGAAATGAAGTGAATTCCTTGATCTGCGTTTTGCCGCGCAAATTCGGAGTCGGCGTATATCCGTCGAGCCAGATATACTCGAGCTTGTACTTGGTCATTGAGCCTCTCATGAGTTGATGATGCAAAAGGTGGGGAACCGAAGCTTATTGGTCACCACAAGCGTACCCGGCCACCATCGGCCATCCCTTACCAAGCAATTAAAGTGCCAATCGCTGCGTCGCGGGACGGCTTTCGCGACGTCGAAAGCGCCCGGGCGTTCATCCCTATGCCTACGAATTTGGGGTGCGGCAAAGACGCGCGGCCTGCATTTTTCGCGGGCGGTTGGACCGCTTGGCCGGGCCCAAATGAAGCCTGTTTACGGAGCAGAACCCTCGCTTTCGCCCCTTGCCGATTAAAGCCGCGGCAACCGCTGGCGCCCCGTTCCAAAAACCCGTCACGTCTCTGCAACCACCGCGACCGCTCAAGTGTTAGCCAGTCCGTGGATGCTTCTGGAGAAGCAAAACGGGAAATGCCTACAATTTATACACGAAATGACTTTCCCTTGATCAGGTTGCGTCAGCGGCAAGCACGGACGATATCGAATTCAGTAACCTCACGAGAACGAGTCGGGCGCAGCATCAGATAAAGTGCTCGACACCAGGAGAGATAAAATGAATTCGAGTTTGAATAACGGATCCGCCAGGATCTACCAATTCCCCGCCGGGGGCCGCGCGGCACTCGGCGGACGTCGCCATGAAGAGACCAAATCGGCAACCGTCCAGGATTCGACGCGGGTGAACGAGGCTGGCTGCAGCGGCAGCTGGTACCACGAAGCGGCAATCCAGGAATCGAAGCCGGTGTGGGAGCGTTGATGCTATCAGCAAGTCCGGTTCTGCCGCGTTGTCGGCTCGCGATACGACGGTCAAATGCCTGACAGGGGTCGAAACGAAAACGTTTCGGCCCTTTTGCTTATGTCCGTTCGCAGGCCGTTGCCGGCCGCCTCGCATGCCTGACCGTGGTGCCGGCCTTGGTGATCGACAGCGTCACGCCGCCCGACCGGCCCGCCGTCGATCTGCAAATAAGCCCGCTTGTCGTAGTCGAAAAATCCGACAATGAACTGAGTGCCGTCGGCACAGCGATAGTTCTGAAAAGTCTGCGCCGTCGCCGATGAAGGTCCGGCCGCCGCGGCCACGAAGACCATCGCGCCGAAAATGGATAAGTCTCGCGGTTTCATGTTCGCCCCCGGTGAATCACCAGTATAAGCGAGGCCAAGGCCAGCGATACCTCTCGCCGGTCATTTCCCCGCCGCGAAGCATGGCTTAAGCTAAAGCCCTCATGTCAGATTCCCCTCCCCGTCATCTCAATCTCGCCGGCGCCAGCAATTTTCGCGATCTCGGCGGCTATCCGGGCCGCGATGGCCGCATGGTGCGCTGGCGGCAGATCTTCCGCTCCAACCATCTCGGGCATCTCACCGCGGCCGATATCGAGGTGCTGCGCCCGCTCGGGCTCAGAAGCGCGTTCGATTTTCGCGGCACTGAGGAGCGCGTCGAGGCGCTGTGCGGACTGGAGGAAATCGCGGTTCATTCGTTGCCGGTCGAGCCGACGGTGGTAGCATCGCTGCGGGCGCGGCGCGCCACGGGCGTGGCGCTGTCGCCGGCCGATGCACTGGAAGTGATGCGCGATTCCTACCGCAATTATGTGCGCGACAACACGGCAAGCTACCGGGCGCTGTTTGCGCATCTGCTCGAGGATCGCGCGCCGCTCGTGATCCACTGCACCGCCGGCAAGGACCGCACCGGCTTTGCCTGCGCGCTGATCCTGCACGCGCTCGGCGTGCCGGGTGAGGTGATCTCAGAGGATTACCTCTTGACCAACCGCTTCTATCGCCGCGACCCCACAGCCTCCAGCGACCTCCCCGATGAGGTCCGCGAGGTGCTCGGGACGGTGCAAACCTCGTTCCTGGCCGCAGCCTTCGAGGCGATCGGCGCCGACTACGGCAATCTCGAAGGCTATTTCAGCGACGGGCTGGGCTTAGGCGCAAAGGAGCGCGCGGGGCTGGAGGCACGCTATCTGGAACGATGAACTCCCGGCCCTTGGGCCGAGAGTCGTGAACGCTTACGCTGCCGCTTCCATTTCCGCGTCGAGATCGGCGATGACGTCCTCGAACGCCGAGATCGCCTGCTGAACGGCTGCGATCTGCATCAATTCCCAGCTGCTCACCGGGCCGCGACGGTTCTGAAGTGCGACAATCATGTCGCGCCGCTGTTCCTTGAGCTGGACGAGCGGCAAACCGTGGTCAGCGAGATTTCTCATGATGTCTTCCATCCCATGTCTTGGACGAGCATGGCCGTAGCCTAGCGCGGCCGATCTGCGATCCGCTTACAGAAGTCGCGCAAATTTTAGCTAATAGCGGGGTAACCGTGGTTCTACGGGTTCAAACCATCGGCGGCGGCGCGCCGGCGATTGCGCCATAAAGCGCCTCCGTTACGGAGTTGGTGGCCCACTTGCTCATATGAAGCCGGTCGTTGTCGGTCGGATCCATCAGTTCATCGATCGGAATGCCGTCCTGGACGCACCAGTATTCCATCAGCGCGAAGCGGTGAAAGACGTTGACCCTGGCATTCGCGGCAGCGGTTTCGATCCGTGACAGGATGTCCTTTGCCCGCGCGATCTTCTCCGGCTTGATGATCGCCGTCGTGTATTGCAGGTCCATCAGCACCACATCCATCGAAAGGCCCGCGAGCCAATCCAGTCCTGCCGCGATCGCTGCTCCCACGTCGTCGGGACTATAGACCTCATCGTGGAACACCGCGTTGGCACCGACCTGCCAGATCACCAGCTCCGGCGCCTCGCCGATCACATCCGGCTCGAAACGCGCTAATTCCTCCGGAGATTCCTGGCCGCCAAGTCCCCGGTTAAGCACGTCGATCATCCGGCCGTAATTGTTGTGCCTCAGTGCCAGTTCGAGCCGGTGCGGATAGGGCACGATGGCTGCCCTCGCCGGCCGTCGATGACGAGCCGATCGCCACGATCCGGGTTCTGCGCTGGCGTTTAAGGCTCTGCACCAGATGCGGAAGCGGATATTTGAACGCAACGATATCAGGGTGGCTCACGCAGGGTCGTGGAACGTCGGGCATGCCAAAACATCCTCTGCGGGAATAGATGATGGAATGCTCGCATTGGAGCCCAATCATGCGCCATTGCAAATGAAATTCTGCTGACGATAGTGTGCGCTGCCCTGTCGATCCGAGGAGGCCCCCGATGGATGGAAAAGTCGTTGTCGTCACCGGCGCGCTGGGTGCGCTGGGCAAGGTGGTCGCGGAAACAGCCCATGCGCGGGGCGCACGCGTTGCCGGCGTCGATCATGCGGCCTCGCAGATGCCGGCCACCGCGGAGCGGATGGAAATCGGCGGCGTCGATCTCTCCGATGCCGCGCAGGCGAAAAAGGCCATCGATGCGGTCGCCGCGCATTTCGGCAGGCTGGACGTAGTGATCAATATCGCCGGCGGCTTCGCGTTCGAGACGGTCGCCGAGGGCGATGCAAAAACCTGGCAGCGCATGTTTGCGCTCAACGTACTGACTGCGCTCAATACGTCGCGGGCGGCGATCCCGCATCTGTCGGCGTCGCCTGCAGGGAGAATCGTCAATGTCGGCGCGATGGGCGCGCTGCAGGCGGGATCGGGCATGGGCGCCTATGCCGCGTCGAAATCCGGCGTGCACCGCCTCACCGAGGCGATGGCGGCCGAATGGAAGGGCAAGATCACCGTCAATGCGGTGTTGCCTTCGACCATCGACACCGCGGCCAACCGCGCCAGCATGCCGAATGCGGACTTTGCAAAATGGGTGCGGCCGGAGGAACTCGCCGAGGTGATCCTGTTCCTCGCCAGCGACGCCGCCAGCGCCGTCACCGGCGCGCTGCTGCCGGTCAATGGAAGGGTTTAGGCCTCCGCCAGCTTCCTCAACACCGCGCTGAAGCGGATGCTGCGCTTACCGGCGAGCGCGGTGGCCTCCGCAACCGCGCCGTCGGCGTCATAGGTGCCGGAAAAGCCGATGCCGACCTCGTAGCCGCCGAATACCGTCCGTTCGCCCTGGCTCGGGGTGTGCTCGTGGTTGACGAGTTCGCCTTTCCACCTGCCGCCGGCGCTGGTGTAGGCACCGACATAATCGAAAAACCCGTCGCCGCCGCGGATCCGGCCGTCATGCAGCACCATGACGCCGGTATTGCCGCCGTCGATGCCGTCGAGCATCCGGATATGAATCGAATAGAGGCCGTTCGGGATGCCGTCTATTCCGGGCTGCCTCGCGAGCGGCGCGGCCGCTTCGCTGATCGGGGTCATCACCGAGCTGAAGGCGATATAGGGTAACTGGATGGTGCCGCCCTCGAAGACATATCGTTCGCCCTGTGGCCTTCCCTTGAGCGAGAGCGTGATCTTGTCGGTCTTGAACAAGGGCTGGAAATTGGGATCCTCATTGTGGCGCACCGTGGATATCTCGACCGATACCTCGCCGTCAGCGGATTCCCGGTAGCTGCCGATGAACGCAAACGCCGAATTGCCGCCCATCATCTTGCCGTCATAGACATAGACAACCCCGCGGCGCGAACCCTGCGCCGTCCGCATCTCGACCTTGTAGAGCCCCTTCAGCATTGGTGCTCCGGCCACTCTCCTTGCTACGCGTTTGCCTACGCCGCTCTCGACGGCGGCGTAGCGTGCCGCTCAATCGCCGCGCAGCGTACCATCGCGCACGACCATGACGCCCTGATTGCCGCCGTTGACGCCGTCAAGCATCTCCACGGTGATGTGGTAGAGCCCATTCATGATCATGACATGTCAGCGCCCGGCTGGTCCCGTGCCGACGATAGCCGTTCCGGTGTCGATTGATCAACGATCCGGCTAGACTGGGCGGCACTGAGTCGCATCGGCGACCTCGGCACCGGAGCCTAGGCTGGAGTCCCTTTGGAAACCGCGCTTTATCTGCCCGTCAAACGCTTCCTCGAAAAGCTCGGCTTCACGGTCAAGGGTGAAGTCGGCGGCTGCGACCTGGTGGCGCTGAGCGGCGACGATCCGCCGATCGTGGTGATCGGCGAGTTGAAGCTTTCCTTCAATCTCGAACTGGTGCTGCAGGCGGTCGACCGCGCCGGCGCCTGCGATGAGGTCTGGCTTGCCGCCAAACTGTCGGCCAGCGGCAAGGGCCGCGAGAGCGACGCGCGTTATCGCAATCTCTGCCGGCGGCTCGGCTTCGGCATGCTGGCGGTCACCCGCTCGGGCGACGTCGAGGTGATCGTCAAGCCGCCGACGACGGCGCCGCGCCGCAATCCGAAGAAGCGCTCCCGCCTCGTCGCCGAACACGTCAGGCGCAAGGGCGACCCCGCCCTCGGCGGAAGCACCCGCGCTCCGATCATGACGGCCTATCGCCAGCAGGCGCTGGCCTGCGCGTCGGCGCTGTCGCGCGGACCGCAGCGGGTACGCGATCTCAGGCTGGACTTTCCCGACGCAGCGAAAATCCTGCTGCACAACGTCTATGGCTGGTTCGACCGGGCCGAGCGCGGCATCTATGTCCTGACCGATGCCGGACGCGCCGCCTTGAAACGCTGGCCGCAGCAGCCGGCGGATTTTGCGGACACCGCCGATTCGGCGCCATGACGTTGACGTGAAACGAAAGACGGGAGGGCGCGATGATCATGGTGACCGGCAGCGTGACGGCCCGCACGGAATCCTTCCAGGAGGTCAGGCGATTGAGCCTCGAACACGTCTATCGCTCACGCCTGGAGCCCGGCTGCATCGTTCATGCCGTGCATGCCGATTGCGAGAATCCGCTGCGGCTGGTGTTCATCGAACAATGGGCCGATCGCGCCGCGCTATCCGCCCATTTCGCGGTGCCGGCGTCGCGCGATTTTGTCCGCGCGCTGCAGCCGCTCGCCTCGGCGGCTGCGACGCTGGAGATTTATGACGCCACGAGGCTGGAAAAGCTGTGAAGCCTCACAATGCATGGCTGGTTTGCCATACCAATTTCATATTGCAATGCAACATGAGGACTCCTAGGTATCTCTGATCGAACGAGAGGCCCCGATGAGCGAAGACTGGAATACCAAATATGGTACGCGGCGCGTCCGGCGCGATCCGCCGACGCTGGACGAGGCGATTTTCGCCGCGATCGGTATCACCGACGACCAGAACGAACAGGCGGAAATCGCCGCTTCGCTGATGGGGCTGCCGATCGAATCCGTCACCGCTGAAGTGAAGAAAATGGCCCGTAGTTCGGCGCGTTCCTCGACCCGCGTCATCGCAGGCGAACAGGGCGCGCAGCGTTCGGTCGTGGTCGAACGCCGGGTTGTCAGACGGTTCGGCAACGACAAGCGCACCGGGACCTGAGCCGCGGCTCATTTGCGGTAATTCCACTGATCCCCGATCAGCCGGCCCGCCGCAGGCAACCGGCGCTCAGGCCGCCCTGCCCCAGCCATACATCCGCAGCACGGCCTTCCAATAGACGCGGTTGAGGTTGATCGCCGCGCGCAGGGAATCGGCGGGCGCTGCGATCGCGAGCTTTACCAATTCGAGCTGCGATGGCGGCTTCAGATCGATGATGCCAGTGGATTCGCCGCGGACAAAGTTGAGCTGCGCGCCGAACTTGCCGGCGAGCGCCCGCATCGCCTGATTCTCCGCGCTGGTGGTGATCCGCAGCGCGCCGTAGCCTTTCAGGCGCGCCTCCGCGATCAGCCTCTGGAACAGGCTGCTGCCCACGCCGCGCCGCCGCACCACGGCTTCCACGCTGAACGCAATTTCGGGCAACCCGTCGGGTGACCGCTCGGGGGAATGCAGCTCCGCGGCACCGCGCACCACGCCGTCCTCGAGATAGGCGACAACCAAGGTGCCATCGCTTGCGCATTTCGCGGCATAGCGTTCGATGAAGCTGTCATCCAGGAAGCCGTTGAAACGGTCGTGACGGCTGTGCGGACCGAGCCGCAGCAGATGGTCCCTCAGCAGTGGCAGTTCCTGTTCGCGCAGGGTTCGAACGTAACCACGCAGCGGCGCCGAACGAGCGATATCCTTGTGGTGCATTTCATAACTCCTCTTGGAAGCCCTCGAGGAGGCGTCGAATCCCTATACCTAACATATTGTGCATTGCAGCATGGAATTCAAGGGTGCTTCCAGCCTGAAATCACGGCAGAAGATCGCGCCCCAATGGTTGCGGATTTATGCCAGCACCATCTGGGTCTGGGTCACGACCGCCACCAGCTTGCCATCCTCGGTCTCCAGCCGCGTCTGCCAGACCTGGGTGCGGCGGCCGCGGTGGATCGGCGTTGCGGTCGCGATCAGGATCGTTCCCTCGCCGGCGCCGCGGATGAAATTGGTCTTGCTTTCGAGCGTGGTGGTGCCCTTGGCCTCCGCAGGCAGGTTGATCACGGTTGCCGCCGCTCCGACCGAATCCGCAAATGCCATGATCGCCCCGCCGTGAATGGTCTGGCCGGCGGTGCAGAGATCAGGCCGAACCAGCATCCGCGCCACCACACGATCCGGTTCCGCTTCGATGAACGTCACGCCTTTCAGCGTCGCAAAGGGCATTTGCATCGCATTGATTTTTTCAAGCGGCGTCATGGCCGGTCGTGCTCCCCGTTTGCCTCAACGTTTTCTGAAATGATGGATGGCCGGGTCAGGCGCGGCAATGACCTCGGAGGTAGTCACACCTTTTCTACCCCGCACCATTCCGCGATGAACAGGGCCGTCGCCTTGGTGGACTTCCGCAGCGACTCCAGATCGACATATTCGTTAAAGCCGTGCATCGCGGCACCGGAAGCGCCGAAGCACAGGCTCGGGATGTTGTAGTTGAGCCCATAGAAGCGGGTGTCGGTGAGCGCGGTGAAGACGAGATCCTGCACCGCACCGCCATAGACGGCGTTGAACGCCTTGCCAAACGCCGCTTCCGCTTCCGCCGAATCCCTCAGCTCGTAGCCTTCCGACAGGAAGCCGGACCATTCCACGTCGGGGGGATTGTTGGAGAGGAAGCGGTGATCGCGCGCCGCCGTCGAGACGCAGCCGAGTATCTCGGCCTGGCAATCGGCGACCGACCAGCCCGGCAGGATCGCGATCCGGCAATCGACATCGCACCATGCCGGTACGCTGGAAGCCCAGTCGCCGCCCTTGATGATGCCGGGATTGAAATTGATCGGATGCGTCAACGCCTTGAAATGAGGGTCACGCTTGGCCCGCTCGTTCCATTCGGCTTCGAGCTTTTCCACCGCATGAATCAGATGATAGGCCGCCGTGATCGCGTTGGAGCCCGCGCCGGCCTCGAATACATGCACGGGAAAGCCGCGCACTTTCAGTCGAAACCAGATCACGCCGACCTGGGAGCGCACCATCTGGCCGCCGGTCGGCTCCGGAATAAAGCAGGCATCGGCGCGATAGCCGCGCTGCAAGGTCGAGAGCGCGCCAACGCCGGTACTCTCCTCCTCGATGACGGACTGAAAATGGATTCGCGCGGTCGGTTTGAGCCCCGCTGCCTTGATCGCATCGAGCGCATAGAGCGCGCCGATGGTACCCGACTTCATGTCGCAGGCGCCGCGACCGTACATCTTGCCGTCCTTCACCACGGGCGAAAATGGCGGCGTCTCCCACATGTCGAGCGGACCGGCCGGAACCACATCGCAATGGCCCTGCAGGATCAGCGATTTTCCGGCGCTGGTCGAGGGCCGGTAAGTTCCAACCACGCTGCGCGCTTTGGAGAAGTCGTGCTCGATCGGGCCAAAGCCGCGCAAATCCTTCAAATCATCGACCTCGATATGCCAGTCGTCGACCTCATAGCCGCGGCTGCGCAGGAGATCGCCGATCATGTCCTGGCACGGTCCCTCCGCGCCGCGGGTCGAGGGAATCGCGACAAAATCCCGCGTGGTCGCCAATTGCGCATCGAACCCGGCATCGACCGCGTCGAGGATTCTACGATTGATATCGGCTGCATTCATGTCTCGTACTTCCCTGTCGTTCACGGCTCGCGGCGGCCGGCCCCGCCCCGATCAAATCATACTTTGTGCGACTTTGCAGGGGCCTGGATCGCTTTCAGAATCGCAGCCGCGTCAATACAGTAGCCGGCGCGCGTTGCCTCCCGGCCCCCGTGTTGAAATGCGCGCGATGAATGGAGATGCAGGGATGCCCGGCAACCGTAACATTCTCTTTCTGATCATCGGCGCATTGTTCGTGGCGGTCGCCGTGCTCGGCTACAATCTTTACCAGGAGAAAAAGGAACCGAAGGGGCTGCAGATCAATGTCGGACCGAACGGGCTGAAGATCGAAAACAAATGAACCGGATGAGTCACCAATGATCAAGGCATCACGTCTCGAGATTTTGTCGATCCTGCTGGTTGGCGCCCTGGCCCTGTTCGCGCTGCTGCACGCCGCCACTGCACAACAGGTCGGACGCGAGCAGGACATCGTCAATTTGCGGCTGGGTCAGCGCATCAAG
>NZ_DATHOP010000246.1:0-57952 GCF_035484855.1 Bradyrhizobium sp.
GAGAAGCAAGCTTCTCAGGGGTGACGGTGGCCAAAGAGCCCGAGCACCGGGGAGAGCGCGCCCATAATCCGTAAACCATTGCGTGGGGAATGCCGGGTGATTCCGGTGTGACCTGCTAACGCGTGTGCGCTCTACCACTACCCGTTGCACACGCGGCTATCGGGCGCATCGGGCGCCCGGCATTCCTTGCGCCCTTTGATTGAAGGGCGGGAATAAAAGGATACCTCGCGCAAAAAAAATCATGCGGCGAGATCGCGGAGTTGTGCCGATCGATCGCTACTCGTCATGCCCGGGCTTGACCCGGGCATCCATCCTTCTTCGCAAGGAGCACTTTTCGAAGAAGATGGATTGCCGGGTCAAGCCCGGCAATGACAAAATGAGAGGCTGTTTGACAATTGAATCGGACGGAAACGTCGCGCCTGCTTCGCGGTCTGGCAAGATGAAATCCTGCGAAGCGCCTCGGGCGCGAAGCAGTATGGTAGCGGGAGAGGGACTCGAACCCCCGACCCCAGGATTATGATTCCCGTGCTCTAACCAGCTGAGCTACCCCGCCAGGGCGTCCCGCACACGGCTTTATCTACCGCGGTCGCGAACGCGCGGCATATAAGAAGTGCATCAAGGGCATGTCAAGCAAACGCGGAAGAGCCTCAAAACCGAGGCTTTCCCTGTTCTATTTGACGCGTTTTCTTCACGCGAACCGGTAGCCACTTCGCTCGAAAACGCTTTGTAATCAGCCAAACGCCTGCAAATGGCGCTTATTTCGGCCGCACATTGGGATCGCCGCCGGGGCTGCCGGGCGGCGGGATCACCGGCATGTTGCCGGCATCCGGCGTCGGCGCCCGCATTTCCGGGTCGACGCCCGCGGGCGGGCACAACACGCCGCCGGATTTTGCCAGCCTGTCGCTGAGCGGCGCGGCCTGCCCGGTGGTCGTGCCCTCCGGCGCGATGGTGCCGCGCGGCGGCACCGGCTGCGTCGGCGCGCAATCGGTGTTGGCGGAAACCGGCGGCACGCTTTGCGCCGGTGGGGTGACCGGCGTCGGTGGCGCCTGCGCGCTCGCCGCACTGCCCGCCGCCATCAGCACGCACAAAAGTGGAATCGCATATTTCATCCGCATACGAAGGCAACGGCCGGCGCGCGCGGATGTTCCCCCGGGAACCCTGATGCTTTCAGGATTTGCGGTAGCGGATCAGGGAAAAATGCCCCATCGGCGGCATCGGGCGGCGCTCGCTCAGGCTAACGCCGCCATGTCTTGCCGCCCACTTCTCCAGCCGCGCCCAGGGAAATTCCGGACGCCAGCCGAGCCGCCGCGCCAGTGGCGCGAACGCCAGTTCGAAGGCCCGGCGCGGACCGCTTTCCGCGCCGATGTGGTTGACCAAGATCAGTTCGCCGCCGGGCTTCAGCACGCGGATGAAATCATCCAGCGTGCCTTCCGGATCCGGCACCGCGGTAATGACATATTGCGCCACCACGGCGTCGAAGAAGGAATCCCGGAAGGCGAGATTCTTGGCGTCCATCACCGCGAGCGTCTCGACATTGGCAAGACCGAGCGCCCGCACGCGGCTCTGCGCCTTGCGCAGCATCGGCTCGGAAATATCGACGCCGCACAGTTTGGTGGTCGGCGCATAATCCGACAGCGATAATCCGGTGCCGACGCCGACGTCGAGGATCCGTCCGCCGATCCGGTCGGCCTCGGCAATGGTGGATTGGCGGCCGTGGTCGAACACCTTGCCGAACACGAGATCGTAGACCGGCGCCCAGCGCCCATAAGCCTTTGCGACCCCCGCGCGGTCGATATCTGCAGCCATGCCCCAGCCTTGAAATGATTTGCCTGAAATTTCTATCCGCGCACGGCCTCGACAAGCGGCGGCCGCGCCGCCAAGCCAGCCGATGTATTCCTCGCGCTCGCGCTCTGAATGAAACCGCCGCCGAGCACGCGGGCCTGGCCCGCGGGCGCATCATAGAACACGCAGGCCTGGCCCGGGGAAACGCCCTCCTCGCCTGCGACCAGTTCGACCTCATAACCGCCGTCCGTCGCGCGCAGCCATGCCGGCTGCGGCACGCGGGTCGAGCGGACGCGAACGAACATCTCGAGCCCGCAGCCGACCGCGCGATCGAGCGCGCCGTCGCCGATCCAGTTGATGTCGCGCAGCGCAATCCGGTCCATCCGCAGCGCCTCGCGCGGGCCGACCACGACGCGCCCCTGCGCCGCATCGAGGCGCACCACATAGAGCGGCGCGCTGGAGGCAATCCCGATGCCGCGGCGCTGGCCGACGGTGAAATGCACGATGCCCTGATGGGCGCCGATGACGCGGCCGTCGAGATCGACGATGTCGCCCGGCATCACCGCGTTCGGGCGCAGCCGGCCGATGATGTCGGTATAGCGGCCGCTCGGCACGAAGCAGATGTCCTGGCTGTCCTGCTTGTCGGCGACTTCAAGCGAAAACCGCCGCGCCAGCTCGCGCACCTGGGGCTTGGTCAGATCGCCGAGCGGAAAGCGCAGGAAGTCGAGCTGCTCGCGGGTGGTCGCGAACAGGAAATAGCTCTGGTCGCGATCGGCATCCGCCGCACAGACCAGCGCGCGCGAGCCGTCTGCGAGACGACGCGAGGCGACGTAATGGCCGGTGGCAAGCGCGGAGGCACCGAGCTCGCGCGCGGTCTTGAGCAGGTCGCGAAACTTGATCGACCGGTTGCACTCGATGCAGGGCACCGGCGTCTCGCCGGAAGCATAACTGTCGGCGAAATTGTCGATCACGGATTCGCGGAAACGCTCCTCGTAATCCAGCACGTAATGCGGGATGCCGAGCCGCTCGGCGACATTGCGGGCGTCGTGGATGTCCTGGCCGGCGCAGCAGGCGCCCTTGCGATGGCTCGCGGCGCCATGATCGTAGAGCTGCAGCGTGATGCCGACGACGTCGTAGCCTTCCGACTTCAACAGCGCGGCCGTGGTCGAGGAGTCGACGCCGCCCGACATGGCGACCACGACCCTGGTGTCCTGCGGACGGCCCTCAAGATCCAGACTGTTGAGCATGGTTCCGGTTCAATCGATGCGATCGCGGCTGCATCGAACGCCTGTCCCGCGATCAGGAAGCGATTTTTGGGCCAGCCAAAGGCCCGTGTTCGACTAGAAAGCGGTTCCCGCAAAAGCCGACCGGCCCCCGCGGGAAACGCCCGAAAGCTGCTCTCTAATATAGGCCGTATTCCCCGCAGGCAATTGCGCTTGCCCGTTTTGCGCATGGCCAGCGGCAAATCTTGCCGCCGGGCAGAAAAGGCGGCCGCCAAGGTACTCCGTAGTTCATCGGATATCGACATAACCCGTTGAATTATCTGGATAATATTTGTGACCGGGGCTGGCCCGGTCCTTGCTGACTGGAGATACCAGTTTCATTGCGAGAGGCCGCGCCCCGTGTACAGTGTGACGTCAGATACAGCGAACAGCGTTTCGTTCCAGACGGCTGCGCCCAAGC
The DNA here is from genome assembly GCF_035484855.1 of Bradyrhizobium sp. Taxonomy (GTDB): domain Bacteria; phylum Pseudomonadota; class Alphaproteobacteria; order Rhizobiales; family Xanthobacteraceae; genus Bradyrhizobium. Next base: position 3,466 of record NZ_DATHOP010000246.1, read on the forward strand.
CCGCTTGGCCCGACCCGTCGCAGCAGGCCAACGACAGTTTCGGCGCGCTGGTCGACAGCAACATCCAGGCGGCCGCCGCCAACGACCCCGCCCCCGCGCCGCAGCAGCCGACCCCGGCGGTACAGCAACCTCCCCCGGCGCCACAGCCGTCCGGCAGCGATGCGCAGGCCGCGCCGGACAATTCGGCGTCGCGCAACACCGCATCCGCCGCCCCTTCGACCGGCACCAATTCGGCGGCTCCGAACGCCGCAGCCCAGCAGGCTTCCAACGCCAACGCCAATGCCGATGCCAACGCCAATGCGGCGGCCCCGCAGTCCCGCTCCAACTCCAGCGGCTCGAAATCCGACGACACCAAATCATCCGACAAGCCTGCTTCCGACAAGAATGCCGGCGCCACCACGGCCGACCCGGCCACCGCGGCGCAGCAAGGCAGCACGCCCGCGACGACGCCGAACGCGGTCGCGGTTGCAATCGCGGTGACGACGGCGTCGACCAATGCTCCCGCAGCCGCGCCGACATCCGGCAACGCCGCCACGGCGCCGCTTGCGATTGCCGCAGCGGCAATCGCCGCCAGCACCGCGGCCGGCGCGGCGCCGGCGTCTCAATCAGCGCAGGTCAATGTCGATTCCACCGCAACCGCAGCGGCGGTTACCTCAGCGGCAGCTCCCGTAACGGCGGCTACCGCAGCGGCCGTGACCTCGGCCACCACCAAGGTCGCGGCGCAAACGGCCCCGAGCCCGGCGACCGTCGCCCCGGCGCAGCAGCCGTCGACCCAGACCGTGGCAACCGATGGCGCATTGACCGCCGCGGTCGTGGCAGCCGCGCCGGTTACACCGAAAGCCACCGCCCCGACTACACCGGTCACCGGGCAGGCCAAGACCGCGGCCGGCGCCAGCGATACCAATTCGGCCAAATCGGATCCGCAGGCCTCGGCCGCACCAAACGGGGCAGTCACCGGCAGCACCACGCCGCAACCGGCCGCCACGGGCAAAGACGCCGGCAATGATCCTGCCGCCAGCGGCTCGGCCGCCGCCCCGTCGGCAGCTCCCGTCACCGCGGCCGGCCATGACCATTCGTCGGTCAGTGCGGGAACTACGCCAGCCGGTTCATCGGATACCGGCTCCCAGCTGACCGCCACCATCCAGCCGCAGCTTCCCACCGCCGCGGCGGTGCCCAATGCCGCAGGGCCGTTGAGCGTAACGGCGACCAATGCGCCGGTGCCGCTGAGCGGACTCGCGATCGAGATCGCAGCCTCTGTGAAAGCCGGCAAGAGCAGCTTCGAAATCCGGCTCGATCCGGCCGACCTCGGCCGCATCGACGTTCGCATCAGTGTCGACAACAACGGCCAGGTGACCTCGCATCTGACGGTCGAGAAGCCGGAAACGCTGTCGATGCTGCAACAGGACGCGCCCCAGCTGCAGCGCGCGCTCGACGACGCCGGCTTCAAGACCGGCGACGGCGGCCTGCAGTTCAGCCTGCGCGACCAGTCGTCGTCCGGGCAGAACAGCGGCAACCAGAGCAGCGGCAACACGCAGCGGCTGGTCATCAGCGACGACGACACGATTCCCGCGGCAATTGCCGGACGAAGCTACGGCCGCCCGCTCGGATCGAGCAGCGGCGTCGACATCAGGGTTTGAGGAGACAGTCATGGCCACAAACAGCGTCGCCCCTTCGGTCGTGTCGGCAACCACCACGCCGCCGGCTTCGTCCTCATCCTCGTCTGCGGCGAGTTCGGCGGCGGCCGCCAACGCGCTGGCGTCCTCGCAGATCGCCGGCAACTTCCAGAGCTTCCTGACGCTGCTGACGACACAATTGCAGAACCAGAATCCGCTCGATCCGCTCGACACCAACCAGTTCACCCAGCAGCTGGTCGAATTCGCCGGCGTGCAGCAGCAGATCAACACCAACGACTCGCTGGCGACCCTGGTGTCGCTGCAGCAGACCGCACAGTCGACCCAGGCGCTGGGATTCGTCGGCAAGACCGCGGTGGTCAACGGCAGTACCGCGGCGCTGACCAACTCGTCGGCGACTTGGGAGCTGAGTGTGCCGACCAATTCTACCCTGAATGTCACGATCACGAACAGCACCGGGCAGACCGTGTACAGCGGCACCTACCCGGTCCAGGCCGGCAACAACCAGCCCTTCACCTGGAACGGCCTCGGCACCGACGGCACGCAAAATCCGGACGGCTCATACAAGCTCACCGCAACCGCTGCCGATGCCTCCGGCAACAACGTCGCCATCACCACCCAGATTCAGGGCGTGGTCAGTTCGGTCGACCTCACCCAGTCGCCGCCGCTGTTGTCGATCAACGGCCAGAGCTACACGGTCAGCCAGATCCAGAGCATCACCGACTAGCCGCGATCGAGCCCCAACCCGTTTATCGGCCTGCCTTGGCCCGGTGCCCCCACGCCCCGGGCCGCGGGGCGTTTACGGCATTTCCAAGGAGATTTGTATTGAAGCCTTGGGCTTAGGCAAATTTTAAGCCGCGGGGCGTAGGTTGTTACAGTGAGTTCAGTGGTTGAGAGTTTGTGAGTACGCCATGACAGAACCCCATCGCCCGAGGGTAAAATACGTCATCGGGCCTGACGGTAGTCCGTTGACGATTGCGGATTTGCCCGCGCCCGGCACCAAACGGTGGGTTATTCGCCGTAAGGCCGAGGTCGTTGCCGCTGTGCGCGGCGGCCTGCTCTCCCTCGAGGAGGCTTGCAGCCGCTACACGCTGACCGTCGACGAATTCCTGTCCTGGCAGTTTTCCATCGATCAGCACGGCCTGGCCGGCCTGCGCACCACCCGAATTCAGCAATATCGGCAATAAAGCCTCGCTGCGACCGGTAGCATTTGATGAGAATCGGCTTCGCTTCGCGAAGCCGATTTTTTTCATGACCAGGTTTCGCCGCTGCCCTTAACCTTCGTTAACCATATCGAAACCATCCCATAGGCAATAATTGCCCAGTCGGCTCCTGGAGCCGAATCTGGGGGACGGTTGGTTTTGCAGAGTCTGGTCAGTTTCCTGAGGAGCCTTGGTGCTTCGCGGTTGATGGCGATGGTCGCGGTGACGGCCGCGCTGATCGGCTTCTTCGCGTTCGTCATCATGCGCGTCACGACGCCGCAGATGACCACGCTCTTCACCGACCTGAGCGTCGAGGATTCCTCCGCCATCATCAAGGACCTAGACCGCCAGGCGATTCCTTACGAACTGCGCAACGACGGCGCCGCGATCATGGTGCCGAAGGACAAGGTCACCCGGCTGCGCATGAAGCTTGCCGAGGGCGGGCTGCCCAAGGGCGGCGGCGTCGGTTACGAGATCTTCGACAAGTCGGACGCGCTGGGCACCACGAGCTTCGTCCAGAACATCAATCATCTGCGCGCGCTGGAGGGCGAACTGGCCCGCACCATCCGTGCCATCGACCGCATCCAGGCGGCCCGGGTGCATCTGGTGCTGCCGGAGCGGCCGCTGTTTTCGCGGGAAACCCCCGAGCCCTCGGCCTCGATCGTGGTGCGGGTGCGCGGCGCGCTGGAACCCCAGCAGATCCGGGCGATCCGCCATCTGGTCGCCTCCGCCGTCAACGGCCTGAAGCCGCAGCGGGTGTCGATCGTCGACGAAGCCGGCCAGTTGCTCGCCGACGGCGCCGGTACCGGCAACGACGCCGACAACGCCGTCGCCGACGAACGCCGGGCCGGGCTTGAGAAGCGGATGCGCAATCAGGTCGAGGCGATCGTATCCTCGGTGGTCGGTGCCGGCCGCTCCCGCGTCGAGATCTCGGCCGATATGGATTACAACAAGATTACCCAGACCTCGGACAAATTCGATCCCGAAGGGCGGGTGTTGCGTTCGACCCAGACCCGCGAGGAATCCTCGGCGACCACGGACAGTAACGGCCAGGTCACCGTCAACAACGAACTGCCGGGCAATCAGACCAACAACAACGCGCAGGCCGCGCGCGACCAGAGCAAGAAGACCGAGGAAACCAACAATTACGAGATATCCCACACCACCAAGACCGAAGTGACCGAGGCCGGCCGGGTCAACCGCATTTCGGTCGCGGTGCTGGTCGATGGCAGCTATGCCAAGAACGAAAAGGGCGAGCTGGTCTATCAGGAACGCAGCAAGGAGCAGCTCGACCGCATCGCGACCCTGGTACGCTCGGCGATCGGCTTCGATCAGAAGCGCGGCGACCAGGTCGAGGTCGTGAACCTCAAATTCGCCGAGGCCCCCGCCATCGCCCCGCTGACGGAGCCGACGGGCATGTTCGGCATGCTGCAGTTCACCAAGGACGACGTGATGTACGTCATCGAGCTCGGCGTCATGATGATGCTGAGCATCGTGGTGCTGTTCATGGTGATCCGGCCGCTGGTCAAGCGCATCCTGGCGTCCGAAGAGGTCCACACGCTCGCCGGCGGCGGTTCGATGCCGGCGCTGACCGACGGCAGCGCGCCGGCCGATGGCACCGGCCAGAGCCTGGTTCCCGGCACCAACACCACCGCGCAGCTGATCGACGTCGCCCAGGTCCAGGGCCAGGTCCATGCGCAATCGGTACACCGCGTCGGCGAACTGGCGGAGCGCAATCCCAACGAAACCGCGACCATTGTTCGTCAATGGCTTTCCGAGCCCGCGTGATCTGACATGGCCCTGCCGCAAACCTCCAACGCCAACGACATCTCCAGCGTCATTTCCTCGCTGGCGTCCCGTCAGGCCAATCGTCCGCAGGGACCCAAGATCAGCGGACCGAAGCGCGCCGCGATCCTGATGCTGGCGCTGGGCGAGCAATATGGCGGCAAGATCTGGTCGCTGCTCGACGACGACGAGGTGCGCGAACTGTCGATCCACATGTCCTCGCTCGGCACCGTCGAGGCCGAGGTGGTGGAAGATCTGCTGCTCGAATTCGTCTCGCGGATGTCGGCCTCCGGCGCGCTGATGGGAACCTTCGACGCCACCGAGCGGCTGCTGCAGCAATATCTGCCCGCCGAGCGCGTCACCGGCATCATGGACGAGATTCGCGGGCCCGCCGGCCGCAACATGTGGGAAAAGCTTTCCAACGTCCAGGAAGAGGTGCTCGCCAACTACCTCAAGAACGAATATCCGCAGACCATCGCCGTGGTGCTGTCGAAGCTGAAGCCGGAACATGCCGCCCGCGTGCTGGCCATCCTGCCCGAGGACATGGCGCTCGACGTGGTCGGCCGGATGCTGAAGATGGAGGCGGTGCAGAAGGAAGTGATCGAGCGCGTCGAGCAGACGCTGCGCACCGAATTCATGTCGAACCTGTCGCAGACCAGACGGCGCGACGCCCACGAGGTGATGGCGGAAATCTTCAACAATTTCGACCGCCAGACCGAAACCCGGTTCATCACCTCGCTGGAAGAGGACAACCGCGAATCCGCCGAACGCATCAAGGCGCTGATGTTCACCTTCGACGACCTGATCAAGCTCGACACCGCCTCGGCGCAGACGCTGATGCGCAACGTCGACAAGGACAAGCTCGGCATCGCGCTGAAGAGCGCCAACGAGGAAGTCCGCGGCTTCTTCCTCGGCAACATGTCGTCGCGCGCCGGCAAGATGCTGCTCGACGACATGGCGGCGATGGGACCGGTGCGGCTGCGCGACGTCGACGAGGCGCAGGCGCTGCTGGTCAATCTCGCCAAGGATCTCGCGGCCAAGGGCGAAATCACGCTGACCAAGAACCGCGCCGACGACGAGTTGGTGTACTGATGGCCGCCCCCGCAAAATTCCTGTTCGACATGGATTTCTCCGCCCCGGACAAGGCGCGCGAGCGGCCGGCGACAGCCGCGGAAATCGCCCAGAAGATCGCCGCCGCCGAGGGCCGCGCCTATCGCAACGGGCACGAGGCCGGGCAACGCGAGGCCAAGGCGGAAAGCGATCGCCGCGCCGCGCTGGCGCTGGAGGAGATCGGGGTCGGCATCCGCGGCATCGCCGCGCGCTTCTCCGGCATCGAGACCAGGATGGAGACCGAGGCAGTCGACGTCGCGGTCGCGGTGGCGCGCAAGCTGTGCAGCGAGTTGATCGCCGGCGAGCCGCTCGGCGAGATCACCGGCCTGGTCAGCGACTGCTTTTCGCACCTGGTGTCGACGCCGCATCTGGTGGTCAGGATCAACGAGCAGCTCTATGAAGCGGCGCGCGAGCGGATCGAGCGGCTGGCGAAACAGAGCGGCTTCGAGGGCCGGCTGGTGATCCTGGCGGAGCCGGCGATCGAGACCGGCGACTGCAAAATCGAGTGGGCCGATGGCGGCGTGGTGCTGGAGCGCGCGGCGATCGAAGCCAAGATCAATGAACTTGTCGGGCGCTACATGGCGTCGCGCAATCAGACCGCAAGGAAGTGAGGGCCTAAATCATGAGCGACACCGACGCACAGGTTCCGCTTCCGGATCTCAACGCCGCCGACGCCCCGCCGATCGGCGACGTGACCTATAACGAAGACGAACAGGCCTCGCGCATTGCCGCCGACCTGGAGGCGGTGTTCGACGTGCCGGTACAGGTGTCGGCCGTGCTCGGCCGCTCCAAGATGGACGTCGGCGAATTGCTGAAACTCGGCCCCGGCACCGTGCTGGAACTCGACCGCCGCGTCGGCGAAGCCATCGACATCTATGTCAACAACCGGCTGGTTGCGCGCGGCGAAGTGGTGCTGGTGGAAGACAAGCTTGGCGTGACCATGACGGAAATCATCAAGGCGGAACGCAGCTAGACGCTCTCTTAGGCATACGGCGGACGGCCGGCGCGAACAGACGAACAGGAGACTACCATGCGGCTTCTCATCGTTGGCACATTGAAGGGCCAGCTCACGACAGCCACCAAGATCGCGATGGACAACGGCGCTTCCGTCACGCACGCGGAGGACCACGAACAGGCGATGCGGGTGTTGCGCGGCGGCAAGGGCGCCGACCTGCTGCTGGTCGACGTCGCCCTCGACATCCGCGACCTGGTGATGCGGCTCGAGGCCGAGCACATCCACGTGCCGATCGTCGCCTGCGGCATCTCCAACGACGCCCGCGCCGCGGTCGCCGCGATCCACGCCGGCGCCAAGGAATACATCCCGCTGCCGCCGGATCCGGAATTGATCGCAGCAGTGCTGGCCGCCGTCGCCAACGATTCGCGCGACCTGGTCTACCGCGACGAGGCGATGGCCAAGGTCATAAAACTGGCGCAGCAGATCGCGGGCTCCGACGCCTCGGTGATGATCACCGGCGAATCCGGCACCGGCAAGGAAGTGCTGGCGCGCTATGTCCACACCCGCTCCAACCGCGCCAAGCGTCCGTTCATTTCGATCAATTGCGCGGCGATCCCGGAACATTTGCTTGAATCCGAGCTGTTCGGCCACGAGAAGGGCGCCTTCACCGGCGCCATCGCGCGTCGCATCGGCAAATTCGAGGAAGCCACCGGCGGCACGCTGCTGCTCGACGAAATCTCCGAAATGGACGTGCGGCTGCAGTCGAAATTGCTGCGCGCGATCCAGGAGCGTGTGATCGACCGGGTCGGCGGCACCCGCCCGGTGCCGGTCGACATCCGTATCATCGCCACCTCGAACCGCAATCTGGCCGATGCGGTCCGCGAGGGCTCGTTCCGCGAGGACCTGCTGTTCCGGCTCAATGTCGTGAACCTCAAGATCCCGCCGCTGCGCGAACGCCCCGCTGACATCCTCGAACTGGCGCAGCATTTCGCCAAGAAATATGCCGACGCCAACGGCGTGCCGCTGCGGCCGATTTCCGCCGACGCGCGGCGGGTGCTGACCTCCAACCGCTGGCAGGGCAACGTCCGCGAGCTGGAAAACACCATGCATCGCTCGGTGCTGATGGCGCAGGGCGACGAGATCGGCGTCGACGCCATCCTCACCCCGGATGGCGACCGGCTCGATACGCCGAAAACCGTGCCGGCGGTGGCGCACGCCACCTTCGCGGCCGAACAGGTCACCCGAGCGCTGGTCGGGCGTACGGTAGCCGACGTCGAGCGCGACCTCATCCTGGAGACCCTGAAACATTGCCTCGGCAATCGCACCCATGCCGCCAACATCCTCGGCATCTCGATCCGCACGCTGCGCAACAAGCTGAACGAATATGCCGACGGCGGATTGCCGATCACGCCCGCCGGCGCCGGCGACTACCACCGCGTCGCCGCGTCGGCGTAATTCCTGCCGGCTGGTACGCAAAACCCGGCGCGAGGCTCCCTTGCGCCGGAACCGTTTCACGCCCCCCACGTTTGCAATCAGGCGTCCTGCCACACCCCTGATTGAAAGCCGTCGATGTCCATCCTGCAGCTAGATCCACCGATCCCGGTCGTTACGCCGAAGGGCGAGGCCTACGCCCATCTGCTGATCGACTACGGACCCGAATACAATCTGCTCTGGGTCTGTTTCCTGGATGATTCCGGCGAGTGCTGGACCTACGACAACACCCAGATACGCGCCCAGAAGAACATCACCATGGGTCGCACGTTCGTTTCCCGCCATCAGCCGAAGCCAATGTCGGTCGCCGCCGAATAATCCGGCGCGTCGGGCTTGCGGAAGATGTGGATCGGATCGCCCGGCTGCAGGGCGCGCCCGGTGAACATCGCATAGGCGTACAGCGCGAGATAGAGAATCGCCAGTGCGCTGATTCCGTAAAAGGTCCAGACGGCGAGACGTTTCATTTCATCGGATCATCGGGTCGCGGAGCCGTGCGTCGAATCGGGGATTGCTTCACTCAATCCTTTTGTTGTTACTCTATGGAATAACAGCGGGAGGGCGATCATGGCATTGTATGCTCGGACGAATGGTACACAAACGACAAACTCGGGCTCATTCGTTCCGATTCCGGACCTGACGCTGAACCTTCCCGAGGGCGTCAATTCATTTGCGCTCGTCATCCTGAACCTGCCGAATCCGTATGCGACGGGGAGAGATTATCCGGGCGGAACTTTCGGTATTTCGGTGAACGGCGCCGTCTCGCCGGTGATTGCGTCCTTCACCTATAACGAACAGATGCCCCAAAGCCCCGGCCGCATCCCGACCACGCTGGTCCTCGCCGTTCCGCTGGCCAACAAGCCACAGATCGTGCACGGGATGTGGAGCGGCGTGCGCGGCAGCACCGTCCTAATCGACAGTCCGGCAACGCTGAGCGCGATCTTCGATTAGCTCGCACATGGCCGACATCGGTCGCGCGCGGCTACCCGGCCGCGGCGACCGCCGGCTTTGCGACGCTGACCGCGAGCTTGCCGTAGCGATCCTTGAAGGCTTCGGTATCGATCTCCTCGAGCTTGATCTCCCCGCTCATCACACCCGCCTTCCAGGCCTCGTGCTCGGGATCTTCGCGGAATTCCGGCATCACTTCCTTTGCGAACAGTTCGAGCGAGTCGCAGATGTGCTCATGGCTGTTCTTGCCGGCCTGGTTGAGCAGGATCACCTGGTCGATATGCGAGGTGCGGAATCGCCGCAGCTTTCTGCGAATCGTTTCCGGCGATCCGATCAGCCCGCCGCGCAGCGCCGCCTCCTGCGCTTCCGGATTCTCGCGCTTCCACTTGTTGTATTCGTCCCACATGTTGACGGTGCCGGGATCGGGGCGCTGGCGGTTCTGCGAGGCGCCGTAGAAGCGCAGCGCGAACTGGAAGAAGGTCGCCCCGTCGGCGCGGGCGCGCGCCTCCTCGTCGGTCTTCGCGCACATGAAGAACGACACCAGCGCCATGTTGGGGTTGATCTGGTAATCGGCGAGCTTCTTCAGCCGCTTGGTGATCGCGTTGTAATAGGCGTGCACCCAGGCATGCGCGGCGTCCGCCGAGACGAACTGGAAGCCCAGCGCGCCAAAGCCGTTCTGGCCGGCGCGCTCGATGGTCGGAAGCTGCGAGCACGCCATCCACAATGGCGGATGCGGTTTCTGCACGGGTTTCGGCACCACGTTGCGCAGCGGAATGTCGAAATACTTGCCGTGATGCTCGCTGCCGCCGTCCTTGAACATCGGGAAGATCGCACGGACCGCCTCTTCGAACACTTCCTTCTTGGTTTCCATGTCGCGGCCGAACGGCGTCAGCTCGGTGATCGAGGCGCTCTCGCCCATGCCGAATTCACAGCGGCCGCGGCTTAAGAGATCGAGCACCGCGACGCGCTCGGCGACGCGGGCGGGATGATTGGTGGTGAGCTGGATAATGCCATGGCCGAGGCGAATATTCTTGGTGCGCTGGGAGGCTGCGGCGAGAAAGGATTCCGGCGATGGCGAGTGCGAATATTCCTCCAGGAAATGATGCTCCACCACCCAGGCATGGTCGTAGCCGAGCCGGTCGGCAGTCTCCAACTGCGTCAGCGCGTCCTGGTAAAGCTTCAACTCGTCGCCGGCGACCCAGGGGCGCGGCAATTGCAATTCATAAAAAATGCCGAATTTCATCACGTCTCTCCCGAGGGGCCGGCTTGTTGGTTTGCGATAGTGTATTCCCGGGGAGGCCTAAGTCCAGCCTTGCGCCAATTCCGCACGGCGGAAGGCCCGCTTGCGCTCGCGCCGCGAATGGTTAGGTTTGGGCTCGTTGAGTCGCCGCTCACTCGCGCGATCCTTCCCCATCGAGCCCCCATGCCCATCTTTACGCCGCATCAGGATTCCGCGCTGAAGGCCGTTGCCGACTGGCTGAAGGCCAAGCCCGGCAGGAACGGCACTCCGCCGGTGTTCCGGCTGTTCGGCTATGCCGGCACCGGCAAGACCACGCTGGCGCGCCACGTCGCCGACGGCGTCGACGGCGAGGTGAAATTCGCAGCCTTCACCGGCAAGGCCGCGCTGGTGATGCGCAACAAGGGCTGCGACAACGCCTCCACCATCCATTCGCTGATCTATCGCGCGCGCGAATCCGGCGTCGAGCAGCCGAGCTTCGAACTGTGGGACGATGCGCCGGCGAGCAAGGCGAAGCTGATCGTGATCGACGAATGCTCGATGGTCGACGCCGAGCTCGGCCGCGATTTGATGTCGTTCGAATGTCCGCTGCTGGTGCTCGGCGATCCCGCGCAGCTGCCGCCGATCCAGGGCGGTGGTTTCTTCACCGATTGCGAGCCCGACGCGATGCTGACCGAGGTGCATCGCCAGGCGCAGAACGATCCGATCGTGCGAATGTCGATGGATATTCGCGAGGGCCGCGAGCTCGACATCGGCCGCTATGGCGAGAGCGAGGTGGTCGCGCGCGCCGAGCTCGATCCGGATCGGGTGATGAGCGCCGACCAGGTTTTGGTCGGACGTAACAACACAAGGCGCGCCTACAACATGCGGGTGCGGCAAAAGCAACACATCGAAGACCCCCTGCCGGTCGCCGGCGACAAGCTGGTCTGCCTGCGCAACAACCGCAAGAAGGGGCTGTTCAACGGCGGGCTGTGGCGGGTGAAGTCGCGCGCGGCGTCGAAATCCAAGATCATCACCATGCGGCTGTCGCCGGACGAGGAGTTCGGCCACAAGGTGACGAAGGTTTCCGTTCGCGGCGACTGTTTTGGCGGCGCCATCGAAACGATCCCGTGGGAACAGCGAAAGCCCTACGACGAGTTCGATTACGGTTACGTGCTCACGGTGCACAAGTCGCAGGGTTCGCAATGGGACGACGTGGTGCTGTTCGACGAGAGTTTTGCCTTCCAGGACAGCCGCGCAAGGTGGCTCTATACGGGGATTACGCGGGCGGCGAAGCGGCTGAGCGTGGTGGTGTGACGTCATCCTGAGGTGCGAGCCGCCTTCGGCGAGCCTCGAAGGATGACAAGCGAGAGTGCATGTGGCCCATCCTTCGAGGCGCGCAAGAGCGCGCACCTCAGGATGACGCTATTTCCCCGCCACGAAATAAAAATCTTCCCGTCCCGGCGGTGAGCCGTAGGTGAAGGGCTGCTGCTGGTGTTTTGACGCGCTCCAGACGTCGTCGCGGACGAGGTCGAACAGTTTTCGTACCTCGACATGCGGCTCCTTGATGTCGCGCGCCACGGCGGTTGCGAACGGGCTGTCGACGCCGTCGCCGTCGAGCGCGGTCTCGCCGTGCTTGGCGGCGTATACCACCATGAAGCCGGCCGCCGGCTCGATGTCCGAAAATCCCTTGTCGACCAGCTTCATCTCCATGGTGTGCTGCATGGTCGGCGCGAACGGATTGTCGCGGCAGGCATCGAGCATCACGAGGCGCAGCTTGCGCGCGCCGCCGACGGCGGCGATCACCTGTTCCAGCGCCACCGCCTCGGTTTCGGCATCCTTGTCGGCGGCGAGCTTGGCGTCGATCGGCACCAGGTAGTTGACGCCGCCGATCTCGAAACCGTGGCCGGCGTAATACACCACCGCCCAGTCGGCGTTTTCCGCGTCGGTGGCGAAGGCGCGCAGCGTTTCGAAGAACTTGTCACGGGCGAGATCGTTGGAAAGCGTCACCGTCTGGAAGCCGACATCCTTCAGCGCCGCGGCGACCAATTTGGCGTCGCGCGGCGGGTTGCCGAGCTCCTGCACATTCTTGTAGGCGCCATTGCCGATGATCAGCGCGATCTTGCGAAGCTTGTCGGTCGGGGCCGGCGCCTGCGGCGTCAGCGCGGCCAACCGCTCGCGCGCGATCTGGCGCGCCAGCCCGACATCGAAATTGTCATAGGGCGTCAAGGCGAAGGCGGCGGAACGGTAGTCGGCGCGCGCCTGCGCCAGATCGTGCTTCTTCTCGAACAACTGACCGCGACCGGCATGGGCGCGCACATGATTTGGATTGAGGCCGAGAACGAAGTTGTAGTCCTTGAGCGCCGCGGTCAGATCGCCCTTGGCCTGTTCGGTGTCGGCGCGGCTCGTGACGGCGAACAGATTTTTCGGTTCCTTTTCGATCACGCTGTTGCAGTCGGCGAGCGCCTTGTCGAACTGGCCCATCGCGGCGTAGGTCTGACAGCGGTAGTTGCGGGCCATCGGCCCGGTTGGATTGATCCGTTCCGCCTCGGCGAAATCCGCCAGCGCGCCGTCGAAATCCTTGGTCACCGTGCGCAAATGCCCGCGGTCGGCCAGCGCCCGGTAGAGATCCGGCTTGATGTTCAATGCCGCGTTGAAATCGTCGAGCGCGCTTTGCAGCGCGTTCTTGCGCATGTATAGCGTGCCGCGGAAATAGATGGCGTTGAAGGCTTTCGGACGCTTCTCCAGCACCGCGTTGTAGTCGGCCATGGCGTTGTCGTTGTCACCCTTTGCCTCATAGGCAAAGCCGCGGGCATAGAGGAAGTTGGGATCGTCCGGATCGGCGTCATGCGCCGCGCTGAACGCCGCGATCGCCTTGTCGTGGGCGTGCTTCTGCATGAACGCCTGCCCCCTGACCGCATAAGCGAGCGCGAGATCCTTGCCGGTGGCCTGTCCCCCCGCGATCACCCGCTCGCAGGCCTGCGCGCGTCCCGCCTTGTCCTCGGCTTGCTTGTTGCGGCAGGTCTCGAGGTCGTCCGAAAGCGTCGGGCCGGCAATCGCGGGCGCGAGGGTCGAAACCGCCAGCAGGATGATTGGCAAGAGAAAGGCGCGCAACATTTTAAGGAACGCTCCGGGGCATCGAAGCTTTGTCGTTCAGGGGCGATCGCGGTTCATTTAAGACCAGTTGCGGGCGATGTGCCAGCCGGACTGCCGATGGCGGTCCGCCCGGCCGCATTTCTCCAGCCGCTAACGCCTTGAACAGCCGCGATTTACTCACGAACTCGTGTCCATTTCGATGTAACAAAGTGAGGCCCGCCGCGTATCTTGGGGCATCGGGCGGGCCGGCGCCGATTTGCGAACGGCGACCGCCGCATTAGACTGCCGCTAGTCCGGCGCGCTATCAAACCCCTAGAGGAAATCCCATGTCCCGCAGCCAATTCAGCCGCCTGTCGCTTTGCGCCGCCGCCCTCGGCGCGCTGGCCGTTGCCGCCTTCGCCGTGGCGCCGTCGCGCGCGGCGGAAGATGCCGTGGTGATCCCCGCCCCCAGCATCGACGTGAAGCCCACCGACGGTCTCCAGACCGCTGTTATCGCCGGGGGCTGCTTCTGGGGCGTACAAGGCGTGTTCCAGCACACCGCCGGCGTCGTCAACGCGGTGTCCGGTTATGCCGGCGGCAGCAAGGCGACCGCCGACTACCATACCGTCTCCACCGGCTCGACCGGGCACGCCGAATCCGTCGAAATAAAATTCGATCCGCAGAAGATCAGCTACGGCAAGCTGCTGCAGATCTTTTTCTCGGTCGCGCACGACCCGACCCAGCTGAACCGCCAGGGCCCCGATAGCGGCACGCAATATCGCTCGGCGATCTTCACCACCTCCGACGAGCAGAAGAAGGTCGCCGACGCCTATATCGCCCAGCTCAATGCCGCGAAGGTCTACAAGCGGCCGATCGTGACCAAGGTTTCCCCGCTGGAGGGGTTTTATCCGGCAGAAGCCTATCACCAGGACTACCTGACGCTGAACCCGACGCAGCCCTATATTGCCTATAACGACATTCCGAAGGTCGAGAACCTGAAGAAACTGTTCGCCGACAATTATCTCGAAAAGCCGACCCTGGTGAGCAGCGCAAAGGTCACCAACTGACGGCCCTTTCGCAACGTGTGAGGAACCTCCATGTCCGACAGCAAGACGATGCCCGGCAAGATCCAGAAGAGCGAAGCCGACTGGCGCAAGGAACTGACGCCGATGCAGTACGCGGTGCTGCGCGAAAAAGCGACCGAGCGGCCGTTCTCGGGCGAATATGAGCATGAGCAGCGGCCGGGCACTTACACCTGCGCCGGCTGCGGCCAGACCCTGTTCGAGTCCGACGCCAAGTTCGACTCCGGCTGCGGCTGGCCAAGCTTCACCGCACCGGCGGCGGAAAGCCATGTCGACGAGGAACGCGACATCAGCCACGGCATGATCCGCACCGAGGTATTGTGCTCGAAGTGCAACGGCCATCTCGGCCATGTGTTCGAGGACGGCCCCGGCCCCACGGGCTTGCGCTACTGCATCAACTCGGCGGCGCTGAAGCTCGAGCCGAAGTAAGCGGCAGTGCCCGACAATTGGGCTGCGATCGCGCCCCTCTTTTAACGTCGTCCCGGCCTCCGAGCCGGGATCTACCGTGTTGCATGTCAAGTGGCGGAGGCGCCTTTCCAGGGCTGGCCTGACCTGAGCACGGCGTTGGCGAAGACGACGAGACCCGACCGCATCAGCGGTTCCCGCTATGGAATCAGTCGCCGCAATATGCTTTTCTGCGGGACGCGCGGGGTGGCGGATGTCCATCCGCGGCGAAGGAGAGTGCCATGTCGCTCGGAATGATCCTCATCATCATCGTGATCATCTATTTGTTGGGCGGCTTTTCCGGCCGTTTCGGCGGCTACGGCTATGGCATGGGCCATTCCGGCATGGGGCTGGGCGGCGTGATTTTGGTCGTGCTGCTCGTCCTGTTCTTGTTGGGCAAGCTGTAATCCTCGCAAGCTATTGAAATAAAAAGACTTATTCTGGAACCGGTACCGGGGTGGGCGGATTCATCATCGCCCCGCTCCGGAGTCGCATTTCTGTCAAACGAGCTTATATTGGGGGCTGTCCTGAAATGACGTGTACCGGCGCGTCCGCGCGCCCGTGCGATCCGTTCGCGATACCGTAATCGCGTTCTCACTAAAAAGATTCAGAGGTCCCTGACCATGGCTTCCTTCAGCTTCAACACTGCCGCCGAATTGTTTCCCGCCGCGATCCGCAAGAAGAAGCGGGCGGGTTTCGCGTATCGGCGATTTGGCACCGCGGCCGAAGCCGTGCGCTTTGCGATCGAGGAATTGCCGGCGGATTCGCTGAACGGCGCCTATCTGCAGGTCGACGAAGCCCGCTTCGACCAGAGCGGCATCCGCAACCTCTATGAGAGCCAGGACTTTCCGCTGCCGCGCCGCCCGCGCGCGCCCGAGCCTGCGCCCGCCGGCGACAAGGCCGACACCGAGGCGGCTTAAACTTCTGCACGGGAATGACACCCTCGGGCTCGCGCCCGGGGGTTTATTATTTCTAGCGCGGCTGCCTGTCGAGCCAGCGCCGCAACATCCGCGCATTGCGCATGTTGGCGCGGAACAGCACGTCGAAGGCGTCGCCGGCGACCGGCACGGCTCCGACCACGCCCTGGATCGCGACATTGCCGAGCATCCGCGCCGTGACGTGCCAGGGCGCGCCCAGCGCACGCGCCTCGCGCACCAGCCATAATGACAACGCGGTGGCGATGATGTCGCCAACCACCGGGATCAGCCCGATGATGCCGTCGATGCCGTAGCGGATGTTGGTGCCGGGCAGGATGAAGGCGATGTCCAGCAATTTCGCGATTGCCTCCAGCCGCGCCAGCCGCTGCTCGCGGGTGAGATTGGCAAAGGGATTGGCGGCGGAGTTGCCGAAATCGAAACGGAAACCCTGGAACTGCGGACGAAAACCCTGGAACTGCGGACGAAAGGTCTCCGCAGGGATTTCACGCCCGTCCTGATCGATCACTGGCCCATGCGGTTGGGACCTGCGAAAACTCGCGTCGGCGGAGCTGTTGCCCTGATAACGGGCTCGCTTGGGGACAATGATCTCTTCGTTCGACATGGCCATCAGATGGGTAACGCGCAAGGAGAGCGCAAGTTGCGTCACGATGCCGCCGAGGGTGTATCGTCGTTCCCCCGCATACGCGGCAACTGCACATGCCAAAGTAGAGCCAATCGACCGGAAAGGCGACAGAGCGGGCTTTGCCATCGGCTCTGCTCAGATTTACCTCGCTTCAAGTACGTTCCCAGCAAGGCAATAATTCGTCAGCAATCATCTTCACAGCTTGCCCGAAGCTCAAGGTCAAGGTCGGTAAATCTGCGCCACCCAAATTTTGATCCATCAAGCAAAGAGAGATGTGAGCATGGCTGACATTTGGTTTTGCCCCCTCAACGTGAACATGGGGGCCACGTTTGTACTGAAAATGACCCGATGAGGGATGGAGTGATGGATCACAGTGCAAGGAAAAAATCTGTTGAGGAAGCGATCCAGCAGCTAAATGAATATGCATATACGCTCTGTCGAGATAGTACTCGTCTGCTTTTCCACCTTGTTTCCAGCTCTCGTAGTAGTTCATAAGTATGTTCGGAACTCGTGTTGGGACAAGAACTTCCTCTGGATTTAGATAAGAACTGGGTCGCCTTCCATTCGGCAAAACCCCTATCGTATAGGCGTTTCTAATTACCCCGACCTGCTCAACGATTATGTTCGGCGGTTGCGGTAGCAACGGCGCAACGAGGCGTCGCACCGCCCTACGTCTGTCTCGGTGTAATGTCGCACTTTCGACGATAATCGCGGGCATCATTTTAGACCAAAAAGGCCTTGCCTCTCGCTGGGAGTGAAGCCGTAAAGGCTACAAATTAAGTTGTCCAATTCGTCGTCAAGTTTTTCATCAGCCCTCTTTGAAACTTGATCGACCATTTCCGTGATCGATGACAGTGTCCTAGAATCAACCGCAGCCAGATCCGGAATCGGGACTCCATTCAGCAGGGTAACTTCCAACCGATTATACCCCCTCCCATATTTGGGCGCATAAGTTCGTATATACCAATTGCAGATCGTGGAATTGAGGACAGCGCAAAAGAAACGAATGAGAGTTTGCTCCTCTCCCTCATCTTTAGAAATGATAAATGGGCTATGGCTCACGGCTAGTTTGCCATTAGGATTGATAGCAAACCGAGGCGTCAGCATAAGATGCGGACATACGATTTTCGGCTTTAGGAGCGTAGAGGGACTTCGTGAGCGCACAGGCTTCCACCAAGGAACGCCACTGCGCGTTACAGACCTTCGCTTTTCCAGCGATTCTCGGTGAGAGCAAAGATAGGCCCAAGTCTCCGGGTAACGAGTTTTAATTTCCTCCTCGGAAAGCTGGCTATCACCCTCATACGGGAAAAGGACAACCTCGGCCGTGCGCCTTGGAACGGAATAGCGACCAATCTGCCTATCTGGCAGATAGTCCACGTAGATACGTTCCTCCGCGTCAGGAATTGCGTCGCGGGGCCGGATAAATACACTATCGGCTCCGGTTACAAAGCCTTGAGCGACGGTCATGAATTCGGAAAGCTTTGGCAGCTTCGAGAGCCGCTCGTCGATGCGTATTTGCTCTGGGCTAACCAGTACCCACGTCTTCGATAGAAATATCGATTGAGCAGCAGGGAAGACACTGAATAGATTGTTTTTTACTTCTCGACCGTCCAGACAAGCCTGTAGCGCGGCCCCTACCGACTCCGTTACCTGAGCAATCTGTGCAGGCGGCCGATCCAATCCAGCGATTACTATTCTTCGCTGAAGAACCAGCAGAATCGTGTACGCGCCCACACTCTCGAAAACTGGTACCGCGCTGAGGTCGACAAGACATCTAACATCGAATTCTAGTGAGATTTTTGCACGAAGAAATGACGCATTTGCCGCAGTCATAAATGTCTGAGGAAGAACCAAACAGACAATACCTCTCGGCTGAGACAATTCGAGACAAAGGCGCACAAAGGGTATGTATGCATCCATTCTACCAGAATGGTCTTCTCCGAGATACTGAGCAAAGATTTTTCTGTCTTCCTCGGGAAGATGATCCAACTTAACGTATGGCGGATTGCTCATAACAGCGCCATACGCTCGTGGCGCAAGACTACCGTCCATAATCGCAGCAATCGCGTCGGCATTTCTTACCCGAAGCGAACTAGCCTTCGGCAAACTCCCCGTTGCAATAAGGTGAAGCAGGGCAAGCGACAGTCTAGTGGCTTCGCAGGCATTGATATCCTTATCTATAGCCTCGGTTCGCGAGAATGCATGCGTTATTGAAGCAGGAGTTATTCCGGGCGCAAAAGGATCGCATTGTAGCTCCAAGAGATTTCTCAAAAAAATTCCCGATCCACACGCGGGATCGATAGAACGCAGTTCGCGAAAACTTTTCGGAGTCAAATTCTCTCGAATAAAACGGGAAAAAAACCCGGCAACGAATTGCGGGGTATAAATTGCTCCCGATTTGTGTTGATGCACCTCTTGAGGTATCGGCCTCAAGAGTGAAAGCTGACCAGCCTCGGCGTTCGACTGCTCCGGTCGAAGCAAGGCAACATATTTTTCATAAATGCGACTAAGCGCGTGCTTCGACATCAAAGCAAAATTGAAGTCATAAGCAGCGTCTTTCGGAGCGTAAAGCTCTCGAAAGATATTTTGCGCGGTAGCCGAATCCAGGGTCTTAAATGGCTCCAAAGCCTTCTCGTCAATAAATTCGCCCAACACGTCTGGGATGCCCGTTTTGGCCAAGCTGGCCTTGAGTATCGTGGACAAGTCAATCTGATCTGCCGGCTGCTCAGCCAATGAAGCGAGTAGAACACGGGTACTTCCGGGTGCATTGTCGAGATTGCGATCTTCACAGCCACGAACAAAAATCAACGCGTTGAACAACGCGGAAAAATTCCGATTTTCAACCTCTGGATAGTCGGCCTTTAATAGGAGCTTCCAGCGTGAGATCACTTGCAGAAGTGCATCATCGCAAGATTTTATCGACTTTCGGAGACCACCCTCTCGATCCAGTTCGTCGAGTCTAGAAGACGACACCACTTGCATCAAGTCGCTGGGATCGAACGCGACGACTTTATCCGCTTCTGGCGTCGCTAATCTATCAGCTAGATTGTTCACCCATCGTGCGTCGCTATCGGAAATGAATAGATGCCACTCAATCAGATTGTTATAGGATACCGCCAGCAAAGCTTTTAGTTGATCCGGTCGCAACTGAGCAGAGCGGTAAGGGGCCTTTAGAAATGATATAGCTGCGGCATTCTCCAAGCCGTGCTCAACGATGAGATGACCAGCTACCGAGCTTATGCCGAAATTTCCTTGGACCTCGTAGCTTGGAACCCAATTAAGCTCTTGAGCAAAGCTCCGCATCGCCATCGCTCTTTGATCGGGAGCAGTAGCGGCATCTGCGATACGGACTAAATCTCTATACGGTGATGGCACGGTGGACCGCCGAATCTATTGAATCGGTTACTACAAGTGCCACGACATGCGACAAATCACAATCGCGGGTATGCATGGTCTTAGCGTATGCATCCCACAACGCGGGCGGCCATACCCTATTCGCTCTTCACCGCCGGCTCCGCCGATGCCTCCCCTAGCGCCGCCTTCGGCGGCTCGTCGATCGCCTCGTGCGCGAGCCACGAGCACACCATTGCGGGGACGAGGCCGACCAGGCCATAGAGCACGAACTGCAGCGCGCCGCTGTCTGGTCCGCGGCCGCCATAGACAAACTCCGCGGCGACGAAAGCGATCGCGCCGACGATCAGCATCCGAAAGCCCGGGCTGATGCGCCGGACGTGCCACAGGATGTCGTCCACCGCCCCGATCATCAGCGCCGGCAGCACGCCGAACAGATAACTGTATTGCAACGTCTTGGCGAACACCGTCAAAAGCTTCGCGGCCTCGGCCGCATTCGGCGGACGGCTCCAGTAGCCGGACATCACCGTGGAGGTCAGCAGCAGCAGGAATCCGCCGAGTAACGGCGAAAGGGCTGCGAAGATCAGGTAACGTCTCATGCTGCTCCTCGCGCGTTCTGCCGAGCAATGACGGATGGCGCTTCGCCTACTCCCCCCACGCCGCGAAGGCGTCGGCGAACGCGCGTTCGCCCGGCGGGCCCTTTTCGATGGCGATGATGGCGCGTTGCTTGTTGACATAGACCAGCGGCACGTCGAACCAACTGCGCTCCTTCAGGAGCTGGATGTTGCGGGCACGCTCGGCATCGACGTTGGACAGCCCGACCAGGAAGAAGCCGTCGGTCACCTTGACCGCGAGGCCCGACAGCGGCAGGCCGCGGGCCTGCTCGTTCTGTTTCATCAGGATGCCGGGCACGTTGCTGACGCCGCCGCCGACGAAATCCGACGGCAGGGTGAAGGTCAGTTCCGCGGTATGGCTCGCCGGCAGCGAAGCGTCGGTGTTGCGGCGGAACGACATCGACATCTTGAACTTGCGGTCGGGAATTTCGATGTCGGCACGCACCGCGATGTCGGCCGGCTGTCCGGCTGCGCCCTTGATCTGTTCCGTGCGCCAGACCACCGAGCCGACATATTGCTTGCCCTTGGGATCGTTCGGATCCTCGTCATACAGCACCACGCGCTGCCCTACCGGCGCGACCACGTCCGACGACGCCGGCTGGCCGACCCGGTCGGGAATCTTCGGCTTGGCCAGCGGCGAAGTATCCTTCGGCGCTTCCACCACCTGCTGGGACGGCTTGAACAGGCCGCTGACCGAGGTCACCACCGCCTTGCCCCACAGGATCGCGGCGCCGACCAGGATCAGCACCACGCCGATGGCGATCGCGCTCTTGAACGGAAATACCGCGCCGCTTCGCGCCCGCTTTTTCGGCTCGCGGTCGGCCGCCACCCGCGGGCGCGGGGCCTGCGGCGGCGGCGCGTAGCGCTCGGCCTCCTCGATCGATTCGTCCCAGGAATAGGGCGCGTCGGGATCGGCGCCGCGGTTTTCGAGGTTAGGCTCCAGCCGGTCGAACTCCGGCGAGGGCGACGGCACGTTGGCATAGGTTTTTCGCGCGGCGCGATTGGCTTGCGCGGCGGCGCGGCCGAGATCGTCGGCGTCGGCGGCGATGTCGCGAAAGCCGCGCACGCCTTGCGTCGGCGGCGAGCTGTCGGGGCCGCGGCGCGGCGCGCCCGTGCGCTCCCGGGTCGGCGGCAATTGCGGATCCTGCATCGGGACCGGCGGCGGCTGCTGCGGACGCGTTGGCGGCGGGCCGGCGTCGGCGCGAAGGTTGCGGGGGCCGCGATCTTCCTGTCCGAGCGGCGGGCGCTCGTTGCGCCCCTGTGGCGCGGGCGGGCGCGGACGCGCCGGCGGCTGCGAGGCCGGAGCGGGCGGCGGAGCTGGCGAAGCGGCCGGCGGCGGCGCATCGGCTGATCGAGCGGGGTTACGGGTATTGGCGCGGAACGCGTCGCCGGCGCGGGAGCGATCGCCACCGCTGCCGCGCGAGGCGTCGCCGGAGCGCGATGCGTCCCCGGAGCGCGACGCGTCCCGGGCGCGCTGCGCGGCCTCGGATTCGACCTTGCGCACGGCCTCTTCCAGCGACAGCCGCTCGCGGGTGATTTCGGATTCGCTTAAAGGTGGCTCGACGCTGCGCAGCTGCGCGATCAGCGCGGCGCGCGCGCGCTCGTAAAGCGCACGCCTGCTCTCGCCGGGAGCACTGGGGTCCAGTCCGGCAATGGCGCGGGCGATCAGCGGGTAGTAATCAGCCATTTCTACTCAACAATGCAGGCTTTCCGGTAACATCTCCTTAAGCCTCGAACGGGTTCTGGACCAGAATAGTATCCTCGCGTTCCGGGCTGGTGGAAAGAAGCGCAATCGGGCAGCCCACCAGTTCCTCGACCCGGCGGACATATTTGATGGCCTGGGCCGGCAAATCCGCCCAGGAACGGGCATTGGCGGTCGGCTCCTTCCAGCCCTCGATGGTCTCATAGACCGGCACCACGCGGGCCTGCGCGCCCTCGCCGGCCGGCAAATGGTCGATCTCGCGGCCGTCCAGCCGGTAGCCGGTGCAGACCTCGATCGTATCGAAGCCGTCGAGAATATCGAGCTTGGTCAGCGCCAGGCCGTTGATCCCGGAGGTGCGCACCGTCTGGCGCACCAGCATGGCGTCGAACCAGCCGCAGCGCCGCGGCCGGCCGGTATTGGTGCCGAACTCGCGGCCGCGTTCGCCGATCCGGCGGCCGATCGCGTTGTCCTGCTCGGTCGGAAACGGTCCCTGCCCGACGCGGGTCGTATAGGCCTTGCAGATGCCCAGCACATAGCCGACCGCGCTTGGGCCCAGGCCGCTGCCGGTGGCGGCTTGCGCTGCGACCGTATTGGACGAGGTGACGTAGGGGTAGGTGCCATGGTCGACGTCGAGCAGCGCGCCCTGCGCGCCTTCGAACAGGATGCGCTTGCCCTCGCGGCGCTTGACGTCGAGCAGCCGCCACACCGTTTCGGCATAGGGCAGCAGCTGCGGTGCCAGCTCGGTCAGCTCCTTCAAGATGCCCGCACCATCGATCTCTTCCAGCTTGAGCCCGCGGCGCAGCGCGTTGTGATGCGCCAGCAGGCGGTCGATCTTGTGCGGCAACGTATCGAGATCGGCGAGATCCATCAGGCGGATGGCGCGGCGGCCGACCTTGTCCTCATAGGCGGGGCCGATGCCGCGCCGCGTGGTGCCGATCGCGGTGACCGTGCTGGAGGTCTCGCGAATCGAATCGAGGTCGCGATGCAGCGGAAGGATCAGCGTGACGTTTTCGGCGATGCGCAGGTTTTCCGGGCTGACGGCGACGCCCTGGCCCTGCAGCCTTGTCACCTCGTCGAGAAAGGCCTGCGGATCGACCACTACGCCGTTGCCGATCACCGAGAGCTTCGAGGGCCGCAGCACGCCCGAGGGCAACAGCGCCAGCTTGTAGGTCACGCCGTTGATGACCAGCGTATGGCCGGCATTGTGGCCGCCCTGGAAGCGCACGACGATGTCGGCCTGCTCGGACAACCAGTCGACGATCTTGCCCTTCCCTTCGTCGCCCCACTGGGCGCCGACGACGACGACATTGGCCATTTCGCGAAACTTCCCTCTGCAAGTGAGAATTCACACGAGCATGATTGTCCGAAAGAACCGGCCGCCGTTCCGGATCATGCGCCCAGCCTAAATCACGGCCGGGGCCGCTCGCATGCGAGGCATCCCACCGGATAACGGAAGCAGGCTGGCGACGCAAGCAAGAACGGGCCTTTGGCCGGCCTCGAAATCGGCTTCAAGCCTTTGATATCCCCCGAAAATTTATGTCGAGAGAATGGCGGCGGATACGGCTAAGGTCGAATGCGCGTCGTTCGGCCGCGCCCATTTTGCAACCGGTCGGACGGCGTGCAGCGAACGGGCGCCAGCGCTGCGTCTGCTCCGGAAATTTGCTATCGATGGACTCCGGCGGAATCCGACGACGGAGCCAAACGCCATGCCCAAGTCGACGCCTGCCACCCTTGCACTGCGCAAGCTCGGCATCGCCTTCAAGCTGCACACCTATGTCTACGATTCCGGCGCCGAGAGCATCGGGCTGCAGGCCGCCGAAGCGCTCGGCGTCGAACCGGGCCGGGTGCTGAAAACCCTGATGGCGGTGGTCGACGAGCGGCCGGTCTGCGTGGTGGTGCCGTCGGATTGCGAGGTCAGCATGAAGAAGCTCGCCGCGGCGTTCGGCGGCAAGGCCGGCCACATGATGCGGCCCGCCGATGCCGAGCGGCTGAGCGGATATCATGTCGGCGGCATCAGCCCGTTCGGACAGAGAAAGAAAGTGCCGGTCGCGATCGAACGCGTCGCGATGCTCCATACCACGGTGTTCGTCAATGGCGGGCAGCGCGGCCTGCAGATCGAGATCGATCCCAACGACGCCGCCATCGCGGCAGGTGCGGTCGCGCACGCGCTGGTGACGGTTTGAGCGAGGCGCCGTTTCCTGCTATCCAGCTGATATGACCGAGCTGATGGAAGAGGCGCTCGCCGCCATAGGCTGTTGGCCCACGGCGCGACAGGACGAAGCAGCCGAAATGCTGCTGGCGCTGGATCGCCTCGGCGAAACCTATGTCGCCAGCGACGACGAACTCGCCGCGGTCGACGAAGCCCTGGCGCAGGTCGGCCGCGGTAAATTTAAACGGTCCCCGACCTAGCGATTCTTTTCCTTGCATTCGATGTCGCGATCGACCTGCCAGAGCGAGATGCGCTGATCCGGGGCCAGGTACATCGCGTCGCCCGGCTTGACGTCGAAGGCTAAGTCGAAAGCGCCCTGGTTGCGCAGGCTGCCATTGGCGCGGAACTGGCCCGGCGAATGCGGGTCGACCTTGAGGCGCTCGATGCGGGCGGCATCGCGCATCTTGTCGTGCCAGATTTGCGCGAAGCTGATGAACAGCCGCTGCTCGCCGCTGTAGCCGTCGATTTTAGGCGCGGGGCAGCCGCCGAGCGACAGCCGCCAGGCGCGCTCGGCGATGGCAAGGCCGGCATTGTCGGCGACGTTTTCGCCGAGCGTCAGCGCGCCGTTGACGTGATAGCCGGGCAGCGGGCTGAAGGCGTCGTACTGCGCGACCAGGCTTTTGGTCTTGGCGTCGAAGCGGGCGCGATCTTCGTCGCTCCACCAGTTGCGCAAGTTGCCCTCGCCGTCGAAGCGGCTGCCCTGGTCGTCGAAGGCGTGGCTGATCTCGTGCCCGATCACGGTGCCGATACCGCCGTAATTGGCGGCATCGTCGGCTGATGCGTCAAAGAACGGCGGCTGCAGGATGCCGGCGGGAAAGGTGATCTGGTTGCGGTTCGGATCATAATAGGCGTTGATGGTCTGCGGCGAGGTTCGCCATTCATCACGGTCGACCTCGTGGCCGAGCTTGGCCATCCAGAAATCGGTGCCGAAAGCGCGCGCGCGCATGACATTGCCGGTGAGATCGTCGCGCCGGATCTCGAGCTTGCTATAGTCGCGCCACTTGTCGGGATAACCGATCATCGGGCGGATCTTTGACAGCTTGTCGAGCGCCTGGCGGCGGGTCTCGGGACCCATCCAGTCGAGCGCAGCGATGCTCTCGCGATAGGCGGCCAGCAGATTGGCGACCATGGCTTCGGCGCGGGCCTTGTTGGCAGGCGGAAAGTAGCGGGCGACATAGAGCCGGCCGAGCGCAAAGCCGATCAGGCGATCGACGGTCGCGACACCGCGCTTCCAGCGTGGCAGGTTTTCCGGCACGCCGCGCAGCCTGTGCTGCTCGAAGGCGAAATCCTCGTCGACGAAGGGCTGCGACAGATAGGGCGCATAGGCGCTGAGCAGGTTGTAGGCGAGATAGGCCTGCCAGGTTGCGAGCGGCACCTCGCGCAGGATCGCGCCGATTTGGTCGAAATAGCTCGGCTGCGCCACGATCAGGGTGCTGACATCCGCGCCGACGCCGGCGGCGGCAAGATAGGCCGGCCAGTCGTCCGTCGTCACCAACGCCGGCAGCGCCGATATCTCGCGCTTGTTGTAGGTCTTGAGCGGATCGCGGTTTTCGACCCGCGTCCACTGCAGCCGCGCGATTTCGATCTCGAGCGCGATGATGCCGTCGGCGATCTCCGCCGTCGCTGGCTCGCCCGCGAGCGCGAGCAATTTGACGATGTGTTGCCGATAGGCGGCGCGGATTGCGCCGAAATGCGCGTCGTCCTTGAGATAGTAATCGCGATCCGGCAATCCGAGTTGGCTTTGCTCCAGATGCGCGACATAGCGCGTCGCATCGTGCTCGTCGGGGCCGATATCCAGGTCCCAGGGGATGCGCACCCAGAGGCGCGAAAGACGCGCGAAGGTCGCGGGCAGCGCCGCCTTGTCGCCGATGCCGTGGATGCGCGAAAGCTCGTCGCGCAGGCCAGACAGGCCCGCGGCTTCCACGCCCGCCTCATCCATGAACGAGCCGTAGAGATCGGCGAGCTTGCGCGGTTCGCTGCCCTCCGGGCTCAAGGGATCGATGCCCTCGATCGCTTCGCGCAACTGCTTCTGGGTGGTCTCGTAGACCTGCAGGAAGGTGTTCCAGGCAGGGCGGTCGGGCGGGATGGTCGTCGCAGCGAGCCATTTGCCGTTGGCGAACTGCCAGAAATCGTCCTGCGGGCGCACGGCCGGATCGATCGCCGAGACGTCGATGCCGGAGCGGGGCTCCGCCATCGGCATTCCCGGAAATGCCACGCCGATCGCCAAGGCCAGAATGAATTTTCGCAACATCGCCGCACAATAGACCAGGCGGCCTTCGATTTCCAACCACGGCTTCGGAACCCGCTGCACGCATGGTCGCGATGCATCGCGCGCCATTGAACCAGCGCGAAAATCCGTGTCTGTGAGAGGGCCGGGTCTGACCGGCCCGGAGCGCCGGGCCGGGCCGCGGCGTCGTCGAACCCGGGCCAAGAATCCAAACCCTCATGTCCGCTTCCGATCGAGCCACCCGCGCCGCCTCGCCCGGTAACTGGCTCGCCAACCAGCCTTATCTCTTGCTCTCCATCACTTCCCTGTGCTGGGCCGGCAACGCCATCGTCGGCCGGCTCTCCGCCGGCCACATTCCGCCGGTGACGCTGTCGTTCCTGCGCTGGTCGCTGGCGTTCCTGATCGTGCTGCCCTTCGCATGGAAGCATTTGCGGCAGGACTGGGCGGCGATCCGGGGCCGGATCGGCATCATGATCCTGCTCTCCATCACCGGCATCGGCGTTTTCAATACACTGCAATATTGGGCGCTCGAATACACCACTGCGCTCAACACGCTGCTGTTGCAGTCGGCCGCGCCCTTGTTCGTCGCGGTGTGGTCGCTGGTGCTGCTCGGCGTCCGGCTGACGCTGACGCAGGCCGGCGGCATCGTCGTATCGCTGACCGGTGTGCTGGTGATCCTGCTGCACGGCGATCCGACCGCGCTTGCCAACATTGCCTTCAACAAGGGCGACCTCATCTTCACGGTGGCGCTGGTGATCTTCGGGCTGTATTCGGTGCTGACGCTGAAACGGCCGAAAATCCATGCTTTGTCGCTGATCGGTTTCACCTCCGGCGTCGGCGCCGCATGCCTGATCCCGCTGTTGATATGGGAATTGCTGACGCGGCCGCTGATGCAGCTCGACACCGCCAATCTGTTGACGTTGTTCTACGTCCCGGTGTTTCCGTCCATCATCGCCTATCTGTGCTTCAATCGCGGCGTGCAGCTGATCGGCGCCAACCGCGCGGCGCCCTTCTTCCATCTGGTGCCGGCGTTCGGCGCATTGATGGCGATCGTGTTTCTCGGCGAACGTCCGCAATTGTTTCACGTCGTCGGCTTCGCGCTGGTGCTGACCGGCGTATTCATCGCTTCGAGGAAGCAAGCCGGCGCCGGGTAGTTTCCAGGCAAAGTGCTAACGCAAGGCGGTTGACCGCGCGTCCGCCTTGTCGGACCATCGTGACAGGACTTCCAAGGACGGATCGCCCCCCGACATGCACGACAAGACTTCAAATATGACACCCCCACCCACCACGGTGCAGCGCCCCGAAAGCGCCGTGCCGCGCGGCTTGCGCCGCTATCTTTCGCTCGACGATTTCGAGGCGACTGCGCGCCGCCTTCTGCCGAAATTCCTCTACGGCTATGTCGCCGGCGCCGCCGAGACCGACACGGCGCTCGCGGATAACCGCCGGGCGTTTTCGGAATACGGCTTTGTCCCGCGCGTGCTCAACGACGTCTCCGGCCGCGATCAGACCACGCAACTGTTCGGCAGGACCTACGCCGCACCATTCGGAATTCCGCCGATGGGCTCGGCGGCGCTGGTTGCCTATCGCGGCGACATCGTGCTGACCCGCGCGGCCAAGGCCATGAACGTGCCGATGATCCTCAGCGCCGCGTCGCTGATTGCGCTGGAGGAGGTCCGGCGCGAAAACCCCGCGGCCTGGTACCAGGCCTATCTGGCGGGCGACGCCTCGCGCATCGAGCCCCTGGTCGACCGTGTAGCGGCCGCCGGCTACGACACCTTCGTCGTTACCGCCGACGTGCCGGTGCCGCCCAACCGCGAGAACAACATCCGCAACGGTTTCAGGACCCCGATTGCCGTCACGCCGCAGATCGCCTGGGACACGATCACCCATCCGCGCTGGCTGTTCGGCACCTGGGCACGCACCCTTGCGAACCACGGCATGCCGCATTTCGAGAACGTGGATGCCGCGCGCGGCCCGCCGGTGCTGGCCAAGAACCTGATGCGCAACATCGGCAAGCGCGACCAGCTTGCCTGGAAGCATGTCGAGCTGATCCGCAAGAGGTGGAAAGGCAAGCTCGTGGTCAAGGGCTTGATCGCGCCCGCCGACGCCCGCATCGCGCGCGAGTCCGGCGTCGATGGGGTCATCGTCTCCAACCATGGCGGAAGGCAGCTCGATTACACCGTGTCCTCGCTGCGCACGCTGCCGGAGATCGCCGCCGAAGCAGGCCCCATGACGGTGATGCTGGACGGCGGCATCAGGCGCGGCACCGACGTGCTGAAGGCGCTCGCACTCGGCGCGCAATTCGTCTTCATCGGCCGGCCGTTCCTGTTCGCGGCCGTCGTCGCCGGCGAAGCCGGCGTCACGCGCGCGCTGACGCTGCTGCGCGACGAGGTCGATCGCGACATGGCGCTGATGGGCGTCCGCAGCATCGGTGAGATCACCTCGGAACTGGTGCGCAAGTTCTAATCTAACCCACCTTGAACTTGCTGTAGGCCTCGCTGGTCGCGATGATCAGATGCTCGGCGCAGCCGTTGCGGCGATGCGGGTCGCTCAGATTTTCGTAGTCCAGCGACGTCATCATGTCGATGAAGGCTGCGACGGACGGATAATACACCAGCGCCACGTAATCCCATTGATTGCCGGCCTGTTGACCCAGCGCGACCACCTTGGCGTTGCCGGTCCATAGCAGCGTACCGCCGCGCGCCTTGATCATCGGCACGGTGTGCGCGCTGTAGCGCAAGTAGGCGTCCCAGCCGCTGCCGTCACCGTCGAGCGAGCGCTCGTGGAAGCGCATCAGGTTCACCATCACGACCGGCGCCCGACGATCGAGCGCCTCGAGGCCTTCGATATTCAGTAATTCCACGGCCATGGCCAAGCTCCTTCATCGATCCCGATCAACTCCGCAACGATTGTGTCACAGTATCATCCTGAAGCGATGTGCGGGGCGTCCAACCTGGCGTGCGCGCGATTCGCCGGGAGGGATCGCTGCATGGCACCAATCCGCCGCAGTATCTTGCCGGCACTGTTATTTCGGGCGCAACGTGCGGGGATCAGAGGATTCGATTGTCGCGCATTGACTGACCAGGCTCCGCAGCGCTCCCCGCTTCGCTGGCTCAACAACCAGCCCTATCTGCTCCTGAGCCTGACCTCGCTGTTCTGGGCCGGCAATATCGTGCTGGCGCGCTATGTCGCCGGCCATGTGCCACCGGTGACGCTGTCCTGTATCAGGTGGATCGGCGCATTCCTGATGCTGTTGCCGTTCGCGAAACCGCATCTCGAACGCGACTGGCCGGCGCTGCGGGCGCGGCTGCCGCTGATGGTGACGCTGTCGGCGACCGGTTTCGCCTTCAACAATGCGCTGTCGTATTGGGCGCTGCACTACACCCAGGCGCTGAACGCGCTGCTGATCCAGTCCTCGGGACCGCTGTTCGTGGCGCTGTGGTCGCTCACCCTGTTCGGGGTGCGGCTGACCTGGGCACAGCTCGCCGGCATCGCGATTTCGCTTTTGGGCGTACTTACCATCATCCTGCGCGGCGACCTCGCGGCCCTTGCCAGCATCCAGTTCAACAAGGGCGACGTGATGTTCGCCGGCGCGGTGCTGAGTTTCGGGTTGTATTCGGCGCTGATGCCGCGGCGGCCGAAGACGCATCAGCTGTCGCTGATTGCCTTCACCATGGGCTGCGGCGCACTGCTGTTGCTGCCGCTCTCGGTCTTCGAATATTCCACCGGCGCCACCTTGAAATTCGACGCCTTGACGGCGGCGACCCTGATCTATGTCGTGATCTTTCCCTCGACCCTGGCGTATCTGTTCTTCAACCGCGGCATCGCACTGATCGGGCCGAACCGCGCCGCGCCGTTCCTGCATCTGGTCCCGGTGTTCGGCTCGGCGATGGCGATCCTGCTGCTCGGCGAGCAGCCGCGGCTGTTTCACCTGATCGGCTACGTCCTGGTGCTGGCGGGCGTCGTGACCGCCTCGCGGCAGGGGTCGGCCGCGTAAGCTTACGCGGCGCGGACCTTGGCCAGGAATCCGTCGACCGCGCTGCGCAGCATGCCGGACTGGTTGTCGAGTTCGCGGGCGTTCGACAGCACGTCGGAAGCAGCCTTGCCGGTGGCCGTCGCGGCCTGGGTGACGCCGCCGATATGGGCCGAAATCTCGTTCGAGCCGGCCGCGACCGACTGGATGTTACGCGCGATCTCGCGGGTCGCATCGCCCTGCTGGTCGATCGCCGCGGAAATGCTGACCGTGATCTCGCTCATCTGCGCGATCGTTTGCGTGATGCCGCTGATCGCGGCGACCGCGTTGCTGGTCGAAGCCTGCATCGCCGCCACCTGGCCGGAGATTTCCTCGGTGGCCTTGGCGGTCTGGTTGGCCAGCGCCTTGACTTCGGAGGCAACCACCGCAAAGCCGCGGCCGGATTCGCCGGCGCGGGCCGCCTCGATGGTGGCGTTCAGCGCCAGCAGGTTGGTCTGCGCCGCGATCGAATGGATCAGCTTGACCACCTCGCCGATCTTCTCGGCGCCGGTCGACAACACCTGCACGGTGGCGTTGGTGCGCTCGGCATCGCCGACAGCCTTGCTGGCGATCTCGCTCGACCGCGTTACCTGACGGGAAATCTCGGCGACCGAGCTCGACAGCTCTTCGGCGGCGGCGGCAACCGTGCCGACATTGTTGGAGGCGCTTTGCGAGGCCGAGCCGACAGTGGCGGCCCGCGCGCTGGCGTCGCTCGCGGTCGCGGTCATCGATTGCGCGGTGGTCTGCATGCCGGCGGCGGCGGTCGACACCGAACGGACGATACCGTTGACGCTACGCTCGAAATCGCCGGCGAGGCTTTCCATCGCCGCGCGGCGCTCGGCTGCGGCGTGGGCTTGCGTTTCGGCTTCGGCCTGTTCCAGCCCGCGGATCCGCACCGCGTTGTCCTTGAAAATCTGAACGGTCGCGGCCATCGCGCCGATCTCGTCGTCGCGCCCGACGCCGGGGATTTCGTCTTCCAGCGAACCATCGGCCAGCGCCTGCATGCGGTTGCCGAGCTGGCCGAGCGGCCGGCTGATGCTGCGGCCGATCATCCAGGCGATGCCGCCCGAGAGCACCGCGATGATCAGCGTCGCAAGACCGAGCGCCCAGATCACCGGCTTCAGCTTGGTGTCGAGATCGTCGAGATAGGCGCCGGTGCCGAGATACATGTTGAAGGCGGGGATCGCGACGGCGTAGCCGATCTTGCGGACCGGCGTCTCCTGGCCGGGCTTGACATATTCATAGGTCAGAAGGATTTCGCCATGGGCCTTGACGCCTTCCATTAATTCGCGGGACAGCATCCGGCCATTGGTCACCACGTCCATGCGGTTCGTGCCGACCTGCTTGGGATCGGGCGCCAGCACGGTGATGCCGTCGAACGTCGTCCCGAACAGGTAGCCACTGCCGTTGTCGTAGGTCATGGAATTGGCGCGGCGGCCGAATTCGGCCAAAGCTGCTTCCTTGGTGAGCTGGCCGGCCTCGACCTGCTTCTGCAATCCAGCGGCCATATTGCGCGCCATGTCGACGATCGAATGCACCTGATCGATCCGGGCATTCAGCATCTCGCGCTGCATCAGATAGCCTGCGAGCGCGCTGGCGATGCAGAGGCCGACCAGGGTTACACCCACCAAAATGCCGAGTTTGGGGGTGATCTTCAGATTGGTCAGCGTCACGGGGTGTCTCCGGGGGAATTGGCGGGTGATTGGCGGATTGATTCCGGGCACGGTATAGTGAACCCTTTAGCGCTTGGTTACGATGCCGCGTAGAACTACTGAGATCGACGGTGTGTCGCGGCCATAAGCAACACCGAAACGTCAAATCGGGAGAAAGCAGGAAATGCCGAAATTCAGGATTGTAACGCCGAAGGGCGCGAGCTTCACGGTCGCCGGTGGCGGCTATGCCTATGAAAAGGAGGCGCTCGACCCGGTCGACGCCGAAATCATCGAGGCGCCCGCCAACGAGGCGGAGTTCATCGAGGCCGCCCGCAGCGCGGACGCCGTCTACGCCAAGGGCATGCCGATTTCGAAGAAGATCATCGATGCCTTGCAGAACTGCAAGGTGATCTCGCTCGGCAGCGTCGGCGTCGACAGCGTCGACGTCAAGGCCGCCACCGCACGCGGTATTCCCGTCACCAACATTCCCGACACCTTCATCGAGGAAGTTGCCGACCATGCCATGATGCTGCTGCTGTCGGGTTTCCGCCGCCTGGTCGAGCAGGACAAGATGGTGCGCCAGGGCCGCTGGTCCGAGGGCCGGCCGCAGCTATTGAAGATTCCGCGGCTGATGGGACAGACGCTGGGCTTCATCTCGTTCGGCCGCGTCGCCCGCGCGGTGGCAAAACGCGCCGCTCCCTTCGGCCTGCGGATGATGGCCTACGATCCCTTCATCGCCGAGACGCTGATTTCCGATCACGGCGTGCTGCCGGCGACGCTGTCGGAGGTGCTGTCGCAATCCGATTTCGTCTCGATGCATGCGCCGGCGCGGCCCGAGGTGCACCACATGCTGGGCGAAAATCACTTCAAGCAAATGAAGAAGAGCGCGATCTTCATCAATACCGGACGCGGACCGACCGTGAACGAGGAGGCGCTGATCAAGGCGCTGCAGGAGGGCTGGATCGCCCATGCCGCGCTCGACGTGCTGGAGAAGGAACCACCCTCGCACAACAACCCGATGCTCGGCATGGAGAACGTCACGCTGACCGCGCACGTCGCCTCGGCCTCGGCGCGCTTCGACGAGGCGCGCAAGCGCCGGGTCGGCTATGAATTGTCGCTGGTGCTGCAGGGCCTGTGGCCGGTGAGCTGCGTCAACCCCTCGGTACTGCAAAATACCTCGCTTCGCCGCTGGCAACCTGTCAGCATGGAGCGCGGTCCGAACAGCTAGGCCCTAGTGGAAAGAATTCACCGGCGATTCAACGCCGGGAACCGAGGATACAGGGCGAGGACACAGGGAGAGAACCATGAGCAACGACCTCACCCGTCGCGATGCGCTGGCGCTCGGCGTCGCCGCCGCTGCGCTGGCCACGAGCGGTGCGAAAGCGCAGACCGCCGCATCCAGCGTCAAGGCCGCCGATGTCCCGGCACCGGCGCTCCCGATCGAAAAGGGCGCGACTTTGCGCATGCTGCGGCCGGTGCGGTTCGTGCAGCCCGACGAGGACGTGTTCCGCGCCAACGCCGCGCGGTTCACTGAAAAGACCGGCGTGCCGGTCAAGGTCGATTTCGTCGGTTGGGAGGACATCAACCAGCAGACCGCGGTCACCTCCAACTCGGGCGCCGGCCCCGACATCATCATCGGCTTCTCGGACGCGCCGCATATCTATGCCGACAAGCTGATCGAGCTGACCGAGGTCGCCACTTATCTCGGTAAGCGTTACGGCGGCTGGATGTTCCTCGCCGAGAAATACGGCAAGCGCCACAAGGGCGACGCTTGGATCGGCTTGCCGTTCGGCGCCAGCGGCGGTCCCCTGGTGTATCGCAAGTCGATGGTGCAGGCGGCCGGCTACGACAAGGTTCCGGATGATCATGCCGGCTTTCTCGAGCTGTGCCGGAAACTGCAGAAGGGCTCAAAGCCCGCCGGCTTCGCGCTCGGCAACGCCGTCGGCGACGGCAACGGGTTCGCCAGCTGGCTGTTGTGGTCGCACAACGCCTCGCTGCTCGACGAGGAAGGCAATGTCACGATCAACAGCAAGGAAACCATCGCCGCGCTGAACTACCTGAAGGAGTTGTACCCGACCTTCATCGCCGGCACGCCGTCGTGGAACGACGTCAGCAACAACCGCGCCTATTCGGCCGGTGACATCTCGCTGACCTCGAACGGCGTCTCGCTGTATTTCTCGCTGAAGAACGATCCCGCCACCAGGCCGATCGCCGACGATACCGAGCACCAGTTCGTGCCGATGGGGCTCGCCAAGACCTCACCGATGGCGGGACTTACTTTGAACGCGATGGTGTTCAAGCACAGCCCCTCACCGAACGCCGCCAAGGCATTCCTGCAATTCATGCTGGAGCACGAGCAATACGAGCCGTGGCTCAATGCCAATAGCGGCTACTGGGCGCATCCGCTCAATGCCTATGCCACCTCGGCGGTGTGGTCGGGCGATCCCAAAGTGCGCATCTTCAAGGACACCATGGCCAACAAATACTGGACCGGTTACAAGGGCCCGATTTCCGCGGCCTCCGGCGCGGTCAACGCCGACTACGTGCTGGTGCAGATGTGCGCCTCGGTCGCGACCGACGCCGCCACGCCCGAAGCCGCGGCGGCAGAGGCCGAGCGCCGGGCGAAGCGATATTTCCGGAGGTGAATTGTCATTCCGGGATGGTCCGAAGGACCAGACCCGGAATCTCGAGATTCCGGGTTCGATGCTTCGCATCGCCCCGGAATGACCAAGACACTCAGGACAAACATTCGATGTCGGTAACGACGCTACCATCAAGAGGCGTGGTCCAGCAGCAGCCCGGCTGGCTGGTGCGGCTGTTCGACTACAAGCCGTTCCTGATCGTCGTATGTCTCACACCCGCGATCGGCCTGCTCGCGGTATTCCTGACCTATCCGCTGGGCTTAGGCATCTGGCTCGCCTTCACCGACACCACTATCGGCCGCCGCGGCCATTTCATCGGCCTCGAAAACTTCCAGTATCTGCTGACCGATCCCTTGTGGTGGAACGCGGTGTTTTACAGCGTGTTCTATACGGCGGTCGCCACTTTCGGAAAATTCGCGCTCGGCTTCTGGCTGGCGCTGCTGTTGAACAATCACTTTCCGTTCAAGAGCATCCTGCGCGCCATCGTGCTATTGCCCTGGATCGTGCCGACTGTGCTGTCGGCGCTGGCGTTCTGGTGGATCTACGATCCGCAGTTCTCCATCATCTCCTATCTTCTCGTCGACGTGCTGCACGTCCGCTCGACCAATGTCGACTTCCTCGGCAGCCCCTGGCCGGCGCGCTTCTCGCTGATCGCCGCCAACATCTGGCGCGGCATTCCCTTTGTTGCGATATCGTTGCTCGCGGGCCTGCAGACCATCTCGCCGTCGCTCTACGAGGCGGCGATGCTGGACGGCGCCAGCGCCTGGCAGCGATTTCGTTACATCACCTTTCCGATGATGCTCCCTATACTGGCAATCGTGATGACGTTCTCGATCATCTTCACCTTCACCGATTTCCAGCTGGTCTACGCCATCACCCGCGGTGGGCCGATCAACTCCACGCATTTGCTGGCGACGCTGGCGTTCCAGCGCGGCATCGCCGGCGGCGAACTCGGCGAGGGCGCCGCGATCGCGGTCTCGATGATCCCGTTCCTCGTGTTCGCGACGCTGTTCTCCTATTTTGGCCTGGCGCGCCGCAAGTGGCAGCAGGGAGAGGCCAATGACTGAGGCGCTCGCGCCATCGGCGCAATCAGGCAATCTCGCCAGCGCCACGCCCGAAACCATGGAGTGGGATTCGCGGGCACGGCGGATGGTGATGATCTACCTGCCGCTGTCCTGCTTCGTCCTGATCCTGCTGTTTCCGTTCTACTGGATGACGATCACCTCGTTCAAGCCGAACGCGGAACTGCTGAACTACAGGGATCACAATCCGTTCTGGATCTCCTCGCCGACGCTCGCCCACATCAAACATCTCCTGTTCGAGACCGCCTATCCGCGCTGGCTGTTGACGACGATGTCGGTCGCAATCGGCGCCACCTTTCTTTCGCTGTTCTCGAGCACGCTCGCGGCCTATGCTATCGAACGCCTGCGCTTCCGCGGCAGCCCCTATGTCGGGCTCGGCATCTATCTCGCCTATCTGGTGCCGCCGTCGATCCTGTTCATTCCGCTCGCAACCGTGGTGGTGCAGTTCGGGCTGTTCGACAGTCCGCTTGCGCTGATCCTGGTCTATCCGACCTTCCTGGTGCCGTTCTGCACCTGGCTGCTGATCGGCTATTTCAAATCGATTCCCTACGAGCTCGAGGAGTGCGCGCTGGTCGACGGCGCCACGCGACTGCAGATCCTGTGGCGGATCACGCTGCCGCTGGCCGTGCCCGGCCTGATCTCGGCCGGCATCTTCAGTTTTACGCTGTCGTGGAACGAGTTCATCTACGCGCTCGCCTTCATCCAGAGCAGCGCCAACAAGACCGTCCCGGTCGCGATCCTGACCGAACTCGTCTCCGGCGACGTCTATCAATGGGGCGCGCTGATGGCGGGCTCGCTGCTCGGCTCGCTGCCGGTCGCGATCTTCTACTCGCTGTTCGTCGATTATTACGTGTCGTCGCTAACCGGCGCGGTGAAGGAGTGAGCTATTCCTTTTTTGTCCGGTAATCGCCGAATGTCGTATCGCGCTGGTCGAGCTGTGTCTTGACGCTGCCGCCGTCGCGGCGGAACGTCGACATGTAATTCCGGCTCGCTTCCGTGGTGAAGGCCAGCGCCTGGATTTCGGTGCCGGCGCGCATCGCGGCGCGTGCGCCCATGATCTCCATCGCGCGATGCACCGAGCGCTTGTTGAGCTGCTGCAACTCGACCGGCACTTTCGCCGCGCGCTCGGCGAAATCGAGCGTGCGTTGTTCGAGTTCGGCAAGCGGAAACGAGCGCGTCGCAAAGCCCCATTCGGCGGCCTCGCGGCCGGACATCGCGTCTCCCGTCAGCATCAGCTCCATGGCGCGGCGCATGCCGACCAGCCAGGGATGATATTGCATATCCGGCGGGCTCATCAGCCGCACCGGTGGGTATCCGATCTGGGCATCGTCGGCGACGTAGACCACGTCGCAGGCGGTGGCGAGTTCGGTACCGCCTGCGAGGCAATAGCCGTGCACCTGCGCGACCACGGGCTTTGCCAGATCCCAGATCGAAAACCAGCCTTCGACCACATGCCGCGACCATTGCCCCGGCCCCGCCGCCGAATGATAGGGCTGGTCCACCGAATTATTCGACGACAGGTCATAGCCTGCGGAAAAACACGGACCGGCGCCGCGCAGGATCGTGATCGAGACACCGGGATCGCGATCGGCCGCTTCCAGCACCTCGAACATTTCGGCGCGCAGACGGTTGTTCAGCGCGTTGCGTTTTTCCGGCCGGTTCAGGGTGATGCGCCGCACCCGCGGGCGGGGATCGTCGACGAGAATGTGCTGGTAGGTCATCGGATGGCTCCTCCCGATCGCGGGCCGCGCGATCAGCAAGAGTGGTAGCCGATTTCGAGTCGGATCGCGCGCCAAATCATAAATCGACAGACGGTCCAATCGCCAGAAGCCGCCAAGCGATGTCAGGCCCCTCGGGACTCCGCCGATCCTTCCCACCAGGGCTTGGAACCCGGGTTCTCGCTGAGCATGCGGTGAATGAGTTCGGCCGCGTTCCGCACGCCCACCTTCTTCATGATGTTCGATCGATGGCCTTCGATCGTTCGCGGACTTAACCCAAGCTGTCGCGCGGCTTCCTTGTTGGTTGCCACGACGACCAGTTGCGCCAACACCTCGCGTTCCCTGCGGGTCAGGGGTTCACGCCCCGGCATATGCAGCGGCGGGATTTTCAAACGGCCGTCGCTCCCGCGGAGTTGTGGAAGCGTGGCGATCACCGCCTTGACCGGCGCGACGATCTCGCAGATGGGGTGCGGCTTTTCAATGAAATCAAGCGCGCCGTTCCTGATCGCGTCGACCGCCATCGGAATGTCGCCCTGTCCCGAAATAATGAAGATCGGCGAGGGATAATCCTCCGCGCGCAGTTTCTTCAGAATATCGAGTCCGGATTTCCCGGGAAGACGCACTTCGATGAAGATGCAGGCCGGCACGCGATTCCGTGCCAGCGACAGCAGAGCCGCGCCGTCCGCAAAGCAGATCACGTCGTAGCCCTCTTCCTGCAGAGCGAGTGACAAGGTCTCTCGCAACGCCGCATCGTCGTCCAGAACGAATATCTCGCCCCGGGAAGCCCCGTTCCACCCCATGACTTATTCTCCGGCACCGGAAACGACGTGCAGGGCCGGCCGCGGCGTGGCCAGGCTGTCGTCCGTGGCCAATTCGGCCTGCCCAAGGGCTGCTGAAAACAGCCGCGCCGACACTTCAAACAGGGCGAGCCCAACCCGCTTGTCCCGGCATTGGCGGGAGAGTCGCGCGCACTCTCTGGCGCATTCGAGAAGGATGTCTGAAACGTGCATTGGAATATCCCGATACGGATTGAGGCCGCAGGCCTCCTGCAAGGCATGCAAGTCCATCGATTTGAAATGGCCATCGTCGGCACTTCATGGAATTGAACCGGGCGACGTATGCGTGCTTCAAAAATCAAGCCCGGGCATTTTCGCGCCGGATACGTCGGTCGTTCGAGCGTAAATCTACCTGAGGACGCCCCTCGTCGTTTGACCGATCGGGACATTTGTTTTACAATTGGGGACATTGCCGGGATACGTGCGAT
This sequence comes from Bradyrhizobium sp., assembly GCF_035484855.1. Classification (GTDB taxonomy): domain Bacteria; phylum Pseudomonadota; class Alphaproteobacteria; order Rhizobiales; family Xanthobacteraceae; genus Bradyrhizobium. Next base: position 42,435 of record NZ_DATHOP010000246.1, read on the forward strand.
GACGGACCTGATTCGCAGCGCCTGCCTGACGCGCTATGCCGAAATCGCGCGGTCGGTGGGCCTCGACCCCAGGAAGATGCTGAGAAAAGTCAGGCTTCCGCTTGCCTGCCTTGACCAACAGGACATGCGCGTCGCAATCGGCGGCGTCCGCCGCCTGCTCGAAGACTCCGCCGAAGCGTCCGGCATCGACGAGTTTGCGCTGCGAATGGCCGACCGCGGCGACCTTTCCAACCTCGGACCGGTCGGGCTGATCGTCCGCGAGCAGGCAACGGTGGGGGCGGCCATTGAGGCACTATCGCGCTATATCCACATTCACAATGAAGCGATGCGCCTGCGCATCGAACGGGTGAATGACATCGTCACGCTGGTGTTCCTGCTGCGCGGCGAACGCCAGCGCGCCACGCGCCAGTCGACGGAATTGGCTGTCGGGACCATTTATCGCGTCATCCGTTCCCTGTTCCACGCGGATTGGCGCCCGCTCGAGGTTCACTTCGCCCATTCTCCGCCGCGCAGCCGGAAATATTACCGGTATTTCTTTGGCTGCGACGTCAGTTTCGATTCCGATTTCGACGCCATTGTGTACTCCGCCGATGATCTGGATCATCCAATCCCGACCGCGCATCCCCAGATCGCCCGCTACGTGCAAAGCCGCATCGAAACCATGGACATCCGGCCCGACAATTGGGACGCCAAGGTCAGCGAATTGGTGCGCACCCTGCTGCCCGGCGGATATTGCACGATAGAACGCGTTGCCGAACATCTCGGGTGCAATCGACGCACCGTCCATCGGCATCTCTCCGATTGCGGCACGAGCTTTTCAGCAATTCTGGACGCGCAGCGTGCAGAACTCGTCATGCGGCTGATCGAGGACAGTGACCGGCCCCTGGCGGGAATAGCCGAACTGCTGGGCTTCTCTGCGCAAAGCGCGATGGCGCGCTGGTTTGCCGGGCGCTTCGGATGCAGCATAACCCAGTGGCGTAACGGTATCCGGCCGACCATGCCGAGCAATGGAAATGCTGGGGCGTCGCCGACACCAGCGGCGTCTGACCAATTTCAGGACACGCACCGCCGCTCGCCGTCACCTGCCGCCGTTCGATCGGGCTCCACCGGTCCGTTGTCAGGCGACGCGCACCGAATTGAGGAATTTTCCGACTTCGAGCTTAAGGCGGTTAGAGTCGCCGGACAGCGACTGCGCCGCGGACAGAACCTGCGACGAGGCTGATCCGGTCTCGCTTGAGCCGCGCTGCACGTCGGCGATGTGAGAGCTCACCTCCATCGTGCCCTGCGCCGCCTGCTGGACGTTGCGGGAGATTTCCTGGGTGGCGGCGCCCTGCTCTTCCACCGCAGCTGCAATGGTCGAGGAAATCTCCGACAATTTCTCGATGGTGCCGCTGATTTCCTGGATGGCGTTCACCGATTCCTGGGTCGCCGACTGGATGCCGGCGATCTGCTGGCCGATCTCGCCGGTCGCCTTCGCGGTCTGCTCGGCCAGCGCCTTGACCTCGGAAGCCACCACCGCGAAGCCGCGGCCGGCTTCGCCGGCACGCGCCGCCTCGATGGTGGCGTTCAGCGCCAGCAGATTGGTCTGCCCGGCAATGGTGTTGATCAGTTCGACGACGTCGCCGATGCGGGCTGCCGCCTTCGACAATTCGCCGACGCGATTGTTGGTCTCGCGCGCCTGGTCGACCGCCTCATTGGCCATCCGTGCCGATTCCTGCACCTGGCGGCTGATCTCGTTGACCGACGAGGTCAGTTCTTCCGTGGCCGAGGCCACCGACTGCACATTGGTGGAGGCCTCCTCGGACGCCGCGGCGACCTTGGTTGCGAGTTCCTGGGAATGAAGGGCGGTCGAGGTCAGCGTCGAGGCGGAGGCCTCGAGTTCCGTGGAGGCCGACGAAACGGTTTCGACGATTTCGCCGACCGCGTTTTCGAAATCGTCCGCGAGCTTGATCATGTCGGCCTTGCGCCGCTGGGCCACGGCCTGATCCTGCCTGATGCTGGCTTCGACTTCGTCGCGCGCCTTCTGCTCCGCATTGATCTTGAAGGTTTCGACCGCCTGCGCGATCTCGCCGATTTCATCGGCGCGGCCAAGTCCCGGCAGGACAACCGCGAAATTGCCCTTTGCGAGCTCGACCATGGCGGCAGTCATGGCGGACAATGGCCTGGAAACCGATCTTCCGATGAAGAACCCCGCCCCCAGCACCAGGGAGGCGATCAGCAGGATAGCAATCTCGATCTGCCGCTGAACGCTGTCGCGCTCCGCGATGTTTGACTGTTCGGCCTGGGACCTGATGTCGTTGACCGACTTTGATACCGCCGCGATGACCGGCTCGACGGCCGAAAACGAATCCGACGTCGCCTTCAGCTCGCCGGCGAGCGCCAGGGCAGTCTCCATCCAGGCAAAAAAGTCGCGCTGATAGTCGGAAAGCTTTTGTCTGAGCTCGGTCTTTGCGGCCGCTGGTATCTCAGCGTTCTCGATCCCGGCGGTGAATTCCGACGCGCGCTGCTTCATTTCGTCGCCATATTTGCGGTCGCGCCGCAACATGAAATCCTTCTCATGGCGGCGCATCATCAGCATGGTTGTCAGAAGTGCGGGCTGATGAAGTTGATCGACCTGTGATTCGATCTCGTGAACCGACTTGCGCAGTTGCCCTTCGAGACCCGAATTCTCGTCCAATCCGAGCCGCCGCTTCTGTTCGACGACCGCCACAAAATGCGCCTGATACTGCTTTAGCGACTCGCTCATGGCCTCGGTTTGACGCGCCAGTTCCGGCTTTCCGATCGCAGCTATTTTTCCGTGAAGCGCGTCGATGTCGGCGACCACGGATTTGCCGATCTCGATCTGGCTATCGGCCCTCCCGGCGTCATTGCGAAGCAGGAAGTCCTTCTCGGCTCGCCGAGCTTCGAGCAATTCAACCTCGATCCTGCTGTTCAATTCAAAGATCGCTCGCGCGTTTTCAGCCGCATCGCCATAGACCGCCGTCGCGGCCTCGCCGTACAAATGGATGCCGCCCACCAGAACGACGCCAATCACTCCGATGACGCCAATCGCCGAAATCTTGTGAGTTAGCCGGAAAGCAAAGCTGCTCATGATGGGTTCCCCGCGGACAAACGCCCGTCGTCCTCGCGCTAACCAAGAGCGCTCCCCTCAAGCGGTAACCTCCGCGTTTCCAACTTTCGGTAAATTTTGGCTTCCGTAAAACTACGCGAATACAATCGAGCGGGCGGCCGGCGCGACGGCGCCGGCAGCGCCCGCGCCTTGCCGAGCACGGCCGGGAAGTCATCCGCCGGTCAAGGCCGGCGTCACCCCGCCGGGATCATGACGACCCCCTTGTCCTTGGGCCAGCGCATCCGCCAGGCGAACGCGATGTCCCTCGCCTCGCCGGGCTTGGCCTCGAACGCCCATTCCAGCACGCCGCGGCGGTCATGCACATCGGTCGCGGTCGGAGACGTCGTCGACGGCAGCATCTCGACCTGGATATCCTCGTTCTCGCTGACCGGCAGCTGATCCTGGATCGCGATCCGGATCGGGAAATCGTGGCCGTTGCGCACCGTGGTCTTGAACGCGCGTTCGTCGGTCTTCGAGGTCGTCACGATCAGCCCGGCCGATCCCTCGTTGCGTTTGACCACGGAGCGCTCGATCTTGACCTTGTCGTCGGCGCCAAAACCGAGCCGCACCGTCTCGTCCTTGCCGGCCGCCGCCATCTGGGTACGGCCGACGAAGGTGCCGTCACGATAGATCGAGACCCGACCCGGCAACAGCGGCGCGTCCTCGCTCTGCTTGAAGCTGGCTTCGAGAAATGCAGTCGGATCCCTGACCGGCACCGAGCGTACCACGAGATCGGGCGCAATGGTCGCTGTCGACACGCGCAGGCTCTTGGCACCCTCGCTGGCGCCGAGGCTGACGCGGCCGGGGATCCTGAAGGTCACCTGGAAGCCGCCGACTTCCACCTTGGCCTGCTGCTCGTCGGCGCGTTGCGCGGGCGCGAGCCCCGCCGGCCCCGGCGCCGGCTCTTCCTGCAGCTGCATCGAACGAAGCTTCGTCGTATCCGAGAAAGCGCTGGCTATCGACCTCGGCGCGTCCGGGTACTGCACGATCAGCGAGCCAAGTTCGGGCGCGCTGCCGCCGCGGGCGGTGCGCACGGTCGAGACGGCGAGTGCGACATTCGACCAGTCCTCTCCCGTGGTCTGGGTGATCTCGGCGCGGCGCACCAGCTCGAGCACGGGCTTGCGGTCGCTGGCGCCGGTGTCGAGCCTGGCGTCATAGAGCGGCATCCAGCGCGCGTTGCGCACGGCGTAGGTCACCCGCAGCGTTACCTTGGTCGCGGCTTGCGAAGCGAGATCGATCCGGACCTCGAGCTTGCTCGGCGGCTTGGCCGCACGGTCGGTTTCGAGCCGCGCGATGTCACGGTCGATGTCGCGCTGCTTGCGTTCCGCGTCGCGGATCGCAGCGTCGGCTGCGGCCACTTCCTCGGCCACGGCAGCAAAGGCCGCACGCCACTCGGCAAGCGGACGCGCCTCGCCCTTCTCGCCCAGGCCAGCCGGAGAGGCATCCGCAAAACGCTCGGCGAATTTGCGGCGGGCGCTTGCGGCCTCGATCGCGTCGGCAAGATTGGCGCGTTCGTCCTTCAATGCTTCGATGCGCTTGTCGAGCTCCGGCAGATTGACCGGCGGCGCCGCGCGCGGCGGCCTTGTATCGATGGCGCCGATCGTGAGTTTGGCACCTGCCTCGCCCTCGACCCGCAGCGAGGCCGGATCGAGCGTCAGCGGGAAATCCTTCGCCACCAGCGTGTTGTCGCCCGAAGCCAGATCGGCGGTGATGACGCGCGTGACGCTGGCGCCGTCGGGATAAACGGTAACCGCATCGACTGTCGAGGTGGCGTCGACGTCGGCCGCCCGCGCCGGCACGGCGAAGACCGCCATAACGAGGAGACTCGTGGTGACAAGACTGTTGGCAATGGTTCGCATGATATTCCCTCCCGCAAAATTGCTTTGCGTCGGCCGCGGAACCTGATCGGTCTGGTTCGCCCGGACGCGTGAATACGGTCTCACCATGATCGTGAGACGCTGCGACGAAGGAACTTGTTCGATTGAGGTATCCGTATGGCGCCGCCATGGCGGGGCCGCGGCGACGGATCGACGGGTAGCGGAAAATTGCTTCACCCTCCCCTGGAGGTGAATATAAGAGTTGGCAAACCCACTGTGATCGGTACCGGTCTGTTTCGACCCTAGTGGCCTAATTTGAAAACAGCAGCGGGGCCTAGTTTGAAGGGTCTTGCTCGGCGGCTTTTGCATCACTGAACTGTCGCTGACGACGAAGATCGTCCCAATGCTTCTGACGACGGGAGGCGATAACCGCCAAGGGCGTGCCAATCGCGGGCCCAATAAGCAGCCACCAGTGGAATTGATGGTAGTGGAAATACACTGGGACGCTCGCCACAAGGGCGGCACAGAAAACGTAGAGCAGTATCTCTTTTGTACGCTGGCTAATGTTGGCCCCTTTGAAGGCTTCGCCTTCGCTATCTTCTTTAGGTCTTTCTCAAACCGCTCCCTCTAGGGTATGGGTTTGGCAAGTATAATATTCCCCTCCAGGGGAGGGTAAAGAGCCCGTCGTCAGAACACCAGCGCCTTGGCCTGCTTGACCTGCGGCAGCGCCTGCACCTTGGCGAGCACGGCCGCCGGCACCGCGCCGTCGACCTCGACCAGCGCGATGGCGTCGCCGCCCGGCTTGTTGCGGCCGAGATGGAAGGTCGCGATGTTGATTTTGGCGTCGCCGAGTAACCCTGCAAAATGGCCGATGAAGCCGGGCTTGTCCTCGTTGGTAATGTAGATCATCGACTTGCCGAATTCGGCATCGACCCGGATGCCCTTGATGTCGACCAGCCGCGGCTTGCCGTCGGCGTAGACCGTGCCCGACACCGAGCGCTCCTGCCGCTCGGTCGTCACCGTCACCGTGATCAGGCTTTCGTAGTCGCTCTGCGCCGCGCGGACAATCTCGTCGACCACCATGCCGCGCTCCTTGGCCACGACGGGGGCCGAAACCACGTTGACGTCGCCCAGCATCGGCCGCAGCAGGCCCGACAGCGCCGCCGAGGTCAGCGCCTTGATCTTCATCTCCGCGACATGGCCCTCATAGGTGATCTGCACCTTGAGGATGCCGCTCTCGGTGAGCTGGCCCGCGAACGAGCCGAGCTTTTCGGCAAGCTCGATAAACGGGCGCAGTTTTGGCGCCTCTTCCGCGGTGATCGAAGGAAAATTGACCGCATTGGAAATCGCGCCGCTCAACAGATAGTCCGACATCTGCTCGGCGACCTGCAGCGCCACGTTCTCCTGCGCCTCGGTGGTGGCAGCCCCCAGATGCGGCGTGCAGATCACGTTGGGATGGCCGAACAGCACGTTGGAGGTGGCCGGCTCCTCGACGAAGACGTCGAAGGCAGCGCCCGCGACCTGCTTGGAATTGAGCGCATCGACCAGTGCCTGCTCGTCGACCAGCCCCCCACGCGCGCAATTGATGATGCGCACGCCTTTTTTCATTTTTGCAAGGGCGCCGGCGTCGATGATGTTTTTGGTTTTCTCGGTCAGCGGCGTATGCAGCGTGATGAAATCGGCGCGCTTGAACAGCTCGTCGAGATCGACCTTTTCGACGCCGATATCCTTGGCGCGCTCCGGCGACAGGAACGGGTCGAACGCGATCACCTTCATGCGCAGGCCGAGCGCGCGGTCGGCGACGATCGAGCCGATATTGCCGCAGCCGACGATGCCGAGCGTCTTGCCGGTGATCTCGACGCCCATGAAGCGGTTCTTCTCCCACTTGCCGGCCTGGGTCGAGGCATCGGCCTGCGGAATTTCGCGCGCCAGCGCCAGCATCAGCGTGATGGCGTGCTCGGCGGTGGTGATCGAATTGCCAAACGGCGTGTTCATCACGATGATGCCTTTTGCCGTCGCCGCCGGAATCTCGACATTGTCGACGCCGATGCCGGCGCGGCCGATCACCTTCAGCCGCGTCGCCCTTTCCAGGATCTTCGCGGTGGCCTTGGTGGCGGAGCGGATCGCAAGCCCGTCGTAATTGCCGATGATCTCGGCGAGCTTGTCCTTGTCCTTGCCGAGATTGGGCTGGAAATCCACCTCGATGCCGCGATCCCTGAAAATCTGCACGGCGGCGGGCGACAGCGCGTCGGAAATGAGAACTTTTGGCTTCGTCATATGGAGTGGTCCTTTGATGGACGATACATTTTAAAATCGTCACACCCGGGCTTGACCCGGGAGTCCATCTCTTTCGATAGATGGCCGGGTCAAGCCCGGCCACGACGATGATGGGGATGAAGGAGAAAACTCACGCCGCCTTGGCGAGCGTCGACTTCATCTCGGCGAAAGCCCAGTCGATCCATTGCGTCAACAGCGCGACGTCTTTTGCTTCCACCGTGGCGCCGCACCAGATGCGCAGGCCCGCCGGCGCGTCGCGGTAATGCGCGAAGTCGTAGCCGGCGCCTTCCTTTTCCACCAGCGCAACCAGCTTCTTGGAAAAATCCGCCTGCGCGTCCGCGGTCAGCGAGGTGATGGCGGGATCGACCACCTTCATGCACACCGAGGTGTTGGAACGCACGGCTGGATCCTTGGCCAGGAAATCGATCCACGGCGTTTTCGCCTTCCAGTCGGCGAGCGCCTTGGTGTTGGCGTCGGCGCGCGCCATCAGGGCCTTCAGGCCGCCGATCGACTTCGCCCAGTTCAGCGTGTCGAGATAATCCTCGACGCACAGCATCGACGGCGTGTTGATGGTTTCGCCCTCGAAGATGCCTTCGTTGAGCTTGCCGCCCTTGGTCATGCGGAAGATCTTTGGCAGCGGCCAGGCCGGCTTGTAGGTCTCCAGCCGCTCCACCGCGCGCGGGCTGAGTACCAGCATGCCATGCGCAGCCTCGCCGCCCAGCGCCTTCTGCCAGGAGAACGTCACCACATCGAGCTTCGGCCAGTCGAGCTTTTGCGCGAATGCCGCCGAAGTGGCGTCGCAAATGGTGAGGCCTTCACGATCAGCGGCTATCCAGTCGGCATTGGGGACGCGCACGCCCGAGGTGGTGCCATTCCAGGTGAAGACGATGTCGGAAGCAGGATCGACCTTGCTGAGATCGGGGAGCTCGCCATAGGGCGCATGCAGTTTGGTGACGTCCTTGAGCTTCAATTCCTTGACGATGTCGCTGACCCAGCCCTCGCCGAAGGATTCCCAGGCGATCGTCGTCACCGGCCGCGCGCCGAGCATCGACCACAGCGCCATTTCGACGGCGCCGGTATCGGACGCCGGCACGATGCCGATCCGGTAGCCGGCCGGCACTTCCAGCACCTCGCGCGTCAAATCAATCGCGAGCTTGAGCCGCGCTTTACCGATCTTGGCGCGATGCGAGCGGCCAAGGGCTGCGTCTTTGAGAGTTTGGGGGTTCCAGCCGGGGCGCTTGGCACAGGGGCCGGAGGAAAAATGCGGCACGTTCGGCCGCGAAGCGGGCTTCGCTACGGTCATGATCTATCCTTCCAGATAGCTAGCCTCCCGTTGGGGGGAGGTGTCCCGCCGCGGTCAATAGGGGAATCGTCCGGAATCGTCAAGGAACTTCGTGGGGATCAGCTATGCCCTGGGGATCACGGGCCGTTGATGGCAAGTCGTGGACGTCGGAGGGCGTCGGTGTTGCCTTCGCGGGATCCATCAATTCCGTTGCATCGCTGACAAGCTTGGCGGCCCGGCGCCGGCTCGCGATTTTCAGAACGCTTTTTTCGTCCGCCTGCACCACGTACTCGTTACCGATCCTGACAATCGAATAATTTTTCATGTGCGGTCCCCAAGCTGCCCGAGCCCGACGGGATACGCGATCATGTCACGGTCCGTTCCATCGCAATAATTACGATCGGCTGATTAGTTTATCGCGTGTTAACCGGAACCAATGCCAAAACGCGTTTCGCAGCGATGGCAACGGACGATAGATGAATGTCTCATTCCGGTGCGGCGCCCACCGGCGGGCCGCCGGGCGGACGGTGCAGAAAGGTGATGCTCGCGAACGCGCCGAGCCAGGAGCCGATCGCGGCAAAACCGACATAGACCCAGTTCTCGGTGTAGCTGATCACCGCAAACGACGACAGCAGATACCAGACGCTGCTCCAGGTCGCCGCGGGCACGCGCCGGCGCGCCACCACGGCGGAGGTGAACATGACGTACACCGCATCGGTGGCGGCGGTGGCGACCACGACGGCGGCGGCAGTCAGGGGATCGATGGCTGACATGGCGGGCATTTCTCCTTGCACTTGATCGACACGCGGGAAGCAGCGCCGGTTGCGATCGCGATCTGTTGCCCGGCGATGGCTCGGGTCAAAACCGCAGCGTCATCCCGACATGGCTCGGCGCAAATCCGAGCCGCTTGTAGAACCGCTGCGCGTCGACGCGGGTTTGGTGCGTCAACAGCTCGACCAGCTTGCAACCCCTGCCGCGCGCTTCCGCGACCGCCCATTGCACCAACTGCTCGCCGATGCCGCGGCCGCGGCAATGGCTGGCGACGCGAACGTCTTCGATCAGAGCGCGCGAGGCGCCTTGCGAACTTAAGCCCGGCAGGATGCAGAGCTGCAGGCAGCCGACCACGGCGCCCTTTTCATCTTCCGCGACCACCAGCTCGATATTGGGATCGCGCTCGACCGCCTCGAACGCCTGAAAATAGCTTGGCGGCAGCGGATCTTCGATCCGCTCGCGCGCGCGGCCGAGTGCATCGTCCGCCAGCATGCCGATGATGGCGCCTACGTCGTCGCGGCGGGCGCGATGGATGGTGACGGATGGGATTGCGGTCATGCGGGTTCCGTGAGGCTCTCAACGCGCAGGCGGCAGCCCAAGCGAGCGCTCGGCCTCGCCGATCCAGCGCCGTAACGAGGCATAGCCGTCGAGGTGAAAGCCGCCCTCATGCGCCAGCCTGGTATAGGCCAGCAGCGCGACGTCGGCGAGCGAGAAGCGTTCGCCGACGAGGTAGCGCGACGCGGCGAGCTGATGCTCCATCCGCGCCAGCGCTGCATAGCCGCGCTTGATTTTTTCCGGATCGAGCTCGGACGCCGGCTTGCCCTGATATTTGACCTGGAAGCGGCACACCGCGATATACGGTTCGTGGCTGTACTGTTCCCAGAACAGCCACTCGTCCATCCTGGCGGCGTCATAGGCATCGGTCGGGATAAGGTCGCTGCCGCGGGCAAGATAGCGAATGATGGCGTTGGACTGCGCCAGCGCGCGGCCGTCATCGAGCACGACGGTCGGCACCTGCCCGCCTGCATTGAGCTTGAGAAACTCGTGGGTCCGGCTCTCGCCCTTGAGGATGTCGACTTCAATCCATTCATAGGGCAGCGCCAGGACGTCGCAGACCCATTTCACCTTCAGGCAATTGCCCGAAATGCCGTCGCCATAGATTTTCATGGGTGCGCCGATCCCCGACCGGCGGATATCCGACCAGCCGCGTCATCGGCTGTCAAGGCGTCCCTTGTGTCAGAACTTGTAGCCGATGCCGGCATGCAGGCTGTTCATCGACACCGAGGTATTCTTCACCGACAGGAACTTGATGTATTCCCACTCGCCCCGCATGAACACGTTGCCCCACAGCATGTATTCCATGCCGAGACCGGCGGTCCAGCCGGCCACGAAGCTGTTGGTTCGCTCTTCGCTGTCGCTCTGGGAGAGCGAGGGAATGTTGCTGAAGACCGGCGGCAGGTTGATCGTCGTGGTGTTGCCGAACTGGTCGGTCACCGTCTCGGTGGCGTCGTCGCGCAACACCACGTTGGTGGTCACCGAGCGGGAGACGTCCATGCGGCCGACGGCCACGCCGCCGAACAAATAGGGCAGGAAATTGCCGGTCGCCCAGCCGGCGCGGCCGCGCAACGTCACCACGTCCTTGATCTGCAGCGCGGCGGTGCCGGTCAGACTCGTTTCATAGGTGTAGGTGTGGTTGGGTGGCGGACTGGAGCCCGGCGGATTGACAATGCCGAGCGAGATCGAACTCGTCGACGAACTCGCGAGCTTGTTCAAATAGACGTAGTTGGCCTCGAAGCCGAACACGAGATCGTCATATTGATAATTCCGGCCGGCGAAGGCGCCAAAGCCCGAGCCTTGCGGACTGTTCTTGTTCAGCAACGACCATGTCGATGTCGGCTGCTGAAGCACGCTGTTGCGAAAGATGAAATTGGTCAGGCCGACGACGGTTTGGCTGAAATCCATCGACGACGACGCGTAGCCGACCTGGCCGCCGGCGTACCAGCCGTCCCAGTTCCGGGTGGCGCTGCTCAGGCTCGGCGGGACGCTGCCGCGAAGAACCGACAGGTCGGGCATGTCGGCGGCTTGCGCGGTCGACACTGCTCCGATCATCACCACCGCCAGCAGAAACCCACGCATCGCAACGCTCCCATCGAACCCACCGACTTGGCGATGATCATCGCTCGTTAACCTTAACCAATCGTTGTCGCGGGACTTTTTTGATGGGCATGAGGTTGTCCGAAAAGCGATTGCCGCCTTTCGGGATCCTGCCGCGTGCGCAAAGCAAAACGGCGCGGGAACATCCCGCGCCGTTAGCAATCGTTAAGAGATCGCGAGCCCGATCAGCCCTTGCGCACCAGCGGCGGCGGAGCCGCCGGCGGCAGATCGCAGCAGGTCCAGCGCAGGCCGATCCGCAGGTCTTGCGAAGTCAGGTCGTTGACGGTCCATGAATGGGTGCCGAGCACGCCCGGGCTCGAATAGGCGAAGTTGGTGGAACCCGTCACCGCAGATCCCAGATCGAGATAGCGGTACGCCAGTTCGATGGTCAGGTTCTGGTTGACGTGGTAGGCGAGACCGGCATGGGCGGCCCAGGCAAGGCTCGTCTTGTCGCCGTTGGCGGCGAACTGAGTGCCGGCGGTGAGGCCGTTGAAGGTCGTCAGGCCGTCGTCACGAAAGTCGGCGAGATGGTTGTACGCCACACCGACACCTGCACCGATGAACGGCGTGATGCACCACCAGGTGCCGAGATCGACATAGGCGTTGGCGAGGAACACAAAGCTGGAGAGGTTGGCGCTGTAGTTGTCGACATCGGCGAAATTGCCGCCGAATGCGCTGAACTGCCCGTAGACCGAACCCTTCAGCGCGGCCGCATTGCGATATTCCGCGGTAAGGTCGGCGCGCAGCCAGTTATTGAAAATGTAACCGACGCCGATGTCGTAGCTTCCCGCGCCGGACAGGCCAGTCCCGGCGTAGCTCGGACCAGTGACGTTCAGCGTCGTATCCAGCGGGTTGGAAATGTTCGTCGCGCGCTGAGCGGTGATGCCGACATCGCCGCGCAGATACCAGCCGCCGAAATCCTGCGGCGGCGGCGCATAATACTGCTGCGGCGGGGGCGGCATGATCGAAGGCATGTCCGCGGCGAAGGCCGACGATGAAAACAGGGATGCCGCACCGGCGGCGGCCATCAGATACTTCACGCTACGCATTGGCTTCGTCCTCTTGTCCGGTGAGGCATAGCGAAAGCCCCACATCCAAAACTCACGGTCGGACGATGCCACCAAATGCTTAAGCGCCACTTAACCCTAATTCTTAAGGTTGATATTCTCCGAAGATTTTTGGCGGCCGTGAAACACGAACGGCCAAAGATGGCAGACTCGCCATAATCGCTAACAAATTATTGACGTGAATCCGGCGCAGCGCTGGGCGCGTCAGTGCGCCCCGCGCGGCAGCTTCGGCAGGAACACCGCGAGCAGCCCGATCGCCGGCAGGAACGCGCAGATCTGATAGACGAATTCGATGCCGGTATGGTCGGCGACCTTGCCGAGCACCGCGGCGCCGAGGCCGCCGATGCCGAAGGCGACGCCGAAGAACATGCCGGAAATCATGCCGAAGCGGTGCGGCATCAGCTCCTGCGCGAACACGATGATCGAGGACGTCGTCGACGAGATGATGAGCCCGATGAAAACCGTCAGCACTGCGCCTCCGTACAGGCCGGCATAGGGCAGCGCCAGCGTGAACGGCAGCGCGCCGAGGATCGACCACCAGATCACGTATTTGCGGCCGAAGCGATCGCCGATCGGTCCGCCGATGAAGGCGCCCGCCGCGTTCGAGGCGAGGAAGATGAAGAGATAGAGCTGGGCGGTCTGGGTCGAGACGTGGAATTTCTCGATCAGATAGAAGATGTAGTAGCTCGACAGGCTCGACACGTAGAGCTGCTTGGAGAACAACAGTGCCACCAGTACGGCCAATGCGATCAGGACCCGGCGCGAACTCGGCGCATCCGGGTGCGGCGCGGGGGCGGCGAATTTCTTTGCCGCGATCTGCGGCCGGTACCAGCGACCGATCCGCCACAGGATCACGATCGCCAGGAACGCGATCAGCGAGAACCAGGCGATGCTCGGTTGCCCGAACGGCACCACGATCAACGCCGCCAGCACCGGACCCATCGACGTGCCAAAACTGCCGCCGAGCTGAAACACCGATTGCGCGAAGCCATAGCGTCCGCCGGAGGCGAGCCGCGCGATTCGCGCCGACTCCGGGTGAAACACCGCGGATCCCAAGCCCACCAGCGAGGCAGCCACGAGAATAACGCCGTAATGGGTGGCCGCGCTGAGCAGCAGCAATCCGAAGAAGGTGAACCCCATTCCGATCGCCAGCGAGAACGGCTGCGCCTTCTTGTCGGTGAAATGCCCGACCACCGGCTGCAACAGCGAGGCGGTGAACTGGAACGCCAGCGTGATCAGGCCGATCTGCGCGAAGTCCAGCGCATAGCTGTCTTTCAGGATCGGATAGACCGACGCGATCAGCGACTGCATGGTGTCGTTGAGGAAATGCGAGAAGCTGATGCCGGCGAGCACGATGTAGGCCGGCCCGACAGCCGCCCTGCCCGCCACCGAAACGGGCGTTATGTCGGATACCACCACCGGCTCGACCAGCGCTTCTTCGGAGACAATGATGGACTGGTTCAAGAGGCCATTCCCGATGGATTCCCAATGCTGTGCCGGTTTACTACGATGCCGGCGTCCCGCCGACCAGCGCCATAAGATAATGGCTGGGATGCGATCCGACGCGCCTGATCCCGCGCAAGCGCAATCGGTTCGGCGCAGAGAATATAATGAGCGCCCTGAAAGCCGGTCAGGCCGCGGCCTGGCCGAGCGCGGTGACGATGTGATCGACCACTTCCTCGACCAGGATGCGGTCGTCGCCCTCACCCATCACGCGAATCACCGGCTCCGTGCCCGACGAGCGGACCAGGAGCCGGCCATGGCCGTTGAGCCGCTTCTCGCCGGCGACGATTGCCGACTGGACCTCGGCGTCGTCGAGCGGCTTGCCGCTGCGGTAGCGCACATTCTTGAGGATCTGCGGCAGCGGATCGAAGCGATGGCAGACCTCCGACACCGGGCGGCGAAGTTTCTGCACCACCGCGAGCACCTGCAACGCTGCGACAAAACCGTCGCCGGTAGTGGCATAGTCCGACAGGATGATGTGGCCGGAGGGCTCGCCGCCGAGATTGTAGCCGCGGCTCAGCATCTGCTCGAGCACATAGCGGTCGCCGACCGGCGTGCGCACCAGCTCCAGCCCCAGACCATTGAGAAAGCGTTCCAGTCCCAGATTGGACATCACGGTCGAGACCACGCCGTGCTTGGAGAGGCGGCCGTCTTCCTTCCAGCTCTGCGCGATCACCGCGAGCAACTGGTCGCCGTCGACCAGATGGCCGCGCTCGTCGACCAGGATGACGCGGTCGGCATCGCCGTCGAGCGCAATCCCGATGTCGGCGCGCATCTCCCGCACCTTGCGCGAGAGCGCCTCCGGCGAGGTCGATCCGCATTCCTTGTTGATGTTGAATCCATCCGGGTCGACGCCGATCGGAACCACGTCGGCGCCGAGCTCCCACAAAGCTTCCGGCACCACCTTGTAGGCGGCGCCATTGGCGCAGTCGATCACCACGCGCAGGCCGTCGAGGCTGAGATCGCGCGGCAGCGTGCGCTTGGCGAATTCGATGTAGCGGTCGTGGACGCCGTCGATGCGGCGGGCGCGCCCGAGGCTCGCGCTCTGCGCCAGTTTCTTGTCGAGCGATTCGTCGAGCAATTGCTCGATCTGCTTCTCGACGTCGTCGGACAATTTGTAGCCCTGCGGGCCGAACAGTTTGATGCCGTTGTCCTCGAACAAATTGTGGGAGGCCGAAATCATCACGCCGAGATCGGCGCGCATCGACTTGGTCAGCATCGCCACCGCCGGCGTCGGAATCGGGCCGAGCAGCAGCACGTCCATACCGACCGAGGTGAAACCTGCGACCATGGCGTATTCGATCATGTAGCCGGACAGCCGCGTGTCCTTGCCGATCACGACGCGATGGCGATGATCGCCGCGCTGAAACACCAGCCCTGCGGCCTGCCCCACCTTGAGCGCGAGCTCCGGCGTGATCAGCCCGTTGGCGCGGCCCCGAATCCCGTCGGTACCGAAATATTTGCGGTTCATGTATCCCCCAGCAGCTTCGAGGCATTCAAGCCTCGAACGCCCGCCATCGATGGCGATGACGGCGGTT
>NZ_DATHOP010000247.1:0-53518 GCF_035484855.1 Bradyrhizobium sp.
ACTTAAATCTCCGCGCCGATTTCTTGATCTCTGCCTCGGAGAAGAAGATCTCGCCGGCGTGGGTAACAATATCCTCGGCCTTCCACCCCGTGAATGGCGGCGTCCAGCCTTCCATTTCCATCATCCGCATCTCGCGCACGCCGCGCGGGCCCGAAACGCCCAAAACCTTGCCGGTCTGGTCGCCGGAGAGGTCGCTGACCATGTACAACACGGCCGGGGCGATGCCGTCCGGCCCCAGCGCTGCTTTCGGGTTCTCGATATAGCGCGGCAGGTCTGCGGTCATGCGGGTCAGTGCGCCCGGCGCCAAGGTCCAGACCCTGATGTTGTATTTGCGGCCCTCGATCGCCAGCACGTTGGAAAGCCCCCAGATGCCGCCCTTGGCGGCGCCGTAATTGGTCTGGCCGAAATTGCCGATCAGGCCCGAGGTCGAGGAGGTATTGACGATGACGCCGCCGCCATTGTCGCGCATCCAGCGGAACACCGGCTGGCTGACGCAGAAGGTGCCTTTCAGATGCACCCGCAACACCTTGTCCCAGGCGGCTTCGGTGGCCTTGGCAAAGGTCTGGTCGAGCAGGATGCCGGCATTGTTGACGAGAATATCGGCGCGGCCGAAATGCTTGATCGCGTCGTCGAACACCGATTGCCCGCCGGCCATGGTCGAGATGTCGGCGCCGTTGGCGACCGCGCGGCCGCCGGCTTCCTTGATCGCGTTGACCACCTTCTGCGCCATCGAGACATCGGCGCCGGAACCGTCGCGGGGACCGCCGAGGTCGTTGACCACGACCGCCGCCCCCTCGCGCGCGAACAGCTTTGCATAGGCCTCACCGAGCCCGCCGCCCGCGCCTGTAATCAGCGCCACCTTGCCATCGAGTAATCCCATGGTCGTCTCTCCCTATTAGTTATCGTCATTCCGGGGCGCGCATAGCGCGAACCCGGAATCTCGAGATTCCGGGTCTGGTCCTTCGGACCATCCCGGAACGACGGCAAACTATCCCAGCACCGTCTTGCCGCTCTTGATGACCGCGACGTTGCGCGTCTTCACCTTGGCCTCGAATGAAATCACGTTGCCGTCCTTCCACAGATCCATGGTCACGGTCTCGCCGGGATAGACCGGCGAGGAAAAGCGGGCGACGTGCTGCCTGAAGGCGCCTGGGTCATAGTCGGCATACGTCTGCAGGATGCCGCGGCAGGTGATGCCGTAGGTGCACATGCCGTGCAGGATCGGCTTTGGAAAGCCGGCGCGCTTGGCGAAGTCGGGATCGCTGTGCAGCGGATTGCGGTCGCCGCAGAGACGATAGACCAGCGCCTGGTCCGGCCGCGTCGTGATGTCGATGGTCTTGTCGGGGCTGCGGCTCGGTACCTTGTGCGGTTCGGGCTGGCCTTCCGACGGGCCGCCGAAACCGCCATCGCCGCGGGCGAAACGCGAGGCCACCAGCGTCGCGAGTTCCTCGCCCTTGTCGTTCCTGAGCACGGTCTTGTGCCGGATCACCGCGCCCTTGTCCTTGCCCTTGTCGAAGCAGTCGAGCACGGTCGAATCGGCGGTGATATGCGCTGAAGTCGCCAGCGGCCGGTGGAAGGTGATGTCGCGCTCGCCGTCGACCACCATCACGCGGTTGAGATTCATCTCGCCGGGATTGGCGCCCCATGCCGCGACGGATGCAAACGTCGGCACCACCCTCAGCGGGCGCGGCGTGGCCACGGCCTCGTTGACGAAAGCCAGTTCCTTCTCGTCCATGGGATCAGCTCCCATCCCGATGCCATAAGCGTACAGCATCACCTCGCGATCCCCATAAGCATATTTCTGCCCGAGGTTTTTCAGCGCCATCAGCTCGTCGTACTTGATCGGCATCGCGGGTATTCCCTCCAAAACTTTTTTCAACGGTGCCATTTTCCTTACCCTCCCCTGGAGGGGGAGGGTCGGCTCGCCTCGCGCGAAGCAAGAGGCGAGACGGGGTGGGGTGACGGTCTCTCAACTCGGGCACTGTTCGAGTGGAGAGACTGTCACCCCACCCCGCCGCTCATTTCATTCGCGTCGACCCTCCCCCTCCAGGGGAGGGTAAAAACTCAGACCGGCGTGAAGAACGGCAGCGGCGGGCCGTCGGTGGTCTTGAACACCACCTTGACCTTCTGGCCGATCTTCAATTTGCTCATGTCGCAGTCGACGAAATTGGTCAGCAGCGACGGGCCCTCCTTCAACGTGACATAGCCGATCGCGTAAGGCCCGGAGGCGGATTTACGCATCAGGCTGAAACTGTAGATCTCGCCCTCGCCCGAGCTTTCTTCCCACACCGTCTGGTCGGAAAAACAAAACGGGCAGATCGAGCGCGGAAAGTAATGCGGCTCCCCGCAAGCGGTGCAGCGCTTGAACAACAGCTTGCCTTCGGGCGTCTGCTCCCAGAAATGCTTGGTCTCCGGATTGCCCTGCGGCGTCGGGTATTTCACTTTCGAGTCCATCACACGCGCTCCAGGATGCAGGTCGATGCGGCGTGGCGGACGCCAAGGAGACCGCCGGTGCCGTGCGCGATCGCGAGATCGCAGTTTTTCACCTGTACTTTCGGATGCGCCTCGCCGCGCAGCTGCCGCACCGCCTCGATGATCTTGGTCATGCCGCCGCGGTTGACGGGATGGTTGCTGCAGAGCCCGCCGCCGTCGGTGTTGAACGGCAATTTGCCGACGCCGGAAATCAGGTTGCCGTCGGCGACGAACTTGCCTCCCTCGCCCTTCTTGCAGAAACCGATGTCCTCGAGCTGCATCAAGACCGTGATGGTAAAACTGTCGTAGATCGAGGCGTATTTGATGTCCTTCGGCGTGACGCCGGCCTCCTCGAACGCCCGTGGGCCGGACCAGACGCCGGCCGAATAAGTCAGATTGAGATCCTTGCCGCCGCGCGGGCCCTTCATGGCCTCGCCGTGGCCAATCATCCGCACCAGCGGCTTCTTCAGGCTCTTCGCAATCGCCTCCGTCGTAACAACAAGCGCACCGCCGCCGTCGGTGACGACGCAGCAGTCCATCCGGTGCAGCGGGTCCGCGATCATCGGCGAGTTCAGCACGTCCTCGACGGTGACGACCTCCTTCAGCATCGCGTGCGGGTTGTATTGCGCGTGATGGGAGGCAGCGACCTTGATCCAGGCCAGCTGCTCGCTGGTGGTGCCGTACTCATGCATGTGGCGCATGGCGCACATGCCGTAGATATTGTGGGTGGTGGCGCCATAGGCGGCCTCGAAATCGACCTCGGCGCCGGTGGCGCGCGGCGGCATCACCCCGGTCCGCGGCTTGCCGGCGAGCGTGATCAGCGCAACAGAGCATTTCCCGGCCGCGATCGCCTCGGCGGCATGGCCGAGATGGACCAGATAGGAGCAGCCGCCGGTGTCGGTGGAATCGAAATGCCGGACCTTCAGGCCGAGATAATCGACCATCGCCATTGCGCCACCCGGGGCGTCGCCGGCGCAGAAATAGCCGTCGACATCGGCCTTGGCGAGGCCGGCATCTTCCAGCGCGCCCTTGGCGACTTCGGCATGGAGTTGTGCGATGGATTTATCGGGTGCATGCCGGGTCGGATGCTCGTAGATCCCGGCGAGGTAGGCCTTGCCCTTGATGGTCAAATCGTTCTCCGCTGGCGTTTCTTGTTCGCAAGCGGTTTTCTCGCCTGTTGGGGCTGGCTTGGCAAGCGGTGAAATATTCCGTGGGGCGAGACGGAGAAAAATGCCCCCAGTGACGTCATCCTGAGGTGCGCGCCCTTTGCGCGCCTCGAAGGATGGGGGCTCGGGCACCGGAGCCGGTCATCCTTCGAGGCTCGCCGAAGAGGCGAGCACCTCCAGCGATAACGGCGAAGCCGTTACGCGGGGATGACGTCCGAGAGATTCTACTCCGCCGCGATTTGCCTTGGCGCGGGCGGCGGGTTGCTGAGATCGGCGGCGAGCTGCGCGTAGCGGGCTTTGACGTCCCTTGCCGCCTTTTCCTTCACCGGGCCGTAGCCGCGGATGCGATCGGGCAGCGAGAGAAGTTCGATCGCGGTATCGAGCGTCAGCGGCGACAGCACGGACAGCACGTGGGCTGTATCCTTCTCGTAGCCCGCGATCAACTCGCGCTCCAGCCGGCGGTCGGGGCTCCGGGCGAAGATATCGAAGGCCGTGCCGCGCAGGCCGCGCATTTTTGCCAGCAGTCGCAATACCGGCATCATCCAGGCCCCGAAGGCGCGCTTCTTCGGCCGTCCCAGCGCGTCCTTAGCCCCGCCCAGGATCGGCGGGGCGAGGTTGAAACTGAACTTGAAGTCGCCGTCGAACTGGTCGCGGAGCTGCTTTTCAAAGCGGCCGTCGGTATAGAGCCGCGCCACCTCGTATTCGTCCTTGTAGGCGAGCAGTTTTGCGTAGTTGATGGCGACCGCGCGCGGTAACGCCTCGCCAAAGCCGCCATTGAGGGACGCGTCGCGCACCTGCTTCACGAGGTTCTGATAGCGCGCGGCAAGCTTTTCGTTCTGGTAGTCCGTCAACAACGCGCTGCGGTGGGCGATGATCTCGTCGAGCGACATCTCGTCCAGCGTCTTCGATGCTGCGCCAGCGTCCTGGCCCTTCATCATCGCCACGATCCGCGCGGGATCGGCGGCGGCAAGGCGCCCGAGCCGGAACGCCTGCGTGTTCATCTTGATCGCGACGCCGTTGACCTCGATCGCCTGCTCGATGGCGGCGGCCGACAGCGGCAACAGCCCCTTCTGATAGGCAAAGCCCATCATCATCATGTTGGTGGCGATGGAATCCCCAAGCAGGGTTTCGGCGGGCTTTGTAAAGTCGAAGAACGAGGAATCCCTGCGCAGCGCGGTCTCCAGCACGCCGTTGACCTTGCGGCTCTGGAAATTGAAATCGCGGTTCATGATGAAATCCGCGATCGGAATCAGATGGGTGTTGATGACGCCAACGGTGCGGCTGGATTCGCAGAGCGTGATGGTGTCCTTGGCGACCGCCACCACTTCGTCGGCCGCGATCACGAGATCGGCGGTGCCGGTGACGATGCGCGAACAGGTGACGTCGGCGGTATGCTCCGACAGCCGCACATGGCTCAGCACCGCGCCGCCCTTTTGCGCCAACCCGGACATGTCGAGGATCATGCTGGCCTTGCCCTCGATATGGGCGGCCATACCGAGCAACGCGCCGATGGTCAGCACGCCGGTGCCGCCGACGCCGCCGACGGCGACGTTATAGGGCCGCTCCAGCGAGGGTTTTGACGCGGGCTCCGGCAGTTCGCCGATATCGCCGACGCCGGCCGGCGCGCGCTTGCGCAATTTGCCGCCGTCGACGGTGACGAAGGACGGGCAGAAACCCTTGACGCAGGAATAATCCTTGTTGCAGGTCGACTGGTTGATGGTGCGCTTGCGCCCCATCTCGGTCTCCAGCGGCTCGACCGAGATGCAGTTCGACTGCACCGAGCAGTCGCCACAGCCCTCGCAGACGGCGGGATTGATCAACACGCGCCGCGCCGGATCCTCCAGCGTGCCGCGCTTGCGGCGGCGGCGCTTTTCGGCGGCACAGGTCTGCACGAACACGATGGCGGATGCACCCTTCACCTGGCGTAGCGTCTTCTGCACCTCATCGAGCTGGTCACGATGCGCGGTCCTGGTGCCCGGCGCGATCTCGGAAGCCGGATAGGCGGCAGGATTTTCCGACACCAGATAGATATCGCGGATGCCCTCGGAGTGCAGCTGGAAGGTGATCTGCTGCGGCGACAAATCGCCATCTACGTGCTGGCCGCCGGTCATCGCGGTCGCGTCGTTATAGAGGATCTTGTAGGTGATGTTGGCCTTGGAGGCAATCGCCTGGCGGATCGCGAGGCTGCCGGAATGGAAGTAGGTGCCGTCGCCGAGATTGGCGAACACGTGCTCTTCATTGGTGAAGGGCGCGACACCGACCCAGGGCACGCCCTCGCCGCCCATATGGGTGAAGGTCTCGGTATTGCGGTCCATCCACAGCGCCATGAAGTGGCAGCCGATGCCGGCAAAGGCGCGGCTTCCTTCCGGCACCTTGGTCGAGGTGTTGTGCGGACAGCCCGAGCAGAAATACGGCGTACGGGTAACCGGCGCCACGGGCAGCATTTGCATCGCCAGACGGCCGTTGAACCAGTCGGCTTTCGCGCGCAGCATGGCCGCGATTTCGGGATTGAGATTAAGTCGAAGCAGGCGCTCGGTGAGCGAGCTTGCGAGCGAAGCGACGCTCAGCTCTTCCGCGAACGGCAGGAAGCGTTTGTCGTGCTCGTCCATCTTGCCGACGATGCGCGGACGGACGTCGTCGCGCCAGTTGAACAGTTCCTGCTTGACCTGGTTTTCGACGATCTCGCGGCGCTCCTCGATGATGAGGATTTCCTCGAGCCCGACGGCGAATTCGCGCACGCCCTGCGGCTCCAGCGGCCAGGGCATGCCGATCTTGTAGAGCCGCAAGCCGATCTTGGCGGCGACTTCGGGCGTGACGCCGAGTTCGCGCAGCGCCTGCCGGATATCCTCATAGCTCTTGCCGGAAGCCATGATGCCGAAGCGCGCATTCGGCGAATCCATGGTGATGCGGTTGACCTTGTTGGCGCGGGCAAAGGCGATTGCGGCAAATCCCTTGTAGTCCTGCAGCCGCCGGTCCTGGTCGAAGCGGTCGTCGGGCCAGCGCAGATTGAGCCCGCCGGGCGGCATCTCGAAATCAGCCGGGATGATGAAGGGCTTCATCTCATCGGAAAGATCGATCTCGGCCGTAGTCTCCACGGTCTCGGTGATTACCTTCATGCCGACCCAGCAGCCGGAATAGCGCGACATCGCTATTCCCAACAGGCCCATCTCGATCATCTCGTGGATGCTGGAGGGATAGAGATAGGGCATCAGCGCCGAGATGAAGGCATGGTCCGACTGATGCGGGACGGTAGAGGATTTGGCGCCGTGGTCGTCGCCGGCCAGGCACAGCACGCCGCCGTTTTTCGCCGAGCCCGCGGCGTTGCCGTGGCGGAACACGTCGCCGCAGCGGTCGACGCCGGGACCCTTGCCGTACCAGATGCCCACCACGCCGTCATGGCGCGCGCCCTTCGAGAGATTGAGTTGCTGCGAGCCCCAGATCGCGGTGGCCGCGAGGTCTTCATTCACACCGGGCTGAAACTTGATGTTGTACTGCTCGAGATGTTTTCGCGCGGCGAACAATTGCTGGTCGTAGCCGCCGAGCGGCGATCCCCGGTATCCCGTGACGAACCCCGCGGTGTTCAGCCCGCTCGCCCGGTCGCGTCTGATTTGCGCCATCGGCAGGCGGACCAGCGCCTGAATGCCCGTCAGGAAGACGTGGCCTGACCCTTGCGTGTATTTCTGGTCGAGACTGATCGGACCCTGGTTTAATCCCATTCCATCCTCTTTGCGCCCGCAACCGGCCGGCGGGCGACTGTTTTACCTAGCCACTCAATCCGTTAGAACAAGGCCAGAGCTTTGGTGCCGATCCGAACTTCGCCACTCTATGTCGATTTTTGCAAGCCGCGCACCCCAAATCTCGGCAAGTCAGTTCCGCGCAGGCAGGTTCGCAATTTCATGGCGAAACAAACCAGCCCGCTTTTCGTATTGTGTCGTGCCACGGCCCCGGTTTGAAACGACCTGCCGACTTGGCGGGCGGGTTTTCGCGCTATACTGGCAGCAGACGGAGTTGAACCGGTAGTGGGACGACATTGGACGATGCGGCTGATTCTCGCGACGGTGCTTTTGTGCACTGCATTTAACGCGGCCGGGGCGGAGACCGAGGCCTCGGAGGAGGACATTGCCCATGGCAAGGCGCTGGTGATCGCAGGCGATTGCGCGAGCTGCCATACCGCCGATCCGGCCAAGCCGTTCGCCGGGGGAAAACGCATCAACACCCCGTTCGGCGGGATTTATTCGCCGAACCTGACGCCGGACCGCGACACTGGCCTCGGCGCATGGAGCGAGGAGGATTTCCACCGCGCGTTGCGTAGCGGCGTGGCGCCCGACGGTTCGCGCTATTACCCGGCATTCCCCTATCCGTATTTCACCAAGCTGACGCGGCAGGACATCGAGGCGATCCGCGTCTACCTCGCGACGCTGGCGCCGGTTCGCAACAGCGAGCCACCGCCCGAGCTGCGCTGGCCGCTGAACTACCGCGTGGTGATGCGGGTCTGGAACGCCCTGTTCTTCCGGCCCGGCATTTTCGAGCCCAACCAGCAGAAAAGCACGGAATGGAATCGCGGCGGCTATCTCGTCACGGGCGCTGCGCATTGCGGCGCCTGCCACACGCCCAAAAACCTGTTCGGCGCCGACCGGCGCGGCCGCAGCTTCGGCGGCAGCGAGGTCGACGGCTGGTATGCGCCACGGCTCGACAATGCCGCGCGCAGCGGCCTGAAATCGTGGAGCGAGGACGATCTCGTCGAATATCTCTCCAGCGGCCGCAACGGCAAGAGCCATGCCGACGGGCCGATGGCCGACGTCGTGGTCAATTCGACTTCGCAGATGAGCGACGCCGACGTCCGCGCCATCGCGGTGTACCTGAAGGATCTTCCGGCGGGCGCCTCCGAGCCGGTCGTGACGCCGCCGCCGGATGCGGACATGGCCGCGGGCAAGGCGGTTTACGACCATAACTGCGTCTCCTGCCATGAGGCGGACGGAAGCAGTGCGCCGCGGATCTATCCGCCGTTACCCGGCAACGCGCTGTTGCAATCCGGCGATCCCCTGAGCACATTGCGCATCATTCTCGACGGAGCCCAGACCGTGACCACGCGGCGCGCGCCCAACCCGGGCTCGATGCCGGCTTATGCCAAGCAATTATCCGATTCTGAGGTTGCCGACGTCGCAAACTACATCCGCAATTCCTGGGGCAACGCGGCGCCCCTGGTGACGCCGACGCAGGTCAAGCGGGCGCGCAAGTAAAAGTAATCGTCATTCCGGGGCGATGCGAAGCATCGAACCCGGAATCTCGAGATTCCGGTCTGGTCCTTCGGACCATCCCGGAATGACAAACAACTACTTGTCATGATCCATGCGAAGTTCCCTCAATATTGCAACAAACACCGCCGCGAATCAGGGAACCCGCCTCGTCGCCAGCGAGTTGTCCTCCATTCGTCTAATGGAGGAACCCAGCCATGGCCAACGAACGTATTCCGAACGACCCGTATCGTTCCAGCCCAGCCGACGATCCCTATCGCCCCGCGGACAGCGCCTATCGCACCAGACGGGCCGAAGAGGAACTTCGCAACGCGGCGCGCCTCGACAATGAACTGCAGATGGATCCCGAACTCGCCGAAGGTCCGGCGAGCAGTGGCCGGATTGCGGCATTCGCCGTCGCCATCGCCGTCATACTCGGCGCGGTGTTCTATGGACTGAACCATTCGACCGTCAACCAGGCTGGCACGTCGTCGACGGCGCAGAACACCCCCTCGTCGCCGCCCGCGGCACCTCCGGGCATGCGTGACGTGACCCCGCGGGCCAACAACATGGCGCCGGGTCAGACCACGGGCGCCGCTCCGGCGCAGCCGCAGACGCCGAACATGAACCGCACCGGCAACCCGCCGCTGGATAGCGGCGAGAGCAAGTAACGTTCAGGGCCTGCGGCATCCGAAACGCGAACGCAGTGGACGAGCCATCGCTACACTGCGTTCGCTTAACTCTGCCCGTTAGCTGAACATCTTGTTCAGCTCGCCGCCGGGCTGCGCGTGGCCGAACTCGTTGAACGTCCCCTTCTCCGCGATCTCGCGCGCCGCGCGCATGAAGCCGCCCCAGGCGGCGCGCGCCAGCGAGCCGCCGATGCTGATGCGGCGGACGCCCAGTTCGGTAGCCTCCGCGACCGACACGCCCGGCCATCCCTGCAAGAGATTGACCGGCTTGGGATGCACCGCCCTCACGACGGCTGCGATCTGTTCCGGGGTGCGGATACCCGGCGCATACAGGCAATCGGCGCCGGCGTCCGAGTAGGCCTTGAGGCGATCGATCACGAGGTCGAGATCGGCCCGTCCAACCAGAAACCCTTCGCAGCGTCCCGTCAGCAACACGCCGCTGTTGTCGGCATCGATCGCACCGCGCGCCGCCTTGATGCGCGCGATCGCCTCGCTGCGCTCGTAGAGCGGTCTTGCCGCGTCTCCGGTGGAATCCTCGATCGACAGCCCGGCCACGCCGGTCTTGACCGCGCGCGCGACATTGGCCGCGACTTTCTCGGGCTCGTGCGCGAAGCCGCCCTCGAAATCGGCATTGACCGGCAGATCGACCGCCGCGCACAGCGCGGTAAGATGCGTCAGCACGTCTTCCAGTGTGACGCGGTTGTCGGCCTTGCCGATCGTCCATGCAAAACCGGCGCTCGTCGAGGCGAGCGCCTTGAAGCCCATATGCTGCAGCGCCTTGGCGCTGCCGACATCGTAAGGATTGGGTATCACGAAGCAGCCGCTTTCGTGCAGCTTGCGGAAAGTGGCGCGCTTGTCTTTGGTGGTGACCGGCATGATCTTTCTCCCTCAAGTTTCTTCTTCGGCGCGAAACATAGCGAGGCCGGGCGGCAAGCGCCAGCCGCGCAGTTTACGCGACCACCTTGCGCAGGAAGGTACGTTCCTCCGCGAGGATGAATTTGTTCTCCTCGGCGAAGTTGAAATTGGCCAAGCCTTCCGCGTCGTTACGAAGCCGCGCGCGATAGCTTTCGTAAGCTGCGAGGCTCTCGAATGAAATCAGCGCGAAGGCGATGTTGTTGGTGCCTTCATGCGGCATCCAGTAACCCCCAAGATCGCCTCCGCATTTCGGGATGATGCTGACCCAGCGCTGCGCGTATTGCTCGAACATCGCGCGCTTGAACGGATCGATCTGGTAGCGGATGAAAACGGTGACGGCCACGGGAGCCTCCAATACTGGCACACCGTCATTGCGAGCGCAGCGAAGCAATCTATCTTCCGTCATTCCGGGATGGTCCGAGGGACCAGACCCGGAATCTCGAGATTCCGGGTTCGATGCTTCGCATCGCCCCGGAATGACAGTCACTGATTGCTTCGCTTCGCTCGCAATGACGGAACCAATTTCCAATCCCGACAATAATCGCTTGCCTCACACCAATGCTTCGGTTAACATCGAACTATGAAAGCAGGTCCCGATATCGCGATGGTCGCTTCGCTGGTCGGCGATCCCGCGCGCGCCAACATGCTGACCGCGCTGATGACCGGCCACGCGCTGACCGCAACCGAGCTGGCGCACCAAGCCGGCATCACGCCGCAGACCGCGAGCTCGCATCTTTCCAAGCTCGAGGCCGGCGGCCTGATCGAGCAGGAGAAGCAGGGGCGCCACCGCTATTATCGCATCACCGGACCCGACGTCGCCGGCGTGCTCGAAGGGCTCGAGAGCCTTGCCGCGCGCGCCGGCCACATGCGCGTGCGCACCGGGCCGAAGGATCCGGCGCTGCGGCGGGCGCGGGTCTGCTACGATCATCTGGCCGGCGATCTCGGCGTGCAGATGCTCGACAGCATGAAGCGGCAGAAGCTGGTTCGCCAGAACAAGCAGGCGATCGAGCTCACCGCCGAGGGCCAGCGCTTCATGGCCAAAACCCTGCAGATCGATGCCGGCATGCTCGCCCATCCGCGCCGCCCGGTGTGCAAGGCCTGCCTCGACTGGAGCGAGCGGCGCCATCATCTGGCGGGCACGCTCGGGGCCGCCGTCATGAACCGCTTCACCGAGCTGAAATGGGCCGTGCGCGATTCGGCGCCGGGCAGCCGCGTCGTCAATTTCAGCCGCACCGGCGAGAAGCGTTTTGCGGCGCTGTTCGGCAACGGCGAGTAATCGCCCCACTCATTCAATTCCGTCATGCCCGGCCTTGTGCCGGGCATCCACGTCTTTAGGTATATCGACGGGGCAAAGACGTGGATGGCCGGGTTTAGGCGAGCGGAAGCGACGCCGTCCTTCGGACGGCTACGCCCGGCCATGACGGAGCTGCTCTATGAACCGCCTTTACGTTGTGGCATTCGCCGTCATTCTCGCATTGCCGTGCAGGTCAATCAACGCCGCCGACAATACACCGCGCGAACCCTACGGCATCGACCTCGAAGGTTTTGCCTATCCCTACCCCGTCAACCTGCTGCCGCTTGTCAATGACGGCGAGCAACTGCGGATGGCTTACATGGACGTCGCGCCGGCACAGCCCAACGGCCGCGTTGTGGTGCTGCTGCATGGCCGCAATTTTCCGTCGAGCTACTGGGCACCCGTCATCAAGACGCTGACGGACGCCGGCTACCGGGTGGTGGTGCCGGACCAGATCGGTTTTGGCAAATCCTCGAAGCCCTGGGGCGAACTGCATTTCGACACGTTGGCGCGCAACACCATCGCGCTGCTCGATCATCTGGGAATTGCGAAGGCCGACATTGTCGCGCATTCGCTGGGCGGCATGCTCGCGGTGCGGATCGCACGCGCCTACCTGGACCGGGTCGCGCATCTGTTGCTGACCGCGCCGATCGGGCTCGAGGATTACCGGCTCTACGTGCCGCCGACGCCGACCGAGAAGATCATGGAGAACGAGGACAAGCTCACCGCCGAGGGTTATCGCAAGCAGCTCGAGACGAACTATTCGCTGAAACTGCCGCCGGAGCAGGTGACGCCGTTCATCGACGCCCGCTTCAACATCAAGGGCAGCGCGGAATATCCGCGCTGGCTGCGCGCCTTCGTCAGTTCGGCGCAGATGATTTATCGCGAGCCGGTGGCGCACGAAATTCCGCTGCTGACGCAACCGACGCTGTTCATCATGGGCGCGGACGATCACAATGCGCCGGGCCGTCCGAACGCGCCGGAGGCGCTACGGCCAAAAATGGGCCAGAACGCCGAGCTTGCAAAAGCGCTCGCGGCGACGATGCCCGACGCCCGCGCCGAGGTGATCGAAAATACCGGGCACCTGGCGTTCCTGGAAGCGCGCCAGAAATTCGACGCGCTGATGCTGGCGTTCCTCGCCTCTCACTAGCTTGGCGTTTCAAGAACCGCCATTCACACCGCGTTCAGATCGTCGCCACTAGGTTCCCGCCCGGTTCGACGGTTGACCATCCGGCATGTCGCATCGCATAAGCATTTTTCGGCGCCGCGTCGCGGCCAACTGGAGGGAGAAACCATGAGGTATCTTTTCGCGGCCGCACTAGTGGCCACCACAATCGCCGGCTTTGGCGCTGCGAGTGCGGCAGGCGGCTGCGGCCCCGGCTTCCATCGCGGTCCCTATGGCGGCTGCCGTCCCAACGGCGACGTCGTCGTGGTCGAGCGGCCCGCAGTGGTCGTGGTTCCCGCCGGCCGCGTTTGTCCAGTCGGTTTCAGTTGGCGCTACGGACGCTGCCGTCCGATCTGAATCATCGTCATCACGGCTCACGGCAAAACCCCGCCTGGTGGCGGGGTTTTTGTTTTGTCGACAAAAAAGAGAGGGCGGAAATTTCCGCCCTCTCGCAATTTCCTCACCAATTACGGAAGCAGCGCCGGCCGAACGGCCCGGAATGCCAGCCGGGCGGGCAATTATACATCGGGCGGCAGCCGCCATAGGGACCGCGGTGCCAGCCGGGACCGCAGCCGCCGGCGACGCGGATGACATCTGATGATGCGGCCTGATCGAGCGGGGCCAGCGGCATCGCCTTCGACGCGGAAATCGCCGCAAGGCCGAGACAAATGGCAAGCGCTGATGCAATAAGCATTTTCATGGACTGATTCCTTTCCTCTCAATTTGCCGCGACGCGGCGGTTTTGCAGTTACGCAAACATTATGGCGGCCCCGCAGCATGCCGCCCGTTTACCAGTGATGGCGATGCCAGCGGCGGTGCCAGTGCCGGTGGTGCCAGCCCCAGTGTCGCCGGTGCCAGCGGCGATGCCAATGGTGGTGCCAGTGATGGCCCCAGCGTACTTGTTCGGGCTGCAGGCGGCTCACTTCGTCCGCGCTGGTCACCGCGGGACGCAGTTCCGGCTGTTCGGGTGCGGCCGGCAGTTGATCTCCGGCAATTGATTGCGGCGCCAACGGCGCGGCCTTGACGCTTGTCGCCAGCGCGGCGGAGCCGGCGGCAATTCCAATGGCGAGCTTCAGAAAATCGCGGCGTTCCATGACATCTCCCTGTTCGTCCGTGGCAAGTGACGCCGACAGAGTTTGAATGCGCCGAGATGAATGGCCGCTGAATTCCGCGTTCAGGTGGGCCATCCTCCATCGTCGTCCCTGCGAACGCACCCGGCTCGTCATGGCCGGGTGCCTGTCCTCGACCTGATCGGGGATGACCCGGCCATCCATCCTCTTCGCAAGACTCTTTCAAAGAGAGATGGATACGCGGGTCAAGCCCGCGTATGACGACCATGGTTCACACCGGCCCCTGCTCCTCCGCCAGCGCCAGAATTTCCCGGGTCCGCGTCACCTCGGGAAAGGCACGGTCGAATTCGCCAACCAGTTTCCTGATCACCTCGCCGCCCAGGTCACGTTCGAGCCTCGCCTGATCGGCGACCTGATACATCGCCTGGTGCAGCGAGGGATCGCTGGCGCTCCAGAGCCGCCAGCCCCTCACGGCGCCCAGCGCCTTGATGACATCGGGCAGATGCTCCCGGTGATACCACTCGTCGAATGCTTCGCGTTTCGCCGGATCGGCGACAATGGCGCGAACGACGAAAAAGGCTGCTGGCATGGGTTTCCTCCGCAATTGCTTTTGGTACGGTGGGTTAGGCGAAGCCGTAACCCACCGCTACGCCCGCGCCCAAAGGTGGTGGGTTACGCTGCGCTAACCCACCCTACACGTAAATCCATCCGGTGGGCGGTCGCCCTCACGCCGCGGCATATTCCTCCGCCAGCACGAGCAGATCGCGCGTGCGCGTCACGCCGGGCCAGGCACGGTCAAAATCGGCAACCAGCCGCTTCAGCTCGTCACCGCCCATGGCGCGATCGAGCGCAGCCTGATCGGCGAACTCATACGTCGCCTGATGCAGCGAAGGATCGCTGACGCTCCAGAACCGCCACGCCTTGACAGCGCCGAACACCTTTGCGGCATCCGGCATGTGCTCCCGGCTATACCATTCGTCGAACGCCCGGCGCTTGGCGGGATCGGTGACGGTGGCGCGGACCACGAAATAGGCTGATGGCATGGGGTGTTTCCTCCTGCTTCTTGGTTTCGTCATTCCGGGGCATCGCGCAGCGATGAACCCGGAATCCAGAGATTATACGCTCGAGATTCCGGGTTCGCGCTACCGCGCGCCCCGGAATGACGAAGGAAATCTAAACCCAGCCGCCCCGCGCCATGATTGCCGCGCACAGCAGGATGATGACGATCGCCAGAAGCTCACTGTGGATCACCATCGTGACGCGCCGCAGCTTCTGCGCCTCGACCACCGGCACCTGCCCGGCTTTGACCGCCCCGCGCCACGACAGGAACTCCATGGTCGGGATTATCGACAGCAACCCGATCACGATGAACAGCGAGAATTTCGTCAGGAAGGCATGGCTGTGGAAATAATAATCCGCGCCCTTCTCGAAAAAGAACACGCGCAACAGCCCGATCGCGAACAGCGCGCCGGCGGCGACGCCGAGCACAAGATCAGTGACCTGCAGCCGGCGCGCGGCCGACAGCGTCAGCTCGCCGCGGATCAGCACGAACTCGATCGCGACGGCAGCCACCAGCGTAAAGGCGCAGAGGTGGTGGAGGAAGGCGAACAGCGTGGTCATACAGTTCCTCGACACTGGACAATTGATCTACGAGCCGGTGGCCTTTTCTGCTTCCAGCAATGGATTCAGCCATCGGTAAAGTTCAGGGAAGCCTGCCTTAGCCGGGATAGGATTTACATCAATAAATTTCGCTTCAAAGAACTGTTGCCATCCTGCCTCGCATGATCGTCTCGGATGATTGGCAACCCAAGAAGCGTGGAAGTTATCGTGGACCTCATAGTGGTGACTGTGAATGAACGGCTTCCAATTGGCGGAAAGTTCATCTTCGGCCTTCACATCTACTATTTCGGTCTGCTCCATATCGCGGCCAGCCACATCACCCCATGCATTCTTCATTAGCGCGACAGCTTCGACATCTGACTTAGGTGCTCCGTATCCAAAAATTGTTAGAGCAAACGCCTGCTTTAGGTGCAATTCCAACCCCCTCCATTCAGCCTGAATGAAGGTATCGCAATGGTAATCCTTATGCGCGACAGGGTAGAGCAACTTGGTGGGCTTGAACGCTTGTCCGCAAACTGAACACCTACCCCCCCTTTTTCCCTTTCGCTTATCCGTGCCGCAATAGCCAACGGCAACACTTCCGTGAAGATACGCAACGCGCGGCGGTGCCGCGGTTCGATGATTGCGACTGCAGGCTTGATATAAGAATGGATCCCAATTGAATGTTGCGATGAAATCTTTCTCCCGCAAAGAAAGAACTAGATGATCATAGATCGTTGGATAATCAGGTAATTCCAACTCGGAAAAATACCTGTCAATTGCGTCCTCGATCTTTGCTGCCCCGAGAGGATTGCTTCGTAAAAGATTGGAATAGATCAACTCGAAGTTGTCGCCCCTGGAATGCTTGATCCCACATTCCTTTAGAAGGGCCTCAAGCCCCAGAACCTCCACCAAATTGGTCATAACTGGCAGCTGTTGGCCGTTCTTGTCACCTTTGGGGAACGAGGCCAAGCTTGCACCAGCACCTAAAATAATCACATGTGGGCGGTCTACCTGAACGTCCGCTATCTCCTGTTCAACGGTATAAAGATGGTCGTCGCTCACCAGCACCTCACAGCGGCAAATTATCGTGCTTCTTCATCGGCATCTCGACATGCTTGTCCCGCAGCATCGCCAGCGCCCGCGCGATCCTTCGCCTTGTCGAATGCGGCATGATGACGTCGTCGATATAGCCGCGCTCGGCGGCGATGAAGGGCGATAGAAAGCGGTCTTCGTATTCCTTCGTCCGCGCGGCGATCGCTTCGGTGTCGCCGATGTCGCTGCGGAAGATGATCTCGACCGCGCCCTTGGCGCCCATCACGGCGATCTGGGCGGTCGGCCAGGCGTAGTTCATGTCGGCGCCGATTTCCTTTGACGCCATCACGTCGAACGCGCCGCCATAGGCTTTTCGGGTGATCACGGTCACCAGCGGCACCGTGCATTGCGAATAGGCGAACAGCAGTTTCGCGCCGTGTTTTATCAGGCCGCCGTATTCCTGCGCGGTGCCCGGCAGGAAGCCCGGGACATCCACAAAGGTGACGATCGGGATGTTGAAGGCATCGCAGAAGCGGACAAAGCGCGCGGCCTTGCGCGAGGCGTCGCTGTCGAGCACGCCCGCCAGCACCATCGGCTGGTTGGCGACAAAGCCGACCGTACGGCCGGCGATGCGGCCGAAACCGGTGACGACGTTTTTCGCAAAGGCCTCGGAGATTTCGAAAAAATCGCCCTCGTCGACGACCTTCAGGATCAGTTCCTTCATGTCGTAGGGCTTGTTCGGATGGTCGGGGATCAGCGTGTCGAGCGACATGTCGACGCGCTCGGTGTCGTCGAAGCTCGGCCATTCCGGCACGCCCGAGGTGTTGCTGGAGGGCAGGAAATCGATCAGCCGGCGCATCTGCAACAGCGTCTCGACATCGTTCTCGAAGGCGCCGTCCGCAATCGAGGAGCGCGTCGCATGCACCGAAGCGCCGCCAAGTTCTTCCGCCGTCACCACCTCGTTGGTCACGGTCTTCACCACGTCGGGCCCGGTGACGAACATGTAGCTCGTGTTCTTCACCATGAAGATGAAATCGGTCATGGCCGGCGAATAGACGTCGCCGCCGGCGCACGGGCCCATGATGACCGAGATCTGCGGGATCACGCCTGACGCAATGACGTTGCGGCGGAACACATAGGAATAGCCGGCCAGTGCGGCGACGCCTTCCTGGATGCGCGCGCCGCCGGCGTCGTAGAGCCCGATGATCGGCGCCCTCGCCTTCATCGCCATGTCCTGGATTTTGACGATTTTCTGCGCGTGCGTCTCCGACAGCGAACCGCCGAACACGGTAAAATCCTTGGCAAAGACAAAAGTCTTGCGGCCGTTGACGGTGCCCCAGCCGGTGACGACGCCATCGCCCGGCACTTTGGTCTTTTCCATGCCGAATTCGACCGAGCGGTGTTCGACGAACATGTCGAACTCCTCGAAACTTCCCTTGTCGAGCAGAAGCTCGATGCGCTCGCGCGCAGTCAGCTTGCCGCGGGCGTGCTGCGCCTCGATGCGCTTTTCGCCGCCGCCGAGTTTTGCCCCGGCGCGGCGCTCTTCGAGGGTGTCCAGGATGTCTTTCATTGGCTCCCGCCCGTCGTTTCCCGTGAGATTTGAACCGGTTCTAACACGGCATATTGCCGGCGGGAAACGCCCTTCCCGGCATCTGGCGCCCTGCGGCTGCAGCACGATATATCCGGAGGCAACATTGGAGAACACGCCCATGGCCGACATTGCGATGACCGATCCCCGAGGTGCCGTCACCGGCGGCGTGCGAACCACGCTCCGGCTGGAAGGCCTCACGCTATTCGCTGGCATGACGCTGCTCTACGCGGTCTGGGGCGGATCGTGGTGGATCTACGCGATCCTGTTCCTGGCGCCCGATTTGAGCTTTGTCGCCTATCTCGCCGACACAAGGACGGGCGCGGTCGTCTACAACGCCGCGCACAGCTACATGGCGCCGGTGACGCTGATGACGGCCGGATTTGCGCTGGCCTCGCCACTCACGCTTTCGATCGCGATGATCTGGATGGCGCATATCGGCATCGACCGTGCGCTCGGCTATGGCCTCAAATATTTTGCCGGGTTCGGCTTCACCCATCTCGGCCGCATCGGCAACGCCGCGAAGACGTCGGCGAATTGACAGCCTGCCGCCTGCTTGTTCTATTCGCGCGCAACGGCGAAATGACAAAAAGGGGGAATCGATGCGGGCGGGTATGCGTGCGGTGGCTGCGGCCTGGGTCGGCTGCATCGGAATCCTTCTGGCCGGCATCGAGACCAGCGCGCAGTCGATTCCGAAGGAAACCCCGGCTCGCATCGAACTCTATGCGATTCCCTCGCTGACCATCACCGACCAGCAATTCCTGACCGGCGATGCCAACGGCAAGCCGGTCACGGTCGCCGGCGAATTCCGCCTCGCGCAGGGCGCGGGCCGCCTGCCGGTGGTGGTGATGATGCACGGATCCAGCGGCATCAGCGCCAATACCGAACCCTGGGTGCACACCTTCAACGCTATGGGGATTTCGACCTTCGTGATCGACGGTTTTTCCGGCCGCGGGCTGACCGTGGTCGGCCCGAACCAGGCGCTGCTCGGCCGCCTCAATTTCATCGTCGATATCTACCGCTCGCTGGAAATCCTGGCGAAACATCCTCGCGTCGATCCCGACCGTATCGTGTTGATGGGATTTTCGCGCGGTGGCCAGGCCGCGCTCTATGCGAGCCTCGAGCGCTTCCACAAACTCTGGAACAAGTCCGGCCTGCAGTTCGCCGGCTACATACCGTTCTACCCGGATTGCTCGACCAGCTATGTCGGCGATACCGAGGTGGCCGCCCGTCCGATACGGATTTTTCACGGCACGCCCGACGATTACAACCCGGTCGCGAGCTGCAAGGCCTATGTGGCGCGCCTCAAGGACGCCGGGCGCGACGTGATGCTGACCGAATACGCCGATTCGCAGCATGGCTTTGATGCCGGCCTCGCCGGCTTCTCGACGATCTCGGTGTCAGCCAATGCGCAGACCGCGCGGCATTGTCATATCAGGGAGGGCGAAGCCGGCGTGCTGATAAATGCGGACACCAACGAGCCGTTCCGCTACCAGGACGCCTGCATCGAACTCAACCCCCATGTCGGCGGCAATCCCGCCACCGCCGCGGAAGCGCGCAAGGCGGTGAGCGAGTTTCTGCGGGGGCTGTTCAAGCTGGGGTAGAGCAAAACCCGTCATTGCGAGCGCAGCGAAGCAATCCATGGCCACGCAAGAAAGCTGGATTGCTTCGCTACGCTCGCAATGACGGCGCCCCCTCTCACGCCTCCCCCGGCTTGAACGGCTCCTCCTTGCCGGGCGGCACGGTTTGTTCGGCCATCGCCAGGATCATCGCGACCATGACGTAGTTGCCGGCGACTGCCGTGAGATCGACGATCTGTTGATCGCTGAACAGCTTCTTCGCCCGCGCGAAGGTTTCGTCAGACACCGCCTTCGCGGTGGTGAGTTCGGTGACGAAGTCGTAGACCAGCGCCTCGTCCTCGGCCATGTTCGAGGGGCGCTTGTTGGCCTTCAATTCCGCGATGATGGCGGGCGATAATCCCGCCTTGGTCGCGATCGGCGCGTGCGCGAACCATTCGACCTGCGAACGCCATTGCCGGCCGATAATCAGGATCGCGAATTCGTTGAGTTTTGTGGGGACCGAGGTTTCCCAGCGCAGGTAATGAAACAGGTCGAACAGCCGCTGGGCCAAAACCGGGCTGCGCAGCATCGGATTGTAAGGTCCGCCAATGCCGGTGCTCGAGATCTTCATGATCTCCTCGCCGAGCGGCCTTTGCGCCTCGTTGAGCTGATCCATGGTCAGTTGCGGAAAACGCGGTTCCCTGGCGCTCACGGTCATGTTCCCTCCTTTGTGATTGCGACGCGGGAACCCTAGGGCAGCGGCGCAGTCCTTGCCAGAGCTTGCGGGCCGTAATGAACCGGTTCGGGGCTTTTGCGTTAGCTGCCATAACTCTGGAAAATGGAGGCCCATCATGATCTCCGGATCGAACCTTGTGCGGGCTAGCTTGCTGCTGGCCGCGCTGTGCCTGCCCACTGCGGCCACGGAGGCCGCCTTTACGCCCTTTATCCCCCTGGCCGGCACGTGGTCGGGCGGCGGCGTACTGCAAACATCCGACGGCAATCAGCAACAGCTGCGCTGCCGCGCGGCCTATGACGTCGACCGCAGCGGCGTCCAGCTTCGTCTCAATCTGAGATGCGCCAGCGACAGCTACAATTTCGATCTGGCGAGCGAGGTAGCGTATCAGGGTGGCGAGATTTCGGGCTCGTGGAGCGAGGCCAACCAGAACGCGTCGGGCAGCATTTCCGGTCGCGCCGCCGGCGGCCGCATCGAGGCGTTCGCGCGAGGGCAGAACTTCTCCGCCGGCCTGTCGCTGACGACGCGGGGCAACCGGCAATTCGTGTCAATCCGCCCAGAGGGCACCAGCGTAACCGAGGTCTCGCTGGCGATGGACCGCCGCTAGATCGCGCCGATATCGGTCAGGCACGCCTGCGTCAGCGCCATCCGGGCGGGTATGTGGCGCGGCTCGAGACAATCCATGTTGAGCGCGAACACCGTTTGTTCGCCGCCCTTCTCGGCCCAGCCCACCATCCAGCCCAGCTGTGGCTTGCCGGCTTCGGCGCCCAACAATCCGCTCTTGGCGCGGATGATGGAATCGCCCACTTTCGTCACCGGCAGGATATCGCGCACCAGATCCTGGCTGCGTTTGGAGACCGGCAGCACGCCGCGCCGCAGGCGGTCGACGAAGTCGACCTGCTGCACGGGATCGATGCGCAAATTGCCGGTCAGCCAGAACTGGTCGATGCCGCCGCCGATATCGCGATTGCCGTATTCGAACAGGTCGACATATTTCTGCATCCGCTCTTGCCCGATGCGCCGCGCGATTTCCTGATAGACAGGGACCGCCGATACCGCGATCGCGCTGCGCAGTGTGTGGTCCTTGTTCCAGGCCTCGATGCTCCTGACCACGCCGTCCCACTTGAAGACGTCCTTGTCGGGGTCCGCGACCACGCCGGTCTCCAGCGCGATGATCGAATTCGGAATCTTGAAGGTCGAGGCCGGCAGTTTTGGCTCGCCGGAACGATTCCTGTCGCTGGCGATGATGAGATAATCGTCGACCTTGTAGCCGACGAAGGTGCCGACGGTGCCGAGGTCAGTGAAATGCTTCGCCAGCTCCTCGCGGACCTCGCTGCGCTGGGGCGCGACATTGGCAAAGCCGCGCGACGGCAGAAGGCCGGCTGCGGCAAGAAGACCGAGCGCATGGCGGCGATGGATCATGAAGGCATCCGATGGCGTGGCTGTATCGGCGCTGACGATGAAGGTGACATCGTGGTGAAACGATGACCTTCAGAAAGATGACAAGCCGCCCAGCACGTTCACCGTCATCCTGCGCAACGGCTTTGCCGTTGTCCCTGGAGGTGCGAGCCTTGCGGTGCATCGCACCGCTAGGCGAGCCTCGAAGGATGGGCCGCGAGCACCGTGCGAGTCATCCTTCGAGGCTCGCAAGAGCTCGCACCTCAGGATGACGGTCAGCGATAGCACTTGCCGCGTCGAATCCCGATCGTTTCGGCCCTACCGAATTCGTCCCGACAGCCGCAGCACGAAGATCAGGACTTCCGCCACCGCCTTGTAGAGCTCGGCCGGAATCTCGTCGCCGAGTTCGACGTTGGAGAGCGCGCCGGCCAATATCTCGTTTTCCTCGACCGGGATATTATGGGCCTTGGCGACCTCGATGATTTTCGCGCCGATGGAGCCTTTGCCCTTGGCGATGACCCGTGGCGCGCCGGTTCGGTCGTAATGCAGCGCGACCGCGAGCTGGTTTTTGGTTTCCCCGCTCATAGCGCGCGGTCCAGGAAATGTCCGGCGCGGGCCGCGGCGGTTTGTGCCGGCGCGCCGTCACGAATCACGATATCGCCGGGCGTAAGCTCTGCCCGGCTCAGCGCCTGGCTCAGCTGCGCGGCGCCGGCGCGCAGTTGCGCCGCGGTCGCCGGCCGCTCCGCCCAAATCCGCACCGAGGTCCTGTCGCCGTTGAGCGTAACCTGCGCATGAACCGGGCCCGCGGGTTCGACGTCAAGCGAGAACCGCGCCCGCCAGACCCGTTTTGCGCCTTCGACCTCGTTGCCGCCGCCGTCGCGCGAAATCTCGAACTGCGCCATCGCCGTGCCCTGCGGCGTCATAAACGGTATTTCGAAATTCCAGCGCGGCAGGACCTGATCGAGACGGTTCGTCGTCATGTCGGGCTGGCCGGGCAATGACGCCACCTGCAGCAGGGTCTGGCGGGCGAGTGCGCCGTCGGTATCGACGATCAGTTGATGCATGGCCGTCTCGGCCGACGAATTCGAGACCAGCGTCGCGGCCATCACCGGCTGCGCCGCCGGCAACGCGCCCGTGATCGGCGGCGGCGGCACGTTGGTACGGGCGAATTCACCCTGATCGGCCGCGGCGATGCGCGCGCCGGCGACCACGGGCAATAGCGAGAGCATCGCGCCGTTCTCGATGACGAAGCTCGACAGACTAGCCGCCGCGATTGGCCCTGCCTGCAGCGCTTCCTGCAGCATATTCAGCGCGGCGCTGGAGGCAGCAGTGCGCGCGGCCGCGTCCGCCACCGTTGCGGGCGAGATGATCTGGCTCGCGGTGCTGAAGTCCGACACCGCCGGCGATACCGGCGTGGCCGCGCCCTGCAGCAGGACGGTCGATGTCGTAAGCTCCGAGGGGAGCAGCGGCACCAGCGCGGGCGATGCCGTTGTCGGCGCTTGCGGCACCACCGTGATGGTCAGCGGCTGCGACGAACCTTGGAGGAAAGGTGCTGCGCCCTGCTCCAGCACGATGGCCGCCGACACCGTTCCTTGCGACGCCCCCTGCTGCACAACGAGCGGGGGCACGGCCTCATCCGTCTGCACCGCCACCGTTTGCGGCGCGCCCGGTACGGCGTTCGCAACCGGCGTCGTTGTCGCGTCTTGAGGCACGGTGACCGTCGGCGTTGCCGCCGCCGGCGCGCCATCGAGCGAGGTCGTCAGCACCTGCCGCAGCACGATCAGGGCCGCTTTCAAGTCGGGCACGGCACCCGACGACGAAACCGATCCGGACGCCAGCGATGCCTCCAGGAACAGGCCGGAATTCTGGAACGCCTGCTGGATTTCTGCGCCCGTCAGGTTCTGATCGAGGCTGGTCCGCTGCGACAGCACTAGCGCAATCGCCTGCTGCAGCTGCGGGGGCAAACCCTGCAGCCCGGCGGCGACGCCGAGATTGGCGAACAAGGGCGCCAGCGAAGTCTGCTGGGTCGCCGCGATTTGCGCGGCGACCGACACGGCCAGCGCCTCCTGCGGGGTCAGCTGGATCTGCGGCGCGACCACCGTCGGCGTGGATTGCGCGGCGACGCTGGCAGCGGCGGCGGGCGCAAGCGTCACGCTATCGGACACTCCGGACGCGCCGGCGGCATCGGTCGGGACCGGGCTCGCCGGCGCGCCGCCCTGCGGGAGCACCACCTGAAGCCTGACACTGTCGCCGTTCTGCGACACTGCAAGCTGCAGCGTCTGGCCGGCCTGCAGCGGAACCTGCGAAAGCACGTTGATCGCCTGGCCCGCGATCGCAATCTGCACGGTATTGTTGCCGAGTACCTGCAGCACCCTGGCGCTGATCACCGTGCCTAGCTGCAGTACGACACGCGCCGCCGCCGTCGCGCTGGGTGCTGCGACTTGCGAAATGCTGGGATTGATGACGATCGGCATCGGGCGTCGGTTCACCGGTGGTGAGGCCCGGCCACGCTATCCGCCTGTCGTAAACCTCTCGTTAACCGAGAGCGCGATCAGTAAAAGCGGGAACCGGTTTTGCGTCCGATCGCGCTCAAAATATCGAATTGACGCATGATCTTGATCATGCGCGGGGATTGAGGGCCGCAACAACGCTTGCCGCGGCGTTGAAATCGACTAGCCGGGCGGCGCGGCGGGCGGCGACCTCTTCATCGACGCCCCATTTCTCGCTGTTCCAGTCCTCATCGACATGGGCGGCGGCCCAGACCTGATCGGGATCGAGGACACCCTTCAGCAGCGCCAGCGCGAGCAGCGCCGAGCCGGTCATGGTCGTGACCACATGCAGCGCCGCGATCGACCAGGGATCGCTGGGCAGCGCCGCGCGTGCGGCAGCGACCGCTGAATCCGGCTGGCGGACATGCACGATGCCCTCGGCCAGGATGAAATGCGCGCCCAGCGCTTGCGCCGCCCAGAACAGCGGCGGGTCCCAAAGGGCGGCCTCCCGCTTGACCAGCGCCTCGGGATGGCCGGCGCGATAGAACAGCAAATCCGACTGAAAATATTTCGCGATATCGTCGCTGACGGCCTCGACCCGGTCGACCACGGCATCGACGACGCTGTTGGCGAGCCGCGTCAGCGGCATGGTCAGGGGATCGACGAACTCGCCTTGGGCGTTCCATTCCGCCGCGATGGCGTCGGCGATCTCGCGCGTGGGCGCGACCAGATGGCGGCCGGAGGGCGTGCGGATCGGTTTGCCGTCGAGCGTAATGGCAAATCCGTCTGCCGTCGGGGTGATCCCGGCATCGGCATAAAATCGTTTTCGCCGCGGCGTACGCATGCTGCGGCGCACCGCCTCCTCCGGATCGAGCGGGGATTTTCCTGACACTTCGTCGAACAGTTCACGCATTCGTTGATCGGCTTCTGAGGGGCGGGTGGGCAATTGCGCGCCAGAGTATGATAAGAACAGGCGCAAATAAAGCTGAAGGCGATGCGAAGGTTCCTCGCGGCGATACTGGTTCTGTTTGCCGGCGCTGATGTCTCCGGCGCGCTAGCCGGATTCCGCTCGCCGCAATCGCTGGTGCGCAACGTCTATGCCTATTACGGCCGGGGATCGTCGGAATTCTCCAATGGGCTGCCGCGCGATCCCGACACCGCGCGGCAATTCTTCGATCCGAGCTTGCAGACGGCCTGGACTTCGCTGAAGAACGAGCCTTACGATTTTCTGGTGCAGAGCCCGGACTGGAAGATCGGCGCGGTCGCGATCTCGATCCTGCGCCGGCAATACGACAAAACCTATGTCGCGGCCGCCTTCACCAACCACGGCCGGCCGGTGACGCTGAATTTCATTCTGGTCAACGGTCCCGACGGTTGGGTGATCACGGACGTCGAAAGCCCGCACGATTCGCTGCGGATGTTCCTGGCGCAGTACAAGAACTAGGGCGAATGGCACGCAGCCCAATCAATCCGCCTTGATGCCAGCCGCCCGGATCACCTTGCCCCACTTCTCGGTATCTTCGGCGATGAACTTCCCGAAGTCGGCGGGCGAACTCGGGAACGGCTCGCCGCCCAGATCGGCGAGCCGCGCTTTGAACGCTGTATCGGCAAGGGCGGCATTAACCTGGCTGTTGACGATCGCGATGATCTCCGGCGACGTATTCACGGGGGCGCCTAGCCCCTCCCAATTGGTCGCCTCGTAACCCGGCACGAAGTCGCCGATGGCGGGAACGTCCGGCAGCACATCCCTTCGTGAGGTGGTCGTTACTCCCAGCGGCCGTAGCCTGCCGGCCTGGATGTGACCGATTGCGGTGGCGACAGGAAGGAACATGACCTCGACCCGCCCAGCCAGGAGGTCTTGCAATCCATTTGCCACGCCACGATAGTGCACCGCGACGAGATCGATTGCCGCCATCACTTTGAACAATTGACCATAGAGATCCGATCCGCTCCCTGCACCTGATGTCGCCATGTTGAGTTTGCCCGGTTTCGTCTTGGCGTAGGCAATGAACTCGGGGACGGTTTTGGTCGGGAATGACGGATCGACCACCATCACGAAGCCATCGCGACCGATGCTCGCCACCGGTACGATGTCGTGAATGAGATCGAAGTTGAGATTGTCGTACAGCGTCACGTTTGCCGAGTTCGCCGAAGAGAGCAGGATGAACGTGTAGCCGTCCGGCGGCGACCGCACCACGGCCGCGGTGGCGATATTGCTGCTGGCGCCAGGCCGGTTTTCGACAAAGAACTGCTGCCCAAGCCGCTCCGACAGCCACGGACCGATCAGACGTGCGACGATGTCGGTCACGCCGCCCGGCGGATAGCCGACGACAATGCGTACCGGCCTTGACGGGTATGTCTCCGCCTGCGCGAGACGTGATATGGCCGGAAGCGCGACGGCGCTTGCCGCCAGATGCAGGAATTTACGACGAGGAAATTTCATAAATTCCTCCCAGCGTGCTCACGCGAAGCGCTCTGACGCTCGACAAATTGATGAAAAAACCGGAATGCCCGCCGACGGCACCAGCGCTGCAATGATGAGGATTTCGGCACGTTCTGTCAGTAACTTTGGGAGCAAGTTATCCCGGTTAACAACGGACGAGAAGGGATCAATTGTCCCTGCCCGGCACTTTTCTTTCGCAGTCGTCCCACCGAGCGCCGCGGGCGTCCAGAATGCAGACCGGGCACCGCCAAAACGTCAGGCTCCACTTGTCGCCGAACTTCGCGCGGCAGAGCTATGCGAGCGATCGAACCCATTGGATGCGGCCGGCCTTTTTGCTAGAGTGGCGGCAACGACAATCCGGCCAAAGAGCCGGTGCCATATCGGGAGGCTAGCTATGTTCGTGACAAAAGCGCTTGCGCGGCTGACGATGTGTGCCGGCCTGATGGCGCTGGCAGGTACAATCCCCACTCCAGTCCAAGCCCAGCAGGCAGCGAGTGCGCAGCCGGCCGTGAAGGTCGGCGCCAGCGATATCGGCGGCACCGTCGCCGGCGCGGCAGGCCCGGAGGCCGGAGTCTGGGTGATCGCCGAGACCACCGATCTAGCGACCAAGTTCGCGCGCATCGTCGTCACCGACGATTCCGGCCGCTATCTCGTGCCGGACCTGCCGACCGCGAATTACAGCGTCTGGGTGCGCGGCTATGGTCTGGTGGATTCGCCAAAACTGATCGCAAAGCCGGGCCAGCTGCTCAATCTGACCGCGGTGCCGGCACCGAACGAAGCGTCGGCTGCGCATTATTATCCGGCGATCTACTGGTATTCGATGATGAAAATTCCGCCGACCAGCGAGTTCGGCGGCAAGAGCGACATTCCCGACAAGCTGACGCAGACCGACTGGCTGAAGCAGATGAAGAACATCGGCTGCATCGGCTGTCACCAGATCGGCCAGGAAGCCACCCGCACGATCCCCGGGGCGTTCGGCAAGTTCGATACCGGCGCGGAAGCCTGGATGCGGCGCCTTCAATCGGGGCAGTCCGGCGAACAGATGACCAACCAGATTGCCGGGAATTTCGGCGGCGCCCCATTCAAATATCTCGGTGACTGGACCGACCGCATCGCCAACGGCGAACTCCCCAAGGCCAGGCCGCCTCGTCCCTCGGGCCTGGAACGCAATATCGTGATCACGTCATGGGAATGGTCGACGCCGGACAAATACCTGCATGACCTGATTTCGTCGGACAAGCGCCATCCGACGGTCAACGCCTATGGCCCGCTTTACGGCTCGCCGGAATATTCGACCGACAATATGCCGATCCTGGATCCGAAGACGAATAAAGTGACATTCTTCAAGATGCCGGTCGCCGATCCCGAAATGCCGGAATCATTGGGTCCCGGACATGCCGCCAGCATCAATCCGCTGCAGCCGTCCGCCTATTGGGGCGACCGAAAACTCTGGGATACGCGAGCCAACAACCACAACTCGATGTTCGACGAGAAGGGCCGGCTCTGGCTCTCCGCCACCGTGCGCGGCCTGGATAACCCGGCGTTCTGCAAGCAAGGTTCCGACCATCCGTCGGCAAAAGTGTTCCCGCTGGAAAAGTCGACGCGCCAGGTGGCGATGCTCGATCCCAAGACGATGAAGTACAGTTTTATCAACACCTGCTTTGCCACCCATCACCTGCAGTTTGGCTTCGATGCGAACAACACGCTGTGGCTCAGCGGCACCGGCCCGGTGGCCGGCTGGATCAACACCAAGATGTATGACGAAACCGGCGATTCCGCGAAGTCGCAGGGCTGGTCGCCGTTCGTGCTCGACACCAACGGCAACGGCAAGCGCGACGACTTTGTCGAGCCCACCGCCCCGCTTGATCCGAACAAGGACAAGCGGATCATCCCGGGTTCGGGACCCTACGCGGTGATGCCGTCGCCGGTGGACGGCACGATCTGGTACACCGTCGGCATTTTTGGCGGCACGCCGGCCGTCCTGCGATTTGATCCGGCGACCCAACTATCGGAAGTGTACAACGTTCCGGCACCGGCGTTCGGCATCCGCGGCGGCGACATCGACAGTAACGGCGTGGTCTGGGCCTCGCTGGCGAGCGGTCAACTCGGCAGCTTCGATCGCCGCAAGTGCAAAGGCCCGCTCAACGGGCCGAACGCGACCGGCAATCAGTGCCCCGAGGGCTGGACGCTCTATCAGTATCCCGGCCCCGGCTTCGAGGGCATCGGCGAGAACAGCGCCGAGTCGAGCTATTACACCTGGGTCGACCAGCACAACACATCGGGA
This sequence comes from Bradyrhizobium sp., assembly GCF_035484855.1. Classification (GTDB taxonomy): domain Bacteria; phylum Pseudomonadota; class Alphaproteobacteria; order Rhizobiales; family Xanthobacteraceae; genus Bradyrhizobium. Next base: position 29,134 of record NZ_DATHOP010000247.1, read on the forward strand.
CTTGGCGAGAACGTCCCGGTGTCGACCGCCAATCTCGGCGACGGTTTTGTGGCGCTGAAGGACGGCAAGATGGTCACGATCCGGATTCCCTATCCGATCAGCTTCTATGCCAAGGGCCTCGACGGGCGGATCGACGATCCGAACGCCGGCTGGAAAGGCCGCGGGTTATGGAGCACCAACGGCGACCGCACGCCCTGGCTCAAAGAAGGCGGCAAGGGCACGATGCCCCGCGCCGTGCACATCCAGTTCCGACCCGACCCGCTGGCGAACTGAGGTTTGCTGAGGCTTTCTGACGCACTGTGGCGGCGCGTTGACGATGAGTTTCATTTTCGTCAACCGCCCTGGGTGATTTCGGACATCGGGAGCCGGCGTGAGTAATTGCGGATTTTTCTCGAGCGGTACAAGAATCGGAGCGCGGAAGCGTCTAGTTCGACGATTTCGAGGTTCGAATTATATCGGCATCGTCCCCGAACCTCATCCTGAGGAGCATCGCATGAGCGATGCGTCTCGAAGGATGGCCGCGGGCGACGGCCGTGCAAGCCGCCATCCTTCGAGACGCAAGCGGTCGCCCCTAAGGGCGACCGCTTGCTCCTCAGGATGAGGTCAGAGAGCCTAGAAACGACCGGTTTCATGGAATCGGTCGTCTAGAGCGAAACGCAGAAACGGTTCATTGACCTCAATACTGCAAAACCAGAGGCGATTTTACTGGCAGGGCTATATTGATAATAAAATCAACCCAAGGTCGGGGCCCGCGGGCGGTTTCCGGTCCTTATGCGCGCTATCGTCGTCTGGATTGGCAAAGCCGGCTGGTTCAACGCTCGCCCCCTAGACCGACCCCAAAAATGAGCTGAGGTTGACGGATGAGCGTCTTTTCGGGACTGACCGATCCTCCTAAAGGGGCGCAAATAGGCCTCGTTATAAACGATCGGAACGCCGCCACCGTAAAGCTCATAACAATCGCGTTTTGGTATTCCCTCGCTCAATTGGCAGTTTCGCTAGGAGCGTACTTTTGGCTTTCTACCAACCTTGAAGCGAGCCGGCTTATACACTCGACCTTTCAAGGACTAGACGGGCTGACGCCCGCGCTAGAACGCCTGAAGGTCTTCTATCATTCTCCCGTTAGCGGTCGCGAATTCTCGCAGGCGTTTGCGATCTATTTCGTTTTGCTCGCTTGGCTCTGCTTTAATACGACCGCACTCGTCGTCTTGTCGGTCACAAATGTTTTTGCCTTCGGATGGAAGAGGCTCGCTGCACCCGTATATTGGATACTCTTTGCCATGTTTGGCCTCGCCGTTTGGGGGGACTACTCCTTCTTTTACGGCCCGTCGGTGTCTCTCGAGCACTATCACGGGATGTTTGGCTCAGACTTTATTCGCGCAGTTTGCATCCTGCAACCGATAGGCCAATTTCTACTGTTCTTCGCTTTCGCCTCCGCATGGGGAGTGGGCGGCATTCGCGAAACAAACTCGCCAGTCGAGATCGATCACGAAAGCTGAGGCCGGGCTATCCCCGTCATCCTGAGGTGCTCGCCATCTTCGCCGAGCCTCGAAGGATGGGCGGCGATCACCGTCCCAATCATCCTTCGAGGCTCGCCCAGCGGTGCAAGTGCACCGCAAGGCTCGCACCTCCAGCAAGAACGGCAAAGCCGTTCTGCAGGGATGACGACGGATATTGTCGTCTCACAGACCACTACGCGCGGACCTGTCTTCGCCGTTGGCTCCAGTGCCTGGCGCGATCGAGGTAGAGATAGACGACCGGGGTGGTGTAGAGCGTCAGGATCTGGCTCAGGATCAGCCCGCCGAAGATGGCAATGCCCAGCGGCTGGCGAAACTCGCTGCCCTCACCCATGCCGATCATCAGCGGGATAGCGCTGAACAGGGCGGCCATGGTGGTCATCATGATCGGCCGGAAGCGCATCAGACAAGCCTCATAGATGGCATCACGCGACGACAACCCGCGCTGACGCTCGGCGTCGAGTGCGAAGTCGATCATCATGATGGCGTTTTTCTTCACGATGCCGATCAAGAGGATCACCCCGATCATCGCGATAATGTCGAATTCCGTGTGAAACAGCATCAGCGCCAGCACCGCGCCAACGCCGGCCGAGGGCAGCGTCGACAGGATCGTGAGCGGGTGAATGTAGCTCTCGTAGAGCATGCCGAGCGAGATGTAGATGGTCGCAAACGCAGCCAGGATGAGAAACGGCTCGCTCGCCAGCGATTGCCGGAAGATCTTGGCGGCTCCCGCAAACTCGCCGTGAATGTCCGCTGGGACACCGATCCGGGTCATGGCCGTCTCGATGACGGTGACCGCGGTGCTCAACGAGACGCCCGGCGGGAGATTGAACGAGACCGTGCTGGCGACCAGAAGATCATGATGGTTGACGACGAGCGGCGTTTCGCCCTCTGCGTAGCGGGCAACGCTGGACAGCGGGATCATCGTCTCCGGGCTGATGCTGACCGCCGTTCCGGTCGATGAGGCCCCCTTGCCGGTGGCGCCGATTGAGTTGGTCGCGAGGTTTCGCACGGCATTCGCCGCGATCGAACCGAGCGAGGTCTTCTGCGCGGGCGACGCCACCGTTCCCGCCACCGCATTGGTGGTCTGCGAACCGCTCGCCGGTCCGCCGGAGGTGCTGACCCAGACCTCCTTCAATGTCTGCGGATTCTGCCAGTAGGGAGGCGCGACCTCCATGATCACATGATACTGGTTGCGCGCGACATAGATCGTCGAGACCTGGCGCTGCCCGAAGGCATCGTAGAGCGTACCATCGATCTGGCTGACCGTAATGCCGAGGCGGGAGGCCACATCGCGATCGATGATCAGATTGGACTGCAGGGCCTTGTTCTGCTGGTCGCTGCTGACATCGGCGAGAGCCGGATCGGATTGCAGCGCCGCGACGAGCTTTGGCGTCCATTCGGTCAGCTCTTCGAACGTCGAGCCTTGCAGCGTGTATTGATAGGCCGCATTGCCCGAACGGCCTCCGGTGCCGAGGTCGCCGATCGATTGCAGGAACAGCGTGGCGCCCGCCACGGCGGCCAGTTTATCCCGTAGCCGTTCGATCACCTGGTCGGCCGCCAATTTGCGTTCGCCAATCGGTTTCAGCGATGCGAACACCGTGCCGGTGTTGGTCGAGCCCGGGCCCGGACCGCTGCCGCCGGTGAAACCGACGACCGTGTCGACGGCAGGATCGCTTTTGACGATGCCGATGAATTGCGTGAGCTTCTGCCGCATCGATTGAAACGAGGTATGCTGATCGGCCTGGATCGACCCGATCAATAGCCCGGTATCCTGCTGCGGGACGAAGCCCTTGGGCACGATCCCGTAGAGGTGGAAATTCAGGCCAAGCGTCGCGACCAGGATCAACATCACCAGACGCGGGTGACGCAGCGCGATGGCGAGCGTCCGCCGGTAGCCGCCCAACATCAGCTCAAAGACGCGTTCGCTGGCCCGATAGATCCGGCCATGCGGCTTGCCGCGATCCCCGCGCAGCAGCACGGCGCACATCATCGGCGTCGTTGTCAGCGAGACCACGAGCGAGATCACGATGGCAATCGTGATCGTCATGGCGAACTCACGGAACAGGCGGCCGACCAGGCCCCCCATCAGCAGGATCGGCACGAAGACTGCGATCAGGGACACGCTCATCGACAGAACGGTAAAGCCCACCTCGCGCGCACCAAGCAGCGTGGCATCCAGCCGCGACATGCCCGCATCCATGTGGCGGGTGATGTTTTCCAGCACGACGATGGCGTCGTCCACCACGAATCCGGTGGCGACGGTCAGCGCCATCAATGAGAAGATGTCGAGGCTGTATCCCAGCAAGTACATGACGGCAAATGTCGCAACCAGCGACACCGACACCGCCACCACCGGCACCAGCATCGCGCGCACATTGCGCAGGAACGCGAACACCACGAGGATGACAAGGGCAACCGCAATCAGCAGCGTGATTTCGACGTCCCGCAGCGAGGCCCGGATCGTCTTCGAGCGATCGACCGCGAGATCGACGTCGATGGCCGGCGAGACCGAGGCCCGCAACTGCGGCATCAGCGTCTTCACGCGGTCGACCATCTGGATGATGTTGGCGCCGGGTTGCCGGTAGACGATCATCATCACCGCCGGCTTGCCGTTGGAAAGGCCCAGCGTGCGCACGTTTTCCACGGAATCGATGACATCGCCGACGTCGGTAAGGCGCACCGCCGCACCGTTGCGGTAGGCAACGATCAGTGACTTGTAGTCTTCCGCCTTTCTGGCCTGATCGTTGGAATAGATCTGGTAGCGCTGGCTGCCGACGTCGATGCCACCCTTCGGACTGTGGGCGTTGGCGCTGGCGAGCGCGGCCCGGACATCCTCCAGGCCGATGCCGTATTTGTAGAGCGCCGGAGGGATCAGCTCGACGCGCACGGCGGGCAGCGATCCGCCGCTGACGGAGACCTCGCCGACGCCCTCGACCTGCGACAGCTTCTGGGCGAGCACGGTCGAGGCGGCGTCATAGAGCTCGGCGGGCATCAGCGTGTCCGACGTGAGCGTGTAGATCAGGATCGGGGCCGAGGCGGGATTGAACTTGCGGTAGGTGGGATTGCTGCGCAGACTGGTCGGCAGATCGGCGCGCGCGGCGTTGATGGCCGCCTGCACGTCGCGAGCGGCGCCGTTGATGTTGCGATCGATATTGAACTGAAGATTGATGCGGGCGGAACCGAGCGAGCTCGCCGACGTCATTTCGGTTACATCGGCGATCTGGCCAAGGTGGCGCTCGAGCGGGCTTGCGACCGTGGTGGCCACGTCCGCCGGACTGGCGCCAGGCAAGGTCGCCTGCACGGAAATGGTCGGAATGTCGACGTCGGGCAACGGCGAGACCGGCAGCTTGAAAAATGCAATCGCGCCTGCCACCACAAGTCCGAGCGACAGCAGCGTGGTAGCTACCGGACGGCGGACAAAAGGGGTGGAGAGACTCATAAAGCTGCGCGATCGAGGTCGGTTCGGATCAGCTTCTACGCCGCAGCGCCTCGATGCAAGAGTCGCACAATGTCACGCCGCGCCGCCACACGCCTGCCGCGATTTCCTGATGCGAACGGAATTTGGCCGTTATCGGAAGATAGCGGACATCGATCGGCCATGCAAAGCAAGCTGGATTTTTGGGTAGCGGCCAGCTCAGGCCATCCCCGTCGTCCCCGCAGAACGGCTTTGCCGTTCACCGATTGGCGCAGGAGCGCGAGTAGTTCGCGCGCTTGTTCGGGCCGTACCCGGCGGCCGCGGCGTCATCGAGGCACTTGGTGATGCGGTCGCTGAAGGATGGGCGCGGCGCCGGCGCGTAGCTGGGGTGCACGGCCGCATCCATCTGCGGAACGACCGGCGCCGCCATGCTCGGTGGCGGGGGCGGCGGCGGGGGCGGTGGATTGAACTGCGAGCTGCCGGGGAGAGCGGGAAAGATCTGCGCCGAAGCTGCGCCGGCAAAGGCCAGCACCAGCATGAGCGCACAGAGGGTGATCGATAATCGTTTCATGCAGGGTATGTCGTGATGGCCCCGCTGGAGCGCAAGTTAAATTATTCTTCAGGCGCGTTCTCGATCGGGTCGAACCGGTCGGCCTCGAGCCCGAGCAGGTTCCAGGATTGCAGCATATGCGGCGGCAGCGGCGCGGTGGCGTCGATGAAGCCGCCGCGCGGATGCGGAATCACGATCCGGCGCGCCAAGAGATGCAGCCGCTTCTGCAACCCGCCCGGGAGTTCCCAGTTTTCCTTGTTGAAATATTTGGGATCGCCCACGATTGCGTGATCGATATGGGCCATGTGCGCGCGCAATTGATGGGTGCGCCCGGTGACCGGTTTCAGCGACACCCAGGCGAGCTTGGTTGCCGAAGTCTCGACCACGGCATAATAGGTCACCGCATGGCTTGCGCCCTCGTCGCCATGGGCAGCGATGCGCATGATGGTGTCTTCCTCGTTTTCCTCCTTGGCGAGATAGGTCGAGATGCGGCCCTGCTTCGGCTTCGGCACGCCCGCCACCAGCGCCCAGTAGATTTTGCGCGCCGAGCGGTGGCGGAACGAACCGGTTAGCGCAGTGGCGGCGAAGCGTGTCTTCGCGACCAGCAGGCAGCCCGCGGTCTCCTTGTCGAGCCGGTGCACCAGCCGCGGCTTTTGCCCCTTGGCGTCGCGCATCACTTCCAGCATGTCGTCAATATTGCGTGTGATGCCGGAACCGCCCTGCACGGCGAGCCCTGCCGGCTTGTTCAGCACCATGACGTCGGCGTCCTCGAACAGGATCATGTCCTTCAGCGCCTGCAGTGTTTTTTGCGCGGCTTCGGACAGGCTGCCGGGCGCCGCCTTCGGCGCATCGAGCTTCAGCGGCGGAATGCGGATGCTCTGCCCCTCCTCCAGCCGATCCTTGCTGTCGGCGCGCTTGCCGTTGACGCGCAACTCGCCTTTGCGGACGATGCGCTGGATGTGGGAGAACGACAGGCCGGGAAAGCGCGCCTCGAGGAAACGATCGACGCGCATGTTGGTCTCGTCCGCCGTCACCACGACGGTCTGGACTTTGGTCGGCAAAGGCGGCGACTCGGCGACGATCTTCTCGGGCTCGGCAACGAGCGGCGCCGGTTTCGCAGGCCCCCGCGCCGCAGAGCGCGACAGCCTGCCGCCCGGCCGATGCGCCTGCGGCCGTTCGGCCGGCGAGCCCCGGTAAGGACGTGCGCCCTTCGGGCGATCGCCCCTGGGTTTCAACGGTTTCTTGACGCGGCGGCTCATGTCTGTCTGCGGCTCCAAATCAAGCTGCCTGCGTAGCCCAAAAGCCACCCATCGTCACGGCGAAATCAGTACATATTCCGCTCGGGATCGGCGATGCTGGGCCAAACCATCAACAAGCCACGGGAGCGCCGGGATGACGTTATTGAGATCGGTTGTGGCGGTCCTTGCGGCGATGCTGGCAAGCTCGGCATGGGCCGAAGGTCCGATGCCGGACGACATCGCCTGGAAGCTGCTGGAACTCGGTGCCGTCGTCGACGTGCCGCATACCGCCGCGCTTTACGCGCCGCTGCAGCAGAAGGAGCCCTACTCCGGCGTCAAGGTCGAGCGCGACGTCAAATACGGCCCCGCCGACCGGAACCTGCTCGATGTCTTCACGCCGCAGACGGCGTCTGCGCCGCGGCCTGTGCTGATCTTCGTCCACGGCGGCGCCTTCACCGCCGGCAACAAGCGCACGGGCGACAGCCCGTTCTACGACAACATCATGCTGTGGGCGGTCAAGAACGGTTTTGTCGGGGTCAACACCACCTACCGGCTTGCCCCGCAATCGCCTTGGCCGGCGGCCGCCGAGGACCTCGGCGCGGTCGTACAGTGGGTCGCCGACAACATCGACGCGCGCGGCGGCGAGCCTTCTCGCATCTACCTGATGGGCCATTCGGCGGGGGCGGTGCATGTCGCAAGCTATGTCTCGCATCCCGAGTTTCAAAAAGTGAAGGGCGGCGGGCTTGCCGGCGCGATCATGGTGTCGGGCATCTACGACCTGACGGAGGGCGCCGCCGGCGATCCCGAAAAAGCCTATTTCGGCGACGATCCCTCTGTTTATCCCGAGCGATCGTCCATGCAGGGTCTGCAGGCGACAAAGATTCCGCTGATGATCGCCGGCGCCGAACTCGACCCGCCGAAATTCCAGGAGCAACTCCATCTCCTGAGGCAGACGGTGTGCAAGGGCCCCGCCGGCTGCCCCCGCACCTTCATGCTGCCGCAGCACAGCCACATGTCGGAAGTGTATTCGATCAACACCGCCGATACGCGGCTGACTGATGAGATTCTGGAATTCGTGAAGACCGGGAAATAGCTTCCCCTTCCCGTCACGGCCGGGCCTCGTCCCGGCCATCCACGCCTTTCTTACTGGCGCGATCATGAAGACGTGGATGCCCGGGACGAGCCCAGGCATGACGAAATTTGCAAAATCGCTCTCAGCCCCGCTCCCTTCGCAGCTTGGCCCAATATTCCAGCCGCTTGCGAATCTCGCGCTCAAAACCGCGGTCGGGCGGATCGTAAAATTTCTGGCGGCCCAGCGCTTCCGGGAAATAATCCTGGCCCGAGAACGCCTCCGGCGCGTCGTGGTCGTATTGGTAGCCTGAGCCATAACCTTCCGACTTCATCAGCTTGGTCGGCGAATTCAAAATGTGTTTTGGCGGCAGCAGCGAGCCGCCCTCTTTTGCCGCGCGCATCGCCGCGCCAAAGGCCGCGTAGGCAGCGTTCGATTTCGGCGCGGTGGCCAGATAAATCACGGCCTGCGCGATCGCGAGTTCGCCCTCGGGAGAGCCGAGGAAGTCGTAGGCATCCTTGGCGGCGTTGCAGATGACGAGCGCCTGCGGGTCCGCCAGCCCGATGTCCTCGACCGCCATGCGGACCACGCGGCGCGCCAGGAACAGCGGATCCTCACCGGCATCCATCATGCGCGCGAGATAATAGAGCGCCGCGTCGGGATCGGAGCCGCGCACCGATTTATGCAGCGCCGAGATCAGATTGTAGTGGCCATCGGCCGACTTGTCGTAGATCGGGGCGCGGCGCTGCAGGATCTCCTGCAGTTGCACAGCATCGAAAATCTCGTCCTGGCGCGCAGCGCGCCAGACTTCCTCGGCGAGCGTCAGCGCGGCGCGGCCGTCGCCATCGGCCATCCGCACCAGCACGGCGCGGGCTTCCGCATCGAGCGGCAACCTCTTGCCTTCGATCTTCTCGGCGTGCGCATACAGTTTCTCGATCGCCTCGGCATCGAGCGAATGAAACACCAGCACGCGCGCCCGCGACAGCAGCGCGGCGTTGAGTTCGAAGGAGGGATTTTCGGTGGTGGCGCCGACCAGCACGACGGTGCCGTCTTCCATCACGGGGAGAAACGAATCCTGCTGCGCGCGATTGAAACGATGCACCTCGTCGACGAACAATAGCGTGCCCTTACCGGTTTCGCGCCGGGCGCGCGCCGCATCGAATGCCTTCTTCAGGTCGGCGACGCCGGAAAACACCGCCGAGAGCTGCTCGAAATGCAGTTCGGTGGCATCGGCCAAAAGCCGCGCCACCGTGGTCTTGCCGGTGCCGGGCGGTCCCCAGAAGATCAGCGAACCCAGGCTGCGCGTTTCCAGCATCCGCGTCAGGGCGCCGTCGGGGCCGAGGATGTGGTCCTGCCCGACCACTTCCGACAGCGTCCGCGGGCGCAGCCGGTCCGGCAGCGGATGCGGCGCATCCTGATCCATCCCCGCGGCAGCGAACAGGTTGGCGGCTTCGCGTGGTCGCTTCGGGCTCATCCGCCGAGCGTAACGTTGATCTGCTGGCCGCCGCGCACCAGCGTGATGCGCCAGAGCCGCGCGGACTCGCGCGTCGCCTTTTCGAGATCGGCGGTCTTGCCGATTTTCTGGTTGTTGACCGCCAGGATGATGTCACCCTTCTGGAAGCCGACATTGGCGGCGGTGCCGCCATCGGCGAGATCGGTGACCACGACGCCTTCGGTGTCGGAATCCAGATGCAGCTCGTCGGCGACCGCCGGCGAGATGTTGGCGACCTTCGCGCCCTGCAGCGGCGAGCGCCCGGTCAGCACGATTTCGTTGCGGCCGGTATCGGGCGCGGTTTCCAGTGCTACCGAAAGCTTCGCCGTCTTGCCGGCGCGCAGCACGTCGATCTCGGCGGTGCCGCCGAGCGGACGGGTGGCAAAGCGGTAATCAAACGCGTTGGGATCGTCGACCGCCTGGCCGTCGATCGAAACGATCAGGTCGGAAGCCTTCAGGCCGGCCCGCGCCGCGGGGCTGGCCGCAACCACGCTTGCAACCAGCGCGCCGCTCGGAAGCTTGAGCCCCAGCGATTCCGCGATCTCCGGCGTCACGGCCTGCAGCTTGGCGCCGAGCCAGGGCCGCTTGACGGCTTTGCCGCCGCTCTTCGCCGAAGCCACCACGACGCGCACCATGTTGGCGGGGATCGCAAAGCCGATCCCCTGCGAGCCGCCGGAACGCGAGAAGATCGCGGTATTGATGCCGGCGAGTTTTCCCGTCATGTCGACCAGCGCGCCGCCGGAATTGCCGGGATTGATGGCGGCATCGGTCTGGATGAAGAACTGGTAGTCGGTGATGCCTACTTGCGTGCGCGCCAAGGCCGAAATGATGCCATGGGTGACGGTCTGGCCGACGCCGAAGGGATTGCCGATCGCCAGCACCACGTCGCCGACCTGCAATTCGTCGGAATTGGCAAAATCCAGCGTCGGGAATTTCTCGTGCGCGCCCTTGAGCCGCAGCACCGCCAAATCGCTGCGCGGATCCTTGAGCACGATCTCGGCCTCGAATTCGCGCTTGTCCGACAGCGAAACCTTGACCTCGTCGGCACCCTCGATGACATGGACATTGGTCACGACCAGGCCGGACGGGTCCACCATCACGCCCGATCCCAGCGAGCGCTGCATCTGCTCCGGCTGCTGGCCGGGCACGCCGAAAAAGCGTCGGAAGATCGGATCGTCCAGCAGCGGATTATGCTCCTGCACCATCTTGGCGGCATAGACGTTGACGACCGCCGGTTGCACGCGCTGCACGATCGGCGCGTAGGAGAGCCGGAGTTCGGCGGCCGAAGCCGGCACGCGCCGGTCCTGGGACATCGCCGGCGATGCCGCCAACAGGACCAGCAATGCCGTGAAGATGCGAACAACGATCATGAAAGGATTCCTGGAGGATTGATGAAGGCAAATATAGCGGTCCGGCGTCGCGAATAGAAGTGACGCGAGGCCCTCGATATCATGGTTTGGCGCGGTTTCGTGCCATCTATTCGGCCGCTGCCGGCAGCGAATCGACCCCGGCCTCCAGCCTCACAAAATACAGCGAGAATCGGGCGCCTCCCGTCGGCAGATTCTCGACCCTGATGGTGGCCTGATGCAGCTCCGCGATCCGCTGCACGATCGAAAGTCCGAGCCCCGTGCTTCCCGGCAGGGTTCGGTCGCGCCGCCAGAAGCGACGGAAAATCAGTTCGCGCTCCTCCTCGGAAATGCCGGGTCCGCGGTCGGAAACCCGCACCACGCCGTTTTCCTCGACCGCGAATTCGATGACGGTTCCGCGCGGGGTATGCTTGATGGCGTTCTCCGCCAGATTGCGAATGGCGCGGCTCAGCATCTCCGGATTGCCCCTGACCCAGACCGGCTTGTGGCCTCCCGACAGCACGATCTCCTTGTCCTGCTTCAGCGCCAGGGGCGCGATCCATTGCGCCACATGGCCGCAGACTTCGCTCAAATCCGCCCTGTCGTTGGGATCGATGACGAATGCGTCGAGTTCGGCGATGTCCAAGAGCTGTCCGAGAATACGGCTCATCGATTCGATGTCGTGCTTCAGCGCATTGGCGATGCCCCGATCGTCGAGCGTATCGACGCGGGTGCGCAGGATGCTCAGCGGCGTGCGCAATTCATGGGCGGCGTCGGCGGTGAATTCGCGCTGCACCCGAAAGCCTTCATCGAGCCGGTCGAGCGCCTGGTTGACGGCGGCAACCAGCGGCCGGACCTCGCTCGGGATTTCATCGAGCGGCAGGCGAACGTCGGTCCGTATCGGACTGATGTGGCTGGCGATTTCGGAGGCTTCACGCAGCGGACGCAGCGCGCGGGCGAAGATCGCGATATCGATCGCGAGCAAGAGGAACAGGATCGGCAGCGTGATCCAGCCGACATCCTTGAAGAAATCCGCGACGATGTCGTCGATCAGCACGTCGCGGTTGGCGAGGTCCTCTCCGGCCTGCACCCAGAACGTCTTTTGCCCCAGGGTCTTTCGAATGCTCGCCCCCGATATCGCCGCCTGGCCGCGCTGGGTCCGCAAATACTCCACATCTCTTGATTCCGGATCCAGCGGAAAGATCGCCGAGCCGTCGGCGAGCGAGGAAACCAGCGCGTGCCCGCGCTCATCCAGCACGGCATAGGAATAGCGGCCATAGGGCTGGGAATAGAGGCCCTGCAGTTCCGGCGGCAGGTCGAGCGCGGCGCTGCCGTCGGCTTTCAGGTGCAGATGCCGGGCAACCGACACGGCCTGGTCCTGCATCGCCTGGTCGTGGATATTGTCGGTGGCGACCCCCAGCAACCACGACAGCGCAAACGACATCACGATCGAGGTGACCACGAGCGCGATGACGTGCAGGAAGACGATCCGCGAGATGATCGATTTGAAGCGAATCAAACCTTTTCCTCCGCGATGAGATAGCCGACGCCGCGAATGGTGTGGATCTGGACTTTTGCGCCCTTCTCCGAAAGCTGCTTGCGCAGCCGATGCACATAGACTTCGACCGCGTTGGAGGCGACATCGCCTGACAGACCGAAGATGTGGTCCTCGACGTGCTTCTTGGAGACCACCCGCCCCTTGCTGTGCATCAGAAGCTCGAGCACCGCGGTCTCGCGGGCCGACAGCACCTGCGGCTCGTCATTGACCGTGGCCTGCCGGCTCCGCACATCGAATTCGAGATTGGCCACCCGCAGCGAGTTGCCGAGGATCTGGCCGGGCCGGCGCAATTGCGCCTCGAGCCGCGCCAACAGCTCCTCGAACGCGAACGGCTTCACCAGATAGTCGTCGGCGCCGCTGCGCAGGCCGTTGACGCGGTCGTCGAGGCCGCCGCGGGCCGTGAGCAGGAGCACCGGTATCGGATCCTTGCGGTGCCGAAGTTCGCGCAGCACGGCCAATCCGTCGCCATCGGGCAGACCGAGATCGAGGATCATCGCCGCATAGGCCACCATCAACAGCGCATTGCGGGCCTCGGCGACGGTCCCAAAGATGTCGATATCATATCCGGCAGTATGCAGGCCTTTCGCCAGCAGCGCGGCCAATTGCTCGTTGTCTTCTATGACCAGTAGTCGCATGGACTATCCAAAACCTCGGGCTGAACAATGCGAGCTAGCGGAAGCCGGATTTGGTCCGCGGCGCAAGGTGACAAGCCTTTACCTCCCGAAAATCTGATCGACGGGCTCAACCCCAAGCGTCCATGCTGGCCGCGGTCCTGCCCGGCAGAGACATCCGTCGCCAGCATGCCTCCCGCGATCCCGCAAAACGTCCAGGCATCGCCAGCCGGCGGGTGGACCTCTGGTCCCGCAATTCGCAATTGATGTATACTCCCTCAACTTCCGGTCGGCGATACCGACGAGGGGATGCGTCAATGAACAGCAGAGCAACGTTAACCGCCATGGTGCTTGGTGCGCTGATGAGCGGCCTTTGTCATCCGGCCTGCGCCCAAAGCGCCGTCGGCGGGCCCAAAAAGCCGAATGCGCTGGGTGCGGTGAAGCAGACCTCGCCGGTTGTGCCCGTCAACAAAGGCGGCTCCGTCATCGTTTCCGCGCCCCGGGTCGCGCCCGTCAATAAGGGGAACTCGGTCGTCGTTTCGTCGCCCCCGGTCGCACCCAAGGGGGGATCCGTCGCCGTCGCCGCGCCTTCGAACGCTTCGAACGCGAAGTGCATGACCGGGCCTTGCGCCCAGAAAAAAGGCCATCCGTAACGATATTCTTGGACTCGATGCCCGGTGCCCTCCGGCGTGCGGCAAACGGGCCCGTGACGCAAGCCGGGGGCAGCTCCGCTAGATCAGATGCAGGTTGGTCGGATCGGCCGGATCGCACCAGAGCCTGAAGACCTGGCCTCGGCGAGGCGGAGGCCCCTGCCACGGCATGTTGTCCTGGAGCGTTGTTTCGTAGGTCAGACCGCCGGGCGGCGTTATCTGCAAGGTCACCTGAACCTTCCAGCTGCCCAGCGGCCCAAACGGCAGTTCGACGGATTTGATAACCTTGGCGATGCAGGCCCGCCCCTGGGTGCCGGGCGATGCCTGTGCCGCAGGAATGGCGCCCAGCAACAATGCCGCAGCGATGATAGGGCGTATCACGGGGTTTTCCATTCACAACAGTGCCGGTCCAGCGGACCGAGCTTGCTCGGATGGCAGGCCAAAATCAAGATGGCGGCGAGTTGTCTTTGCAAGAGACTGAGCTCGCGACCAGGATCGATCTTCCCATTGAAAACCGCGTTTCCATATATAAAGGCCGCCGCTGCGTATAGAGAACATAGTCAAACTGGAAGTCCGGCGTTTGCTGCCGCCGGCTCAAGGAGAACCGCCATGAAGGCCGTCGGATACAAGAAGTCGCTTCCCATCGACGCGGCGGAGGCGCTGATCGATTTCGAGACGGCAAAGCCGGAACCCAGGGGCCGCGACATCCGCGTCGCGGTGAAGGCGATCTCGGTCAATCCGGTCGATTACAAGGTCCGCAAGCGCGCCGCGCCGCCCGACGGAGACACCAAGATTCTGGGATTTGACGCAGCCGGCATCGTCGATGCCGTCGGCTCCGATGCCACGCTGTTCAAGCCTGGCGACGAGGTGTTTTATGCCGGCTCGATTCTGCGGCCCGGCACCAATTCGGAATTCCATCTGGTCGACGAGCGCATCGTCGGCCGCAAGCCAAAGACGCTGTCATTCGCGCAGGCCGCCGCGCTGCCGCTGACTTCCATCACCGCCTGGGAATTGCTGTTCGACCGGCTCGCCGTGGCGCCCGGCAAAAGTCTTGATCCGCGCACCTTGTTGATCATCGGCGGCGCCGGCGGCGTCGGCTCGATCCTGATCCAGCTCGCGCGCCGCCTCACCGGCCTGACCGTGGTCGCCACCGCGTCACGGCCGGAATCGCAAAAATGGTGCCTCGATCTCGGCGCGCACGCGGTGATCGATCACTCAAAGCCGATGAAGGAGCGGATCGAAGCGCTGAAACTGCCGCCGGTTGGCCTCATCGCAAGCCTCACCAATACCGAGCAGCACTACAAGGCATTGGCAGAAATCATTGCGCCGCAGGGCAAATATGGATTGATCGACGATCCCGCCGAATTCAATGTCAGCGCCTTCAAGGGCAAGGCTGTCTCGGTGCACTGGGAATCGATGTTCACCCGCTCCTCGTTCCAGACGACGGACATGATCGCGCAGCATCATCTCCTGAACGACGTCGCCGACCTCCTCGACAACGGCGTGCTGCGCACCACGCTGGACCAGAGTTTTGGCAGCATCAACGCCGCCAATCTCAAGCGCGCGCACGCGCTATTGGAGTCCGGGAAATCGCGCGGCAAGATCGTGCTGGAAGGGTGGTAGAGGCAGGCCGCACATCACGCGATGGAATTGACGATGCCGCCCTCGGCACGCAACGCCGCACCGTTGGTGGCGGACGCCTCTTTCGAGGCGACGTAGATCACCATGTTGGCGATCTCCTCCGGGGTTGCAAAACGCTGCAGCAGCGAGGTCGGGCGGAACTGCTTGACGAATTGCGAGGCCGCCTCCTCCACGGACTGACCGTTTTGCCGGGCGAGTTCCTTCACGAAAGTCTCCACGCCCTCCGACATGGTCGGTCCCGGCAACACCGAGTTGACGGTCACCGCGGTGCCCTTTGTCATCTCGGCAAGTCCGCGCGAGACCGCGAGCTGGGCGGTCTTGGTCGTGCCGTAGTGGATCATCTCCTTCGGGACGTTGAGCGCGGATTCCGAGGAGATGAAGACGATCCGGCCCCAGTTGCGCTTCAGCATGCCCATCATATAGGCGCGGGACAGCCGCACGCCTGACATCACATTGACCTCGAAGAAGCGGCTCCAGTCCTCGTCGGGGGTCTCGAAGAAGTCCTTGGGCTCGAAGATGCCGGCATTGTTGATGAGGATGTCGACCTCGGGCAGCGCGGTCACGATCGTGTTGCAGCCTTCCACGGTGGAGACGCTGGCGGCGACGCCGTGAACCTTGGCACCGGGCACGGCCTTTTTGATTGCCGAGACCGCCCGGTCAACGTTGGCCTGCGTGCGACCATTGACCGTGACCTCGGCGCCCGCGGCGGCCAATCCTTTGGCGATCGCATGGCCGATGCCGGAGGTCGACCCCGTCACCAGCGCCGTCTTGCCCGCAAGATCGATTTTCATCAGACATCTCCATCGTCAGCTCGCGGAGATATCGGGAGCGGCGTCGGGGAGCGCAATCACGCTTCACCCACCGGTGATGCCTAATAAAAAAGCGGCGCACCGGGCGCCGCTTTGAAAAGGCAATTCGCGATCGATGGTCACGCCGCTGCCGCGGCCTTTTCCTGTTCGGGGCCGGAATCCAGCCCCTTGGCGTCGACGTCGCGGTCGACGAATTCGATCACCGCCATCGGTGCGTTGTCGCCGTAGCGGAAGCCGGCCTTGATGATGCGGGTATAGCCGCCCTGACGGTCCTTGTAGCGGGTCGCGATCACGTCGAACAGTTTCCTGACCTGATCCTGGTCGCGCATCTCGGAGATCGCCTGGCGGCGCATGGAAAGCCCGCCCTTCTTGCCGAGCGTGACCAGCTTCTCGACGATCGGCCGCAGTTCCTTGGCCTTCGGCAGCGTAGTGACGATCTGCTCGTGCTTGATCAGCGCCGCGCACATGTTGGCAAACATCGCCCGCCTGTGCTCGGCGGTGCGGTTGAGTTTCCGGTGAACCTTGCCGTGACGCATGTTGTCATCCTCAATACTTGTTCTGTCGCGACGGCTCGCCGTACATGTTGCTCAGGTGGGCCGCCTGCGTTCGCCCTGAGTGGCGAATAGCGAATGGCGAATAGTTTCTCTTTCCATTCGCTATTCGCCACTCCCTATTCGCTCAATAATGGTCTTCGAAACGCTTGGCGAGCTCGTCGATGTTCTCCGGCGGCCAGCCCGGCACTTCCATGCCGAGATGCAGGCCCATCTGCGCCAGCACTTCCTTGATCTCGTTCAGCGACTTGCGGCCGAAGTTCGGGGTGCGCAGCATTTCCGCTTCCGACTTCTGCACGAGGTCGCCGATATAGACGATGTTGTCGTTCTTCAGGCAGTTCGCCGAACGCACCGACAGCTCCAGCTCGTCGACCTTCTTGAGGAAGGCCGGGTTGAAGGCGAGATCGGGGATGATCTCCTGCGCGACTTCCTTGCGCGGCTCTTCGAAGTTGACGAACACGTTGAGCTGGTCCTGCAGGATGCGCGCGGCATATGCCACCGCGTCATCGGGCGAGATTGCACCATTGGTCTCGATCGTCATGGTCAGCTTGTCGTAGTCGAGGATCTGGCCCTCGCGGGTGTTCTCGACCTTGTAGGAGACCTTGCGCACCGGCGAGAACAGGCTGTCGACCGGGATCAGGCCGATCGGCGCGTCCTCGGGGCGGTTGCGCTCGGCAGCGACGTAGCCCTTGCCGGAAGCGACCGTGAACTCCATGCGGATTTCCGCGCCCTCATCCAGCGTGCAGATCTGCAGGTCCGGATTGAGCACCACGACATCGCCGACGGTCTGGATGTCGCCGGCGGTGACGGCGCCGGGGCCCTGCTTCTTCACAACCATGCGCTTGGGGCCCTCGCCCTGCATCTTGATCGAGATATCCTTGATGTTCAGCACGATGTCGGTGACGTCCTCGCGAACGCCCGCGATCGAGGAGAATTCATGCAGCACGCCGTCGATATGCACCGACTGCACCGCAGCGCCCTGCAGCGAGGACAGCAGGATGCGGCGCAGCGCGTTGCCGAGCGTCTGGCCGAAGCCGCGCTCGAGCGGTTCGGCAACCAGCGTCGCGAAACGGTTCGCGTCGGTGCCGGGGGTCACCTGCAGCTTGTTCGGTCGAATAAGTTCTTGCCAATTTTTCTGGATCGTCACTGTTTCACCCATGGGCCAGTCAATTCTGCCAATCTGAACTACTGGCGTTGGAGATCGCGGATCAGCCCGCGCTTTTCAAAATTCCCAAAGCGTTTTCGCAAGTCGGAAGTGCCGCTTGCGGCAATGCCTCAAACCCGCCGGCGCTTGCGCGGACGGCAACCGTTATGCGGGATCGTGGTCACGTCGCGGATCGAGGTGACGGTGAAGCCCGCGGCCTGCAGCGCGCGCAGCGCCGATTCGCGCCCCGATCCCGGACCGGCGACTTCGACTTCCAGCGTGCGCATGCCGTGTTCCTGCGCCTTCTTGGAAACGTCTTCGGCGGCGACCTGTGCCGCATAGGGCGTCGATTTGCGCGAGCCCTTGAAACCCATCGTTCCCGCCGACGACCAGGCAATGGTGTTGCCCTGTGCATCGGTAATGGTGATGGTGGTATTGTTGAACGACGAATTCACGTGCGCCACGCCCGAGGCGATATTCTTGCGCTCGCGGCGGCGTACGCGGGTGGCTTCCTTGCCCATTCCAAAACCTTTCCTGACGATCTCAAACGCCGCCGTAATGCCAGCGGCTACACCTAAAGGGCGAATGGTGAGTGGCGAATAGCGAATAGTAAGGATCGATCCCTACTCGCCATTCGCCATTCCCTACTCGCCAATTACTTCTTCTTGCCGGCGATCGACTTGGCCGGCCCCTTGCGGGTGCGCGCGTTGGTATGGGTGCGCTGGCCGCGCACCGGCAACCCGCGGCGATGGCGCAGGCCGCGATAGCAGCCGAGATCCATCAGACGCTTGATGTTCATGCCGACCTCGCGACGCAGGTCGCCCTCGACCATATAGTCGCGGTCGATCACTTCACGAATCTGCAGCACTTCCTGATCGCTCAACTGCGAGACCCGGCGATCAACGGGAATCTTGACCTTGTCCAGGATCTCGGCCGCGTTCTTCTGGCCGATGCCATGGATGTACTGGAGCGCGATCAGCACGCGCTTGTTGGTCGGAATATTCACGCCGGCGATACGGGCCAAGGACTTCTCTCCTGTCGCCGATCGGTTCGACCGGCCATGTTCTGACTATTCGGGCAGGTGTCCGCAAACGCGAACACGACGCCCTTCCCCTTCTCTCGGGGCCCGGCATCGTTTGAAAACTATCCCAACTGGATACGGGCCTTATTAAAGGATTCAAACCGGTTTCGTCAACCGTCGCTATGCTTTAGCTCGCTTTTTCGTGACCTTTTTCGCAGCTTTTCCGGTCTTCGCGGCGGCGCGCGCCGGCGCCTTGCGGAGCGGCCTCTTGGCGCCCCCAGGAACCGGCTTTGCGGCCTTCCCGGCCGCCTTGGCGCTCTTGGCGCTCTTTCGGGAGGCCTTGAGACCCTTACGGGCAGTTTTAACCGGCTTATTGGCGGCTTTTTTGGCGGCCTTGGCGGCACCTGCTTTCGCGGCGGCCCGGGCTTCCACCGCCCCAATCGCGGCCAGGATACGGTTAATCTCGCGGGTGACGTGTTCGATGGTCATCATACCATCGACGGTCAACAGCTTGCGCCGCTCTGAATAGTAGTGAATCAGAGGCTCGGTCAGCGAGCGGTAGCTCGCCAGCCGCTTGGTCAGGACTTCCGGCGTATCGTCGACGCGGACTTCCTCGCCCCGCGCCCGCGTTTCCGCGGCCCGGGTCTCGACCCGCTGCAGCAGCGCGCTTTCGTTGACGCGGAGTTCGACCACGGCATCCAGCTTCAGGTGCTTCTTCTTCAGAAGCTCATCCAGCGCCTGCGCCTGCGGCACCGTGCGCGGAAAACCGTCGAGAATGAAGCCGTTCTTCGCATCGGGCTGATCGATTCGGTCCGAAATGATCCCGATCACGATCTCGTCGGGCACCAGCCCGCCTGCGGCCATGATGTCCTTGGCCTTGATTCCGACCGGCGTTTGGGCTGCGACCGCGGCGCGCAGCATCTCGCCGGTCGAGAGCTGGACGATGCCATAGCGCTGCACCAGCCGCTGGGCCTGGGTTCCCTTGCCCGACCCCGGCGGTCCCAGAAGAATCAGTCTCATTGGTGTTTCCCCCGGCCCCGATTATCAATTCAGGGCGCATGATCCCCGTTCGATGCGCTGGCTTCGCGCCTGTCGCTACCCCGCCTCGCTCGAAAACGCCTCGACCGGCGTCATCGACGCCTTCCCCGCAATTTCGACTTCCTGATCAGCCCCTCATATTGGTGGGCGAGCAGGTAACCCTGGATCTGCGCCACCGTATCCATGGTCACGCTGACCACGATCAGGAGCGAGGTGCCGCCGAAGTAGAACGGCACCGAGGCGTAGGAAATCAGGATTTCCGGAATCAGGCAGACGATCGCGAGATAGACCGCGCCCAGCACCGTGATCCGCGACAGCACGTAATCGATATATTCGGCGGTGCGCTCGCCCGGCCGGATGCCCGGAATGAAGCCGCCGTGCTTCTTGAGGTTGTCGGCGGTCTCGGTCGGGTTGAACACGATCGCGGTATAGAAGAAGGCGAAGAATACGATCAGCACCAGATAGAGGATCAAAAATAGCGGCCGGCCGTGGCCGAGCTGGGTGGTGATCCACTGGAACCATTCCGGCCCCTTGCCGGCATTGAAGTTCGCGACCGTGGTCGGCAGCAACAACAGCGAGGAGGCGAAGATCGGCGGGATCACGCCCGAGGTATTGAGTTTCAGCGGCAGATGCGAGGAATTGCCCTCGAACATCTTGTTGCCGACCTGGCGCTTCGGATACTGGATCAGGAGCCTGCGCTGCGCGCGCTCCATGAACACGATGAAGGCGATCACGGCTACCGCCATCACGATCACCATCAGGATGATGCCGGTGGACATCGCGCCCTGACGTCCGAGTTCCAGCATGTTGGCGAGCGCGGTCGGCAGCTGCGCGACGATGCCGGAGAGGATGATCAGCGAGATGCCGTTGCCGATGCCGCGCGAGGTGATCTGCTCGCCGAGCCACATCAGGAACATGGTGCCGCCGGTGAGCGTAACCGTGGTCGACACTAGGAAGAACACGCCGGGGTCGCTGACGACATTGCCGGCGCCCTGCAGTCCCACCGCGATGCCGTAGGACTGGAACGCGGCCAGGATAACCGTGAGGTAGCGGGTGTACTGGTTCAGCGTCTTGCGGCCCGCCTCGCCCTCCTTCTTCAGCGCCTCCAGCTGCGGCGACACCGTGGTCAAGAGCTGGATGATGATCGAGGCCGAGATATACGGCATGATGTTCAGCGCGAAGATCGCCATGCGGTGGATGCCGCCGCCGGCGAACATGTTGAACATGCCGAGAATGCCGCCGGCCTGCGAGTTGAACACCTGCTCCCAGATGGCGGGGTCGATGCCGGGCAGCGGGATGTAGGTGCCAAGCCGGTAGACCAGCAGCGCACCCAGCGTGAACCAGATTCGCTTCTTCAGTTCATCGGCCTTGGCCAGCGCGCCGAAATTAAGGTTTGCCGCCAGTTGTTCCGCTGCTGAGACCATGTTTGGCTTTCTCCCGCCGCCCTCGCGCTGTCCTGTCCCGGGCCCGGGACATTCAGCGGACGCCGGACATTATTTGG
Source organism: Bradyrhizobium sp. (assembly GCF_035484855.1). Taxonomy (GTDB): domain Bacteria; phylum Pseudomonadota; class Alphaproteobacteria; order Rhizobiales; family Xanthobacteraceae; genus Bradyrhizobium. The sequence continues at coordinate 50,285 of NZ_DATHOP010000247.1, forward strand.
TGCTCGGCTCTCATAAGTCCATCGTCCCGTCGCGCCGGCGCCCGCCCAATGGCGGGCAATGACGCAGATGTTACGCCGCCTCGCCCTCGTCCTTTTCGGCCGGGGCCAGGATCTTGATCGTGCCGCCCGCCTTCTCGACCGCGGCAATGGCGGATTTCGAAGCGCCGTGGACCTCGATCGTCAGCTTGGCCTTGAGTTCACCGCGGCCGAGCAGCCGCACGCCGGCCCTGGCGCGGCGGACCACGCGGGCCTTCACCAGCGATTCGGCGTTGATGGTGGCTGATGCGTCGAGCAGCTTGGCATCGACCGCCTCCTGCAGGCGGTCGAGATTGATCTCGGCGAACTCGACCCGGAAGATGTTGTTGAAACCGCGCTTCGGCAGCCGCCGGTGCAGCGGCATCTGACCGCCTTCAAAACCCTTGATGCGCACGCCGGAGCGCGCGGTCTGGCCCTTGCCGCCGCGGCCGGCCTGCTTGCCCTTGCCTGAGCCGATGCCACGGCCGACGCGCATGCGTTTCTTGCGCGAGCCGGCATTGTCGGCGATATCGCTGAGCCTCATCGTTCGCTTCCTTTATCTCCGGAGCATGATCTGGACCGAAAACCGGTTCCCACTTTTCGGGATCATGCTCCGACCTTGTTTCTCTTAACTCTCGCCGACGATGCGGACGAGATGTTGAACTTTTGCGATCATGCCGCGAATCGCAGGGGTATCCTGCAGCTCGGTGGTGCGGCCGATCTTGTTGAGCTTCAGCCCAATCAGCGTCGCACGCTGCGAGTGGTGGCGGCGGATCGCGCTGCCGGTCTGCTCGACCGTGATCGTCTTTGCGGCCTTGGCCATCGTCTTGAACTCCGTAACGCGCGAAAATGCGCGGTTTGTTTATTCGGCAACCACTTCGGCGTCGCCGCCGACCCGGCGTGCCTGCAGCGTCGACACCTTGATGTTGCGGCGCGCCGCCACCGAACGCGGCGAATCCTGATGCTTCAGCGCGTCGAAGGTGGCGCGAACCATGTTGTAGGGATTCGACGAGCCGATCGACTTCGCCACCACATCCTGGATCCCGAGCGTCTCGAACACCGCGCGCATCGGGCCGCCGGCGATGATGCCGGTACCCGCCGGCGCCGCGCGCAGGTAGACCCGCCCCGCCCCGTGACGTCCCGCGATGTCGTGATGCAGCGTGCGGCCTTCGCGCAGCGCCACCCTTGTCAGGTTGCGCTTGGCCGCTTCGGTCGCCTTGCGGATCGCCTCGGGCACTTCGCGCGCCTTGCCGTGGCCGAAACCGACGCGCCCCTTCTGGTCGCCGATCACAACCAGCGCCGCAAAGCCGAAGCGCTTGCCGCCCTTGACGACCTTCGCCACACGATTGATGTGGACGAGCTTGTCGACGAACTCGCTGTCGCGCTCTTCGCGGCCGCCCCTGTGGCCGCCGCCGCGTTCCCGTTCACCTGCCATGGTGTTTTCCGATCCTTAAAAGACTTGCCTCGAGAGGGCGCCGCCCTCGTGTCCATTCAATCCCGCCTAGAAACTCAATCCGCTCTCGCGCGCGGCATCCGCGAGCGCCTTGACGCGGCCGTGATAGAGATAGCCGCCGCGATCGAACACCACCTCGGTGACGCCGTTCTTCACCGCGCGTTCGGCGAGGAGCTTGCCAACCGCCTTGGCCGCATCGATATTGGCGCCGGTATTGCCGGCCTCGCGCAGCGCCTTCTCCAGCGAAGAGGCGGACGCCAGCGTCTCGCCCTTGAGGTCGTCGATGACCTGGGCATAGATGTGCTTCGACGAACGGAACACCGAAAGCCGCGGACGGCCGCCGGCCGAACGACGCAGCGACAGCCTCACGCGTTGCTTGCGCCGGTCATTGGTAATCTTCAATCTCGACATGGCCGGCTCCGTTACTTCTTCTTGCCTTCCTTGCGGAAGATAAATTCATCTGAATATTTCACGCCCTTGCCCTTGTAGGGCTCCGGCGGACGGTAGCTGCGGATTTCGGCGGCGACCTGGCCGACGCGCTGGCTGTCATTGCCGACGATGACGATCTCGGTAGGCTTCGGCACCGTGATCGCGATGCCTTCCGGGATCGCAAACACCACGTCGTGGCTGTAGCCGAGCGCGAGCTGCAGGTTCTTGCCCTGCAGTGTGGCTCGATAACCGACGCCGGTGATCTCGAGCTTCTTCTCGAAACCCTTGGTGACGCCGGCAACGAGGTTGGCGATCTGCGCGCGCGCGGTGCCGTAGAGCGCCTGCGCCCGGTTGGTCTCGACCCTGGGTGCGACCCTGACCACGCCGTTTTCGAACTTCACCTCGACGTCGTCATGGACGACGAACTGAAGCTGGCCCTTTGGACCCTTCATCTTGACGGTCTGTCCCTCGACGGTCGCGGTAACGCCCGAGGGAACCGTCACAGGCTTCTTGCCGATACGTGACATGACTATCCTTCTTCCTTAGCGTTTTCCGGCGAAGTGGATACCGGTTCGCCGTAGAAAACGCGTCAAACCAAAACCTGATGCGCATTCCCAAATGCGCATCAGAACACCGTGAAGAGAATTTCGCCGCCCACATTCGCGTCGCGCGCGTCGTGGTCGGCCATGATTCCCTTCGGCGTCGATAACACCGAAATGCCGAGCCCGTTGTTGACGCGCGGCAGGTTCTTCACCGAGGCGTAAACCCGCCGTCCCGGCTTGGAAACCCGCTCGATCTCGCGAATCACCGGCTCGCCGTCGAAATATTTCAGCTCGATCTCGAGCTCGCTGCGGCCCGAGGCATGCTCGACGCTGGCGTAACCGCGGATATAGCCTTCCGCCTTCAGCACCTCGAGCACGTTGGCGCGCATCTTCGAACCCGGAGTCGAAACCTTCGGCTTGGCACGCATCTGCGCGTTGCGGATACGGGTGATGAGATCGCTGATCGGATCGTGCGTTGACATTGTGACGACCCTCCTTACCAGCTCGACTTCACGAGCCCGGGAACCAAGCCCTTGGAGCCGAGTTCACGCAGCGCGATGCGGCTGAGCTTGTTCTTGCGATAGACCGAGCGCGGACGCCCCGTCATTTCGCAGCGATTGCGAATCCGGGTCGCCGACGAGTTGCGCGGCATCTCGGCAAGCTTCAGCGTCGCCGCGAAGCGCTCTTCCATCGGCTTCTTCTTGTCGGCGATGATGGCCTTCAGCTTCGCGCGCTTGGGCGCGGCGTTCTTGGTCATCCGCTTGCGCCGGTTGTTCTTCTCGATCGAACTCTTCT
>NZ_DATHOP010000248.1:0-16484 GCF_035484855.1 Bradyrhizobium sp.
GCGATCGTGCGCGACCCCGGCACCCTCGTGCACGCCAACGCGCATCACATGGCCACGAAAATCGAAAATACCAGCGACGCCGTCGCGCGCATCAGGGCCGCGGGCAGCGAGATCGCAGCCGTCAAGCGGGTGTGAGCTTTAAACGCCCGCCGCGGTTTCCAGCCGGAACGCGGCGGCGAACAGCGCGCGCGTGTAATCGGTCTTCGGGTTCTTGAACAGCTCCGAAGCCGGTCCCTCCTCCACCACCTTGCCGAGTCGCATCACGATCAAATGGCTGGCGAGCGAGGCGACCACGCGCAGATCGTGCGAAATGAACATATAGGTCAGGTCGCGCTTGCGCTGCAGCTCGCGCAGGAGATCGACCATCTGCGCCTGAAACAGCATATCGAGCGCGCTGGTCGGCTCATCCAGCACGACGAAATTCGGCTCCAGCACCACCGCGCGCGCGATCGAGATGCGCTGGCGCTGGCCGCCGGAGAATTCATGCGGATAGCGGAATCGCGTCGCCGGATCCATGCCGACGTCGCGCAGCGCCTTGATCACCCGCGCCTCGCGCGTTTCCGCCGACAACGATTGCTGATGCACGCTCAATCCCTCGGCGACGATGTCGCCGACCGACATCCGTGGGCTCAGCGCGCCGAACGGATCCTGGAACACGATCTGCATGTCGCGGCGGAACGGCCGCATCTCCTTGAAGCGCAGACCCTGAATATCGTGGCCTAGAAACACGATCGGGCCATCGGAGGAGATCAGCCGCAACAGCGCGAGCCCCAGCGTGGTCTTGCCGGAGCCGGATTCACCGACCACCCCCAGCGTCTCGCCCTTGCGCACCGACAGCGTGACGCCGTCGACCGCCTTGATATGGCCGACGGTCGAGCGCAGCAGGCCACGCTTCACCGGAAACCAGACCTTGAGGTCGTCGGCGGACATCACGACAGGCGATTCCGGCCGCGGCGGCGCCGGATCGGGCTTTGGTTCGGCCGCGAGCAACGCCTTGGTGTAGGGATGCTTCGGCGCGGTAAACACCTGCTCGACCGGGCCCTGCTCGACGATCTTGCCGCCGTTCATGACGCAGACCACATCCGCAATGCGGCGCACGATGCCGAGGTCATGGGTGATGAACAGCAGGCTCATGCCGAGGCGGGCGCGAATTTCAGCCAGCAGCGCCAGGATCTGCGCCTGCACGGTGACGTCGAGCGCGGTGGTCGGTTCGTCCGCGATCAACAGATCCGGCTCGTTGGCGAGCGCCATCGCGATCATGACGCGCTGGCGCTGGCCGCCGGACAATTGATGCGGATAGCTCCTGAGCCGGGAAGCGGGATCGGGAATGCCGACCTGCGTCAGCAGTTCGAGCGTCCGCGCCCGCGCTTTGGTGCCGTTCATCGGACTGTGCAGCTGCAGGATTTCGACAATCTGCGATTCGATCGTGTGCAGCGGATTGAGCGAGGTCATCGGCTCCTGGAAGATGATCGAGATGTCGTTGCCGCGGATGCCGCGGATCTCGCGCTCCGACAGCCCGAGCAGTTCCTGGCCCTTGAAGCGGATGCTTCCCGAGGGGTGGGAGGCGGTCGGATAGGGCAACAGCTTCAGGATCGACAAGGCGCTGACGGATTTGCCGGAGCCGGATTCGCCAACCAGCGCCACGCAGTCGCCACGCTTGATCTCGTAGGAGATGTGATCGACCGCCATCGACATCCCGCTCGGCTGGTGAAACGCCACCGAGAGATCGCGGACTTCGAGCAAAGGCTGGTTGACGGCGTCCATCGGCGGCCTACCTGAATGTCTTGCGCGGATCGAAGGCGTCGCGCGCGGCCTCGCCGATGAAGATCAAAAGCGACAGCATGATCGCGACCGCGAAGAAGCCGGTGAAGCCGAGCCAGGGCGCCTGCACGTTGGCCTTGCCCTGCGACAGCAATTCGCCGAGCGAGGGCGAGCCGGGCGGCAGCCCGAAGCCCAGGAAGTCGAGCGCCGTCAGCGTCATTACCGAGTTCGACACGATGAACGGCAGGAACGTCATGGTCGCGACCATGGCGTTCGGCAGCAAGTGCCGAAACATGATCACCGCATTGGAGACGCCGAGCGCGCGCGCCGCCATGATGTATTCGAAATTGCGACCGCGCAGGAATTCCGCGCGCACCAGACCCACCAGCGATACCCAGGAGAACAGCAGCAGGATGCCGAGCAGGATGAAGAAGCCGGGCGGCAGCACCGAGGAAATAATCAGCAGCAGGTACAGATAGGGTATCGAGGTCCAGATCTCGATGAAGCGCTGGAAGCCAAGATCGAGCCAGCCGCCGAAATAGCCCTGCACGCCGCCGGCGGCGATGCCGATGATCGAGGAGAAGAAGGTCAATGCGAGACCAAACAGCACCGATATCCGGAAGCCGTAGATCAGGCGCGCGACCACGTCGCGGCCCTGGTCGTCGGTGCCGAGCCAGTTGTATTCGAGATCGCGGCAGCTGTTGAGGTGCTTCTTCACCACCACGTCCCGGCATTCCGCTTCGGTCAGCATCCAGGTCGGCTTCGACGGCGCCGGCGTCGGCAGATCGAGATTGTGGGTGTCGTAGGAATAGCGGATCAGCGGCCAGACGATGCTGCCTCCCTTGTCCCTGATCAGCTTCTGCAAGTACGGATCGCGGTAGTCGGCGGCGGTCTCGAAGTCGCCGCCGAAGGTGGTCTCGGAATAGGTGACAAACGCCGGAAAATACAGATGGCCGTCGAACTTGATCAGGAACGGGCGGTCGTTGGCGATCAGTTCGGCGAACAGCGAGACGAAGAACAGGATCAGGAAAATCCAGAACGACCAGTAGCCGCGGCGGTTCGACTTGAAATTCTGCCAGCGGCGGCGGTTGAGCGGCGACGGTTCGAAGCGGTGGCGGGTGATCGGCACGGTTTCGCCGAACGGCGACTGAACGGTGGCCTCGATCGGCGGCGGCGGCGGCGCAGTGATCGTCATCAGACCTCTCGCGCCTCGAAATCGATCCTGGGATCGATCCACATGTAGGTGAGGTCGGAGATCAGGTTCACCACGAGGCCGATTAGCGAATAGATGAACAGCGTCCCGAACACGACCGGATAGTCGCGGTTCAGGACGCTCTCGAAGCCGAGCAGGCCAAGCCCGTCCAGCGAGAAGATGGTCTCGATCAACAGCGAACCCGAAAAGAAGGCGTGGATGAACGCGCCGGGAAAACCGGCGATCACGATCAACATGGCGTTGCGGAACACGTGATTGTAGAGCACCTGCCGTTCGCTGCAGCCCTTGGCGCGCGCGGTCATCACATATTGCTTGCGGATCTCGTCGAGGAACGAGTTCTTGGTCAGCAGCGTGGTGGTGGCGAAGGCCCCCAGCGCCATCGAGATCAGCGGCAGCGTGATGTGCCAGAAATAATCAAGGATTTTCCAGTACCAGGGAAATTGCGACCAGCCTTCCGAGGTCAGCCCGCGCAGCGGAAAGATGTTCAGGAACGATCCGCCGGCGAACAGGATGATCAGAAGGATCGCAAACAGAAAGCCCGGGATCGCAAAGCCCACGATGATCACCCCCGAGGTCCAGGTATCGAACTCCGAGCCGTCCATGACAGCCTTGCGGATGCCAAGCGGGATCGAGATCAAATAGCTCAACAGCGTCATCCAGATCCCGAGCGACATCGAGACCGGCAGCTTCTCCTTGATCAGCTGCAGCACGCTGACATCGCGGAAATAGCTCTTGCCGAAATCGAAGCGCACGAAATTCCATACCATCAGCAGAAATCGTTCCGGCGCCGGCTTGTCGAAGCCGAATTGCTTTTCCAGGCTCTTGATGAAATCCGGGTCCAGCCCTTGCGCGCCGCGATACTTCGAGTTCGTGGCGCCGGAGGAGATGCCGACCGGGCCGCGTCGCCCGAAATCGCCGCTGCCGCCTGAAATCCGCGAGGTGCCGCCGGTGTCGGCGCCCGATAGCTGCGCGATCACGCGCTCCACCGGGCCGCCCGGCGCGAACTGCACCACGACGAAGGATATGAACAGGATGCCCAACAAAGTCGGGAACATCAGCAGGAGCCGGCGGGCGATGTAGGCGCTCATGAATTATTTCGCCTGCTCGGCCCGGGCGACCTTGGCAGGATCGGTCCACCAGTTCTCCGGCGCGCCGACGCCCTGGCCGTAATGCGGCAGCTTGTCCGGATGCCCGAACACATCCCAATAGGCGACCGGATGCGTGGCGCGATACCACTGCGGCACCCAGTAGCGCCCGGCGCGGAACACCCGGTCGAAGGCGCGGCACGCGACCGTGAGATCGGCGCGGTTGTTGGCGCCGATGATCTTCTCGATCAGCGCGTCGATGACGGGATTGGCGATGCCCGCCATGTTGTACGATCCCTTGGTGGCGGCGGCCTGCGACGAGAAGTACGGACGCATGCCGTCGCCCGGCGTCGCCGACATCGAAAAGCGCGACATCGCCATGTCGAAGTCGAAATCTTCCAGCCGGGCGCGATACTGCACGGCGTCGACCAACCGGATGGCGGCGTCGATGCCGAGGGTGGCCAGATTCTTGATATAGGGCCCGTGGTGGGGTTCGATCGACGGCTCGTCGATCAGGAACTCGATCCTGAAGACCTCGCCGTTCGGAAGCACCCGCTTGTTGTCCTTGATAACGAGCCCGGCATCCTGCAACAATTGCGACGCCTTGCGCAGCAGCGTGCGGTCCTGTCCCGACCCGTCAGACACCGGCGGCAGGAAGGGGTTGCCGAACACCTCGTCCGGCACATGGCCGCGAAACGGCTCGAGCAGCGCAAGTTCTTCCGGAGACGGCGGCCCGCTTGCCATCAGATCGGAATTCTGGAACGGAGATACGGTGCGCGCATAGGCGCCGTACATGATGGTCTTGTTGGTCCATTCGAAATCGAACGCCTGGATCAGCGCCTCGCGCACGCGCGGATCCTTGAACCTGTCGCGGCGCATATTGATGAACCAGCCCTGCGCGCCGGACGGCGTGTCGTCGGGCAATACTTCGCGCTTGACCCGGCCGTCCATCGCGGCGGGGAAATCGTAGCGCGTTGCCCAGACGCGCGCGGTGAACTCCTCGCGGAACAAATAGTTCTTCGCGGTAAAACCCTCGAACGCGACGTCGCGATCACGGTAGAATTCGTAGCGCACAATGTCGAAATTATAGAAGCCGCGGGAGACCGGGAGATCCGCGCCCCACCAATCCCTGACGCGCTCGAACTCGATGAAGCGATTGACCTCGAACTTGCCGACCTTGTAGGGCCCGGAGCCCAGGGGCGTATCGAGCGTGGATTCGTCGAACGGCCGCGTCGCGTAATAGGCCTGCGAGAAGATCGGCAGGCTCGCGACAAACAGCGGCACGTCGCGCGCGCGGTTTTCGGCGAAGGTGACGATCAGCGTCGCCTCGTCGGGCGCTTCCGCCTTCACCATGTCGCGCAGCTGCTGCAGGATCAAGGGATGACCCTTGGTCTTCAGCGTCGTCAGCGAGAAGGCGGCGTCATGCGCGGTCAGTTTCGAGCCGTCGTGAAATCCGGCTTCCGGCCGCATCGTGAAACGGTAGACCAGCTTGTCGGCCGAAATCTGCACCGATTTCGCGGCAAGGCCATACATGGCGTCGGGCTCGTCGCTCGCGCGCACCATCAGCGTCGCGAACGTCATGTCCATGCCCTGGGCGCCTTCGCCCTTCAGGATAAAGGCGTTGAGCGAGTTGAAGGTCTGGAACGACTGATTATTCGTCCGCAGCCAGGGCAGGAACGAGAACACCCCGCCTTTCGGGGCGTCGACGTTGACGTAGTCGAAATGATGAAAGTCGGCCGGGTATTTGAGGTCGCCGAACACCGACAGCCCATGCGTCTCGGGGCCGGCATCGGCGGCGTGAGCCGGCCGCAGCAGCGGCGCGCTCAACGCGCCAACGCCGAGACCGAGCACGTGCCGGCGGGAGAAGCGCGCCATGCGCAAAAACTCCTTCAAGTCCGGCCGCCGATCTTGGCGGCTTTGGCCGCATCCCACCACCACAGGGTCGGGAAGCCGGAAGCGGCGTATTTCGGCAAAGGCTCGGGACGACTGAACCGATCCCAGCGGGCGTCGCGTTCAAATCCGCCGGCGAATTGCGGGACCACGTAGCAATTCCAGAGCAATACCCGATCCAGCGCCTTGCAGCTCGCGACCAGTTCGTCGCGATCCCTGGCGAAGATGATGCGGTTGATCAACGCGTCGACCGCGGGATTCTTGATGCCGGGAAGGTTGCGCGCACCGGGCCGATCGGCGGCCTCGGAGCCGAAGAAATCGCGTTGCTCGTTGCCCGGCGAAAGCGACTGCGCCCACACAAAGGTAGTGATATCGAAGTCGAAATTGCGCAGGCGATTCTCGTACTGGACACTGTCGACGGAGCGAATATTCACGGTGATGCCGAGCCGCTCCAAAGACGGCTTGTAGAACAGGATGCTGCGTTCGTCAGCCGGGTCCTGGGTCAGGAATTCGACGCTGACGGGCTGGCCGTCGGGACCGACCAGCTTACGGTCGCGATTTTCAAACCCTGCCTCCTTGAGCAGGCGCGCGGCTTCACGAAGATTGCTGCGAGACGCCTCCTCATTGCCTCCGACAGGATTCTTGTACGGCGTCGTGAAGAGCTCGGCAGGCACCTTGTCGCGCACCGTCTCGAGGATCTGCAACTCCTGACCTTCCGGGAGACCAGCGGCCGTCAATTCGGGGATGCCATCAAAATAGCTGCTGTCACGATGATACTCACCATTCGAGAGCAGCCGGTCTGACGTCTCCCAATCATAGGCATAATTGAAGGCACGACGGACCCTGACATCGGCAAACAGCGGCCGGCGCAGGTTGAACGCGAACCCTTGCATCCGCCCTGAACTCTCATCCGTGAATTTTTCCTTGATGACGCGCTTTTCGCGCGCGGCAGGAAAATCGTAGGCGGTCGACCATTCCTTGCCGCTGCGCTCGGAAAACCAGTCGAGCTGATCCGCCTTGAAGGCTTCGCGTGCCACCGTATCGTCGCGAAAGAATTCAAACCGAAGCTCGTCGAAATTGTCCTGACCGATCGAGTGCGGCAGATCCTTGCCCCAATAATCCTTGACCCGCTCCAGCACCAGCGTGCGGCCTGCGACAAACTCCTTGATGCGATAGGCGGCAGACCCCAGCGGAATCTCCAACGTCGTCGCCGTGACGTCCCGTTTGCGCCCCTGCGCGTCGGTGCCTTCCCACCAGTGCTTCGGCAACACCGGAACTTCACCGGCGATCGAGGGAAGTTCGCGGTTGCCGGGCCCGTCGAACGAAAATCTGACATCGCGCTCGCCGACCTGTTCGCACTTGACGATGTGCCGGTAGTAGGCGCGGTACAGCGGACTGTTCTTCTTGACAACATCGTAAGAGAAGACGATGTCGTCGGGGGTCACCGGCTTGCTGTCGTGCCAGCGCGCTGCCGCGTTCAATCGATAGATCACGTAGGAGGAATCGTCAGGATAGCTCGCTGCTTCCGCCAATAGTCCATAGGCCGTCGACGGCTCGTCTAGCGACCTGGTCGTCAAGGTTTGATTGATCAGGTTGGCACCGCTGGCGATCGAGCCCTTCAATCCCTGGATCACGATGTTGAAGTTGTCGAACGTGCCGAGTTCGAACAGGCGCGCGACACCGCCTTTGGGCGCATTCGGATTGACGTAATCGAAATGCTTGAAGCCGGCCGGATATTTGGCGTCGCCGTACATCGACATCGCGTGCCGCCAGGCCGGTTCGCCGGAAGTCTGCGCCCGGGCGGAACTCAGTCCCGGAGGGGTGGCTCCCAGCGCCGGGGCGACCGCGGCCAAGGCTCCGCTGCGCAGAAGGTGTCGTCGGGTAATTGCCAAGTGGAGAATCCTGATGCCGTCCGATACCGCCTTAGATGCGCAATATAAGGCAAGGTTTCGACCGATTGCGTTGCTTTTTCCTCATGATACAGGGTTGTGAATGGCCCGGATGCGGCGAAACGTCCCGATTGCGTGGGCTGCGATAGCGAAACGGCCGGGCATTGGCCGGCCGTTGGCAGCATGCGGTTCACAGGATGACGCCGGGGCGTTATTTCGACGCCGTCGGCAGCGGAACCGGATTATCCGAAAGCGTGTGCAGGTAGGCGATCACGTCGGCGCGCTCGCTGTCCTTCTGGATGCCGGCAAAACCCATCGCTGTGCCGGGGATGAAACCCTTGGGGCTGTCGATGAACTTGTTGAGGTCCTCATCGGTCCAGGTGCCGCCCTTGGCCTTCATCGCAGCCGAGAAGTTGAAGCCGCCGCGGTCCTCGCCGCGCTTGTCGCCGACGATGCCGTAGAGATTCGGACCGACGCGGTTCGGACCGCCCTTTTCGAAGGTATGGCAGGCCTGGCATTTCTTGGCCGCGGCGGCGCCCTTCTCGGCAGACGCCGTCTGCAGCAACTTCTCTATCGGCACTGCCGGCGCCGGTGCGGCTTCCTTGGCGCCGGCTTCCGGCGCCTCCTTGGCGACGATTTCGAAACCCGGCTTCGCCGGCATCACCGGGGAAAACAGCGCGTCCGCAGTGAAGCTCGTCACCAGCAGAACCAGGCAGGTGCCCAGGATGGCGCCAAGAATTTTATTGATTTCGAAGGAGTCCATTTCGGATCAGGCTCCAGGCCGGAAATGTCGACTTTAGGCCGGAGAGAAGCGGCCGCGGATAGATCAGGAATCAGGCTTTCGCACCGCACCCCGAGCCACGATCAGATATCGGTTTGCCCGTGCTCTGGCAACCCGTATAAATGCGCCGGCTTTCGCCCCATCCCCATCATTTCCGGCCCTCTTATCACCCGGGTCCAACCCGTTACCTGATGCCAGAACCCCGCACTTTGGTGCTGATTCCCGCCCGCATGGCCGCCACCCGGCTGCCCGGCAAGCCGCTGTTGGATCTCGGCGGCCTGCCGATGATTGTCCATGTGCTGCGCCGCGCCGAGGCCGCCAATATCGGCCGCGTGGCGGTCGCCACCGACACGCCCGAGATCGCTTCCGTCGTGAAATCCCATGGCGGGGAAGCCGTCATGACGCGGGCGGACCACCTCACCGGATCGGACCGCATCTACGAGGCGCTCGGCGCGCTCGATCCTAGGGGCGATATCGAAATCGTCGTCAATCTGCAGGGCGACTTTCCGACCATTTCGCCTGATAACATCCGCGACGTGCTGGCGCCGCTGTCCGACCCCGCGGTCGATATCGCCACCCTGGCCGCCGAAATCCATACCGAGGAAGAAAGCCTGAACCCGAACGTGGTGAAGGCGGTCGGCTCGCCGATCGGGGAGCGGCGGATGCGCGCACTCTACTTCACCCGCGCCACCGCGCCCTACGGCAACGGGCCGCGCTACCACCATATCGGCCTCTATGCGTATCGCCGGCGGGCGCTGGAGCGCTTTGTGACGCTGCCGCCCTCGCCCTTGGAATTGCAGGAAAAGCTCGAGCAGCTGCGCGCCATGGAGGCTGGCATGCGCATCGACATCACCATCGTCGACACGGTGCCGCGCGGCGTCGACACGCCGGCCGATCTTGAAACCACCCGCCTGATACTGGCAAAAGCCTGAGCGGCTGATACAAGGCGCCCATGACAAAAAATCTAAAAATTGCCTTCCAAGGCGAGCCGGGCGCCAATTCCCATATCGCCATCGTCGAAGCCTATCCGGGCGCCGAGCCGCTGCCCTGCCCGACCTTCGAGGACGCGCTGGCCGCGATCTCCTCGGGCGAAGCCGATCTTGGCATGATCCCAATCGAGAATTCGGTGGCCGGCCGCGTCGCCGACATCCATCATTTGCTGCCGCAATCCGGCCTGTTCATCGTCGGCGAATATTTTCTGCCGATCCATCACCAGCTGATGGCGCCGCGCGGCGCCAAGCTCACCGACGTCAGGACGGTGGAAAGCCACGTCCATGCGCTCGGGCAATGCCGCCGCATCATCCGCAAGCTCGGCATCAAGCCGATCGTCTCAGGCGATACCGCGGGTGCTGCGCGCCTGATCGCCGAACGCGGCGACAAGGCGAGTGCGGCGATTGCATCGAAACTCGCCGCCGACATCTACGGCCTCGACGTGCTGGCCGAGGATGTCGAGGACGAAACCCACAACACCACCCGCTTCGTGGTGCTGGCGCGCGAGGCGAAGTGGGCCGAACAGGGCTCGGGGCCGCTGGTCACCACTTTTGTATTCCGGGTGCGCAATTTGCCGGCCGCGCTCTACAAGGCGATGGGCGGCTTTGCCACCAACGGCGTCAACATGACCAAGCTGGAAAGCTACATGGTCGACGGCAATTTCTTTGCGACCCAATTCTATGCCGACGTCGACGGCCATCCCGAGGAACGGGGACTTGCCTTCGCGCTCGAGGAACTGCAATTCTTCTCCCGCGAGTTTCGCATCGTCGGGGTCTATCCCGGGCATCCGTTTCGGGCGACGTTCAGCGAGAAGGCGGAGTGATAAGCCCGTCGTTCCGGGGCAGCCCGCAGGGCTGAACCCGGAATCTCGAGATTCCGGGTTCGATGCTTCGCATCGCCCCGAAATGACGGGCTAAATCGAGCGTTACGCCGCCGCCTTCTTGCCCAACCCGAACGCATCCGCCAGCAGCGTGTACGATTTCTTCCGCGCTTCGTGGTCGTAGACCGCGGTGATGATCATCAGCTCATCCGCCTCGCTCGCCGAAATCATCGGCTGCAGCTTTTGCAGCACGGTGGCCGGGCTGCCGACGAACAGCCGCGAACGGTTGCGCACGAGCGCGGCACGCTCCGAGTCCGTGTAAGGATAGGCCAGTGCTTCCTCCACGCTCGGCAGCGGCAGGTATTGGCCGCGGTCCCGGCGCAAACGATTGAGATCCATCGAGGACGCGAGCCGCTCCGCCTCCGCGTCCGTCTCCGCCGCGATCGCCGCGACCGCCAGAATGCCATGCGGCGTCGCGCGCCAGGCCGACGGCTTGAAATGCGCGCGGTAATTGGTCAGCGCCTCGATCGCATCATAGGAGGCAAAATGATGCGCAAAGGCAAAGCCCATACCGACTTGCGCGGCGAGTTCGGACGAGTAGTCGCTGGAGCCGAGCAGCCAGATCGGCGGCAGCGGCGAGTCGTCGGGCATCGCCACCACCTTGTTGTAGGGATGGTTCGGCGGAAAATCGCGGGTCTCCCACAGGATCAATTCATGCAGCCGCTCGAGGAAATCGTCGCCCTCGCGGCGATCGAGCCGGCTGCGCAGCGCATACGCCGTGGCGCCGTCGGTGCCGGGCGCGCGGCCCAGGCCCAGATCGATGCGGCCGGGAAACAGCGCCTCCAGCATCTTGAAGCGCTCGGCCACCATCAGCGGCGCATGGTTGGGCAGCATCACCCCGCCGGATCCGACCCGGATGTTCTTGGTCACCGCGGCGATCTGCCCGATCATGAGGTCGGGCGCGGGACTGGCGACGGAGGCGAGGTTGTGGTGTTCGGCCAGCCAATAGCGGACATAGCCGAGCGCGTCGGCATGGCGCGCCAGGTCGATGCTGTTGCGCAGCGCCGCAGCGGGCTTTGTGCCTGTGGTGACGACGGAGAGGTCGAGGATCGAGAGCGGGATCATGCGGCTTAAGCTAGTGCACCGTTTCGGGCAGACAAAGGGCCCCGCCGCAGATCAGGCGCGCGCCGGCGCGCCTTGGTGCGAGGGATCACCGCGCTGATTGTGGGCCGATATAGATCGTCATGCTGTAAATCTTGAATTTCCCACCCTTGAATCTGAGATTTAATGGTCCTGCGGCCTCCATAATCTCACTAAGTATATGAACTAATACCATAAACGAGACTACCCGCCCTTGGAGTATCTGCCCAACAATCGTAAATATGGATAAATATATCTGTATTTTTTCATATATTGGGCAATTTCCCATCAAAGATGGGCTATTTGGGTAACTCCATTTGGCTTATTTTAGCGCTCTGAGGCTAGAGCTGGACATCCCCAGATCCGAACGGAGTTCGTGGTTGCCATGACCGAGGTTACGCCGCCTGCGCCTGACGTGCACCCCGGGCTGAAATCGCCTGCGATCTCGTTCGAGTTCTTCCCGCCGAAGACCGAGGAGATGGAACGGAGCCTGTGGGAAACCATCAAGCGGCTGGCGCCGCTTTTGCCCAATTTCGTCTCGGTGACCTATGGCGCCGGCGGATCGACACGGGAGCGCACCCATTCCACCATCGCCCGCCTGCTCAGGGAGACTGATCTCGTTCCGGCGGCGCATCTGACCTGCGTCGGCGCCGCGCGCGGCGAGATCGACGAAATCGTTGCCCGCTACCATGAGATCGGCGTCCGCCACATCGTGGCGCTGCGCGGCGATCCGGCCGGCGGCATCGGCACCGCCTATGCCGCGCATCCCGACGGCTATAAAACCTCGGCCGATCTGGTCGCCGGCATCAAGCAGCGATATCCCGACATCGAGGTCTCGGTCTCCGCCTATCCGGAAAAGCATCCGGAAAGCCGCGACTTCGATGCCGACATCGACATGCTCGCGGCCAAGGTCGATGCCGGAGCGGCCCGCGCCATCACCCAGGTGTTCTTCGACAACGACCTCTACTTCCGCTACCTCGATCGCGTCCGCGCCCGCGGCATTACGATCCCGATCGTGCCCGGCATCATGCCGATGCATAATTTCAAGCAGGCGCGTAATTTCGTCACCCGCGCCGGCACCAGCGTGCCGGACTGGCTTGCGCAAAAATTCGACGGCCTCGACGACGATGCCGACACCCGCAAGCTGGTGGCCGCGACCGTTGCGGCCGGCCAGGTGCAGAAACTGGCCAAGCACGGCGTCGACACCTTTCACTTCTACACCATGAACCGCGCGGACCTCGTGTTCGCGATCAGCCATCTGCTCGGCATCCGCCCCAGGGGCACACAGAAAGCCGCCTGACCGAATGACCGTGCCCGTCTCTCCCAAGCGAACCGCCCTGCTCGCCGCCGCCCGCGAGCGCATCCTGGTGCTCGACGGCGCCATGGGCACCATGATCCAGGGACTCGACTATGACGAGGCCGCGTTTCGGGGCGCGCGCTTCAAGGATTTTCACCGCGACTTGCGCGGCAACAACGATTTGCTGATCCTCACCCAGCCGAGAGCGATCGAGGACATCCACGCCGAATATCTGCGCGCGGGCACCGACATCGTCGCCACCAACACCTTTTCCTCGACCTCGATCGCGCAGGCCGATTACGACCTCTCGGGCTTTGCCTATGAGCTCAACCTCGAAGGCGCGAAACTCGCGCGCGCCGCTGCCACACGCGTCACGGCCGAGGACGGCAAGGCACGCTTCGTTGCAGGCGCCATCGGACCTACCAACCGCACCGCCTCGATCTCGCCCGATGTATCGAACCCCGGCTTCCGTGCCGTCACCTTCGACGATCTGCGCGCGGCCTATGGCGAGCAGATCAAGGGACTGCTGGACGGCGGCGTCGACTTGCTGCTGGTCGAAACCATCTTCGACACGCTGAACGCCAAGGCGGCGCTCTACGCGATCGCCGAAATCACCGAACAACGCGGCATCGACGTGCCGGTCATGATCTCGGGTACCATCACCGACAAATCCGGCCGGCTGCTGTCGGGGCAACTCCCCGAGGCGTTCTGGAATTCGGTGCGCCACGCCAGGCCGGTCACGATCGGCTTCAACTGCGCGCTCGGCGCCGAGGATCTGCGCGCCCATATCGCCGATATCGGCCGCGTCGCCGACACGCTGGTCTGCGCGTATCCGAACGCCGGACTGCCCAACGAATTCGGCGCGTATGACGAGAGCCCGGAATACATGGCGCGGCTGATCGGCGAGTTTGCCTCCGCCGGTCTCGTCAACATCGTCGGCGGCTGCTGCGGCACCACGCCAGACCATGTCTCCGCCATTGCCGCCGCCGTCGCGCCGCACCGGCCGCGCGTGGTACCCGTGATCGAACCGCGGCTGCGGCTCTCAGGGCTGGAGCCGTTCGAACTGACGCCCGCAATCCCGTTTGTGAACGTCGGCGAGCGCACCAATGTCACCGGCTCCGCCAAATTCAGAAAACTGATCACCGCCGGCGACTACACCGCCGCGTTGCAGGTGGCGCGCGACCAGGTCGAGAACGGCGCGCAGATCATCGACGTCAACATGGACGAAGGCCTGCTCGACTCGCAAGGAGCGATGGTGACCTTCCTCAACCTCGTCGCCGCCGAGCCCGACATCGCCCGCGTTCCCGTGATGGTGGATTCCTCGAAATTCGCGGTGATCGAAGCCGGCCTGAAATGCGTGCAGGGCAAGCCGGTTGTGAACTCGATCTCGATGAAGGAAGGCGAGGAGAAATTCATCCACGAGGCGAAGATCGCGCGGCGCCAGGGCGCGGCCGTGGTGGTGATGGCGTTCGACGAGGTCGGCCAGGCCGACACGTTCGCGCGCAAGACCGAAATCTGCAAGCGCGCCTACGACATTCTGGTCGGGCAACTCGACTTCCCGCCGGAAGACATCATCTTCGATCCCAATATTTTTGCGATCGCCACCGGGCTTGAGGAGCACAACAATTACGGTGTCGATTTCATCGAGGCGACCCGCTGGATCCGCCAAAATCTGCCGCACGCCCATATCTCCGGCGGCGTCTCCAACCTGTCGTTCTCGTTCCGCGGCAATGAGCCGGTGCGCGAGGCCATGCATTCGGTGTTCCTGTATCACGCCATCAAGGCCGGCATGGATATGGGCATCGTCAACGCCGGTCAGATGATCGTCTATGACGACATCGATCCCGAACTGCGCCAAACTTGCGAAGACGTCATCCTCAACCGCGACCCCGGCGCCTCCGAGCGGCTGCTGCAACTGGCCGAAAAATTCCGCGGCAAGGAGAAGCAGACCAAGGAACAGGACCTGGCCTGGCGCGAATGGCCGGTCGACAAGCGGCTGTCCCACGCGCTGGTGCACGGCATCACCGAATATATCGAGGCCGACACCGAAGCCGCGCGCGCGGTCGCCGAGCGTCCGCTCAACGTCATCGAAGGCCCGCTGATGGCCGGCATGAACGTGGTCGGCGATCTCTTCGGCGACGGCAAGATGTTTTTGCCGCAAGTTGTAAAATCCGCGCGCGTCATGAAGCAGGCGGTGGCCTATCTGATGCCGTTCATGGAAGAAGAGAAGGCGCGCAACAAGGCCAACGGCATTGTCGGCGACGGTCGCAACTCCGCCGGCAAGATCGTGCTCGCCACCGTCAAGGGCGACGTCCACGACATCGGCAAGAACATCGTCGGCATCGTGCTGCAATGTAACAATTTCGAAGTGATCGACCTCGGCGTCATGGTGCCGGCGGCGAAAATCATCGAGACCGCCAAGAGCGAAGGCGCCGACATCATCGGGCTGTCCGGCCTGATCACGCCTTCGCTCGACGAGATGGGTTTCCTTGCTGGTGAACTGGAACGCCAGGGCCTGAAGCTGCCGCTCTTGATCGGCGGCGCCACCACCAGCCGCGTCCATACCGCGGTCAAGATCGACCCGAACTACCGCGGCGGGCCGGTGGTGCATGTCAATGACGCCAGCCGCGCCGTCGGCGTCGCCTCCTCGCTGATGTCGCTGGATAGGCGCGAGGCCTATGCGGCGGAAGTGCGCGCCGATTACGCCAAAATCTCCGCGGCGCATTTCCGGGCGCAGGCGGACAAGAAGCGGCTGAAGCTGGCCGATGCCCGCGCCAACGCGATGACGATCGATTTTGCTAAAACGCCGCCGAAGCAGCCGGCGTTCCTCGGCATCAAGTCGTTCCGGGATTACGATCTCGCCGAGTTGGCAAACTACATCGACTGGACGCCGTTCTTCCAGACCTGGGAGCTGACCGGGCGCTATCCCGCGATCCTCGACGACCCCAAGGTCGGCGAAGTCGCGCGCTCGCTGTATGACGACGCCCGCAAGATGCTCGACCTGATCGTCAAGGAAAACTGGTTCAAGGCGCAGGCGACGGTCGGCTTCTGGCCGGCCAATGCGCAAGGCGACGACATCGTCGTCTATGCCGACGACACCCGCACGAAGCAAATTGCGGCGTTCCACACGCTGCGCCAGCAACTGGAAAAACGCGAAGGCCGTTTCAATGCGGCGCTGTCGGATTTCATCGCCCCCGTTGCGAGCGGTGTGCCTGACTATATCGGCGCCTTCGTGGTCACTGCGGGGATCGGCGAGGACGTGATCGCCGACCGCTTCAAGAATGCCAATGACGATTACTCCTCGATCCTGTGCAAGGCACTCGCCGATCGGCTGGCGGAAGCCTTTGCCGAGCGGATGCATGCCCGCGTGCGCCGGGAATTCTGGGGCTACGCGCCGGACGAGACACTGTCGCCGGATCAGCTCATTCTCGAGCAGTACAAAGGCATCCGCCCCGCGCCCGGCTATCCCGCGCAGCCCGATCACACCGAGAAGGCGACGCTGTTCACTCTGCTCGACGCCGAGAACACCGCCGGCGTGAAGCTCACCGAAAGCTATGCGATGTGGCCGGGCTCGTCGGTCTCCGGGCTTTATTTTAGCAATGCCGAAAGTTTCTATTT
>NZ_DATHOP010000249.1:0-2014 GCF_035484855.1 Bradyrhizobium sp.
CTTCGATCGTCAGACGCGGATTGAGCGAGGCATAGCTGTCCTGAAACACCATCTGCATGCCGCGGCGAAGCTCGCGAAGCGACAGCGCGTGCCCAACCTGCATGCCGTCATAGATGATGTCCCCCGCGTCGCGGGTCATCAGATGCATCAGCAGCCGCGCGGTGGTCGACTTGCCGCAGCCGGATTCACCGACGATCCCGACCGTTTCGCCTTTGGCGATCGAAAACGACACATCATCGACGGCGCGCACCGTCTTGCGCGCGCTGAACAGATCGCCCCGCACCGGGAAGTGTTTTGTCAGTCCATTGACCTGAAGCAGCGGCTGCGCGGCGCCGCCGCGATCCTCGATCGGCGCCAGCATGTCAGCCAAAGGGGTGACTTCATTCATCGTATCAGTTCCGGATGTCCATGGCGCTGCGCATGCCGTCGCTGAGCAGGTTGAAGCAGATCGAGACCGCGAAGATCATCACGCCGGGCAAGGCCGCCACCCAGGGATTGACGTAGATCGCGGTGCGCAGGGTGTTGAGCATCAGCACCCATTCCGGCTCCGGCGGCTTGGTTCCGAGGCCGAGGAATGACAGGCCGGCGGCGAGAATCATCGACACCGAAATCAGGCCGGTGGCGTAGACGAAGATCGGCCCCAAGACGTTGCCGAGCATATGCACGCGCATGATGGTGAAGGGCCGGGCGCCGGAGGCGCGCGCGGCTTCGACGAAATCCATGTTGCGTACGCCGGTGGTGACGCTCTCGGCGACGCGGGTGATCTGCGGCACGAACACGATGTTCAGCGACACGATCGAGTTGACGATGCCGGCGCCGAGCGCGCCGGAAATCGCGATCGCCAGCAGCACCGAGGGAAAGGCGTAGAACACGTCGACGGTGCGCATGATCGCGGTATTGATCTTGCCGCCGACATACCCGGCGACGAGCCCGAGCGAGGTGCCGACGACGAAGGCGAAGATCACGGGCAGGATGCCGACGATCAGCGACAGCCGTCCGCCATAGATCAGCCGCGCCAGCATGTCGCGGCCGAGTTCGTCGGTGCCGAGCGGATAGCCCGCTGTGCCGATGTGGCGCAGCCTGCGGATCATCGAGCCCTGATAGGGATCGGCAAGCCCGAGCCATGGCGCCAGCAGCGCGGACAGGAAGATCAGCGCCAGCACGATGGCGCAGGCCATGCTGACCTTGTCGCGCGTGATGCGGCGCCCGACGGTCGCCCAATAGCCGCGCGCTTTCGAGCCGGGTGCCGCCTGGAGGGCCGCATCGGAGAGCGCGCTGGTCGGGCTGATGCTCAACGCTCAGCTCCGCTTGATGCGCGGATCGATCGCGGCCTGCGCGATATCGACCAGCAGGTTGAGCAGGACGAAGAACAGCGCCAACACCAGGATAGTGCCCTGCAACAGCGGCAGGTCGCGCTGGAAGATCGCCGAATTGAGCAACAGCCCCGAACCGGGCCAGGAGAACACGGTCTCGATCAGGATCGAGCCGCCGAGCATGTAGCCGAGTTGCAATCCCATCACGGCGAGCGCGGTCGGCGCGGCATTCTTGATGACGTGACGAAAAACACGGGTCTCGCGCAGGCCCTTGGCGCGCAACGCCTCGACGAAATCCTGGCTGAGGATATCGCCGGTCAGCGCGCGCACGGTGCGGGTGACGATGCCCATCGGGATCACCGAGGTGGTGATGGCGGGCAGGATCAGATAGCGGATGTGCTCCCAGTCCCAGCCCCAGGCGCCGGAGCCGCCGGGGCCGGCGCCGACCGCGGGCAGCCAGTTCAACTGCACCGAGAAGATGATGACCAGCACCACGCCGAGCCAGTAATGCGGCACCGAGACACCGGCGATCGCGATCGAGGTCGCGACCTTGTCGATCCAGGTGTCGCGGAAATAGCCGGCGATCAGGCCAAAGAACAGACCGAGCGTGAAACCGATCAGCGCCGCCGCGATGGCCAAGGTCACGGTGTTGTCGACCGCGCGCATCACTTCGGATAGCACCGGCCGCCCCGTGGCGATGG
>NZ_DATHOP010000250.1:0-3063 GCF_035484855.1 Bradyrhizobium sp.
ACCCCCGAGTACCTCGGCAAGAAGATCGAGGCATTCGAGATGAAGATGGCCTCGGTCTTTATTCTGACCACTCCGTTTGCGGTTCTGATCGGTACGGCGGTTGCCGTGATGACGGCCGCCGGCAAAGCCGGCGTGGGCAATCCCGGCGCACACGGCTTCAGTGAAATTCTGTATGCCTTCACCTCCGCCGCCAACAACAACGGCAGCGCTTTCGGCGGACTGACCGCGAGCACGGTTTTCTATAACGTCGCGACGGCCCTTTGCATGTTCATCGGCCGTTTCTGGCCCATCGTGGCCGCGCTCGCCATTGCGGGATCGCTCGCGGCCAAGAAGCGCGTCCCGATCACAGACGGCACGATGCCGACGCATGGGCCTTTGTTCGTGACCCTGCTGCTTGGTTCGATTCTGTTGATCGGTGTCCTAACCTATGTTCCGGCGCTGGCGCTGGGACCGGTGGTCGAG
This sequence comes from Bradyrhizobium sp., assembly GCF_035484855.1. Taxonomy (GTDB): domain Bacteria; phylum Pseudomonadota; class Alphaproteobacteria; order Rhizobiales; family Xanthobacteraceae; genus Bradyrhizobium. Next base: position 463 of record NZ_DATHOP010000250.1, read on the forward strand.
CACTTCCTGCTCGCCGCCGCCAAGTAACGAGTTCCCTATGTCTCGCCAATCGCTCTCGCTGTTTGACCGCAAGCTCATGGGCCCCGCGCTGCTCGAGTCCCTCAAAAAGCTCGATCCGCGCATTCAATGGCGCAACCCGGTGATGTTCGTGGTCTATCTCGGCACGGTCGTGACGGCCATTCTCTACGGCCAGGCGCTGGCCGGACGCGGCGAGGCGCCGGCGGGGTTCATTTTGGCCATTACCATTTGGCTGCTGTTCACCGTCATTTTCGCCAACTTCGCCGAAGCGCTCGCCGAGGGCCGCAGCCGCGCACAGGCATCCGCGCTTCGCAACATGCGACAAACCGTCATGGCCAAGCGCGTGGTCCAGAATAGCCCCGGCGCGAAGCAGACGACTTCGGTCAAGGCAGAGGATTTAAGAAAGGGCGACGTCGTGCTGGTCGAGACCCATGACACCATTCCGGCCGACGGTGAGGTCATCGAAGGTGTTGCCTCGGTCGACGAGAGCGCCATCACGGGCGAGTCGGCGCCGGTCATTCGCGAATCAGGCGGCGATTTCGCCTCCGTCACCGGCGGCACACGCGTGCTGTCGGATTGGCTGGTGGTGCGGGTGACGGTCAACCCCGGGGAAACCTTTCTTGACCGGATGATCTCGATGGTCGAGGCCGCGAAGCGGCAGAAAACGCCCAATGAAATTGCACTGACGATTTTGCTGGTGGCATTGACGCTGGTGTTTCTCATCGTCATCGTCACGCTGCTGCCGTTCTCGTTGTTCGCGGTTGACGTCAGTAAAGTCGGCAGCCCAATCACCATCACCGCGCTCGTGGCGCTGCTGGTGTGCCTCATTCCCACGACGATCGGCGGCCTGCTGTCGGCGATCGGTGTCGCCGGCATGAGCCGCATGATGCAGGCCAACGTGATCGCCACGTCCGGCCGCGCCGTGGAAGCCGCGGGAGATGTCGACGTGCTGCTGCTCGACAAGACCGGCACGATCACGCTCGGCAATCGACAGGCAACGGTGTTTTTACCCGCACCCGGTGTGACAGAGCAGGAATTGGCAGACACCGCGCAACTGGCCTCGCTCGCCGACGAGACTCCGGAAGGACGCAGCATCGTGGTTCTCGCCAAACAGCGTTTCAACCTGCGCGAGCGAGATCTGAGTGCGCTCGGCGCGAGCTTCGTGCCGTTTTCGGCGCACACCCGAATGAGCGGCGTCGACATCGGCGAGCGCAAGATCCGCAAGGGCGCTCCGAACACCATCTTTGCGTACATCGAAGCACTCGGCAAGAAAACTCCCGCTGCGGTCGAAGAGGCGGTGCAGCGCGTCGCGCGGCAAGGCAGTACTCCGCTGGTGGTCGCCGATGGCGGCCGTGTGCTCGGGGTCATCGAGCTGAAGGATATCGTCAAGGGCGGCATCAAAGAGCGCTTCGCGGACCTGCGGCATATGGGCATCAAGACCATCATGATCACCGGCGACAACCGCCTCACGGCAGCCGCGATCGCCGCCGAGTCGGGCGTCGACGATTTTCTCGCCGAAGCCACGCCGGAGGCAAAACTCAAACTGATCCGCGAGCATCAATCCCAAGGACGCCTCGTGGCGATGACGGGTGACGGCACGAACGACGCGCCTGCGCTCGCGCAGTCGGATGTTGCGGTGGCGATGAATACCGGCACGCAGGCCGCCAAGGAAGCCGGCAACATGGTCGACCTCGACTCGAACCCCACCAAGCTCATTGAGATCGTCGAGACCGGCAAGCAAATGCTGATGACCCGCGGCGCCTTGACGACATTCTCGATTGCCAATGACGTCGCCAAGTACTTCGCCATCATTCCGGCCGCCTTCGCCATGACGTACCCCGAATTGGGCGCGCTCAATATCATGCATCTCGCGACGCCCAACTCCGCGATTCTGTCGGCGGTAATTTTCAATGCCTTGATCATCGTTGCGCTCATTCCGCTCGCGATCAAAGGTGTGAAGTACCGGCCGCTCGGCGCCGGTCCGCTACTGCGGCGCAATCTGCTCGTCTATGGGCTGGGCGGCATCATCATTCCGTTTCCCGGAATCAAACTCATCGACATGATCTTGGTAGCGGGCGGCTGGGCTTGAGGAGAGAGACATGTTCATGAGACTCATTCGCCCCGCCGTCAGCCTGCTCGTGCTGATGACCCTGCTGGTCGGAATTGTGTATCCGTTGGTCATCGCGGGCGCGGCGAAGACGGCATTCCCGCAGCAAGCCGCAGGCAGTTTGATCTATCAGGACGGCAAGCTCATCGGATCGACGTTGATCGGCCAGAGCTTTTCCGATCCGAAGTATTTCTGGGGGCGTCCATCCGCCACGACCCCTCAGCCTTACAACGGCTTGGCCTCGAGCGGCTCGAATTTGGGGCCGCTCAATCCCGCGCTGATCGACGCGGTGAAAGCCAACGCCAAGGCGCTGCACGATGCCGACCCCGACAACCAACAGCCGGTTCCGGTCGAGCTCGTGACCGCATCCGCGAGCGGCCTCGATCCTGAGGTGAGTCCGGCGGCGGCGGAGTACCAAGCGGCGCGCGTCGCCCGCACCCGGCACCTTGAACTCGCACAGGTTGAGATGCTGATCA
>NZ_DATHOP010000251.1:0-30035 GCF_035484855.1 Bradyrhizobium sp.
TTTGAGGCCATGCTGGCCGGCGCTTCTGAGGTCGCAGACCGGGCCGACCTCCTGGTTTGCCCACCCGCGACCCTGATTATGGCTTTTGCCGATAAGGCGCGCGGCTCAAAAGTTCTCGCGATCGGCGGCCAGGATTGCCACCCCAAGCCTTCGGGCGCCCATACCGGCGACATTTCGGCGGAAATGCTGGCGGATGCCGGCGCCAGCGCCGTCATTGTCGGCCATTCCGAACGGCGCGCCGATCACGGTGAGAGTGACATGCTGGTTCGGCAAAAAGCCGAGGCGGCCTGGCGTGCCGGTCTCACCGCCATCGTCTGCATCGGCGAGACTCAGCAGCAGCGGGATGCGGGGCAAACCCTCGAAATCTGCGGCGGCCAGCTCAAGGGATCGCTGCCGGACCGGGCCACCGCGGCCAAGCTGGTAGTGGCCTACGAACCGGTCTGGGCGATCGGGACAGGGCTGACGCCCACGACTGGAGATGTTGAACAGATTCATAAGTTTATCCGCGAAACCTTGAAGGCACGGTTTAGCGGCGAGGGGGCTCGTATCCGCATCCTGTATGGCGGCTCGGTAAAGCCCTCGAACGCTGCGGAATTGATGGCGGTTGCGAACGTCAACGGCGCGCTGATCGGCGGGGCCAGCCTGAAAGCGGCGGATTTTCTTGCGATTGCAGGTGATTGCCCCTAACTAACGGCGAAGCGGTGTGGGGGCGACCATGCTCCCGGGGGTGACAATCCCCCATCCGATCGTGTAACACCGCGCAACTTCAAACACCGCAAGCCCAACATGCTGCCGGATGCCGGCGCTTTTGGCTTGCGACGGAAGGTAGAGATGCAGACCGTCGTTATCGTAATCCACCTGATGATTGTCGCGACACTGATCGCGACGGTGCTGTTGCAGAAATCCGAAGGCGGCGGCCTTGGGGTTGGCGGCGGGGCCGGCTTCATGTCCAGCCGCGGCACGGCCAATTTGCTGACGCGCACGACGGCGGTTCTGGCAGTGGGCTTCTTCTTAACCAGCCTGTTTCTGTCCTGGCTCGCAAGCTACGACCGCAAGCCGAGTTCGATCATCAATCCGGTGTCACAATCGCAGCCGGCGGGTGGGGCGACACCGGTCGCACCGCCGACCAGCGGCGGCGGCGTCCTGGATTCGCTCAAGAAGTCCGACGAACAGCAGCAGAATCAGCCCCCGCCATCCGGCCCGCAGGCGCCGCGTTCGCAATAAAGCGGGATGGCCATGCAGGAACGGCATCTACCCTCCTGCATCAGAAATCCCCATCAACACACTGACAATATTTTAGATTTCAAGTCACCCACAGCCCAGCAAAATGTTCGCGGCGGCGTGCGATTCGCTTTGGCGAATCGTGCGGGTAGCCTTAAAGGTTAAGCCCCATGGCGCGGTATATCTTCATCACCGGCGGCGTGGTTTCTTCGCTCGGAAAAGGTCTGGCTTCGGCGGCTCTCGGCGCGCTGCTGCAGGCGCGCGGCTACAAGGTTCGGCTGCGCAAACTCGATCCCTATCTCAATCTCGATCCCGGAACGATGTCGCCATACCAGCACGGCGAAGTGTTCGTGACCGATGACGGCGCCGAGACCGATCTCGACCTCGGTCACTATGAGCGCTTTACCGGACGTCCCGCCACGAAAGCCGACAACATCACCACCGGCCGCATCTATCAGGATATCCTGACCAAGGAACGGCGTGGCGATTACCTCGGCGCCACCATCCAGGTAATTCCGCACGTCACCAATGCGATCAAGGATTTCATCCTCGACAGCAATGACGAGTTCGACTTTGTCTTGTGCGAGATCGGCGGCACCGTCGGCGATATCGAGGGCCTGCCGTTCTTCGAGGCGATCCGCCAGATCAAGAACGACCTGCCGCGCGAACACGCCATCTATATCCATCTGACGCTATTGCCGTTCATCCCGAGCGCCGGCGAGTTGAAGACAAAACCGACCCAGCATTCGGTCAAGGAACTGCGCTCGATCGGCATCCAGCCGGATATCCTGCTGTGCCGGACCGACCGGCCGATCCCGAAGGAAGAGCGGCGCAAGCTCGGGCTGTTCTGCAACGTGCGCGAAAGCGCCGTGATCGAGGCGCGGGACGTCGACAACATCTACGCGGTGCCGGAGGCCTACCATGCCGCCGGCCTCGACGGCGAGGTGCTGGCGGCGTTCGGGATCGTGCCCAAGATTCCGCCGGCGCTGCAGAGCTGGAACGTGATCAACGAGCGCGTCCGCAATCCCGAAGGCGACGTCACCATCGCCATCGTCGGCAAATATACCGGCATGAAGGACGCCTACAAATCGCTGATCGAGGCGCTGTCGCATGGCGGCATCGCCAACAAGGTGAAGGTCAATCTCGACTGGATCGAAAGCGAGGTGTTCGAGAACGAGGATCCCGCGCCGTTCCTCGAGCACGTCAACGGCATCCTGGTGCCCGGCGGCTTCGGCCAGCGCGGCGCCGAGGGCAAGATCCGCGCGGCGCAGTTCGCCAGGGAGCGCGACGTGCCCTATTTCGGCATCTGTTTCGGCATGCAGATGGCCGTCATCGAGGCGGCGCGCAATCTGGTCGGCATCGAACAGGCCAATTCCACCGAGTTCGGTCCAACGCCGGAACCCCTGGTCGGGTTGATGACGGAATGGCTGCGCGGCAATGAGCTGGAAAAGCGGACCAAATCCGGCAATCTCGGCGGTACCATGCGGCTCGGGGCCTATCCCGCCGCGCTCAAGCGGGGCAGCCGGGTGTCGGAGGTTTACGGCGGCGCCACCGAGATTTCGGAACGCCATCGCCACCGCTACGAGGTCAACACCGCCTACAAGGACCGGCTCGAGCAGCACGGCCTGAAATTTTCAGGCCTTTCGCCCGACGGCGTGCTGCCCGAGATCGTCGAATACGAGGACCATCCCTGGTTCATCGGGGTGCAATTCCACCCCGAATTGAAGTCGCGGCCGTTCGAACCGCATCCGCTGTTTGCCTCGTTCATCCAGGCCGCTGTGGTGCAGTCGAGGTTGGTGTAAGGCGTTCACGCGCGCCGCGTTTTGCGGCGCTTCCAGCTAAACACGCCGAAGCAGTAGTTCGGGAGGTCGGCATCGACCTCGGTCTCGACGAAATCCCGATCGGCGCGAAACGCTTCGACGATATTGTGAACCGCGATCACCGTGAGCGGCCTGGTCCGGGCCTTTTTCAGGCCGTGGACAAATCTCTTCGCGGCGTCCGGAAAGAACGGGCTGTTGACGAACAGGTACGAAACATCGGCGTAGCTTTGCGCCAGCGCGTCGCCCTGGACGACCTCGACGTCGAGACCGAGACGCTTGGCGGTTTTTCGCATGGCATTGCAGCGTCCCGGGAGGATCTCAACCGCGCGAAATCGGCAGTCTGCGACGCTGGCGCCGTAGAAAACCGCATGCCCGTAACCAGCGCCGGCATCGCAGAACAGGTCGTTCGGCTGCGGCTTGATGGCACGGAAGATTTCACGAAGCTCGCGAAATGACAGCCTGCCGAAGGTGAAGTTCTGATTGCCAAAACGATGCAGCAACGCCGGCAGATCGTTGCTTCGGCCTTCGGACGATGGCGTCAACTTCATTGAACGCCGCAGGCGCGAACTCTCGACCGCGTTGCCGTCATGAAACGCCTTGATCATGTCGCGGATCGGGACTGGCTCGCTAGACATATGTGACAACTTATGAGAACATTGTCGTGTAACGCAACCTGAAAGTTGGAGCCGGCCATGACGCTTGTCGCTTACGGGACCGCTATCAATCTAGCGTTGAAAAACGCCAAGACCAAACTCGAAGATCTCAAGGTATTGCGTGATCACGCGAACGCCATTCTGGCGGCGCAGGGTGACCTGAAGGGCGCGCTCAAAAAGCTCGAAAAGGAAATCAAGGCTCGCGAGAAGAAAAAGAAGAAATGACGCGTCGGCGAGCGTGAACCAGGCGGTCAATTTGAAGAACAGCCGGGCGGGAAAGTCGCCCCGTATCCGGACGGCGGAGGATCGGCATGCGCATGTGCCGGTTCACGTCGTCTGGGAGATCACGCTCGCCTGCAATCTGAAATGCGGCCACTGCGGCTCGCGCGCCGGCAAGCGCCGCGCCAACGAGCTTTCTACCCTGGAATGTCTCGACGTCGTTCGCCAATTGGCGGCGGCCGGAACGCGCGAAATCACCCTGATCGGGGGCGAGGCCTATCTGCGCCGCGATTGGCTTGAGATTGCGGCCGAGATTGCGCGGCTTGGCATGCATTGCGGATTGCAGACCGGCGCACGCGGTTTGACGCGTGAGCGCATCGAGGCGGCGTATGCCGCCGGCGTCCGGGCGATCGGTGTTTCGGTCGACGGGCTGCGCGATTTGCACGATCGGCTCCGGGGCGTTCCAGGAAGCCACGACCAGGCGATCCGCGCCATCCGGGATATCAGCGATGTCGGCATCGAGCCGGGGGTCAACACCCAGATCAATGCGCTATCGATGCCGCAATTGCCGCTGATCTTCGATGAGATCACCGCGGCCGGCGCGAAATACTGGCAGGTGCAATTGACGGTGGCGATGGGGAATGCCGTCGACAACAGCGCGATGCTGCTGCAGCCGCATCAAATCATCGATGTCGTCGACAATCTTGCAGAACTCTATCACCGCGGTCGCGACATCGGATTTCGGGTATTGCCGGGTAACAGTATCGGATATTTTGGACGACACGAACCGCACTGGCGCTCGCTCAGCAGCGAGATCACGCACTGGGAAGGATGCACTGCAGGCGAGACCACGCTGGGGCTGGAGGCTGACGGGACCATCAAAAGCTGTCCGTCGCTGCCGAAATCACACTACGCCGGAGGCGAGTCCCGCTCGGTTTCGATCGACGAGGCGTTGCGCAACCTGTCGCATCGTACCGTCCGCCGTGACGGCAATCGCGGCCGCAGCTTTTGCGGCTCGTGCTATTACTGGAACACGTGCCGGGGCGGCTGCACCTGGGTATCCCACGTGCTGGAGAGCCGGCGCGGGGACAACCCCTACTGCTATTACCGTGCGACCACGCTCGCCAGGCGCGGGTTACGGGAGAAGATCGTGAAGGTCGCGGATGCACCCGACGAGCCATTCGCGGTCGGCCGCTTCAAGGTCAGGCTTGAGCGGGCTGATGGATCGATCGCACCGCGCTCGATCGGTCTCGACGACAAGCGACGTAAGCGCGGCCGCCTGATTTTATGCCCATCCTGCGACGAATACATGTCTTCAGCGGAGCGCCAGTGCCCGCATTGTGGCGCCGCAAAGGATACAAAGCCCGCGGTCGATGAAACGCTGCAGCGCGCGGTACAGATGTCGATCGACGAAATGGAGCGTCACGGTCGCCGCATTCTGGAGATCGCGGGCCTGCCGGGCGCGGAAACATCGTCCCCGGAGTAGTGGTACGCAAGAACCCGGGTCCGGGCGACGGCACAGCCGCCATGCGATTTGCGCCAAGACAGCTTCCAAACCAGCCGCTATAACCCCTCCGCAAGAAAAAGGGAGGACCATCAAATGATCTATGAGACACGCGTCTACCGCTGCCTGCCGGGACGTCTGCCGGCGCTGCTGAAACGGTTCGAGACGACCACGCTGAAACTCTGGGACAAACACGGCATCAAGCAAGCCGGGTTCTTCACCACGCTGGTCGGCGAATCCAATCAGGAGCTGACCTACCTGCTGGCCTGGGAATCGCTTGCCGATCGCGAGAAGAAATGGGCCGCTTTCCAAAGCGATCCGGACTGGATCTCGGCGCGGGCGAAAACCGAGGAGGATGGCCAGATCGTCGGCAACATCGTCAATCAACTGCTGGTGCCAACCTCGTTTTCGTCGGTGAAGTGACCGGCATTGCCTCACGGCATCGACCACATCGTGCACGCCGTCCGCAATCTCGATGCGGCCGGCGCGTTCTATCGCCGGCTCGGCTTCACCGTCGGGGCGCGCAACCGTCACGACTGGGGCACGCATAATCTGATCGTGCAGTTCAAAACGGCGTTCGTCGAATTGCTGGAGATCGGCGAGCCCGACAGGATTCCTCCTCACAACGGGCGGTTCTTTTCGTTCGGCGCTTTCAATCGCGACTACATCAAGTCGCGCGAGGGGCTTTCGATGCTGATCGGGAAGAGCTCGGATGCGATCGAGGATGCGGCCTCGTTCGAAGCCTCCGGAATTTCCGGGTTTGACGTGTTCGACTTCTCGCGTGAGGGCAAAAGGCCCGACGGATCAAAGGTGAAGGTCGCGTTCTCGCTCGCCTTTGCCCGCGACCCGTCGTCGCCCAATCTCGGCTTTGCCGTTTGCCAGCAACATTACCCGGAAAACTTCTGGAATCCGGACTTTCAGCGCCACGCCAACGGCGCGATCGGAATCCCTTCCATTGTGATGGTTGCCGACAATCCGACCGATCATCATATCTTTCTGAAAGCCTTCACCGGCATTAGCGACCTGCATTCGAGCTCGCTCGGCATCACCGCGCGCACCGAGAACGACGACATCGAGATCATGTCGCCGGTCGCCTTTCGCGACCAGTTCGGCGCCGTGCCCGATGTAAGCGGGGAGGGGATGACACTGAATGCGATACGCTTTGCGGTCGCCGACCTGGCGAAGGTCGAAACCCTGCTGCGGCAAAACGCGATCCCGGCGCAGCGCCATGTCGGGCGGCTGGTCGTGGCGCCGGACATCGCCCATGGCGCAACCCTGATATTCGAACCTTTCAAAATGGGTTGATCCGGTCGCCGCTGCCCGGCATGGTCCGATCCGAAAACGAAGGAAAAAAGCCTTGAACGCCAACATTTCAGCCGAGCCGGTCGTTACTGCCGGATCGGTCCAATTCGGCAATGATTTGCCGATCTCGATCATCGCCGGCCCCTGCGCACTCGAGAGCCGCGCCCACGCGCTCGAAGTGGCCTCCGCGCTGAAGGAGATCGCAACCCGCCTCGGCGTGGGCGTCGTCTATAAAACCTCATTCGACAAGGCCAACCGTAGCAGCGGATCGGCTCCGCGCGGTATCGGACTGGCCCAGGCGCTGCCGATCTTTGCCGAGATTCGTTCCTCGCTCGGCCTGCCCGTGCTCACCGACATCCACGAAGTCGCGCAATGCGCCGAGGTCGCGCAGGCCGTCGACGTTCTGCAAATTCCGGCGTTCCTGTGCCGGCAGACCGATCTGTTGCTGGCGGCGGCCGCGACCGGCAAGGTCATCAACGTCAAGAAAGGTCAGTTTCTTGCGCCCTGGGACATGGCCAACGTCGTCGCCAAGATCACCGGCGCAGGCAACGCCAATGTGCTGGTCACCGAGCGCGGCGCCTCGTTCGGCTACAACACGCTGGTGTCGGACATGCGCGCGCTGCCGATACTGGCGCGCACCACCGGCGCGCCGGTGATTTTCGACGCCACCCATTCGGTGCAGCAGCCCGGCGGCAAGGGGACATCATCGGGCGGCGAGCGCGAATTCGTCGCCGTGCTGGCGCGCGCGGCCGTGGCCGTCGGCGTCGCCGGCGTGTTCATCGAGACCCATCCAGATCCGGATCATGCGCCGTCCGACGGCCCCAACATGGTGCCGTTACGCGAATTCGAGGGTCTGGTACGGACGCTGATGTCGTTCGACGCGCTCGCCAAGAAACTGGAAAAGAAACTCGAAAAGAACGTAGCGCGCTGATGCACCAGACGTCGCGGCGGCCGCTCGATCAGCGCATGCCGCCGCTCCTCAATATCATTGCGCTTTCGACATTCGCAGCGAGCCTGTCGGCGCGGGCGCTCGATCCGGTGCTGCCGCATGTCGCCGGCGATTTCCGCGTCAGCATCGCTACCGCCGCAGGCTTTGCATCGGTGTTCGCATTCACCTTCGCCATCATCCAGCCGGTGCTGGGCGCCGCGGCCGATCTGTTCGGCAAGGCGCGCCTCGTGATTGTGTGCCTGGTGCTGCTCGGGCTTGCCAATGTTCTCGGCGCCTTGTCGTCGTCGTTTTCGCTGCTGTTTGCCTCGAGGATCCTGGCGGGAATTGGCGCCGGCGGCGTGTTTCCAATTTCGCTGGGGCTGACCAGCGACCTGGTCGGGCCGGAAAAGCGGCAGGTGGCGATCGGGCGAACGCTGGCGGGGTCGATGACCGGCAATTTGCTGGGCGCATCGCTGTCGGGCCTGATCGGCGATTTCCTCGGTTGGCGCGGCGTGCTCGCGGTGCTTGGCTCGCTGGCGATCGTGGCCTCCGTCGCGGTCGCACTGGGCTTTCGCGGCGGCGGGCTGGCGCGGGCGCCGGCAAAAGTCGACCTCTCGGTGCTCAAGCACGGCTATCGCACCATCTTTGCCAATCCGAACGCGAAGGTCTGCTACGGCGCGGTGTTCATCGAGGGTTGCTGCGTGCTCGGCCTGTTTCCCTATGTCGCATCGTTCCTGTTCGAGCAGGGGGTCACCAGCCTTTCCATCAGCGGTCTCGTCATTGCCGGCTTCGCGGTCGGCGGATTGTTCTACACTTTCAGCGTGTCGCGATTGCTGCCGCGGCTCGGCGTCAACGGCATGATGATTTCGGGTGCAGCCCTGATGGGCCTGCAATTGGCCATCGTCGCATTCGGCCCGCGCTGGCAGTTTCAGGTCGGCAATTTCATCCTGATGGGTTGGGGCTTTTACATGATCCACGGGTCGCTGCAGGTGTTTGCCAGCGAACTCACGGTGGAGGCCCGCGCCACCGCGCTGTCGCTGCACTCGTTCTTTTTTTTCATGGGCCAGACCGTCGGCCCGATCGCCTACGGCTTCGGCATCGAGCATGCCGGAAAAATCTCGACCATGCTGACGAGCGCAGCCGTGATCATGGTGCTTGGTTTGATCTGCGCGCGGCTGTTGCGGCAGACGAGACCGAAGGATGCCGCCTGAGCCGCGGCGACGGGCGTGCTGGACAGATTGCGACCGCCTCCGGAAGGGTCGCAGGCCTTACCAGGTGTAGCGCACGACGCCCTTGCCGGCGTAGGAGCGTGTAACGTTGGAGAATTCACCCTCGAAGGTTGCCGCCGCCGACCAGCCGTTCATCCATTTTACCTCGGCGGAGGCCGTGGTCAGCGCCGAATCATGCGCCTGCGTCGCGCCATTGACGACGAAGGAAGCCCCCGGCAGCGACTGGAAGGTGGCGCCGATGCCGCGGTTGGGATCGTAATCATGCGCCCAGGCAAATCGGCCGCGCAGGGTGAAGATCGAGTCCGTCATCGCCCAGGACTTGTCGGTGCGGATGCCGAGTTCGCTGCGCGTGTCCGTGACGTCCCTGGCGCCATAAGCCAGCGCAAACATATTAGAGCCAACGATCGCCTGCTCGGCATAGGCCGGCAGGTCGAAGGTGGTGAACTGCGCGGCGGCGTAGGGCGTGATGCCCATCCACGGCGTGGCGAAGCGATAGCCGCCTTCGGCGCGGCCCGAATAAGCATTGGCGTTGAAGCGCGCCTGCAGCTGGTCGATGCCGGCGACGGTGACGGTACGGTTGGTCGTGATGTCCTGCCAGCCATAGGCGAGGGCGGCCGAGATATAGGCCGGCCCGGCGGTGTGACGCACATAGGCGCCGGCCTGGAACAGGTCGGAATGTCCGCTGCCGAATCCGTTGACGCTGAAATTGGTGCCGCCGCCGGCGAGCGCGAAACCGGCCAGCGTGTACGGCGAGAAGCGATAGTCGGCGCCGACCGCCGTGCCGGCGATGCTGCTGGTCGTGTTGTTCGATCCGAGCGCCGCATTGCCGTCGGTGGTTTGCGAGCCGCCGTAACCCGCGGCCCACACGCTCCAGCTTGGAACAAACGGAGCGGGCGGCGGCGCCTTGTGCCAGATCGCGGCATAGGCGTCGCTGCTCGAACGAGATGTTGCCGCGTAAGCGTTCGCGCCGGCACTCTCCGCGGCGAATGGCGTCGCACCCGGGCCGCCGGTCCCGCCTGCGCCGCTGCCGCCGAAGAACGGATCGGTCAGCAGCCCCATGAACAGGCCCATTGCGTTGAACGTCGCCTGCTGCGATCCGGTCGCGGTTTCGCCCGAGACTTGCGTGAGTCCTGCCGGCGTCAGCGCTCCGAACGCCAGCGGAATGCTCCCCGTGGTGTTGAAGAAATTGACCAGTGCGTTCGCAACGTTCTGCTGGTTGACATTTAACCCGCCACCGAAATTCGGACCCGGCGGCGGGGGTATGAAATTCAAGGTCAGATTGAGAAAGGCATCTTTGGCGTCATAACTCAGGTTGGTGGAGAAGTTGGTCGGCAGGTTGGTGTTCACGAGCGAACCGAAGGTACCGCTGACGCCGCCGGCCGCGGTCAGGATGGTATAGGTCTTTGAGATGTAGCTGCCGTTGGCAAAAATCGCATTCACGGTGGCGCCGCCCGGCGTCGCCGTGCCGGTGACACTGGCAAACGATGCGGTGGCGGGATTGAGCTGCACCATGTACAGCGCGCCGGAAGCGAAAGCGAGATTGCCGCTGACGTTCATGGACGTGCCGGGCGTGCCGCTGCCGGGCGCGAAAGTGCCGCCACTGGCGATCATGGTGGTGCCGACCGTGCCGGTACCCATCAGCTCGCCGCCGGAATTCACCGCGGTCAGCGTGGAGGCAATCGAACCTGTCAGGTTCAGGATGCCGGAATTCACATTCACGGCGTTCACGCCCGAGATGGCGTTGGAATAGGTGAAGGTGTTGCCGGCGCCGACCGCGAAGTTCACCGTGTTGCTGGAGCCCTGGCCGACGATATTGCCGGAGATGGTGCCGCCGGTGACGTTGACCGTATCGGCCAGCGCGGAGAGCAGAATGTTGCCGCTGATGCTGCCGGCTTGCTGGTTGACGGTGGTCGCAGCGCCCTCGCCCCTGACGTCGATCGCCGCGGTGGTGCCCGTCAGGCTGCCGCTGTTGGTGATCCCGCCGGTAACGATACTGCCGCCGGTCACCATGATGCCGGTCTTGGCATTGATCGAACCCTGGTTCAGGACGCCGCCGCTGACCGAGGATGCCCCGCCATTGACCGTGAAGACCTGTCCGCTCGTAAAGGTGATCGACCCGGTATTGCTGAGCAGAATTCCGGCGCCGTTGGCGGCGTTGATGTGGCCCGCGGCGGAATTGGTGATGCCGCCCGAAACCGTGGCGCCGTCGAGCGCGATGCCGGCAAAGCCGGTTCCGCTACTGGTGATCGTTCCGCTGTTGGTGACCCCGCCCCCGACGCTCGCCGGGCCGGTTGCGGAGTGAAAGGTGGTGCCGACGAGGTTGATCAGGTTCATCAGCTGGATGCCGTTTTGACCCGCCGTGATCATGCCCGTGTTGGAGACGGCGCCGCCAACCGTGGAGCTGACGATCTGGATGCCGGTAAGACCGGCGTTAATCGTGCCATTGTTGGCAACGTTGCCGTTGACTATGGCTGTGGTGCTGGGGTCGACGAAGGCGAGAATCCCGATTCCTACTCCGCCCGTCAGCGTGCCGCCGACTTCATTGATGACCGAGCCCGTGATGGTCTGGGCTATTCCGGCCGTGCTGGGCAGTATCTGGATGGCGGCGCCGGAAGCGTTACCCTCGGAGATGCTGCCGAAATTCTGCACCGAGCCGCCGATCGAGCCGCCATTGGAAATCGCGAGACCGACCGTGGCGGAGGTGGCGGTCAGCGTCTTGTTATTGATGACCGAGCCCACCACCGTCGCCTCGCTTACGGCCATCGCCGCGTCGGGGCCGGAGGTAACCGAGCCGTTGTTGATGATGTCGCCGCCAACGGTCACGCCACCCGCGGAGATGCCGACGTTGGAGGAGATGATCGTGCCGTTATTGGTGATCGAGCCGCTGACGCCCTGGTTCGGCGTCCCATGTATCCCCTGTACGAGGATGCCGCCGCCCGTAGGAGAGTTGATCGTGGCCCCGGTGGAGTTGGTGATCGAGCCGTTGAGCTTCGCCTGATCCAGGAAGATGCCTTCGTTGGTGGCGTTGATCGTGCCGTTGTTGATGATGTTGCCCGTGACGGTCGGGCCAACGTAGAGGCTGATGCCGGTTCCGTTCGGGTTGGTGGCGCCGCTGGCGGTGACTGTACCGTTATTAGTGATATTGCCGGTTGTCACCGGGCTTACGGTGAAGGTGACGCAGGTATTTCCGGCTTGGGCATAGGGCAAGCCGGGATTGGTGACGACGCTGCAGGTCGCCGCCTCGGCGGACTGGTCCATGGCAACGATGAGCGCGAGCGCCGAGCTTGTCGCCAGCAGCGTGCCGCGCAAAAGTCCCTGTTTCATCCCCGACCCCCCGAAGCGTAAGCCCACAAACCTCGGCTTCGCGGCTTGATCTCGCTGAGATGCCCAAACCACACACGAACCAAACCACCCACGAAAAAGGGTATCATCATCATGCCCTGGCAGGATGACGTCCCGCCCCGGAATTAACCGAATCTTTACACCTGTAGCATGACGGCAACATAGGAAATGCAGCAACCGCAATGACTTCCGGCTCGCCGGCGGCCATCGCAAGTTGCGCGGCTTGACTTTTCTGGTTCGGCTACGCCGCTTGCCTCAAGGTTGCGGCCATGCTGAAGCCGCATGGACAGGGAGATTGCCGGCATGAAGCCGGGAGCGCAGAGCGAGGGGACGGCAGCCACGACACTGCAACGCATGCCGCTTGCACAAGCGCTGGCGCTTGCCGAGCAGCACCGCGGGATGGGGCGGCTTCCCGAGGCCCGCTCGCTCTGCACCAGCATCCTTGCGGCGCAGCCGAACGAGGCCGGGGCCTTTCACCTTCTGGGCCTGATCGCGCATCAGTCGGGCCAACTCGACGAAGCGATCGCGCATCTGCGCCACGCCGTCTCGCTCACGCCCGAGGTGCCGCTGTTCCATGCCAATCTCGCCGAGATTTACCGACTCGCCGGGCGCGTCGATGATGCGGTGCGGGAGGGCCGCCGCGCCGTCGAGCTCAAGCCCGACTATCTGGAAGCGCTGAGCAATCTCGGCGTCGCGCATTACGAACTGAACGACTACGAGGAGGCCGCGCGCTGTTATCGGCGCGCGATCGACTGCAACCCGAAATTTGCGACCGCGCACGGCAATCTCGGCAATGCGCTGCGTGCGCTCGCGCGCTTCGACGAAGCGATCGCCAGCTACCGCATTGCGCTGGCGCTCGATCGCAATTTCGCCGGTTGCTGGTCCAATCTGGGATTGACACTCGCCCAGCTCGGTCGCCATGACGAGGCGCTCGATGCCTATCGGACGGCGGTCAAGGCCGACCCGCTGCTCGCCAACGGACATGTCGGCGTCGCCTTGCAAACCTTGCTGCGCGGCAATCTCGCCGACGGCTGGTTCGAATATCAGTGGCGATGGCGATCAAGCGAATTGTCGCCGCCGCGCATCGCCGCACCGGCCTGGCAGGGAGACGCGCCGGCCGGCCGGCATATCCTGCTGGTCGCGGAGCAAGGGTTGGGCGACACGATCCAGATGTGCCGCTATGCGGCCGTCCTGCGCGACGCCGGCGCCAATGTGTCGTTGATGGTCCAGCGTCCGCTGCTGCGGCTGCTGTCGGCAAACCTGCCGTGGGCCACCGTGGTCGAGGACCAGCCGCAGCATCCGGCTTGCGATGTCTGGTGCCCGCTCCTGACCGTGCCGCTGCTGCTCGGTACCACGACAGAGACGATACCGGCCGGCATCCCGTATCTGCACGCGCCGGCGGAGCTTGCGACCGCGTGGCAAATCGAGCTCGGCGACCGCGGGCGTCTGCGCGTCGGCGTCGTCTGGGCCGGCAGCCCCAAGCATGTGAACGACCACAACCGCTCGGTGCCGCTGGCCACGCTGGCACCGCTCCTTGCGATCGACGGCATCACCTGGGTGAGCTTGCAGACCGGACCGCGCGCCTCCGAGGTGGCGGGCGTGCCGGAACCGCCCTTCGATCCGTCGGCTCGGCTCGGCGATTTTCTCGATACCGCCGCGCTCGTGTCCCAGCTCGACCTGGTGATCTCGGTCGATACGGCGGTGGCGCATCTCGCCGGCGCCATGGGAGTTCCGGTCTGGGTACTCCTGCCGGTGGGCAACGATTGGCGCTGGCAGTTGAACCGTGAGGACACTCGATGGTATCCGACCATGCGCCTGTTCCGGCAGCAGGCCTACGGCGAATGGCAGCCGGTCGTGGCTCGGGTCCGCGAGGCGCTGTCGGGGCTGGCGAATGCCGGGCCAGATGAACGGCGGGAGTGATGAGCAACAGCCGCGACAGCACGGCCGGCACCGACGCCGCAGCGGAAATTCCGGTGACGTTGTCGCTATCCCTCGACCAGGCGCTGGCGCTCGCCGAGCAGCATCTGCAGGCCGGCCGGCTTCCGGCCGCCGAGGCGCTGTGCCGCGACATCTTGCGCGCCCGGCCGGAGTACGCGCCGGTCCTGCACCTCCTCGGCGTCGTCACCTATCAGGCCGGCAACCTGCAGGCCGCGATCGACCTGATGCGACGCGCCACCATGGCGGACGGAACGGTTGCGCTCTACCACTGCAACCTCGGCGAGATGTACCGGCTCGCCGCTCAACGCGACGCGGCGCTCGCCGCCGGCCGCCGGGCGCTTGCGATCGATCCGAATATGCCGCAGGCGCTCAACAATGTCGGCATCGTCCACTATGAGCGCGACGAATTCGACGACGCGGTCGCGCATTACCGCCGTGCGATCGCGCGCGCGCCGAGCTATGCCGAGGCCCACAGCAATCTGGGCAACGCGCTACGCGCCCAACACAAATTCGACGAGGCGCTGACCGCCTATCGGCAGGCGCGGCAGTTGCGCCCGGCCTATGTGGAGGCGATCAACAATATGGGCACGGCGCTCCGTGACATGGGGCGCGCCGCGGAGGCCGAGGCGACCTACCGCCAGGCGCTGGCGCTGCAGCCCGACGACCCCAGCGTGCTCAACAACCTGGCGCTCGCGCTCAAGGAGGCGGAGCGGTTCGACGAGGCGAGCGCGCTGCTGACCCGTTCCTTGTCGCTCGATCCGGGCAGGGCCAAGACGTCGACCTATCTGGCGCTGGTCAGGCTCGACCAGAAGCTCTTTCCGGAGGCCGAAGCCGCCGCGCAGCGCGCGCTCGCGCTGGCGCCCGACGACCCCGAAGCCCTCAACGCGATGGGCCTCGTGCGCTTCGAGCAGCAGAGATCGGACGAGGCGCTCGCGCTGCATCGCCGCGCGGTCGAGCTCAAACCCGACCTCGCCGACGCTTACAACAATATCGGCAACATCCTGAAGGAAAATGGCGAGCTCGCCGCGGCGCGCGCGGCGTTCGAGCGGGCAATCGAGTTCGACCCGCGCGAGGCCGGCTATTACTTCAATCTGGCCGACGCCAAAAAATTCACCGAAGGCGACGTACACCTCGCGGCGATGGAGCAGCGGGTGCGCAATCCCGATGGCCTTTCGGCCGGCGCGCGGAGCCGGCTCGATTTCGCGCTGGCCAAAGCCTATGACGATCTCGGCCGCTACGACGAGGCATTTGCCTCCATGCACGAGGGCAACGCGCTCAAGCGCGGACGAATCGATTACGATGAAGCCGGCACGCTTGGGCTGTTCGACCGGATCCGCTCGACCTTCGACCCCAGCTTGCTCGCCGCCGGAGCAAGCTCGGGTTACGCTTCGACCCTGCCGGTGTTCGTGGTCGGCATGCCGCGCTCGGGCACGACGCTGGTGGAGCAAATCCTGGCGAGCCATCCCGCGGCTCATGGCGCCGGCGAGTTGAACGACTTCAATGTGCTGGTCGATCGGATGGCCGGCTCCCGCGGCAACGCCTTCCGCTATCCCGAAGATTCACCGGCGCTGACGACCGATCAGTTGCGCGCGCTCGGGCAGGCTTATGTCGACGGGCTGCGACGGCGGGCACCCAGCGCCGAGCGCGTGACCGACAAGATGCCGGCAAATTTCCTGTTTCTCGGCCTGATCCATCTGGCGCTGCCGGGCGCGCGCATCATCCATGTGTTGCGCGACCCGCCCGATACCTGCCTGTCATGCTATTCGAAGCTGTTCACGGCGGAGCAGAATTTCACTTACGACCTCGGCGAACTCGGGCGCTACTATCGCAAATATGCCGAGCTGATGGCGCACTGGCGCGCCGTAATGCCTGAAGGCCGCATGCTCGAAATCCGCTACGAGGATGTGATCTCCGATCTGGAAGGGTCGGCGCGGCAACTGATCGAGCATTGCGGGCTCGACTGGGATCCGAGCTGCATCGCCTTTCACAAGTCGCAGCGCCCGGTGCGTACCGCGAGCGCCGCCCAGGTGCGGCGCCCGATCTATCGTACGTCGCTGGGGCGCTGGCGCGCCTATGAGCCGCATCTCGCACCACTGCTCGCCGAATTGGGCGTTCTGGCAACGCCCCGTGGCGAGGCGGACTAATTTTTGGGAACGCCGGATACGCCGCGAGCCGGCCTTTAGCGTTTTCAATGCAAGCAGCGCGAAAATCATCCCCGCCCGCGATAGGGCGCGACACCTTGATCCGGAATCCACATGCCATCAGGCAGTCTGCCGGTCTGCCAGAACACATCGATCGGGATGCCGCCGCGCGGATACCAGTAGCCGCCGATGCGCAGGAATTTCGGCTTGATCTCGGAAGCGATCCGCTTGCCGATCATGACCGTGCAATCCTCGTGGAACGCGCCGTGATTGCGGAAGCTTGCGACATAGAGTTTCAGGGATTTCGACTCCAATAGCCATGACCCTGGCACATAGTCGATCACCAGATGGGCGAAATCCGGTTGCCCGGTCACCGGGCAGAGCGAGGTGAATTCGGGCGCCGTGAAGCGGACGACGTAATTCGTATCCCTTTGCGGATTGGGCACGCGATCGAGTTGCGCCTCCTCGGGGGTCTTTGGCCATTCGACGGCGCGGCCGAGCTGCAGCTCTTTCGATTTCGACGATTTCGTTGGTGTTTTCGACATGACGGTCTCCGCTGCCGATTTCTTAGCCAATCGGCTCGCCGAGGTCACGCGGCCTTTTCCGCCTCATGACCTTGCTGTAGAAGCAGCCCAACCGCTCAAATCAGCTGTCCAATGAGGCACCCATGACCGCCATCGTCGATATCATCGGCCGCGAAATTCTCGATAGCCGCGGCAACCCCACGGTCGAGGTCGACGTGGTGCTGGAAGACGGCTCGATGGGCCGGGCGGCGGTTCCCTCGGGCGCCTCCACCGGCGCGCATGAGGCGGTCGAGCTGCGCGATGGCGACAAGTCGCGCTATCTGGGCAAGGGCGTGCTGAAGGCGGTCGATGCGGTGAACAGCGAAATTTTCGACGCCCTCGGCGGCATGGACGCCGAGCAGCAGGTCCAGATCGACGAAACCATGATCGGGCTCGACGGCACGCCGAACAAGAGCCGGCTCGGCGCCAACGCCATCCTGGGCGTGTCGCTGGCGGTCGCCAAGGCCGCGGCCGAATCCTCCGACCTGCCGCTCTATCGCTATGTCGGCGGCACCTCGGCGCGGACGCTGCCGGTGCCGATGATGAACATCATCAATGGCGGCGTTCATGCCGACAATCCGATCGACTTCCAGGAATTCATGATCATGCCGGTCGGCGCCAAGACCTTTGCCGAGGCGCTGCGCTGCGGCTCGGAAATCTTCCACACCCTGCGCGCGGAGCTGAAGAAGGCCGGCCACAACACCAATGTCGGCGACGAGGGCGGTTTCGCACCGAACCTGCCGTCGGCGGACGCAGCCCTTGAGTTCGTCATGGCCGCGATCGGCAAGGCCGGCTACAAGGCGGGCGGCGACGTCATGCTGGCGCTGGACCCTGCCGCAAGCGAGTTCTTCAAGGACGGCAAGTATGTCTACGCAGGCGAGGGCAAAAGCTTCAGTCCGTCCGAGCAGGCGAGGTATCTCGCCGATCTGGCATCGCGCTATCCGATCGTTTCGATCGAGGACGGCATGGCGGAAGACGACATGGACGGCTGGAAGGAATTGACCGATTTGATCGGCAACAAATGCCAGCTGGTGGGCGACGATCTGTTCGTCACCAACGTCACGCGCCTTGCCGACGGCATCAAAAACGGCCGTGCCAATTCCATCCTGCTCAAGGTCAACCAGATCGGTACGCTGACGGAGACGCTCTCCGCAGTCGAGATGGCCTACAAGGCCGGCTATACCGCCGTCATGTCGCACCGTTCCGGCGAGACCGAGGATTCCACCATCGCCGACCTTGCGGTCGCCACCAATTGCGGCCAGATCAAAACCGGCTCGCTGGCGCGCTCCGACCGCACCGCCAAATACAATCAGCTGTTGCGGATCGAGCAGGAACTGGGCACGCAGGCGAAATATGCGGGCAGGGCGGCGCTGAAGGCGCTGAGGTAAGATCGCGAAGGCGCGGCTTCACAAAAATACCAACGGGAGGATTTGAGATGAGCGACGGCAAGACCGGGCTTCAGCTTCGTTCGCTGATCAAGAAAAGCGGTGAACTCGAAATTTCCCTCGTCGGCGTGCCGGTGCCTGAACCGGGTCCCGACCAGGTCGTGGTGCGGGTCGAGGCCTCGCCGATCAATCCGTCCGATCTCGGGCTTCTGGTTGGCGCCGCCGATATGTCGACGGCCACGGCCTCCGGCACCAAGGACTCACCCGTCATTACCGCAAAAGTCCCGGAGGCTGCCATGAGAGCCATGGCGGGGCGGCTCGATGAATCCATGCCGGTCGGCAATGAGGGCGCCGGCGTGGTCGTCAAGACGGGATCGTCGGACGCGGCCAAAGCGCTGATGGGCAAGACCGTGGCCATGATCGGCGGCGGGATGTATGCGCAGTATCGTTGCCTGCGGGCTGCCGAGTGCATGCCGCTTCCGGCAGGCACCACGCCCGCCGAGGGCGCTTCCTCCTTCGTCAATCCGCTGACGGCGCTCGGCATGACCGAGACCATGCGGCGCGAAGGCCACAAGGCGCTGGTACATACGGCGGCGGCCTCCAATCTCGGGCAAATGCTCAACAAGATCTGCCTCAAGGACGGCATCCCTCTGGTCAATATTGTCCGCAGCAAGGAGCAGGCCGATATCCTGCACAAGATCGGCGCCAAGTATGTCGTCGACTCGACTTCGCCGACCTTCATGGACGATCTGACCAACGCGCTGGTGGAGACCGGCGCGACGCTCGCCTTCGACGCCATCGGCGGCGGCAAGCTTGTGGGGCAAATCCTGACCTGCATGGAGATCGCGGCCAACAAGACCGCCAAGGTCTATAGCCGCTACGGATCCAGCGTTTACAAGCAAGTCTATATCTATGGCGGCCTCGACACACGTCCGACCGAGTTGAACCGCGCGTTCGGCATGGCCTGGGGCATCGGAGGCTGGCTGTTGACGCCGTTCCTGATGAAGATCGGGCACGCCGATGGACAAAAGCTGCGCCAGCGGGTGGTCGACGAACTCAAGACGACCTTTGCCAGTCATTATACGCAGGTCGTCTCGCTGCAGGAGGCGCTGCAGCTGAACCATATCGCGGTCTACGGCAAACGTGCGACCGGCGAGAAGTATCTGATCAATCCGAACAAGGGCTGATAACATTCGGGGGTACCGGAGCGCTCAGTTCATGCTGACGCGATCAAGCCGCAGGAGTTGCCGAAGAATCATTTTTGAAAAATGGGGGGAATTCAATGTCGACAGATCTGAAATATCTTGCCTTTACCGCCATTCTCACGGCATCGCTGTGGATACCCTACGTCGTCTGCCAGGTGACGACGAATGGAGGGCTTAAGCCGCCGAACTATCTCGATCCCACGCAGCGGCCGATACCGCTCTGGGGCCGCCGCGCCGACCGGGCCTATATCAATGCGGTTGAGACCTTTGCTCCGTTTGCGGCGCTGGTGATCGTGGTTCATCTCGCCGGCAAGGCGGACGGAATGACGGCGTTCTGGGCGATGGCTTATTTCTGGCTGCGGCTTGCACACGCCGTCGTCTATTTGCTCGGCATTCCCTATATCCGGACGGTGATTTTCACGCTCGGCTATGTCGCGGTCGTCGGGATGTTCGTCGAATTGATCAAATAGCTGCACTGAACGGGCCTTGCATTCCCTCGGCAACGGAGGAAGATTTGCATCGAATACGCATGCGCAAAGACGCAGCACATCAAGGGAGGAACCACCATGATTGACTTGAATCGCCGTCAACTTCTAGCGGGAGCCGCTGCCGCCGGCGCTGCGACCGCGCTTACCTCGTCTTTGTCGCCCGCGCGCGCCGCGGTGCCGCCGGCGGGCGCGCAGGCGCCCGGGTTCTATCGCTACAAGGTCGGATCCTACGAATGCACCTCGATCAATGACGGGGTATTTTTGCGGCCGGTCGATAACTTCGTTGCCAATATCCCGAAGGAACAGGCGGAGGCTGCGGCTGAGGCCGCTTACATGCCGAAGGGCATGGTGGCGGTGCCGTTCAACCCGCAGCTCATCAACACCGGCTCCAAGCTGGTCCTGATTGACTGCGGCAACGGCGTTTCCATGCTGGAGCCGAGCAAAGGCCGGGCCGGCCGCACCTTGCAAAACCTTGCCGCTGCCGGCGTCGATCCCAAGAGCATCGACATCGTGCTGATGTCGCATCTGCATCCCGATCATACCAACGGCATCCGTGCCGCCGACGGCTCGATGGCGTTCCCGAATGCCGAAATCATGGTGCCGGCGAAAGAATGGGAATTCTGGATGAGCCCTGAGAACGCCGCCAAGGCCGAGTCCAACACCATGATGAAGAACTACTTCGCCAACGTGAAAAAGGTCTACGCCGGCATCGAGTCGAAGGTGACGAGATATGACTGGGGCAAGGAGGTCGCGCCCGGCATCACCTCGATTGCAACACCGGGTCATACGCCTGGACACACCTCGTTCGTGGTCGCATCAGGCGATTCGAAAATCCTGGTTCAGGCCGACGTCACCAACATTCCCGAATTCTTCCTGCGCAATCCCGACTGGCATGTGGTCTACGACACGGATCCCGCGCTGGCGCAGGAGACCCGTCACAAGTTCTACGACATGGCGGCAGCCGAGAAGGCGACCGTGGTAGGCTTCCACTTCGCATTCCCCTCGATCGGTCACGTCGAAAAGGACGGCAGCAAATACCGGCTGATCCCGGCCGTCTGGAGCCCGGTGATTTGATTGCTGCTGCTCACTTGGTAACCAGGCCGCCCTCAGGGCGACCTGGTCAGCGTCCTCAATGATTCGCTCGGACCTCTGTCGTGTTTACGGCCTTTTGTCGAAGCCAAATCGACGTGCGGCGAGAATCAGGCACGCCTCAAAACCCCTCAGATCAGAAAATCGCTGGTCGTGCGACACATCCCTTACCTGGACGGGCGCTCCACCCTCAAGGGCTCCGATCAGCATGAGATTGTCAAAGCCGTCGAAATCCTCGATGGCCATTCGTTCGCGGTCTTCCCAACGGCCAGATGCGCGCTCATTGACGCCGCCAGGCGTTTCCCTCATGCGCTCAAGCAGTGTCCCCGCGAGGTTGGTGTAGGCGAAAACCGGTCGAGCGAGCGAGCGGGCGAAACCAATTTCGTAGGCGGTGCCGACGTCTGCGCTGGGCCCGCGGAACGGTGTCAGGTTGGCGATCACGAGATCGCAGCGACGGATCATTTCCTCGTTGGCGGCGGCGATGCGCAAAGCCGCCTCGTGTTTTGCGTAGCCTGATATATCGATGTCGTTATCGGACGGCGAGATGCCGACGAAACCGTGGGCGGCGCAGGCCGCAATCTTGGCTCTCGCTACCTCTTCGGCGTTCAGCAAAAATACTTCAGGACCGGCGAGGTAAACCCGCAAGCCGGTAGGTTTCGTTGGCATCTTTTTTTAACTTTGTTTTGATGGTTTTGTTGATTTGGCCCCAATTCGCATCGATATTCTCCGGCTTGTCGAATACCTCATCCCATGCTTCGATTCGACTCCATTGATCCCAGTAATCGCCCGTTGGGAGTGGAAGGTCCTCAACCTCCTTGTTCAATCTGCGTGCCTGTTGTTTATTATATTTGAGTTGTTCGTCTGCAAGAACGGCCTCGGGCTTGATTTTCTTAGCCTTCCTCCCGGTGATAATGAAACCGAACAGCGTCGCGTCGTAATCCTTGTCGTCAAGTGGCATTGAATACCAGCCGGGTCGGCCCAACTTGTCCATCGGTCCGCTGCGGGTGTTTCTCACCGCCTTCAGAAGACGCGAGTTCTTGTCGAGATCGATGGCGCGGTTCGTCAATTTCTTCAGTGTTTGCCTGATTGCCCTCTTGCCGCCAGGGTTCGCCTCCCTTTTCATGTCAGCCCTCAGTTTCGCTGCCTTCTTGGCATCGCTGTACTGTCGTCTTTGCAACTGATCCACCAGACGCCCGAGCCGCGAAACCGGATCCGGAGGATAAACTCCGCTCCAATAGTCGAAGCGGCCGCCGCGCGTGACAGCGCCATCGAGCCTGTCGACGAAGTTGGTCGCCAGCATATAGCTGATCCTGCCTTCCTTGCTCGCTTCGTTGAGGGCTTTCAGTTTTGGCAACATGCCGGGCGTAAGAAATTCGATGATTGAAGTCGGAATCACTTCCGGGTCACGCTTCGAGCGATCCAGCAGGATCGAATCGAATTCATCAAACAGAATGACGACGTGGGTCAGCTTCGACAAGGCCTGGAATACCTGCCGCGCGCGGCGCTCCATGCCTTCTGCGCCGCCGACGAGGATGTCGCTGGGCGTGACCTCGACCAGGGGTACCCCGGCGGTCTTGGCGACGGCTTCGACCAGAGTTGTTTTCCCGGTCCCCGGCGGTCCATAGAGGATCAGCGAGTAGACGGGCCTCGATTCCGGCGGGCCATGACCGGCGTGTGCTCGAAGTTGCTGCAGCCGGATCGCTGCGCTGGCTTCTCCGGTCACCGCCGCGGTGCCGAAATCAGGATAGAACAGGTCCTCAAGTGCGAGCTTGAGCCGGGCAGGCTGGCGCACTTGGAAGTTCTGCAGAACCAGCCGGTTAATCGTCGCGTCGAGCATACTGATGATCGACTCAAGGGCATCGAGGGCGATGGCCGTTAGCCACCAAAGCGACTCCGGTTCCCGTGGTTGCGGGTCGGTCGTCCATCCACGTGCGCCGGCGCCGGGGACACGTGTATACTCGAAAGGCAACATCAAGCGTGCGACGAAATCCGGTTCCAGTTCCACGTCGAGATGGGCTACGAGATCGGCCAGGCGCCGGGAAACGTCGAGGGTGGCGACGTTGAGGCGATAGCCCTTGTCACCCACGTCGAATGGCTTGAGGCTCAATAGCCTTCCGTTGGTGGAAAGCAGGGGGAATAGAATTTCGGATGCGGCACGGACCTTTGGCCTTTTCCAACCGGAAACAAGACCAAGGAGAGTTGCGGCGAACACGAGCTCGGCCCCGTCCACCAGGTCGTTGAGTTGAGGCGATGCAGCCGCGAGTTGCCGATCGATGATGGATTCGGCAAATTGCTGCATGGGGCGCGTGAGATCGCGCAAAATTCCAGCGGCGGCTTCCAACTTTTTCGCAATATCGTCGCCGACCCTGTCGAAGTCGGTGTTGCGGTTGATCTTGAATTGCCTGTCGGCGGGAGCGATCTTGAGTGTAGCGAGGAATCGATCAATTGAGTTCCAGGCGATGCTCTTGGCAATCTCCACGGCATATGCCGGGTTTGGCCTTTCCTCGCGCTTGGTGCGGGGAGGGCGAATATCGCCTTGCGGAAACTGGGAAGAAGAGATTGCGGAAATGCGCGACAGAACGTCGACGATCTTTCTCAGTAAGCTTGGTGCGTCCTGATCGGCTGAGAGTGGGACAATCGAACGCGGCAGCGTTGCGAGCGATACCTTGAGCGAGTATTCACGAAACTTATTCTCCTGTTTTTGCCACGCGTCGACCTTGTTTGAGAACAGTTTTATCCGGGCGGCTTCTGCTGCGAGTAATCTAGTGGCGTTCGCGGTTTGAAGAAGCGCGGTCTCAAGCGCCAGTAACCCACGCGCGCATTCGCCGGTAACGAATGCGGTCGCTTGAGAGTTTTTGTCGGCGCGCGCGCCGCCACTTGTCCAATCCGGACCGGCGACCTCGTTCAATTCCTGCACAATGCGATAAAGACAGAAGAGCGCGGGACGGGATAATGCATAGCCAGGCGTTTCGGCCAGCGTCTGCAGGATCACGGCGCAGCGGAAAACGGGGACACTATCGAGCGGAGGCTTGGCGGCGGATCCGAGGGGTTTCGTCGATTGCAGATCGGCGAGCTTTATCGATGCTAGATCCTTGAGAATGGCGTCGTGGCTGCGCTTCCCTACGCTTTCATTGCCCTTCTTCATTGCGTTAAGCGTGACCAAGGCCCGCAACACTTCGGCCTTTTCGACGTCGTCGCCCGGCAGCTCCCAACCGGGGGATGCGGCCGCGCGTTCGTTGAATTTACCGCTCCGCGGGCGAGGCCTGTAGACGCTCGCGGTCAGAGCCGCGATCGCCTCTTGTCGCAGCTTGCGGGCCTGCTGGCGTAGTTCGTCAAGCTCCTCGATGTCGGCAATTTGCTCGTCGAACGTTTTCATAGATAGCGCTCCGCAACCGGCGCGAATTTGTATTTGAGGCGAGATAAACGGAAGTACCGGAGGTTAGGATGCAGGTCGCCCACAATCAATAGATCATCCAGCGTGTGATGAAATTGGGAACGAATCGCCGTTCGTCGCCGAGTGCCGCGCAAATTGAAATTTTCGGTTCATGCACTTGCATCTTTCGCCGACATGGCTAGGGTGAGTGCCATCTCATCCGCGTCCCGCTATCCAAGAGGAAGTCCCATGGCCAGCCCCTACAACATCGTCGTCATCGTCGGCAGCATTCGCAAGGAGAGCTTTACGCTCAAGATCGCCAATACCCTGGCCAAGCTGGCACCGGCTTCGCTCAAGCTCGATGTCACGACGCTGCAGGGTATTTCCTTCTTCAATCAGGACCTGGAAGCGACCCCGCCGGCGGATTGGCTGGCGTTCCGGGAAAAACTGCAGAAGTCGAACGGGGTGCTGTTCGTTACCCCCGAATACAACCGCTCGATCCCGGGCGTGCTGAAGAACGCGATTGACGTAGGCTCGCGGCCCTATGGCAAGAGTTCGTTCCTGGGCAAGCCGACGGGCATCGTCTCCAATTCGCCTGGACCGCTCGGCGGCGTCAGCGCGGCAAAGCACCTGCAGAATATCCTGCCGGGCATTTCCGGGCCGATCATGGGGCAGCCGGAAATCTATCTGAACGCGATCGGCGATGCCTTTGACGACAGGGGCGAGTGCTCCAAGGAGACGCTGCTGAAGGTAATGCAGCAATATATCGACGCCTATGCGGCCTTCGTGGAAAAGCAAAACAAATAGGCAGCGCGCCTTCGCCGGCGCCTGGCGGCCTTAGGATTGCGTTAACCGGGCCGCCGCATCCTCCGGCCCATGGTCTCGCGCTCCCGACTCAAATCCCTGCTCACCGGGCTTGCCCTCTACACAATAGCGGCGGCGATGGTCGGCTATTTCGGCGTCAACGCCTATACCGGGAAATACGGCTTGAACGCACGGCAGGAACTGGATCAGGAAATCATCGCGCTGACGTCGGAATTGGCGCGGCTGAAGCGGGAGCGCGCCCAGGGCGAGCAGCGGGTCTCGCTGCTGCGCTCCGACCGGGTCGACCCCGACATGCTCGACGAGCGCGCCCGCTATCAGCTCGATTATGCCAATCCCCACGATCTGGTGCGGATCAACACGCCGAACTGATCCTCAAATTCCAAATTTGCACGGAATCAATTTCAAAAATGTCGCGCGGCATTGCACTGCGGTATGACGAAATTTTCGCTCGTTCACGCAGTCCTTTCACGGCGGTTTGAGTTGGGTTAGAGAGGGCTAGTCGTTCTCTCATCCGGATCAGCCATGGCCGCACCGAAGAAGTCAGTCACAAAAGATTCAGGCCAGGAAAAGGGTCAGGACAAGGGCCCGGACAAGGGCAACGGTTCCGACCAGCCCCCGGAATTCACCCGGGAGCAGGAGCTGGGCGCGCTGCGCGACATGCTGCTGATCCGGCGTTTCGAGGAAAAGGCCGGCCAGCTCTACGGCATGGGCGCGATCGGGGGCTTTTGCCATCTCTATATCGGCCAGGAAGCCATCGTCGTCGGGATGCAGATGACCCTGAAGAAGGGCGATCAGGTCATAACCGGATACCGCGACCACGGGCACATGCTCGCAACCGGCATGGAGGCCAAGGGCGTGATGGCGGAATTGACCGGACGCCATGGCGGCTATTCCCATGGCAAGGGCGGCTCCATGCACATGTTCAGCAAGGAGAAGAATTTTTTCGGCGGCCACGGCATCGTCGCTGCGCAAGTTTCGCTCGGGACGGGCCTTGCCTTCGCCAACCGTTATCGCGGCAACGATTTTGTCAGCCTGGCCTATTTCGGCGACGGGGCCTCGAACCAGGGCCAGGTCTATGAGAGTTTCAACATGGCCGAGCTGTGGAAGCTCCCCGTGGTCTACATCATCGAGAACAACCGTTACGCCATGGGCACCTCGGTGACGCGCTCCTCGGCGCAGACCGATTTTTCCAAGCGCGGCATCTCCTTCAACATTCCGGGCGAGCAGGTCGACGGCATGGACGTCCGTGCGGTCAAGGCTGCCGGCGACAAGGCGGTCGCCTGGTGCCGCGCCGGCAAGGGCCCCTATATCCTGGAAATGCAGACCTACCGCTACCGCGGTCATTCGATGTCGGACCCGGCGAAATACCGCACCCGCGAGGAAGTCGACAAGGTGCGGCATGATCAGGACCCGATCGAGCAGGTCCGCAACCGCCTGCTGGCGGCCAAGATGAGCGAGCAGGAATTGAAGGCGATCGACGCCGAGGTGCGCGAGATCGTCAACGCCGCCGCCGATTTCGCACAGCACGACCCCGAGCCGGATCCGTCTGAATTGTGGACGGATGTCTATCGCTAAAGCGCCGGGCGCGCTTGCAGCCTGAAGAGTGAATTTTTCCGGAGCTACCATGCCAATTCAAGTGCTGATGCCCGCGCTGTCGCCGACCATGGAAAAGGGCAACCTTTCGAAATGGCTGAAAAAGGAGGGCGAGCCGATCAAGTCGGGCGACGTCATCGCCGAGATTGAGACCGACAAGGCGACGATGGAAGTCGAGGCCACCGATGAGGGCACGCTCGGCAAGATCCTGATCCCCGAAGGCACCGCCGACGTCGCCGTCAACACGCCGATCGCGACCATTCTAGCGGACGGCGAGAGCGCCTCCGATCTCGACAAGGCGCCGGCGCCTGCCAGGCAGGAGAAAGCCGCGGAATCTGCGCCGCCCGCCGAGACCAAAGCCGAGGCTCCCGCAGCCAAATCGGGTGGCGGCGAAGAAAAGAAGATGCCTTCCGCCCCCAAGGCCGTCGCCGAGCCGGATCCGGAGGTGCCGGAGGGCACCGAGATGGTGACCATGACCATCCGCGAGGCGCTGCGCGACGCCATGGCCGAGGAGATGCGGCGCGATCCGGATGTCTTCGTGATGGGTGAAGAGGTCGCCGAATATCAGGGCGCCTACAAGGTCACGCAGGGGCTGCTGCAGGAATTCGGCGACCGGCGTGTGATCGATACCCCCATCACCGAGCACGGCTTTGCCGGCATCGGCGTCGGCGCCGCGATGGCGGGCTTGAAGCCGATCGTCGAATTCATGACCTTCAATTTCGCCATGCAGGCGATGGACCAGATCATCAATTCCGCCGCCAAGACGCTGTACATGTCGGGTGGCCAGATGGGTTGCTCGATCGTGTTCCGCGGCCCCAACGGCGCGGCTGCCCGCGTCGCCGCCCAGCACAGCCAGGATTATTCGGCCTGGTACTCGCAGATTCCCGGGCTGAAGGTGATCGCGCCGTATTCGGCCGCCGACTACAAGGGTCTCCTGAAAGCCGCGATCCGCGATCCCAATCCCGTGATCTTCCTCGAAAACGAAATGCTGTACGGCCATTCCGGCGAAGTGCCGAAATTGGCCGATTACGTCATCCCGATCGGAAAAGCGCGGATCGTGCGCTCCGGCGCCCACGTGACCATCGTCTCCTGGTCGAACGGCATGTCGTACGCGCTGAAGGCGGCCGACGAACTCGCCAAGGAAGGCATCGAGGCCGAGGTGATCGACCTGCGCACGCTGCGCCCGATGGACACCGACACCATCATCGCCTCGGTCAAGAAGACCGGCCGCGCCGTCACGGTGGAGGAAGGCTGGCAGCAGAACGGCGTCGGCGCCGAGATTGCCGCCCGCATCATGGAGCATGCCTTCGATTATCTCGACGCGCCGGTCATGCGGATATCGGGCAAGGATGTGCCGATGCCCTATGCGGCGAATCTGGAAAAGCTCGCATTGCCCTCGGTGGCTGAGGTGGTCGAAGCCGCCAAGGCCGTTTCGTACAGGTAAGGCTCATGGCCGGTCCCAGGGAGCAACCATTGCCGCCAGACGTCATCGGCCGCGACGACGCGACCGAGGTGCTGCGCGCCTTCGTGGTCGATGGCGGGCTGTCGATCGCCTTCACCCGCGCCTTCGAGGAGCCGGACATGTGGGGTCTGCTGCTGGTCGACGTGGCGCGACATGCCGCGCGTGCCTATGCACGCGAGAGCGAATTTAATGAGGAAGAAGCACTGAGCCGCATCCTCGATATGTTCGAAGCCGAAATCGCGCGGCCGACCGATATGGGCAACACCACGCCGCGGTCGCAACAAGGTCACTGACAATGCCAATCAACATCCTGATGCCCGCGCTGTCGCCGACGATGGAAAAGGGCAACCTTGCCAAGTGGCTCAAGAAAGAGGGCGACAAGGTCAAGTCCGGCGACGTCATCGCCGAAATCGAGACCGACAAGGCGACCATGGAGGTCGAGGCGGTCGACGAGGGCACCATCGCCAGGATCGTGGTGCCCGAGGGCACCCAGGACGTGCCGGTCAACGACGTGATCGCGGTTCTGGCCGGTGACGGCGAGGATGTGAAGGCCGCGGGGGCAGGGGCTGCAAGCGCACCGCCGAAGGCGGCAGCACCCGCTCCTGAACCGAAGCCTGCGCCTGCAGCAGCGCCGGCTGCCGCTCCCGCGGCGAAGCCTGCACCAGCGCCCGCTGCCGCTCCTGCGGCCAAAGCCTCGCCACCTCCCGCAGCGGCTCCGGCACCCCAGGCCGCAGCGCCCGCGCCGCAGACCAACGGCCACGGCCGCATCTTCTCCTCGCCGTTGGCGCGGCGTCTGGCCAAGGAAGCCGGCATCGACGTGGCGCGCATCAACGGCTCCGGTCCGCACGGCCGCGTCATCGCGCGCGATGTGGAGCAGGCAAAATCCGGCAAGGGGCTGAAGGCGCCGGCTGCCGCGCCCGCAGGCGCGCCGAGCATCGCGCCCCTGGGCGCAGTTGCGCCCGGAATGTCGGACAAACAGATCCTCGCGCTGTACGAGCCGGGCAGCTACGAGGTGATCCCGCACGACGGCATGCGCCGCACCATCGCGCAACGCCTGACCGCCTCGACCCAGACCGTCCCGCAATTCTATCTGACGATGGACTGCAACATCGGGTTATTGGTCGAGGCCCGCGAGCAGATCAACGCCGCCGCACCCAAGGACAGGGACGGCAAGCCGGCCTACAAGCTCTCGGTCAATGATTTTGTCATCAAGGCCCTGGCACTGGCGCTGCAGCGCATCCCCAACGCCAATGTCAGCTGGACCGAGGGCGGCATGCTCAAGCACAAATATTCCGATGTCGGCGTCGCCGTGGCGATGCCCGGCGGCCTGATCACGCCGATCATTCGCAACGCCGAGACCAAGTCGCTGTCGACGATTTCGGCTGAGATGAAGGATTTCGCGGCGCGGGCGCGGGCCCGCAAGCTGAAGCCCGAGGAATATCAGGGCGGCACCACGGCGGTTTCCAATCTCGGCATGTACGGCATCAAGGATTTCACCGCCGTGATCAATCCGCCGCATGCCACCATTCTGGCGGTCGGCGCCGGCGAGCAACGCCCGATCGTCAAGAACGGCAAGCTTGAGATTGCGGAAATCATGAGCGTGACCATGACCTGCGATCACCGCGCGGTCGACGGCGCGCTCGGCGCCGAGCTGATCGGCGCGTTCAAGCGCCTGATCGAAAATCCGGTCCTGATGGTGGTGTGAGACGGATCAGCGCCACCCCAATCGCATCACGCAGGAGAAAACGATGCCGG
>NZ_DATHOP010000252.1:0-6948 GCF_035484855.1 Bradyrhizobium sp.
TCTGTTGCAGGTGGCGCAGGCGATGCGGCTCGGCTGGACCAATGACGAGATCTTCACCTCCTGCAAGATCGATCCCTGGTTCCTCGCGGAGATGCGCGGCATCGTCGAGATGGAAGCGAAAATCACCGCCAACGGCCTGCCCGGCAACGCCTTCGCGCTGCGCACGTTGAAAGCCATGGGATTTTCCGACGCCCGGCTGGCCGTGCTGACGCAGGCCACCGAGGCCGAGGTCAAAACAAAACGCCACGCGCTCGGCGTCCGCCCGGTGTTCAAGCGCATCGACACCTGTGCGGCGGAATTCGCTTCCCCCACCGCCTACATGTATTCGACCTATGAATCGCCGTTCGCGGGCGCGCTCGCCGACGAGAGCGCGCCGTCGGACAAGAACAAGGTCATCATCCTCGGCGGCGGCCCGAACCGGATCGGCCAGGGCATCGAGTTCGACTATTGCTGCTGCCATGCCTGCTTCGCGCTGCACGATGCCGGCTATGAAACCATCATGATCAACTGCAATCCGGAAACGGTGTCGACCGACTACGACACCGCCGACCGGCTGTATTTCGAGCCGCTGACCGCCGAGGACGTGCTCGAAATCATCGCGACTGAGCGGAAGAACGGCACGCTGCACGGCGTGATCGTGCAGTTCGGCGGCCAGACGCCGCTAAAGCTTGCGCGCGCGCTGGAGGCGGCCAATGTGCCGATCCTCGGCACCTCGCCCGACGCCATCGATCTCGCCGAAGACCGTGACCGCTTCAAGCGCGTGCTCGACAAATTGCGGCTGAAGCAGCCCAAGAACGGCATCGCCTATTCGGTCGAGCAGGCCCGCCTGGTGGCCGCCGATCTCGGCCTGCCGCTGGTGGTGCGCCCCTCCTATGTGCTCGGCGGCCGCGCCATGCAGATCATCCGCGAGGAGAACCAGCTCTCGGATTACCTGCTCGGCACGCTGCCCGAGTTGGTGCCTGGCGACGTCAAGGCGCGCTATCCGAACGACAAGACCGGCCAGATCAACACAGTGCTCGGCACCAATCCGCTGCTGTTCGACCGCTATCTGTCTGATGCCATCGAGATCGACGTCGACTGCCTGTGCGACGGCAAGGACACTTTCATCGTCGGCATCATGGAGCATATCGAGGAAGCCGGCATCCACTCCGGCGACAGCGCCTGCTCGCTGCCGCCGCATTCGCTCGATGCCGCGATGATATCGGAGCTGGAGCGGCAGACCCGGGAGCTCGCGCTCGGGCTCGACGTGGTCGGGCTGATGAACGTGCAATACGCCATCAAGGACGGCGACATCTATGTGCTCGAGGTCAATCCGCGGGCGTCGCGCACGGTGCCGTTCGTCGCCAAGGTGATGGGCATCCCGGTGGCGAAGATCGCGGCCCGGCTGATGGCCGGCGAGAAGCTTGACGATTTTGGTCTGAAGAAGAAGAAGCTCGGCCATGTCGGGGTCAAGGAATCGGTGTTTCCGTTCGCGCGCTTTCCCGGGGTCGATACCGTGCTCGGACCGGAGATGCGCTCGACCGGCGAGGTGATGGGCATCGACCGCTCGTTCGAGATCGCCTTCGCCAAGAGCCAGCTCGGCGGCGGCACCCGTGTGCCGCGCAAGGGCACGGTGTTCGTCTCGGTCCGCGACATCGACAAGGTCAGGATCGCGGAGGCGGTGCGGCTGCTCGCCTCGGTCGGCTTCAAGGTGATGGCGACCTCCGGGACCCAGCGCTTCCTGGCCGATTTCGGGGTACCGACCGAAAAGGTAAACAAGGTGCTGGAGGGCCGGCCGCATATCGTCGACGCCATCATGAACGGCGACATCCAGCTGGTCTTCAATACCACCGAAGGGCCGCAGGCGCTGGCCGACAGCCGCTCATTGCGGCGAGCTGCCCTCTTGCATAAAGTCCCATATTACACCACTCTTTCAGGTGCCGTGGCGGCTGCCCAAGGCATCCGCGCCTATCTGGGCGGGGACCTTGAGGTCCGCACGCTGCAGAGTTACTTTTCCGAAACCTGATCCCTTGGCCGGCTCCTCCGGCAATCGATCGGCAATGAAGCCCTCGTGACTGGGAACACGCCAGCCATGAGGGTGTTCTGTTTCGGCGTTTATGCGTACCCCCGGATGGGTCCGCATGAGGTTGAAGGACGACATGAGATGATGGAAAAGGTTCCGATGACCGCCGGCGGCTATGCCGCCCTCGAGGTCGAATTGAAGCAGCGCCAGTCGGTGGAGCGTCCGCGCATCATCGAGCATATCGCCGAGGCGCGCTCGCATGGCGACCTTTCGGAGAACGCGGAATATCACGCCGCCAAGGAAGAGCAGTCGCACAATGAAGGCCGCATCGCCGAACTGGAGGACAAGCTGGCGCGCGCCGACATCATCGACATCTCGAAACTGTCCGGCGACACCATCAAGTTCGGCGCCACCGTGACGCTGGTCGACGAGGACACCGACAAGAAGGCGGTGTGGCAGATCGTCGGCGAGCCGGAAGCCGACGCCAAGAAGGGCCGCATCTCCATCACCTCGCCCTTGGCGCGCGCGCTGATCGGCAAGAAGAAGGGCGCCTCTGTGGAAGTGGTGGCGCCCGGCGGGCCGAAGGCCTACGAGATCACCAAGGTCGAGTGGCGCTAGTAGTACGCGCGCATTGTATCAAAAGGCCGGGATGATCTCCCGGCTTTTTTGCATTGCACTTGCCTGACGGCATCGTGAAGTCGGCATCGCGCGCGGAAAAAATTGCGGAAAACACTTTGCCGACGGCATTATTCCGTTGCTGCCCTGCGAAACGCCGCCGATTTCTATGGTTTATATGCTTTTCCTCGCCGCTTCGACGCGATACCAATGAAGCGTATCGACCTTGGGGGAAACCATCATGATTGAAACGCTGACGACCTGGAAGCCGCGCGCACTGAGCGTGCTGCGCATCATCATGGGTCTGATGATCATCGAGCACGGCATGGGAAAGATTTTCCACTATCCCGCGTTGCCGGCCTACGCCAACATCCAGCCGCTGTCGCTTTTGGGCGCCGCCGGCTTCATCGAGTTGATCGGCGGCGCGCTGTTGATCCTCGGGCTATTGACGCAACCGGCTGCCTTCATTGTCGCCGGTGAAATGGCGGTTGCCTATTTCATGGTGCATGCGCCGAAGGGCTTCTATCCTCTGCTCAATGGCGGCACGCTGGCGATCGCCTACTGCTTCACCTGTCTTTATTTGTCGACCGCGGGCGCCGGCCCGTGGAGCGTCGATGCTGCGATGAAGCGGGCATAGGGGGCGATCATGAACACGTTCAACAAGACGCTGGCGCGCTTCGAGCCGCAGGTTCTGAGCATCTACCGGTTCATCATCGGATTGCTGCTGTTCCAGTTCGGCGTCGCAAAACACCTGAAATTTCCCCCGGGCACGATGTTCGAGAAGGTCGAGCCGTTTTCGCTGTTCGGCGTCGCCGGCATGTTCGAATTGGTCGGCGGCGCCCTGCTGCTGCTCGGCCTGTTCACGCGGCCGGTGGCCTTCATCCTGTGCGGTGAAATGGCGTTCGCCTATTTCATCGGGCATCTTCCAAAGAGTTTCATTCCGCTTCTAAGCGGTGGCAACCTCGCGATCATATTCTGCTTTGCCTGCCTGTATTTCGTCTGCGCCGGCGGCGGGCCGTGGAGCCTGGACGCGCTGATGCGGAAGAAGGGGTAACGTCATCCTGAGGTGCGAGACCGGCGGCGCAATTGCGCCGACGGTCGAGCCTCGAAGGATGGATGCGACAAGGGTGCCTGCGGCCCATCCTTCGAGACGGCCGCGATGCGGCCTCCTCAGGATGACGGCGTTACACGCGGCGAGAGCTACCCCGCCATCTTCACTTCCAGCGGCACCGCGGCCTCGTATTTCGAATTGTGCAGCACCAGCGAGGTCCGCACATTGCGCACATGCGGCGCCGCCGTCAGGTGGGTGACGAAATCCTGGAACGTCGCCATGTCGGGCGCCACGCATTTCAGGATGAAGTCGACGTCGCCGGACAGCATCCAGCATTCCCGCACCAGAGGCTCGGCGCGCACGAATTCCTCGAACGCGCGCAGATCCGCATCCGCCTGGCTCGCCAGATGCACGGAAGCGAACACCGTGACATCGAAGCCGAGCCGGCGCGGATCGAGCAACCCGCGATAGCCCTGGATGTAACCTTGCTCCTCCAGCGTCCGCACCCGGCGCAGGCAGGGCGGTGGCGAAATGCCGACGCGCCTGGCCAGTTCCACATTGGTGATTCGGCCGTCGGCCTGGATTTCCGAGAGGATTTTGAGGTCGATCTCGTCAAGATTCTTCGACACGCGGTTCCGTATCCTGGGCTGGCAAATCGGGTGATAATGACTGGCAATAGTCTTAGCGCAGCCGAGGCGATTAGCGCAATTTTATTGCGCGTGCGCCGCGCCATTTAACCCCTTCAGTGGGAAATTTCGCCTATTTGGATTGCAATTCTTGCATAGCTTGCCAGATGTCCTAGACTTGGATTTGACACTTTAGGCGCCGCCGCGATGCCTTTCCGGGCTCATTGCGCCCAAGCGCTGACCAAATCCCCTGAAGAGACGGATTGTCCCATGCCTGCGCCCATCCACGCCAAGGTGGTCATCATCGGTTCCGGCCCGGCCGGCTACACCGCTGCTGTCTATGCCGCGCGGGCGATGCTGGAGCCGGTTCTGATCCAGGGCATCCAGCCCGGCGGCCAGCTCACCATCACCACCGACGTGGAAAACTATCCGGGCTTTGCCGACGTCATCCAGGGCCCGTGGCTGATGGAGCAGATGGAGAAGCAGGCCGCCCATGTCGGCACCAGGATCGTCACCGATCTCGTCACCAAACTCGAGCTCGGCCAGCGGCCGTTTCGGCTCTCCTGCGATTCGGGCGACGTCTATCTCGCCGAAACCGTGATCCTCGCCACCGGCGCACAGGCGCGCTGGCTAGGCATGCCGTCGGAAGAGAAGTTCAAGGGCTTTGGCGTCTCGGCCTGCGCGACCTGCGACGGGTTTTTCTATCGCGGCAAGGAAGTGATCGTGGTCGGCGGCGGCAATACCGCGGTCGAGGAAGCGATGTTCCTGACCAACTTTGCTTCGCGCGTGACGGTCGTGCATCGCCGCGACCATTTCCGCGCCGAGCGCATCCTGCAGGAACGTCTGTTCAAGAATCCCAAGATCAGGGTGGTGTGGGACTCAGCCATCGACGAAATCGGCGGCACCGAAAACCCCGGCAAGGTCACCCATGTCCGGCTGAAGAACGTCAAGACCGGCGGTTTGACCGAACTGCCGGCGGACGGCGTCTTCATCGCGATCGGCCATGCGCCGGCCACAGACCTCGTGATCGGTCAGGTCAAGCTGAAACCGTCAGGCTATGTCGAGGTGGCGCCGAACTCGACCGCGACTTCCGTGCCCGGCGTGTTCGCCGCCGGCGACGTCGCCGATGAAATCTACCGGCAGGCGGTCACCGCCGCCGGCCTTGGCTGCATGGCAGCCCTTGAGGCCGAGCGTTTTCTCGCGCTACGGGCGAGCGAACGCGCGGCGGCGGAATAATCATGGCAAGAAGTAGGGACGGATTTACCGACATGGATTGGGACAAGCTGAAGGTGTTTCACGCCGCGGCGGAAGCGGGCAGCTTCACGCATGCCGGCGAGCAGCTCGGCCTTTCGCAATCGGCGG
Source organism: Bradyrhizobium sp. (assembly GCF_035484855.1). Classification (GTDB taxonomy): domain Bacteria; phylum Pseudomonadota; class Alphaproteobacteria; order Rhizobiales; family Xanthobacteraceae; genus Bradyrhizobium. Next base: position 5,657 of record NZ_DATHOP010000252.1, read on the forward strand.
TGTCGCGGCAGGTCAGCGCGCTGGAGCAGGAATTGTCGGTGTCGCTGTTCCACCGCCACGCGCGCGGCCTGATCCTGACCGAACAAGGCGACCTCTTGTTCCGCACCGCGCATGACGTGTTCATGCAGCTGCAGGCGGCGCGCGCCAAACTGACCGACAGCCGCGAGCGGCCGAGCGGCGACCTCAAGATCACGACGCCGCCCGCGCTCGGCATCAACTGGCTGATTCCGCGGCTGCACGAATTCACCGCGCTCTATCCGGAGATCCGGATTTCGATGATCGTCACCGACGAGGACCTCGACCTCTCGATGCGCGAGGCCGATGTCGCGATCCGCACCCGCAAGCCGACCCAGCCCGACCTGATCCAGCGCAAGCTGTTCTCGATCGGATTCCACGCCTATTGCTCGCCGGAATACATCAAACGCTTCGGCACGCCGCGTACGCTGGACGATCTCGATGCGCACCGCATCATCATGCTGAGCGACATGCAGGTTCAACCGCACCTGCAGAACCGCAGCTGGCTGATCGACGCCGGCCGCAACGGAAGCGGCCCGCGCGAGGCCTTTTTCAAGGTCAACAACATCTTGGGGTTGGTGCGCGCCTGCCAGCAGGGCCTCGGCATCGCCGCGCTGCCGGACTATCTGGTAGAAGAAAACAATCGCCTGGTGCAGCTGTTTGGAGAATCTGATTCTATCCAGCTCGATACCTACTTCGTCTATCCGGAAGAATTGAAGACGGTGGCGCGGGTGCAGGTATTCCGCGACTTCGTGGTGAGCAAGGCGCAACGCTGGCCATCGTGATTATCGGTCGATAACCCCCCGGTCCCCGCATGACTGACATGCGGCCCGGACGGTTGCTGCAGGGTGCTTGCGGGGATCATAATGCCCTTACGCTGAGTTTTCGCGTTGCGCATATGTCCCCCTCCTCCAGTGGCGCGAGCGCTCAGTAATCCCTCTTGGAAGGTGATTGTGTCGGCCTCACGTGGCCAATACCTTGAAGCCGGGCTCGATCGAGCCCGGCTTTTTTTTGGCGCGTTCGTTTTCTTGGAAGCGTCATCCTGAGGTGCGAGCCCCTTCGGCGAGCCTCGAAGGATGACTACAACAGGTGCCCGCGGTCCATCCTTCGAGACGCCGCGCGAGGCGCGGCTCCTTAGAGCCTGACCGAAAAAGCAGTGAGTGATTCCAGCAGGCCGTGATTCCTTCGGATTTGCAAAGATTCGAGGGAGAGCATCATGCCATGGACTGAAATCACTCGTGCCGAGTATCAACGCAGTGACCTGCGGTACGCAAGCG
>NZ_DATHOP010000253.1:0-6051 GCF_035484855.1 Bradyrhizobium sp.
GGACGTTGCAGAACAGGCCGAGCTTGCGCCGTTCTTCCCTGGGGATCGGCCGGTCGGTGCGGCACAACAGGATGTCAGGCTGGATGCCGATCGAGCGCAGCTCCTTGACCGAATGCTGGGTCGGTTTTGGCTTCAGCTCGCCGGCGCTCGGGATGAACGGCAACAGCGTCAGATGAATGTAGATGGCATGATCGCGCGGCAGATCGTTCTTGAGCTGGCGGATCGCCTCGAAGAACGGCAGCCCCTCGATGTCGCCGACGGTGCCGCCGATCTCGCACAGCACGAAATCGAACTCGTCATTGCTGTCGAGGATGAAATCCTTGATCGCGTTGGTGACGTGCGGGATCACCTGGATGGTGGCGCCGAGATAGTCGCCGCGCCGCTCCTTGGTGAGAATGTCCTGGTATATCCGCCCCGTGGTGATGTTGTCGGCCTTGGTGGCGGGCCGCCCGGTGAAGCGCTCGTAATGCCCGAGATCGAGGTCGGTCTCCGCGCCGTCGTCGGTCACGAACACCTCGCCGTGCTGATACGGCGACATCGTTCCGGGGTCGAGATTGAGATAGGGATCGAGCTTGCGAAGCCGGACCTTGTAGCCGCGAGCCTGCAGCAGGGCGCCAAGCGCCGCCGAAGCCAGACCCTTTCCGAGCGAGGAAACCACGCCGCCGGTGATGAAGATATACCGCGCCATGGGACTTAACCTTTAAGGCCACGGCGCCGATTCGCCAAAGCGAATCGAAGGCCGCGGCGAACAATTTGCGGGGCTGTGGGTGAAGTCTAATCTAAAGCGAAATCAGCAGCTTAAGTGGGGCTCCTGATGCAGGACGCCAGATGCCATCCTGCATGGCCCCTCTGCTTTATTGCGAGCGCGGCGCCTGCGGCCCCGAGGGTGCCGGCTGATTCCGCTGTTGCTGCTCGTCGGCCTTCTTCAGCGAATCCAGAATGCCGCCAGAGGTCGGCGGTGCGATCGGCGCCGCTCCGCCGGCCGGCTGCGACTGCGAGGCAGGCGTCGCACCGATGATCGAACTCGGCGCGCGCGTGTAGCTTGCGTACCACGACAGAAACAGGCTGGTGGCAAAGAAGCCCACGGCGAGCACCGCTGTCGTGCGCGTCAAAAGGTTGGCTGTGCCGCGGCTCGACATGAAACCGGCGCCGCCGCCCATGCCGAGGCCGCCGCCTTCCGATTTCTGCAGGAGCACGGTCGCGATCAGCACCGCGACGATCATGAGATGAATGACGATAGCGACAGTCTGCATTTCTACCTTCCGTCACAAACCAGCGGCGGCCGAGGTCCGGCGGCACGGGGGTTTGCGGGGTTCGAAGTGGCGCGGTGTTACACGATCGGACGGGGCATTGTCACCCCTGGGAGCAGCACGGGGTAGATAATCCCTTCGCTGCATATTTGCAGTGGGACGACCGCGACTTCGACCGGACTGGCGTCTTGCCGTTTCGCGTCTATCTACTATAATAGACATATGTCTGCTTTATTAGATGACACGGCGCCCCGCATTGCAGCCCGTTTGCGGCTGGAGCGCGAGAGCCGGGGCTGGTCGCTGGCCGATCTTGCGGAACGCTCAGGCGTCTCAAAGGCAATGATCAGCAAGATCGAGCGCGAAGAGGTCAGCCCGACCGCTGTGATCCTGGTTCGGCTGGCCGGCGCCTTCGACCTCACGCTCGCCGGCTTGCTGTTACGGGCGGAAGGCCAGGGACGGCTGACCCGGGCGGCTGAACAGCCGGTCTGGCGCGACCCCAAGACCGGTTATCGGCGCAAGCAAGTGTTCAGCCGGCCCGACCATCCGCTCGAGATCATCGACGTCGAACTACCGCCGAGGCAGCAGGTCGTGCTCCCCGCTTCGTCCTACGCCCATATCCGTCAGACCGTCTGGGTGCGCACCGGCAACCTCGTCATCATCGAAGCCGGCGAGCGGCACGAACTTGGAGCCGGCGACTGCCTGGGGTTCGGACCGCCATCCGAGGTGACCTTCCGTAACGAAACCATTGCGCCATGCGCCTATGTCGTCGTCCTCGCACGGAGCTAAAGCGATGCCGGAATTCAAGATTGCACCGTTGAATTCACAGCCGATGGTCTGCGCTGCACTGAGCGAAATCCTGATCGAGGCGGTGGCGAGCGGCGGCTCGGTCAGCTTCATGCATCCGCTGGCACAGGGGACGGCAGAAAACTTCTGGCGGCAATCGCTCGCATCAGCCGATCGGAATGAACGTATCGTTCTCGGCGCCTTCGATGGCGAGAACCTGATCGGCACCGTCACGCTGCTGCTGGACCTGCCGCCGAACCAGCCGCACCGTGCCGAAATCGCCAAAATGATGACCCGGATCGATCATCGCGGACGCGGCGTTGCGAGGGCATTGATGCACGAGGCCGAACGCATGGCCGCCGCGCGCGGGCGCTCAATGCTGGTGCTCGACACCGCGGTCGAGGATGGCGCCTCCGGGCTTTACGAAAAGATCGGATTCCAGCTGACCGGGGTCATTCCGGACTACGCCTTGAAGCCGCACGGCGGCCTCACGGGCACCATGATCTACTGGAAGCGGATCGAGGCGCGACCCGCCACGGGGCTCTAGGGACAGCCCGCTGCGATCGCCAGAAAGTCGGCGGCCTTCAGGCTGGCGCCGCCGACCAAGGCGCCGTTGACGTTGGCAACCGCCATCAATTCGCGAGCATTCGAGGGTTTTACCGAGCCGCCATAAAGGATCCGGATTGCCGCGCCTTCCCCGTTAAATCTCGCCATCAGGAGCTCCCGGATAAACCGGTGAATTTGCTCGACATCCCCGAGCGTCGGGGTCAGCCCGGTGCCGATCGCCCAGACCGGCTCATAGGCCACGACCAGATTGTCGGATCGCGCACCATCCGGCAGCGAAAGGTTGAGCTGGCCGCCGCAGATCTCCAGGGTGTGCCCGGCATCGCGCTGGTGCTGGGTCTCTCCGATGCAGACGATCGCGGTGAGACCGGCGCGCCGGGCGGCTTCGGCCTTTTGCCGGACCTCGACATCGGTCTCGCCATGGTCGGCGCGGCGCTCGGAGTGGCCGACGATGACGGCGCTGGCGCCCGCGTCCGCCAGCATTTCCGCCGATATATCGCCGGTATGGGCGCCGGACGGTTTCGGATGGCAGTCCTGTGCACCCACCTTGAGCGTCCTCGAGCCGCGCGCTTTGTCCGCGAAGGCGGCGATCAGGGTTGCCGGCGGGCAGACCAGGAGGTCGGCCTTGCCTGCCACGTCAGGCGCGCCCACAAGCATGGCCTCGAATTCGACCGAGGACGATTTGAGGCCGTTCATCTTCCAATTGCCGGCGATCAGCGGCCGGATGGCGTTGGACATTTGGGTTTCCCCTTGCGGAATAGTCGGTCACGAATGCGCTAGCAGAGCGGCGCGATCAGTTCCAGTTGCCGTATCCGCAGGTGCCCGCAGCGTTAACCGCTTCAATTCGCCGTCGCCACCATGGTTGCGACACCGCCTCTGCCACTTTATGATGCGTTATCGGCCCGGTGACGCCCTTTTGCGGAATTCGAACCCGAATTTCCCTTGGGCGCGACCCGGCTCCCTCCTGCAAATAAGTTGGACCCATGCTTCGAGGAATGCGGAAAGCCTCATCAAACTGGCTCGGCAAGACCATTATGGCCGTCGTGATGGGGGTTTTGATCGTCAGCTTCGGAATCTGGGGCATTGCCGACATCTTCAGGGGTTTCGGACAATCGACGTTGGCCACGATCGGCCACACCGAGATCTCCACCAATGAATTCCGCCAGCTCTACACCGAGAAGCTGCAGCAGATCGGCCGCCAATTCGGCCGCCCGTTGACGACCGAACAGGCCCGCGCCTTCGGCATCGATCGGCAGGTGCTGCAGCAAACCATCGCGGAAGCGGCCCTTGACGAGGAAGCGCGACGGCTGGGACTAGGCCAGTCCGACGCCGAGACCATGCGCACGATCCTCGCCGACCCCAATTTCAAGAGCGTCGGCGGCGCGTTCGATCCGGCGCGTTTCCAGGCCGTGATCCGGCAGTTCGGCTTTACCGAGCAGCGCTACATCGCCGACCAGCGCCGGGTGTCGCTGCGGCGCCAGATCGCAGGCTCGCTGTCCGCGGGTCTCGAACCGCCGAAAACGATGATCGAGGTGCTCAGCCGCTTCCAGAACGAGCAGCGGTCGATCGAATACGTCAAGCTCGACGCAGCCCAGGCCGGAACGATCGATCAGCCGTCGCCGGAAGCGCTGGCTGGCTATTTCGACGACCACAAGACCCAGTTCCGCGCCCCCGAATATCGCAAGATCGCCTTCGTCATGGTGACACCGGAAGAGATCGGCAAATGGTCCGATGTCTCCGATGAGGATGCAAAAAAGCTGTTCGAGCAGCGCCGTGACCGGCTTGGAACGCCGGAAAAGCGCGAAGTCTCGCAAATGGTGTTTCCGAATGCGGAAGAAGCCGCGGCGGCGCGCGGCCGCATTGCGTCCGGATTGTCGTTCGACGACCTCGCCAAGGAGCGCGGGCTCAGCGCTTCCGACGTCGACCTCGGCATGGTCGCGAAATCCGCCATCATCGATCCCGCGGTCGCCGATGCGGCCTTTTCGCTGCCCTCCGGCGAGGTGAGTCAGCCGGTGCAAGGCAAGTTCGGCACGGCCCTGGTCAAGATCGGCAAGATCGAGCCCGGCGCCGAACCTGCCTATGAGAACTTCGCCGCCGGTCTGAAGAAGGAGATCGCCACCGAACGCGCGCGCACCAAGGTCGCGGAACTGCGCGACAAGATGGAGGACGAGCGCGGCGGTGGCGCGAGCGTGGTCGAAGCGGCAAAGAAGCTGGGCCTCGCCGCCGTCACCATCGATGCCGTCGACCGCTCCGGCCGCCTCCCCAACGGGCAGCTGACAACCGACATCCCGCCCGGTCTCGACGTCGTCTCGCAGGCCTTCAACAGCGACGTCGGCGTCGACAACGATCCGATTTCGTTCAAGGGCGGCTATGTCTGGTACGACGTTCTCGGCGTCACCCCGTCGCGCGAGCGCAATCTCGATGAGGTCAAGGACCAGGTCGAGGCGCGTTGGCGCGGTGACCAGATCGCCAGCCGCCTCAAAACCAAGGCGGCGGAGATGGTTCAGAAGCTCGATCAGGGCGGCAAGCTTGCGGACGAAGCGGCAGCCGCGGGGCTGAAGGTCGAAACCGCCAGCGGATTCCGCCGCGATGCCTCGCTGCCCGGCGTGCCCGCCGGCGCGATCGCCGCGGCGTTTCGTACCGCCAAGGACGGCGTCGGTCAGACCGCGATCGCCGGCGCCAACGAATGGATCGTGTTCCGGGTCACCGATGTCAGCGTGCCACCGGTCGACATGGCCTCCGACGACATCAAAAAACTGAAGGAGACCCTGCAGCGCGGACTGACCGACGAGCAGCTAGCGCAATACGTCACCAAGCTTGAATCCGACATTGGCACGTCGATCAATGAGGCCGCGTTCGCACAGGTGACCGGGGCAAATAATTGAGCATGATCCGGTAGACGCGAAGACCGGTTCTCCGCAAGGGATCATGCTGCAGGATAGATGAGCATTCCGAAAGCAGGCGATGGACGACCTCAAATCTATCATCGGGAAAGTCGCCACCGGCGCGACGCTGTCGCGCGACGAGGCGGCATCTGCTTTCGACAGCATGATGTCCGGCGACGCGACGCCCTCGCAGATGGGCGGACTGCTGATGGCGCTGCGCGTTCGCGGCGAAACCGTCGATGAGATCACCGGCGCGGTATCGGCGATGCGCGCCAAGATGCTGCGGGTGGACGCTCCCGCCGGCGCGGTCGACGTGGTCGGCACCGGCGGCGACGGCTCCGGCTCGGTCAATGTCTCGACCTGCGCCTCCTTCATTGTCGCCGGCGCCGGCGTGCCGGTGGCAAAACACGGCAACCGCGCGCTGTCGTCGCGCTCGGGTGCAGCCGATGTATTGTCCGCGCTCGGGGTCAAGATCGACATCAAACCCGAACATGTCGGCCGCTGTATCAGCGAAGCAGGAATCGGCTTCATGTTCGCGCCGTCGCACCATCCTTCGACCAAGAACGTCA
>NZ_DATHOP010000254.1:0-20061 GCF_035484855.1 Bradyrhizobium sp.
AACCGGGAGGAAACAATGCGCAAAATCCTACTTGCAAGCTGCTTCGGCGCCGCGGCCCTGTTTACGGCCGGATATGCTGTAGCGAACGACGAATTGGCGAAGCTGTCTGCGGACCCGAATCAATGGGTGATGCCGACCCAAAATTACGCGAATACGCGATATTCGGAACTCAAACAGATCAACACCGAGAACGTCCGTAAGATCGCGCCGGTCTGGACGTTTTCGACAGGCGTTTTGCGTGGTCACGAAGGCTCCCCGCTGGTGATCGGCGACGTGATGTATGTTCATGCGCCCTTCCCAAATACAGTCTTTGCGCTCGACCTCAACAACGACGGCAAGATCCTCTGGAAATATGAGCCCAAGCAGGATCCCAACGTCATCCCGGTGATGTGCTGCGACACGGTGAACCGGGGATTATCCTATGCCGACGGCAAGATCTTTCTTCATCAGGCGGACACGACGCTTGTCGCGCTCGACGCGAAGACCGGCGCGGTCGTTTGGTCGGTCAAGGACGGCGATCCTTCGAAGGGCGCGACCGGCACTGACGCTCCATTCGTCTTCAAGGATAAGGTGTTTATCGGCGTATCTGGCGGCGAGTTTGGTGTTCGCTCCTGGGTAAGCGCCTACAACATCAAGGACGGCAAGCTCGCCTGGCGCGGCTATTCGGAGGGACCGGACTCCGACACGCTGATCGATCCCGCCAAGACCACTTCGCTCGGCAAGCCCGTCGGGCCCAATTCCTCGGAATCCACCTGGCAAGGCGACCAGTGGAAGATCGGCGGCGGCGCAACGTGGGGCTGGTATTCCTACGATCCCGCGTTGAATCTTGTCTATTACGGCTCGGGCAATCCATCGACCTGGAATCCGGTGCAGCGGCCCGGCGACAACAGGTGGTCGATGTCGATCTGGGCGCGTGACCTCGATACCGGGGCGGTCAAATGGATCTACCAGATGACCCCGCATGACGAATGGGACTTCGACGGCGTCAATGAAATGATCCTGACCGATCAGACCATCGGCGGCACCCCGCGGAAGCTTCTCACCCATTTCGACCGCAACGGCTTCGGCTACACGCTCGATCGGGCCACCGGCGAATTGCTGGTCGCCGAAAAGTTCGATCCGGTGGTGAACTGGGCTACCAAGGTCGACATGGACAAGTCGTCCAAGACCTATGGTCGCCCGCTGGTCGTCGACGCCTATTCGACCCAGCATAACGGCGAAGACTCTAACTCCAAGGGCATCTGCCCGGCGGCGCTTGGCACCAAGGACGAACAACCGGCGGCCTATAGCCCGGACACGCAGTTGTTCTACGTCCCCACCAACCATGTCTGCATGGACTATGAGCCCTACAAGGTGTCCTACACGGCCGGCCAGGCTTATGTCGGCGCAGCGGTCGCGATGTATCCGCCCAAGGGCGATACCAACATGGGCAACTTCATCGCCTGGGACGGCAAGACCGGCAAGATCGTGTGGTCCAACAAGGAGGAATTCTCCGCGTGGGGCGGTGCGTTGGCGACGGCCGGCGGCGTGGTGTTCTACGGCACGCTCGAAGGTTATCTGAAGGCGGTCGACGCCAAGACGGGCAAGGAACTCTACAAGTTCAAGACTCCGTCCGGCATCATCGGCAACGTCATGACCTACGAGCATGGTGGCAAGCAATACGTCGCGGTGCTGTCCGGCGTCGGCGGTTGGGCCGGCATCGGCCTCGCGGCCGGTCTGCTGCAGCCCGAAAACGCCGCCGCCTGGCATGACGCCGTCGACCAGGGCAAGCTGCCGACCAAGGACAAGACCGTCGATACGGCGGGCCTCGGTGCGGTCGGCGGCTATGCCGGTCTGGCGTCCTATACCTCGCTCGGCGGGACGCTGACGGTATTTGCCTTGCCAAGCCAATAGGCGTGGCATCGCGGTGAGATGAGCCTCGATCGGCGCGCGGCAATTGTTGCGCGCCGATTTTTTTCCTCCGCTGAACTGCAACGTGCACAAGGATCGTCGCGTGAGTAATCACTGGAAATTCGCGCTCGTCGTTCTGGCGGGCGTCTTTGGCGTTACAACCGTACACGCCGACGGATCGGGCGATCCGGCGGTGGCCTCATCCGACAACGGCAAGTACACCGACAAGGATGGCAACCCGACCTACAAGATCAGCCCGGACGGAACGGTCGACTGGTACACCTACTCCGGCTTTCGCCGCTATCATTCGGACTGCCATGTTTGTCACGGCCCGAATGGCGAGGGGTCCAGCTATGCGCCGGCGCTGGCCGAGTCGTTGAAGACGCTTGGCTACACCGACTTCGTCAACATCGTGACCAACGGCCGTAAGAACGTCGACGCCGCCAATGACAAGGTGATGCCGTCGTTCGCGACCAACGTCAACGTGATGTGCTTCATCGACGACATCTATGTGTATCTGCGCGCCCGCGCCAACAATGCGATTCCGGGCGGCCGTCCTCCCAACCACGAAGACAAGCCCGAAGCGGCCAAGGAGGCCGAGACGAGCTGTACGGGGATCAAATGAGTTCGGGCTGCCCGATCGAGCTGGCGGAGCGGTTAGCTCGGGTTTCTCGACGGCCTGCGATCGAGCTTGCAGCGCTGGCCGCCCTGCTGGCGTGCGGACTTGTCGCGCTGCGGCCGGTCGAGACTTTCGCCCAGGACGCCGGTCCCGGCTCGCTCGAGCTCGTCGATCCCAATGTCTTTCGCGCCTGCGGCGATCCGCGCAACCTGCCGTTCTCCAACGACAAGGGCGAGGGATTCGAAAACAAGCTTGCCGAATTGTTTGCCGCCAAGCTCGGCAAGAAGCTGAGCTACACCTATTTCCCGCAGGCCACTGGCTTCGTGCGGATGACGCTGGGCTCATACCGCTGCGATATCATCATGGGATTTCCGCAGGGCGACGATCAGGCGCAAGTAACCGTCCCCTATTACCGGACCACCTATGCGCTGGTGGTCAAGCGCGGCAGCGGCCTAGAAGACGTCGCAACCATCGACGATCCCAGGCTCAAGGACAAACGGATCGGCATCGTCGCGAAGACGCCGCCGAGCACCGCCATGGCGCTCAACGGCCTGTTGGCCAAGGCCAAGTCCTACCCGCTTTTCATCGATACCCGCGCGGATTCCTCCGCGCAAGCCATGATCGAAGACCTCGCCCGGGGCGAAATCGATTGCGGCATCCTGTGGGGCCCAATGGCCGGCTATTACGCAAGCCACGCCGACCCTCCCCTGGTCGTCGTGCCCTTGACCCGGGAAACCGCCGGTCCGCCGATGACCTTTCGCATCGGCATGGCGGTGCGTCCGGCCGATCAGGAGTGGAAGCGCACGCTCAACCAGCTGATCCTGGACAACCAGGCCGAAATCAACAAGCTTTTGATCAGCTACAACATTCCGATCCTGGACGAGGCCAACGTGCCGATCACGGGCGAAACGCTGTCCAAGCGGCCATGAAGGGGATCGTCATCCGGCTGGCCGTTGCGGCAATGATCGCTGGCGCCGCGGCGACCGCAGCCGCCGAGGTGCCCGAGCCGGATGGCTACCGCCTCGCAGATTACCGCGCCCCGACGCCGGCCACATTGCACGGGGCCAAGGTGATCGGGACGGATGAGGCGGAGGCGATCTGGCGCCGGCATTCAGCTGTCTTCATCGACGTGCTGCCGCGGCCGCCGCGACCGCGCGATCTTCCCGCGGGAACCGTGTGGCGCGACAAGCCGCGCGCCAATATCCCCGGCAGCGTCTGGTTGCCTGACACCGGATATGGCGAACTTGCGCCGGCCATGGCCGGCTATTTCGCTGACGGCCTGGAGAAGGCCACCGCCGGCAACCGCGCCAGAACGCTGGTGGTCTATTGTCTCGCCGATTGCTGGATGTCGTGGAACGCAGCCAAGCGCGCGCTCGCGCTCGGCTATACCGATGTCGCCTGGTATCCGGAAGGCACCGACGGCTGGATCGCCATCGGCCTCCCGCTGCAAGATGCGACACCGGAACCTCGGCCGGACCAATAGGCTGAAAACGAATCGCTTTATTCGTCATGGCCGGGCATAGCCGTCCGAAGGACGGCGTCGCTTCCGCTGGCCGATGCCCGGCCATGACGAGGTCTGCTTCATTTGGCCGGCGGATCGGCGCCGATGTCGGCCTGAATGGCGCTCGCAAGATCAAACAGCCGCTTCTCGAGCAGGACCGGCACGTCACAGACATAGGACGTCGACTTCCGCCGGTCCTCGAAGATGCGCGTCTGCCACGACAATTGACTGGCGAGCGCCTCGTTCTGCGCCGGATCGTTGCCCGGCTGGTCCTGCAATTGCCTTATCTTTTCGGTCTCGCTGCGGATTTGCTCGGCCATGGCTTTTTGCTTGCGCGAAAATCGCTCGATGCCGTTCATCACTTCGTCGCGTTGCGCGTTCAGCGTCGCATACAACCCGGCGATCAGCCGCTTCGCCTTCTCCTGTTTCTCCTCTCTGGTTCCGACCATGAAGTCCGCGATGAGTTTTCGGGCGTCCTCGATGGGGGTGCGGCGAGCGGCCAGACGCGAGACCAGTTCAACCTCTTTCGGGTCGGTCGGTTTTGCGGCGTCGATCGACCCGATGGGAGGGCCGGTCCAGACGCTGGCAATCGAGATCTCCGGCACCTTCAATTGCTGGCACGGCCAGTCCGGATAACGCGGGTCCAGCGCCAGCGCCGGGCGCGCTAGGCCCGCGACCAGGGCAACCGCAACGCAGCAATAAATTCCACGTGTCGAACGAGCCATGCCAGCGCTTCCCTCCGACAATGTGGCGGGATCATTGGACATCCCCCGGCCCGTGGCAAATCAATTTCGGCAAGAGCGGACGCGCGGGGAACAGCGATGACATTGACCGCAAACGCGGTCGTGCCATCCTGATCGGAAGCGGGGCGATGAAGGGAGGGATGGGCATGCTCGGCAAAATCGGCGCCGGGTTTTGCGGCGCTCTGGCCTGTGCGCTGCCGATTGATCCCGCCTGTTGCGGCGCCCTGCCCGACGCGATCACGCCATCAACGATGCCGCGTATCGGCGCGGTCGATACCCGCTTTCAGTCCTACAACATCGAAATGGTCGAGATCACCGGCGGGAAATTCTGGAAGCCGTATCGGCAGGACCCGGCTGCGCCGTCCGACACGCCGCCGGGCATCGATTCCAGTTTATATCAGTACCGGCCGCCGATCGATCTGGCCAATGCCCGCCTGAGGAAGCTGGCGGGGGCGCTCGGGCCCGCCTACCTCCGCATCAGCGGAACCTGGGCCAACAGCACCTATTTCGCCGATTCCGACCACGCGCCGCCGGCGCCCCCTTTCGGATTCAACGACGTCTTGACCCGTATGCAGTGGCGAGGCGCGATCGATTTCGCGCGCTCGGTGGACGCACGGATCGTGACCTCGTTCGCGACAAGTGCGGGCAGCCGCGATGCCGCAGGCGTCTGGACGCCGAACCAGGCCGACCGCCTGCTTCGCTTCACCCGTTCCATCGGCGGCGCCATCGCCGCGGCCGAATTCATGAACGAACCGGACCTCGCGGCAATCGGCGGAGTTGCGCCGGGCTATGACGCCGGCGCCTATGGCCGGGATTTCCGGATTTTTTCCGAATTCATGAGGCAGGCTGCGCCTGATACCATGATCCTCGGGCCCGGCACGGCGAGCGAGGGCGACACCGCCTCGGACCTTTTCGCCGCCTCGGCGTCCGGTCTCAATGTGGTTTCGTATCATTTTTACGGAGCCGTCTCGGAGCGTTGTCATGGCAACGCTTCGCCGGACACGGCACTTTCCGAGGACTGGCTGTCCCGGACGGATCGCACACTGGCTTTCTACAAAAGGCTGCGCGACCGGCTTGCACCGGGTAAACCGATCTGGCTCACCGAAACCGCCGAGGCCGCGTGCGGCGGCAATCGCTGGGCTGGGAGTTTCCTGGATACGTTTCGCTATCTCGACCAACTGGGCCGGTTGGCGAAATCCGGCGTCGGGATCGTCATGCACAACACATTGGCCGCCAGCGACTACGGCCTGCTCGACGAGAACACGCTCGAGCCGAGGCCGAATTATTGGGGCGCATGGCTGTGGCGGCAACTGATGGGATCCACGGTGCTCGATGCCGGGGTGCCGCTTCAATTCGGCCTGCATGTCTACGCTCATTGCCAGAAAGGCATACCGGGCGGCGTGACCCTGCTGGTGATCAACAACGACCGCGTCGCGCCGCGCGCGCTCCGGCTTTCAGCCGCCTCGTTGCGCTACACGCTTGATGCCGCTGATTTGATGGACACCGATGTCAGGCTGAACGGCGGCCCGTTGCGGCTTGGCGCGGCAGACGGGTTGCCGGCAATCACTGGCATTGCGACCGCCGCCGATACCCTGACCTTCGCACCGGCGACCATCACCTTTCTGGCCATTCCGGGCGCGGCCAACGAGGCCTGTCATTAGCGCGCCAGGGGGTGGGACAAAAAATCGCGAAAACAACCCCATGCAAAGTAGCGTGGAACCCGGCTCGCAGCACTCTTGCTGCGCTGCGTCCGGGGCAGGATAAGAAAAAGGCCCCGATCTAATCTCATCCCGCTCCAGCAGACGTCAAAGCCCTGCTTGGCATGGTCCGTCGGCCATGCCACTTTTGCCGGCACGCTCAGAAGCAACCCACAAGCTTGCTGCCGGGAGAGACCGCCGTGCACCGCCGTCTCGTTTTCATAGGCTCGGTCGCGATCGCCGTAGCGTTCGCCGCATCGCCTGCGCGCGCGGTGGACCCCGACCGCTGCCAGGGCCTATCGCGCCGGTATGAACTCGCCAAACCACAGATCAGCGCCATCGAAACATCGTTGACGCTGTTTTCGGCGGTCGACGGCAATTGCCTCGAGCTCGCAACCCAACTGCTGGACCAGGGCGCGTCACTCGACGCCCGCGACCGGCTCGGCGCCAGGCCGCTCAGCCATGCCGCGAGATCCGGCCATCTGCAGATGGTCGATCTCCTGCTGGCGCGCGGCGCGCCCATCGACGCGCGCAATCTCACTGGGGCCACCGCGCTGTATTTTGCCGCCGAGGGCAGCCACATCGCGATCGCGCAACGGCTCATCGAACGGGGCGCCGACGTCAACCTCACGGGACGCAGCGGGATATCGCCGATCGCGGCGGCCGCCTATGCCGGCAACGAGATCATCTTCGACGCCCTGCTCGCCCATGGCGCCGACGAGCGCGCGCCCGACGATACCGGCAAGCCGCCGATCGTCTATGCCGCCGCGGGCGCACGCTTCGAGATCGTGAAGCGGTTGCTGGCGCGCAATATCGATGTCAACGCGCGCTATCGCAACGATCTGACGCTGCTGATGTGGGCGTCGGGCCCGGACGAGTTGGTCCCGGAAGCGCAGGCGCTCGAGGTCGTCCGATACCTGCTGGATGCCGGCGCCCACGTCGACGACCGCGATGACCGCGGCCGTACCGCGCTGATGATCGCTGCCGAAGGCGGTCACGCGGAAGTCGCCAATCTGTTGCTGGCACGCGGCGCCGATCCGTCGCTCAAGGACAGGGCCGGAAAACGTGCCGCGGACCTGACCGTGCTGTCGTCGCTGCGGCAACGGCTGACGGTGCCCTGAACGGCGGCTCAGGGCGTTTTCGAGCGAAGCCTTCCCTCGGGCTTGACCCGAGGGTGGCCACCGGTCGCGTGAAGTTTTGAAACTTGCGTGGTGGTTGCGACCCCATCCAATTCGGTCAAATGCCCTATGCCATATTGGCACGAAGCTGCCGGTCCAAGATGTCCGCAGTTCGGTCGCGATCGGGGGTAGAACGGACATCATCCAAGAGGTCTAATTCGGCAGCGACTGAACCCAAAGCGGACGTGGAAGTCTTCCCGGGATCGCCACTCTCTTGACAATCCGTCAGGGTTTGCTGCAAATCACCGATTATGCCGGGGTGCCCGTATCACATGGGCTGAGATCAAACCCGTTGAACCTGTCTGGGTAATGCCAGCGAAGGGAGTGCTCGATGCGCAGAATCGCTCTCGTTCTCCGTGTTTACAGCTCGTCGGTGCGACCGTTTGTGCGCGTACCGCGATGCTCATGCCGAGTATCGGTGGCCGCTTAAGCAAACCGCCCGCGGCGAGCACCGCCGCCCCTGCACACCGACTGCAAGAGATTTCACGATGCGATTTGGATTGTTCGGCGGCGCGTCCGCGCCGCGTGGTGTGGATGCCGCCGAGAGCGCTCGCGGGCTCCAGCAGGTTGTCGACGCGCACGTCGAGGCTGAAGAGCTCGGTTTTCATTCGAGCTTTATCACCGAGCATCACTTCACCGGCATCGGTCAGATGTCCGCGATCCTGACGATGCTGACCTTCATCGCCGCGCGCACGACGCGGCTGCGGCTGGGCACGGCGGTGCTCGTGCTGCCCTGGCATAATCCAGTTCTTCTCGCCGAGCAGGTTGCGACGCTCGACATGCTCTCGGCCGGACGGTTCGATCTCGGCGTCGGTAAGGGCTATCGCCACAACGAGTTTGCAGGCTTTGCGATGCGACCCGAAGAGGCCGAACCTCGTTTCGAGGAAGTTCTGGCAGTGCTCTGCCGTGCGCTTTCGTCCAACGAGCCGTTTTCGCATCGCGGCCGCTTCTGGCGGTTCGACGACATCGTGGTCGAGCCGGCTCCGTACCAGCGGCCACACCCGCCGGTCTGGCTCGCGGCCTCTAGTGCAAACTCGATTACGCTTTGCGCTCGTCGCGGCTATAACCTGCTGCTGGATCAGTTCGCTTCGCCCGAGCAAATCGGTGAACGCATCGGGCTCTACCGGCAGGAACTGGAGGCGGCCGGTCACGCCTATGATCCGATGCGGGTTGCGGTCGCGCGCAACTGCTGGGTCGCGCTCGATGCGTCCGACCGCGACGAGGCCATCGGCCGCCAGGCGCAGGTGCACGAGCGGCTTCTCGCGCTTTCGCGCGGATCGGAAAGCCGTCCCGCGTCGCACATTCTCGCCTATTCGGATACAGCCGGCGCGCGCGAGGCGCATTCGCTGATCGGCTCATCTGCGGAGATCGCAGCCAGGCTGACCGCGCTGAAGGCGCAGGGCGTGGCCTATGTGCTGCTGTTCGGCCAGGGTTCGCGAGAGAACATGCGGCGGTTCGCCGAGACGGTCATGCCGGATTTCGCTGCCGAGTGAGCGACATGGCCTAGGCCGCCTTCGGCAGCCGTTCTTTAAGATGGACGCTGAAGCGAAGCTTCAGCTACGGCGTAGCACCGGGTGAGGCGTTACGGTCGATCGAGAGAGCAAAACCTCTGACCCGATTTGCTGCGCAAATCGACCTCAACTCCCGCGCTAGAGACCCGCCAGATATGCCGCCAGTGCCGCGATGTCGTCGGGCGATGTCGCAAGCATCAGGTCGGACATGCCGGGATTGTTGCCGCGCGCGCGGGTGCGGAAATCGGTCATCTGCTTGAGCAGGTAATCCCTGTCCATGCCGGCCAGCCGCGGCACCGTGCCGTCGCCCTGGAAATGATCGAGATGGCAGCCGGTGCAACCGATCGAGCCGCTGGCTGTGACGGCCCGCGCAGAGACGTCTTTCGGCGCGCGCGGCTGTCCGAGATCGGGCCACGGCTTGCCCGAAAAATACTGCGCGATATCGAGCATGTCCTGGCGTTCCAGCGGGGAGGCGATCGGCTGCATGATGTCGCTCTTGCGGTCGCCGCGCTTGAAATCGCGCAGCTCGATATAGAGGTAGCCCGCCTGTTGCCCCCAGATCGTGGGAATCGTGTTGTCGATCGGCTTGCCGTCCGCGCCATGGCAGCCGGCGCAAACCTGGGTCTTTTCCTCGATCGTCTGGGCATGTAGCGGCGCGCAGGTGATCGGAATGACCGCAAGGGCGACCGCGCCCAACATCCGGCCGATTGAGTTGCGGCTCATTGATCCGTTCCCGTGAACATTCGAACAGTAGTCATGAAAAACGGGACCGCAACCGGTCCCGTTTCACGCTGCGATGATCGCCGATCCGCTCAGTCGAGCGAGAACGCGATGATGTTGCTGCCGCGTTTGAAGTCGACCTGGGTGTTGCCGCCCGCGCCGACCACGATGTATTGCTTGCCGCCGATCATATAGGAAGAAGGCGGCGCATTGACGCCGGCGCCGGCGTGGAAGTTCCACAATTCCTTGCCGGTAGAGGAGTTGTAGGCGGAGAACTTGCCGTTGCCCTCACCCGTGAACACCAGACCGCCGGCGGTGGCGAGAATGCCGCCGATCATCGGCTCCGGCGTCTTGACCTGCCATTTGATCTTGCCGGTATCGTAGTTGACGGCGGTGATGTTGCCCGCCTGCGCCTCGCTCGGGATCGTCTTGAAGGCGCCGCCCAGCCACAACTTGCCGTTCGGATAGGGCGAGTTCTCGACGAAGTAGTTCATGGGCTGGTGCAGGTTGATGGCGTAGGCGAGCGACTGCGACGGGTCGGTTGCAATCGGCGACCATTCGACGCCGCCGTTCGCGCCCGGCAGCATGCGCGCGCCTTCCTTGGTCGGCAGGGTCCACATGTTCTCCTGCGGCACCATCGCCTCGGAGAACCGGATCAGGCTGCAATCCTTGCGGTCATGAACGTAGATGTGGCCGGTCTTGCCGGCATGGATCAGGCCCGGAATGGTCTTGCCGTTCTTGTCCTTGACATCCAGCAGCACCGGCGGGCTCACGGCGTCGAGATCCCAGACGTCATGGGCGATATACTGGAAGTGGCAGACATATTTGCCGGTCTCCAGATCGAGCGAGACCAGCGAGTCCGTATAGAGGTTGTCGCCGGGACGGATCGAACCGTCGAGATCGGGCGAAGGATTGCCGACCACGAAATAGATCCGGTTGGTCGCGAGATCGACGGCCGGATTTTGCCAGACGCCGCCGCCCAGTTTCTGCCAGGGGTCGCCGGTCTTGGCGAACTGGTCCTTCTCGGCCTGGATATCGCGGTGCATGTCGCGGCCGGTGGCGTCCTTGGTCGCCCAGACGCCGACCGATTTCTCCGGAATGGTATTGAATGTCCAGATCAATTTGCCGGTCTTTGCGTCGTAAGCCTTGACGAAGCCGCGGATGCCGTATTCGCCGCCGTTGGTTCCAATCAGGACCTTGTCCTTGATCACGGTCGGAGCCATGGTCTCGCTGTAGCCTTGTTCCGGATCGGCAACGTCGGCCGACCAGACGACATCGCCGGTCTTGGCATTCAGCGCGAGCAGCTTGGAATCCAGCGTGGCGAGGTAGACGAGATCGCCGAGAACCTGGACGCCGCGATTGTTGGGGCCGCAGCAGTAGGTCGTTATCGGTCCCATCTTGTGGGCATAGTGCCAGAGCTGGGCGCCGGTCTTGGCGTCGAGCGCGTAGACGTGGCTGAATGACGTCGTCACATACATGACGCCATCGACGACGATCGGCGACGTCTCCAGCGATTCCTTGACGTCGGTCTGGAAGATCCAGGCCACGTGCAGGTTCTTGACGTTGTCGCGGTCGATCTGCTTGGCGGGATAGAAGCGGGTTTGTGCGTAATTGCCGTTGGTCAGAAGAAAATTGGTTGTGTTCTTGTCCGCGGTGTTGAGCTGTTGCTGGGTAACCGCAGATATTTTTGCCTGGCTGGATGCGGGCTTGGCATCCTGCTTGGTTTCCTGCTGTGCGATGCCGGGTCCGGCAATCAAACCGGCCGCGCCGACCAATGCGGCGCAGATGATGGAAAATCTATTCATGTTCCGCCCCAATTTTTATTGTTGACGTGAACCGGCACTTTTGCACGCCGGTGCCCGCCAAATCTGATCCGATCGCCGTGGTTTGACAAGAAGAAACCAGCGGCGGCGAGGCCCATCAATGCCACGGGCCGGCGATCGATCGCCCGTCCTGCAGCGCAGCACAAATGATATCCCGGCAAGGCACCCTGCCGGTCTGTATGGGGCCAGGAGCCGCGCCTGCCACAGCTTGCACCTGAACGAGGCGCGCGGAAACGGCCGAATCGTCACCGATGCGGCCGTCCACATTCTTCACGCTCGGCTTCCGAACGTCTATTTTGTTCACCGGTGTACTTCTCGCGCCCTGGCGGCGCCGTTGTTGCGAGCGTGTGTATAAGCGTAACTGCCACTGAATGGTCCCCCACCCGCAGCGGCGTCCATGCGCGCTGCCGGCGTTGGCTGGCCGCCATTCAGGACATCGTAGTTAGGATAGTAAAAGGCGAACGCGCCCGGCTCCTGGATAGCCGCCTGCGCGAATGCCGGCGTCGCGAACATGAGTGACAGCATCGCGGCCGCGCCGAAGATCTTGAGTCTGGTCATGGCTTTTCTTCTTCCGTGAATTGATTGGGGGCGAGATCTGGGATTCTCGCCACCTCCGCCGCTGAATGTTCAGAGGCCTCATCACGGAGATAAGCCGGCAGTCTGCTCGTCCCATTAAATTGGACGTCAGGAAGATTAAATCGATTTCACGTGGTAGTTTGCAACGCAACTCGCAATCGCCTGAGAGCCATGAAAGAAATCGAGGCGGCCATCGCACTCGTCGGCTACCTCAGGTCATAGGCGAGTTCATTGCTGTTTGAATTTTCGTCGTTCTTACCGGGCGCACGAGGCCGCAGAGCGGCTCTCTGGCGCGCTTCGCCCGAACGCCATGATCGCTATGCGATCGAGGGGCTTCCGCCCCCGTCTTCAGGCCGTCGCGCTCATCCGGTCTTCCGACTTCCTCAAATTGGCCGCGCTCTTCAGCAGCGCCTGCTTCTCCTCGGGCGACATCTCCGGCTCGAGGCTCCGGACAACGCCGTTTTGACCGACGACGCTTGGAAGGGACAGCGTAACGCCGAACCGCTCATGGAAGCTTCCTACCGGTATCACCGCCCGCTCATCGCGAAGAACGATCTCGGCGATTCGTGCCGCGACGATGCCGATGCCGAACTGGCTCGCGTCGTTGCCTTCGATGATGGTGATGTTGGCAAAGCGCACGCTCTTCTCGATCTGCCCGCGCAGGCTATCGAGCGTTTCACCGCGCTCGCCGGCAAGGGCGGCGATCGGCACTCCGGCAACGCGGGCGGACGACCACAGAAACACCTGCGAGACCCCGTGCTCGCCGACGACCTGCGCCTCGACCTGGTTGGCATCGACATCGAAATGCTCCGCCAGGTGAAAGCGAAATCGCAAGCTGTCCAGGAAAGTGCCCGTGCTCAAGACGCGATCATGTCCTGCGCTGATGCGGGCGATATCCGCCAGCGGATCCGGCGGATCGGTCACGACCAATATCACGGCACGCGGTGCGGCACGGACGATCCGGGGAACGATGTCGCGATAGATTCCGGCATTGGTGTTGAGAAGCCGCAACCGGCCCTGCGGGTCGTTGCGATCCGTGGCACCGCCGGCCTTTTCATTGATGCCGGCGGTAATCATCACCAGCGCGGCATCCGCCAAATCGTCGAAGTCCCCGTCCACCACCGACGTCTTGGGACAGAGTGGCGATCCGTAGGCAAGGTCGGTCGCCACCGCCTTGGCGCGTTTGCGGGTTCGGTCCACCATGACGATGTTGCGGGCACTGCCGCGAACCAGGGCGGCCAGCGCGCATGCACTGCCGACCTTTCCTGCACCAACTATGCCAATCTTCATGATCGTGTACCCTTTCTCAAGATATCCGTCGGTAAAGCCTCTCCCGGCAAGCGGCTGCAACTGACAAATCGAATCCCGCCAGGGTGCGTGATTACTTCAAATCCGTCGGCGCGGGCGATGGCGACGAGCGTGATACTTGCCGCTTCCGCCATGCTGGTTACAGGTCGCCCAGTGACGCGGCTTTCGCAACTAAAAACGAATTTAGCATTGCGAAAACGCTGAAGCCATCAGCGTGCGCGCTTGCTTCCGTCTGACGCCCGGTCGCTGCGCGCTCACTTTTGATTGCGATGCGCCTGTTGTTCAAGGAGATTTTAATGGAGACCGCAGGCGACAATTCCCATCTCCGCAGCATCGTGTCGTCGGTGCCAGTCTCGCCGAGACGCAACGGCATCCGATGAAGGTCCTGTGGCGGAACGTCCGCCCTTTCAAAAGGAGAAATGTCATGCGAGGACGATGGATGATGATTTTGGCAAGTGCGTTGCTTGCCGGCAGCCTTGTTGCCACCGGCGCACAAGCCCGCGGCGGCGGTGGCGGCGGACACGGCGGTGGTTTTGGTGGCGGCCACATGGGTGGCTTCGGCGGCGCTCACATCGGTGGCTTTGGCGGCGGCCATACTGGCGGCCTCGGCGGAGGCCGCGTCGGAGGGTTTGGCGCACCTCACATCGGCGGCATCGGTGGAGCTCACGTCGCCGGTGTCGGCCGCGATCACTTCGGCGCTGGAAGACGCCATTTCGCCGGAGGCGGCTTGTACGATTACGGCCTTGGGTGCCCGTACTACCCGTATTACAATTCGGATACTCCGCCGTACTACTGCACCTACTGAATCTGCAAAGGCCCCAACCTTGATGCCGCAAAAGGCGGCATCAAGGCCATGCCTGCCAATTCTCATCCCCCCTCATTGAATTCGAATTTAGTCTCTTAAACCCCAATTTAATGGCTCCCCGGCACCCCCCGCCTATCCTGTGGTGATCAGCTCGAGTTTCGAGCGACAGAGATATCCAGGGTTCTTCACCACGGAGCGACCGATATGGGCATTGAGGGACAATTCGCGAGCCTCGCGGTTCGAACCCGGCGTCCGCCGGCCTTTGTCAAGGATGGGCGCGGCAAAGGCTATCTCTTCGACATCGGGCGTTTTGCGATGCTCGAAAGGGACCAGGAATACCAGCTCGCCAAGCGTTGGCGCGAGCACGGTGACCGCGATGCCGCGGACCAGCTTGTGGCAAGTCATCTGCGTCTCGCCGCCAAGATCGCCATGGGCTACCGCGGCTACGGTCTGCCGGTTTCGGAAATGATCTCGGAAGGCAACCTCGGCCTGATGCAGGCATTGAACCGGTTTGAGCCCGAAAAAGGCTTTCGCTTTTCAACCTACGCGGTGTGGTGGATCCGGGCCTGCATCCAGGATTACATCCTGCGTTCGTGGTCGCTTGTGAAAATCGGCACGACGACAAGCCAGAAGAAGCTTTTCTTTAAATTGCGAGCTGCAAAAAGCAAGATCGCCGCATTGGAAAGCGGCGACCTGCATCCCGATCAGGTAGCTTTGATCGCAAAGAACCTCGATGTCCCGGACCAGGAGGTCGTGGACATGAATCGCCGGCTCGGCGGCGATCAATCGATCAATGCGCCGGTCCATGACAACGGCGAAGCAGGCGAATGGCAGGACTATCTCGTCGATCAGTCACCCTCGCCGGAAGCCATTGTGGTTGAACAGGACGAGACGGAACGCCAACACAAGGCACTGATTGCCGCGATCGATGTACTCGACGGCCGCGAACGGAGCATCTTCGAGGCACGCCTTCTGGCCGACGAACCGCAGACACTCGAGGAACTGGCCGCAACCTTCAAGGTATCACGCGAGCGCATCCGGCAAATCGAGGCGCGCGCGTTCGAGAAGGTGCGAAAGGCCGCCAGGGCCCGCGCCACACAAGCGCCGGCGGCGATGGCGATGCTGGCGGCCTCGGTTGTCTGAAACGGCGGCCAGACTGCTGATCGAACCTGTCAAACGCGCCATTCCAGGCGTCGCGTGGCGGTCAATTAAAATATTGTTAGATTCCCAGGGACCGGTCTGCGCAATCGATCACTGCGCTCTGATCCACTTCCATTCGCGCAGCTTCACCGGCGTCAAAACAATAAACGCGTATTTAATTGAATGGGATAAGTGATCCGTCCACCTTGAAGCCAGACTCTTGCGCATACTCGGGAGGAATTTCATGCGCACATTTCTTGCTACATCAATTGTTGCGATTGTTCTGATTTCAAGCTGGGTCGTTGCAGAGGCCAGCCCCGTCAACCTCGGCTCCGGCCGGAGCGCCGGTCGTTCGCGTTCAACCGCGAGGCGGAAATTTCACTCCACATTCTCGCGCCAATGAAGTCGAGCAGAAGAAGCTTTCGAGGTTTGACGCAAGGCAAGAGAAGCTGGACGAGACGCTGGATAACAAGTTGAGCATCTGCCGGTGCTGATTTCTCCAAAACTCTGTGCAACCACAAGTCAAGGATCGACCGATGTCCGATAATCTCAGATCAGGTGGAATCGTCGCAAAGGTGAGAACGCGAACGACAGTCTTGTACGTCCTGGCCGTTCTTCCAGCGCTCGTCATCTGCAACCCGGCTCTCGCGCAAGTGGCCGGGATGGTCAGTCCAACGCCTGCCATTGGCGCCACATCGCCGCTCGGCACCACGACGGGTTCATCGGTTTCGCCAACCGGCATCCCCTTCGGCGCGACCGAGATCGCGTCACCCGGAGTCAGTCCGGCGCCCATTGTAACGGGCACAACCGGAATGCCATCGAGCGGGACATCGTGCTCAACGCTTGGGACTTCGCCATCGGCGATGTTCGGATCGACCTCGACCTACGATGGCGGCGGATTGACGGTCGGATCGGCAGCGCCCGCGACAGCAGCCATGCCGGGCAGCGCGGCGACTTCCGGAATGTCGGCGTCATCGGGAATATCGGCCACCTCCGGAATGCTGGACACGTCGGGTTTGTCGGGAATGTGCGGCTCCGGCTCAACCAGCATGGCTTCATCGTCGACGTCGACCTCGCCGATAGTTCCGGGCGGCAGCCCGCGAACAGGAATTCCGCTGGGATCGACCGAGATCGGAAATCTCGGGGTCAGTTCCGCAACAGGGGTACCGATCACCAGTGCATCGCCCCCTCCGGTTACGGTGGGACCGGGCACCACCTCCGGTACCGGAACGCCAATTCTTCCGGGCGGCTAACGAACAACCACCTTCGCGAGCGAGAGCAACCATGAAAATGAAAGTCATCGTTCCCACGGCCGTCCTGATTGCCGTCCTCGCCGCCGGCGGCCTGTTGTACGCGCATGTTCGCCCATTGGAAAAGGCCAAAGCCGCTCCCTCTCCGCCCCCCGCGGTGTCGGTCGTCGCCGGCGCGGTCGACCAGCATGATGTACCGATCTATCTCAGCGGTGTCGGCACCGTGATCGCGTACAACACCGACGTTGTGCGCGCCCAGATTCAGGGACAGATCATCAGCATCAATTTCACCGAAGGGCAGGCCGTGCATGCCGGCGACCTGCTTGCGCAGATTGATCCGCGTCCCTACCAGGCGCTGATCGAACAGTACACGGGAAACCTGGAGCGCGATCAGGCCCAGCTCATCAATGCCCAGGCCAACCTCACTCGCTACAACAAATTGGGCGACCAGGGTTGGGCCACTCCGCAACTGGTCGAGACCCAGAAGGCGCAAGTGGGACAGCTGCAGGCGGCGATCAAAAGCGACCAGGCGCTGATCGACGAGGCGAAAGTGCAACTCAGCTTCACGCGGCTGACGTCGCCGATCGATGGCGTGGCCGGAATTCGCCAGATCGACGTCGGCAACATCATCAGCCCGTCGACGCCCAACGGTCTTGTGGTCGTCACGCAACTCAATCCGATTTCGATGATATTCACGCTCCCTGAGACGGTTCTGCCGCAGATCCAGCAGCAACAGCAAAAAACCAGCGCGCCGCTCAAGGTGCTTGCCTACAGCCAGGATGACAAACTCCAGCTGGATCAGGGCGTACTCGGCCTCGTCAACAACGAGATCCTGCAGACGACGGGGTCGATCCAGCTCAAGGCGAACTTTCCCAACCAGCAGCACAAGCTCTGGCCGGGCGAACTCGTCAACGCTCGCCTGCTCCTCGATACAAGGCACAACGGCCTGACGGTTCCGGCCTCCGTCGTGCAGCAAGGCCCGAATGGATCCTATGCCTACGTCGTCAATCCCGACAACACCGTGGCTATCCGCCCCGTCAAGGTCGCGCAAATCAGCGACGGTCAGGCGCTGATCGATTCCGGCCTCACGGCCAAGGAGCAGGTCGTGGTCGACGGACAATACAAGCTGCAACCGGGCACGCATGTCAGGATGCTGCACGGCAAGGCAGCCCAGGAAGCCATTGCACAAAGCGCTGAGCAGGCACCCATCCCATGAACATATCCGCGCCATTCATCCACCGGCCGATCGCTACCGCTCTGCTGATGGTCGGACTGCTCGTCGGTGGACTGATCAGCTATCCGTTATTGCCGGTGGCGGCCCTGCCGAACGTCAACTACCCCACCCTGCAGATCACGGCCCAGCTGCCGGGCGCCGATCCGCAGACCATGGCGTCTTCAGTGGCGACGCCGCTCGAATTGCAGTTTGGCGAGATTCCGGGCCTCACCCAGATGACGTCGGCGAGCGCGCTCGGCTACACCCAGATTACCCTGCAGTTCGATTTGAACCGCCAGATCGACGGCGCGGTGAGCGATACGCTCTCGGCGATCAACGCTGCGACCGCGTATCTGCCGGTGGGAATGCCGTATCCGCCGACGATTCGAAAGGTCAATCCGGCCGACACGCCGATCCTGGTGCTGGGATTGACCTCCGATACGCTGCCACTGACCACCGTTGACGCCTATGCAGAAAACATTCTGTTGCAAAAGATATCGCAGATATCCGGCGTCGGTCTGGTGGGCATCGGCGGCCAGCAGAAGCCCGCCGTCCGCCTGCAGCTCGATCCGGAGGCCCTGGCGGCCCGCGGCATCAATCTCGAGGACGTGCGAACGGCGCTCGGCCAGGCCAATGTCGATCTGGCGAAGGGCACGCTGAACAGCCCGCGCCAGACCTACACGCTCAACACCAACGATCAACTGCTGAAGGCCGACGATTACGCCAATCTGGTGATCGCCTACCGGAACGGCGCGCCGGTGCGTATCCGCGATGTCGGCCGCGCCATCAGCGCGCCGGAGAACGACCTGATCGCGGGCTGGTACAACAACCAGCGGGGCATCATTCTGGCAATCCAGCGTCAGCCCGGCGCCAATGTCATCAACACCGTGAACCGGATCAAGGCGATGATGCCGGTACTTCAGGCCTCGATCCCGCCCGCGGTCAAGGTCCATATCATCTCCGACCGTACCGACACCATCCGCGCCTCGGTCAGCGACGTGCAGTGCACATTGATGCTGACGGTCGCGCTGGTGGTGATGGTCATCTTCATATTCCTGCGCAATTTCTGGGCCACCGTTATTCCGGCGATCACCGTGCCGCTGTCGCTGATCGGTACCTTCGCCGTGCTCTACGAGCTTGGCTACAGTCTCGATAACCTCTCGCTGATGGCTTTGTCGATCGCGGTCGGCTTCGTTGTCGACGACGCTGTTGTCGTCATTGAGAATATCGTGCGGCACATGGAAGAAGGCGCCTCGCCGTTCGAAGCGTCGCTGAAGGGTGCCGGCGAGATCGGCTTTACCATCGTCTCGATCACGCTATCGCTGATCGCCGTGTTCATTCCGCTGTTCCTGATGGGCGGATATGTCGGCCTCTTGTTCCGCGAATTTGCAATTACCGTTAGCGTGGCGCTGGTGCTGTCGCTGCTGATCTCGCTGACGCTGACGCCGATGATGTGTGCACGGCTGCTCAGGCCGGAGGCCAAGCAGCACGGACGGCTCTATCGGGTCTTCGAACGTGGCTTCGATGGTCTGCTCAACCTCTATGAGGCGGGCCTCAAGATCGTACTGCGGCACCGCTTCATTACACTGATGACAATGTTCGGCACCATCGCGTTGACCGGATATCTCTACGTGGTCATCCCTAAAGGCTTCTTCCCGGAACAGGACACCGGATTGATCATCGGCTTCTCCGAGGCGGCGCAGGATATCTCCTTTCCGGCCATGGCCGAGCGCCAGCAAGCCTTGCTCAACGCCCTGATACGGGATCCCGCGGTCGCCTCGGTCGGCGCGGCCGTCGGCGCAGGCGGGGGAACCACCACGGTCAACGACGGCCGCGTCTTCATTGCCCTAAAGCCGAAGAGTCAGCGCGGCAGCATGGACCAGGTGCTTGCGCGGTTGCGGACCAACCTCGCCAAGATCCAGGGGATCACGCTCTATATGCAAGCCGCGCAGGACATCACCATCGGCGGGCGCGTGGCCAAGACCATGTATCAGTACACCCTGAACGACGCCGATCCCGGGGAGCTCAACCATTGGGCAGGCTTGTTCCTCGACAGGATCAAGGCCATCCCCGGCATCACCGACGTC
>NZ_DATHOP010000255.1:0-14722 GCF_035484855.1 Bradyrhizobium sp.
GGATAACCTCAGTCGCGCTACCGAAGTCGCCCATGAGTTTTGCGTGAGGCGATGAGGTCCCTCAAATCTCTACACGAAAACCGCGCCTACGACCCTCAGAATTTTTGATACCTTCGGCAAAACGACTTTTGCAACACTATCCCTCCGAAAGCAGACATCGATGGGTCGCCACGGCGCGCTGTTGAAGAACGAGCAGGACGTGCATCTGTTCGAGCGGCTGGCCTTCCTCAGCCGGCGGGAAGTGTGAGAGGGGCAACAGGCGTCTCACGCCAATGGCGAGGCCTCGGTCGGCACGCCGATCATCGAGGTTGCCGTAACGAGCTGCTCCGGTCCGTTCTTCGGCGGCCAGATTCCCTTCGCAACGGCGTCGGTGCGGATCGCCGCGCGGGCATCGAGGCTGGCATAGGGCCAGATGTGGGTGATGCGCGGGGCGCCATCCAGCGCGTACATGTTGATCAGAAGCGTCGAAAGTTTTGAGCGGGCGGGCATCGCTTCTTCCCACGCCGCGATCGTCGGCGGCAGGCCATTGGGCTTGAGCCGATAGGTCCGGAATTCGTAGATCTTGCCGTAATTTCCCGGCACCACCGGCGGCAGAAACGGAAATGGCGCATAGCTGTCCATCTCGAGGCCAGTCAACACCTCCGCGGCCCCGAACGGGTCGGCGGCAAACAGCGCCCGCCTGCGCTCGGCCGCGAGTTCAGCGGCATCGGAAAATCCGCGCAGCACGAACATTCGGCCAAGCGTGCCGATGTCCGTGGTCCAAGAACCGAGCAGCCGGCCCTTGGCTTCCGCCGCCGTCACATAGGCCTGCGCACCGGCCACAGCCTTGCGGGTGTCGTTGGGGTGGAATGAGAGGGTGGCGAATTCATAGAGCATGAACAGTCCTCGTTCGCGGAAACGGCTTGATGATCCTGCTACGCCGCCGCGCTACGGCCGCGGATCAAATCCGAGGCCTTGTCGGCGATCATCAGGGTCGACGCGTTGAGATTGGCCGAGATCATCCGCGGCATGATCGAGGCATCGATCACGCGCAGGCCTTGCAGCCCGTGCACGCGGAGCTGGTCGTCGACCACGGCCCATGTGGCGTCGGCCGGGCCCATCCGGCAGGTGCAGCCGGGATGAAACGTCGTGGTGCCGCGCTGCGTGGCAGCTGCCAAAAATTCGTCGTCGGTCTGCACGCCGGGCCCGGGGTAATCCTCATAGGCGTAATAGGGCGAAAGCGGTGCCGAGGCGAGCAGCCGCCGCGCCAGCTTCATGCCGGCGACGATGACGCGGCGGTCGAGCTCGGCGGCGAGATAATTGGTCTGGATGATCGGCGGCGCAAAGGGATCGGCGGAGCGGGCGCGGACATAGCCGCGGCTTTCGGGCCGCTGCTGCCAGGAGGCCACCGTCATGCCGGGCTTATCCTCGAGCTGGCCCTGCACGCCTTCCTTGTAGCTTGCCGGCGTAAAAGTCAGTTGCAGGTCCGAGCTTTCGGTGGTTTCGCCGGAGTGCCAGAAGCAGTAGACCATGGTCGGCGACAGCGACAGCAGGCCGCGCCGCGTCGTCGCCCATTTGATGGCTTCGCCGACCAGGCTGAGGCCGCGCCGGCGTTCGTTGATGGTCTTGATGTTCTTGACGCGCGCGACCGAGCGCGGCGCGTAGTGATCCTGCAGTCCCTCGCCGACGCCCGGCAACGCGTGGCGCACCTCGATGCCGAGCGAGCGCAGCAGATCCGGCGAGCCGACGCCGGACAATTGCAGCAGTTGCGGCGAATTGTAGGTGCCGCCGGACAGAATCACTTCCTTAGCCGCGCGCACTTCCATCGGCGCGCCGCCCTTGCCGCCCTTGACGTAACGCACGCCGACCGCGCGCTTGCCCTCGAAGATGATGCCGGTCGCATGCGCATGGGTGCGGACATCAACGTTCTTCCGCTGCATCGCCGGGCGCAGGAAGGCGGTCGCGGCACTGACGCGCCGGCCATTCTTGATGGTGCGCTGGGCGTAGGACACGCCCTCCTGGATGGCGCCGTTGTAGTCGTGGTTCCTGGGAATGCCGAGCGACATCGCGCCCGCCATGAAGGCCTCGCAGAGCGGATCCTGCCAGTCCATGGTGGTGACGGTCAGGTTGCCGTCGCGGCCGCGATATTCATCCTCGCCCTCGCCGATCCGCCGCTCCATCCGTTTGAAATAGGGCAGCACATCCGGATAGCCCCAGCCGCGATTGCCGAGCTGCGCCCAGGTATCGAAATCCTGGCGCTGGCCGCGATTATAGATGTGGCCGTTGATCGAGGAGGAGCCGCCGAGCGTCTTGCCGCGCGGCGCGTAGATGCTGCGGCCGCCGGTATAGGGACCGGGCTCCTGCTGGTAGGCCCAGTTGATGCTCTTCATGTGGAAGGTCTTGATGAAACCCGCCGGCAGATGGATGTAGGGATGCCAGTCGCGCGGCCCCGCTTCGAGCACGCAGATGCTGGTGACACCATCTTCGCTGAGCCGGTTGGCGAGCACGCAGCCGGCCGAGCCCGCGCCCACGATCACATAGTCGAATGTTTCCGTCATCTCGAACTCCGGCGGTGCACTACCGCGCCTTCTCGTTCAATTGATAACTCAGATGCACCTTCACCGTCGGCCATTCGCTGGCGATGATGCTGTACACGACGGTGTCGCGCAGCGTGCCGTTGGAGGCAAGCTGATGGCTGCGCAGGATGCCGTCGAGTTTTGCGCCCAGCCGCTCGATGCCGCGCCGGCTCGGGTGGTTGAAGAAATGAGTACGGAACTCTACCGCGATGCAGTCGAGCCTTTCGAAGGCATGCGTCAGCAGCAGCAATTTGCACTGGGTATTGACTGCACTGCGCTGCACGCGCTTGGCGTACCAGGTCGATCCGATCTCGACGCGGCGGTTCGGCGTATCGACGTTCATATAGGTGGTCATGCCGGCGATTTTTCCGTCGGCGTCGAACACCGTGAACGGCAGCATCGCGCCCGCCGCCTGCAGGCCGAGGCGGCGGTCGATCTCCTTGCCCATGTCTTCGGCGCGGGGAATGAAGGTGTACCAGAGCTTCCACAGCTCGCCGTCCTTCACGGCTTCCGTCAACCCGCCGATATGATCGTGCGACAAGGGTTTTAGCTGCGCATAGGGGCCGTTCAGCGTTACCGGTTCAAGCCAGGGCATTATTTGCTCCGCTACTTAAATCGTCATTGCGAGGAGCACTTGCGACGAAGCAATCCAGCTTTCGCGCGTGTTGCACCATGGATTGCTTCGCTGCGCTCGCAATGACGTTGATAGTTCTCGTTTCTATTCATCACTTGTTCAGAAAATTCAGCGCCAGGCCGGACCGCGGCCAGTCCATCGCGATCAGTTCGCCCTTGCCCGACAGCGTGATGTAGGCGGTCTTCAGCTCCGGCCCGCCGAAGGCGATATTGGTGGTGACGCGGTCGCCGGTCGGCACCTGCTCGACGAGGGCGCCATCCGGCGCGATCACCGAAATGCAG
Source organism: Bradyrhizobium sp. (assembly GCF_035484855.1). Classification (GTDB taxonomy): domain Bacteria; phylum Pseudomonadota; class Alphaproteobacteria; order Rhizobiales; family Xanthobacteraceae; genus Bradyrhizobium. The sequence goes on from NZ_DATHOP010000255.1 coordinate 3,471, forward strand.
CCCGAGATCAGCGTGGCGACGCAGATGTTGCCGCCGGCTTCCACGGCAAGCGAATCGAACATCTGGTAGCCGCCTAACCCCGCGATCGGCTTGCCGCGCTCGCCGCGATAGATCACGTCACGCGGTTTGACGGTGCCGGGCTCCGAAATATCGTAAGCCCACAGCCGTGCCGTCGGTGTCTCCGCGACGTAGAAGGTCTTCTCGTCCGGCGACAGTCCGACGCCGTTGGCCGGCAGCATGCCGAAGTGGCCTTCGACGATCTCCTTCATGCCGGGCTTGATGTAGTAGAACCCGGCGACATCCATATCGCGGGCGCGGCGCTTGCCGAGGTCGGAGAACCAGAGCCCGCCATGCTTGTCGAACACGAGATCGTTCGGTCCCCGCAGGGAATGCTCGCCGCATTTGTTGACCACGGTCTCGACCTTGCCGGATGCGAGATCGACGCGCTGGATCGAGCCGCCGAGATAGTCGTCGGGCTGCGGCCCCGGCATGATCATGTTGCGGGTCGGAATCCACGTGAAGCCGCCATTGTTGCAGACATACATCTTGCCGTCGGGGCCCAGCGCCGCGCCGTTCGGGCCGCCGGGAATCTGTGCCACCACTTCCTTGCGTCCATCCGGCCAAACCCGCGTCAGCCGCCGTCCCCGGATTTCGACCAGCACCACCGATCCGTCCGGCATCACCACCGGCCCTTCCGGAAATTCCAGATCGGTCGCCAGCACGCGCACATTGGGCATCGAATCCCCCCGGTTTTTTCTGGGCGCTGGGGGAATTCCAAGATCATCCCGCACGCGCAACCATTTCGTTGCGCCATGTTATGGCAAAGTCGCTATCGCTTGCCAAGCAATCACCGGACCTTTCGGCCGCGCAGGGCAGCCCCGCGCGACCGCCGGTGCGGATTTAAGCCTATTCCCTGACCGGCACCCAGATCTCCAGTCCGCCATTGCCGGTGAGCGGATCGAATTTCTCGTCATAGCGCTCGAAATTGGGCGCATCCGCGGCCTTCAGGCCCGACGCCGGCAGCCAGTGGTTCCAGATCGTGTTGACGGTGCGGCGGATGGTCGAGATGTGGTCGTGATGGGTGAAGACCGCGTAGCGCTGCTCGGGAATCCGGACCCTTGCGAACTCGCGCGGCAGATCGGAGAAGTCGGCGACTTCGACGCCTGCGATATAGTCGAAATTTCCGGCATCGTCGCCGTTGCAGCAGACGCCATAGGCGACGTTGCCGATCCGTGCGGGAATGTTCGCCACCGATTGATGAAAACGCCGCCACTGGCCGGGAATGCCGGCGCTGTTCTCCTGGCTGACGCGCTCGCCGAGACCGGCCACGAGCAGCGGCCTGCTGGTCGCAAAACGCGGCGGCTGAAGATTGTCCGTGAGGGTTGAATCCATGAGGATCGGCTCCTGAAGTTTGAGGTGATCGAGGCGCGTCGAGTTGCGGACCGCTTCCGGCGTGGTGCCGAAATAGTCGCGGAACGCGCGGGTGAATGCTTCGTGAGAGCCGTAATCCGCATCCAGCGCCAGGGTGAGGATATCCGGCGCACCTTTTGCGAGCGCACGCGCCGCCTCGGAAAGGCGACGGGCCCGCACGTAGCGCATCACCGAAAGCCCCGTCGCCGCGGCGAACGCCCGCACCATGTGGAAGCGCGAGATGCCGGCGACATCAGAGATATCGTCAAGCGTCAAGGCATCGGCGAGATGACTTTCGATGAACCAGATCGCCTTCTGGGCAGGATTCATGGATGACGAGCCTTCATTGGAAGCGCCTCCATCATGATCGCCTTGTGCCGGCCGCGTTTGACAGTCCTTGCTCCGGTTTTCGGTTTCGCCGACGGGAACCGGAGGCGGCCGCTTCTTCCATCCTGCGGAAAATACCAGCCAAGGCGTCGCTGGCAACCTCAACCCATTCGTGCATACTGATCGGGCATTCGATCCGACGGCTCACTCCAAGCTGCCCCACAATCAAGACGGCATGAGCCATCGGCCAGCAGGTCAGGGAGGACGATGATGCACCACCATGTCTTGAGCCATGCCAAATCGCTGGCGGTTGCCGGACTGCTTTCGGTTGCCGTCGCCGGCGCCGCCCACGCGCAGAAGAAATACGATCCCGGCGCCACCGATACCGAGATCAAGATCGGCAATATCATGCCCTATTCGGGGCCGGCGTCGGCCTATGCCACCATCGGCAAGACGGAGGCAGCCTATTTCAACAAGATCAACGCCGAGGGCGGCATCAACGGCCGCAAGATCAACTTCATCAGCTATGACGACGGCTATAGCCCGCCGAAGGCGGTGGAGCAGGCGCGCAAGCTGGTCGAAGCCGATGAGGTGCTGCTGATCTTCAACCCGCTGGGCACGCCGAGCAACAGCGCGATCCAGAAATACATGAACGCCAAGAAGGTGCCGCAGATTTTCGTCTCGAGCGGCGCCGCCAAGTGGAACGATCCGAAGAATTTTCCGTGGACCATCGGCTGGCAGCCGAGCTACCAGGTCGAGGCGCGCATCTATGCCGCCTACATCCTGAAGAATTTTCCCGGCAAGACCATCGGGATCCTCTACCAGAACGACGATTTCGGAAAGGACTATGTGATCGGCTTGCGCGAAGGTCTCGGCGACCAGGCGGGCAAGCTGATCGTGATCGAGGCCTCCTATGAAACCAGCTCGCCGACGGTGGATTCGCAAGTGGTGCAGATCAACGGCGCCAATCCCGACATCTTCCTCAATGTCTCGACGCCGAAATTCGCAGCGCAAGCGATCAAGAAGATCGGCGAACTGGCCTGGCACCCGGTGCATTTCCTCACCAACGTCTCGGCCTCGGTCGGCAGCGTGTTGAAACCGGCCGGCTATGAGAACGACCAGGGCATCCTTAGCGCCGCCTATCTGAAGGATCCCAAGGATCCGCAATGGAAGGACGATCCCGCCATGAATGAATGGCGCGCTTTCATGACCAAGTGGTATCCCGAGGGCGACCAGGAGGATGCCGCCACCACCTTCGGCTACGGCGTGGCCAAGGGTCTGGAACAGGTGCTGCGCCAGTGCGGCGACGACCTCACCCGTGAAAACATCATGAAGCAGGTCGCCAACCTGAACTTCGAGATCGGCGTCTATCTGCCGGGTACCAAAATCAAGACCAGCCCGACCGATTTCGCCCCGCTCGAGCAGTTGCAGATGATGCGCTTCAAGGGCGAGAGCTGGGAGCTGTTCGGGCCGGTGATGTCGGGCGAGAAGAGCTGAGTTCCAAGGGAGGTCGATATGACGCAGATACGCGGCGTACTACTCGCATCCGTCGTCCTCGGCCTTTCAGTGGCAATCGCGCCGGCCGCGGCGCAGAAGAAATACGACCCCGGCGTCACCGATACCGAGATCAAGATCGGCAACATCATGCCCTACAGCGGACCGCTGTCCGCCTACGCGCTGATCGGCCGCGTCGAGGCCGCCTTCTTCAAGAGGCTCAACGACGAGGGCGGCATCAACGGGCGAAAGATCAACTTCATCTCCTACGATGACGCCTTCAGCCCGGCGAAGACCGTGGAGCAGGCGCGCAAGCTCGTGGAAAGCGACGAGGTGCTGCTGATCTTCCAGAGCCTGGGTACGCCGACCAACAACGCCATTCAGAAATACCTGAATGACCGCAAGGTACCGCAACTCTTCGTCGCCACCGGCGCCACCAAGTTCGGCGATCCCAAGAACTTTCCCTGGACCATGGGCTGGCAGCCGACCTACCAGACCGAGGGACGGATCTATGCCAAATACATTCTGGAGAACCTGCCGCAGGGCAAGATCGGCATCCTCTATCAGAACGACGATTCCGGCCGCGATTATCTCAAGGGCCTCAAGGACGGCCTCGGTCCCGAGGCGACCAAGCGCATGATCGTCGGCGAAATCCCCTACGATCCGACCGATCCGACCGTCGACCGGCAAGTCGTTACGCTGAAGACGCTCGGCGCCGACATCTTCTTCGATGAAGCCTCGCCGAAGTTTGCAGCGCAGGCGATCAGGAAAGCGGCCGAGATCGAGTGGAAACCCACTCTGTTCCTGGCCAGCGTTTCGAATTCCGTGGGCTCGGTGCTGAAGCCGGCCGGACTGGAGAACTCGAAGGGTGTTCTGTCCACCAACTACCTCAAGGACCCTACCGACCCGGCCTGGAAGGATGATCCGGCGATCAAGGAATGGGCCGCCTTCATGGACAAGTATTTTCCGGAAGGCGACAAGACCAGCACATTCAGCGTCTATGGCTATCTGACGGCGCAGACCATGGTTCAGGTACTCAAGCAGTGCGGCGACGAACTGACCCGCGAGAATGTCATGCGGCAGGCGGCCAACCTCAGGAATTTCGAACTCCCACTGTTGCTGCCGGGCATCAGGATCAACACCAGCCCGACCGACTTTTTCCCGGTCGAGCAGATGCAGATGTCGCGGTTCAACGGCGAACACGGCGAGCTGTTCGGACCCGCGATCGGCGGCGAGATCGGGACCCAATAGAAGCAACCCGGTCGCCGACCGATGCATTTCTATTTGCCGCCCTCTTTCGCCGCCGGCGCATCCTTGGCCGGCGGGGCTTCCGCTTTCTTCTTCTGATCCTCGGCCGCCTTCTTCGCGGCCGCCTGCAGATCGTCGACGACCTTCTGCAGGGAGACGACGGCCGCCTTCAATCCCTCGATCTGCCGATTGGCGGCTTCGAGTTTCTGCTGATGGTCGGCGGAGAGTTTGGTGATGGTCTTCTGCAGGAACTCGACATTGCTCTGCAGGCAACTGGTGCGCCGCTCCATGGTCTTTTCGACGGTGCAGATTTCGATGCCGGGAACATCCTGCGCGCGCGCGGGCACCACGACCTGCACCAGAGGCGCCAGCGACGCGACGAGGGCGATGCGGCGGATCATCGAAATCCTCACTTGCGGAATCCTCAACTGAATGGCTCGGCGCGGTCAAATTGTTGCGAGCGGGCGGCGGGACGCCCACGATATCACACGGAAACCTCAATCGCGCGTTGAGGTTTTGCCGGGAACCCGGCCGAGGGAGAAACATGGCATGGCAACGCGCGAACGACGGCTGGCGAAATTCGATGGCGAGGGAGAACCGCCGCCGGACCAGCCGGTGCAGGTGCTATGCGAGGACCACAGCGGCACCTATCAATTGCCGTTCGCCTGCCGCTTCGTCGACGGGACGTGGCGCAACAATGAATCCGGCGGCGCCGTCGAGGCCACCGTCGTCGGCTGGCGGCTGCAGCGCCGGTGAATCGCAGCTCAGCTGCCGCCCGATGTGCCAAAACGCGACGGCGATTGAGCGCATTCTTAAGGTCCGGAACGCTGATGGAACGAACCGCGCCCGAATCAGCCGCCGGGCGCCGTACTGCGATGTTCACGGCTAGATGTCGGCCTCCCTCCGATCCGCCGCACCATATCCAGCGCGATCGCGACCGACCACAGCCAGCGGCCGAGCACAAAGGTTAATTCTTCCGCTGACGACATTTCCACTACTTCTCCACGACTTCCAAGGCGTCGCCGGCAGCATCTTTTTCGAAGGCCTTACTCGTACAAATAGCCGACCGGCTTTCCCTCGGTACGCAGCGGACGAATGTCCTTCCGCGTAATGATTTGACCAGCCAGGCCATCAATTTCGTCACGCTGCGTCGGCGTCCAACTGCGAAGATTGTCCATGCCTTTCAGCAAGCCTAGCCGGAGGATTTGGGAATTTTCGCCTACCCCTGAGAGACTTATCGCGTTCCTGCCCGCCGTAACCGTATCGCCGGTCGCAAGTTCAAAACTCTCCCCCACGCTATTCTTGAATTCGGCTGTGCCGCGAATGACGCGATAGACAACAACCTCGCCTTTCTCGAGAAAGGCAGTATCCGCTGTTGCCGATGCGCTCTTCGGCAAGAGCGACCGGCCACGCGGGTCGGTTGCTATGATGTGTCCAGTTGTGAGATGACCGCTCGGAACCTCGATTCCGATATCGCGCACATAAACAGGCCCGGCGGATTTGATGGGCGCACCGGCCGCCAGCGGCTTGTAGAGCGCTTCCAGCTCCAACGGATCCTGAAGCCAAAAACAGGCATCGGATGGGCGATCATGCAGAGGGTGGCTCCAGGCCACACGTGGCGTTTCCGCTTCGTCGATGTGATCCGGACCCACCACCGTCGGGTTGGGAAAGGTGGTAGGATCGGTAATGAAAGCCTCAAGAAATTTGCCGGAATAGCCCATGGAATTCGGATCTGGCACCACTGTCTGCGGCGTCTTTAGATTCTCTTCAGTGGACAGCCCCGACCAGGTGTAAAAGAGCTGGCGATGAACGATCGCGCTCTGCAGCATCACCGCACCGGGACCGACGGCGTAAAATCGGCCATCGTAATCGAACGTGAACATGCCGGACGTGACCAGCACGAGCTGGTAACCGCCCGGTGGAAGATGAAGATGGAAATCGGTGGGGCCCGTATCGGGGCGATAAATCGGCAGATTTGTCGAGACCTCGTGGAGCAGGAAGGTTTCGTTGTTCGCATGAAAGCCTTCGTTGGCACGGTTATAGAGTGCCTGCGGACGATAAGTCGCCTCGTATGAAGCATCCCGATCGCGATCGATAGCCACGAAATTCTTGTTGTTCAGGCGGATGGGATCGCCGTTGGGGCGAGTAAGGCCATGCCATTTGAGATCGACCGCGGCATGCACATTCATGACACCCTCCAATCTGATTACCGCGCCGGGCCTAAGCGTCCAAATTTTTGGCAGCCGGGTTCGCCGCCTTCACAGCTTTATTGTGCTATGCGAAAATCACGCCAGCCGCGTGCACCGCGGCGAGATCGGCGCCCGCTTTCGCAAAGGCGCCGAAGCTCTTGGACGGAAGCCGGAATCTGCGATCCGCGATTTCGAACCGGTGGTCGCAGTGCGGGCCGCGGCCGCGATGAGCGAGTCGGCGTTGGCCGCAAGTTGAGCAACGCGTGCCCGCCGCCCGGGCCCGCCAAACAGGCATCGGCCTGCCTAATATTCGACCTCGAGCTCCTCGATGTCGGCGGGCTCGGCCTTGGCCGCCTCGATCCATTCGGCCATCTCCGGCATCGCCATGATCATGTCGGCATAGGCTTTCAGCCGCGGCTCCAGCTTGACGTCGTAGGTCATGAAGCGGGTCACGACTGGGGCATACATGGCGTCCGCCATGGTGCGCTCGCCATACAGGAACGGACCGCCCGATTGGGCCAGGCACTCGCGCCAGATCGCGCAGACCCGGTCGATATCGGCCTGCGCGCGCGACCAGATCTTGAAGTTGGGAAAATGGCCCTTCAGGTTGACCGGCAGCGAGGCCCGCAGCGTGGTGAAGCCGGAATGGATTTCGCCGCAGATCGAACGGCAATGCGCCCGCAAGATGCGGTCCGCCGGCAACAGGCCGGCATCGGGTCTCACCTCGTTGAGATAGTCCGCGATCGCCAGCGTATCCCATACGGTGACGCCGTCGTGCCGCAGGCACGGCACCAGGATCGATGACGACAGCAGCAGGATTTCGGCCCGCGCCGAGGCATCGTCGGGCGCGGTGACGACCTCGTCGAATTCGAGGCCGGAAAACCTGGTCAGCAGCCAGCCGCGCAGCGACCACGACGAGTAATTCTTGCTGGAGATGGTCAGTGTCGCTTTTGCCATATGGCCTTATCCCTTGACGCCGGAACGCCCACCCGGGGCCACCCCTTTGCCGAAGCGTACCGCAAAGACGTGCCCATTATCCATGCTTCTCGCGCCTTGAGCAGCAAGCGACGTGCCAGTTTACGAGGCCATTTGACTCCACGCTGGCTTCGATATTGCATGGCAACAGGGGCAGGGGCGGATCGGAATGATGTCCATGATGTATCAGGCCTATCAGAACCACATGGACCTGACGGAGCCATGGCGGTCGGGGGCCGCAAATGCGCTCAGATATCTCAACCTCGTGCCCCAGGGCGTCTCCGACAAAGTGTTCGGGCGGCTCGCAGCAGCGCTCGAGCTTATCTCGCGGACCTCGCTGACCTATACGCGCCCGGCTTACGGCATCGACAAGGTGATGGTCGGCAATCAGGAGCTTGCGGTGACCGAGGAAGTCACCTTTGCAACCCCGTTCGGTTCGCTGCTGCATTTCAAGAAGGAAAATTCCCCCGAGCAGCCGCGCATGCTGCTGGTGGCGCCGATGTCCGGCCATTTCGCAACGCTGTTGCGCGGCACCGCGAAGACGCTGCTGCAGGATCACGACGTTTATATCACCGACTGGCATAACCCGCGCGACATTCCGCTCGGCGCGGGCAAATTCGGCCTCGACGAATATACCGAGCACCTCATCACCTTCCTAGACCGGATGGGTCCGCGTTCGCACATGGTGGCGATCTGCCAGCCGTCGGTGTCGGCGCTGGCGGCGGCGGCGATCATGTCGGAAGACAATCACCCGGCGCGGCCGGCGAGCCTGATCTTGATGGCCGGCCCGATCGACACCCGCATCCAGCCGACCAAGGTCAACGACTTCGCCAAGAGCAAGCCGCTGAAATGGTTCGAGGAGAATTTGATCAACTACGTACCCTTTCAATGCAAGGGCGCGTTCAGGCAGGTCTATCCCGGCTTCGTGCAGCTCACCGCCTTCGTGTCGATGAACCTTGAGCGCCACATCAAGCAGCATATCGATCTCGCCCAGCACCTGGCCAAGGGCGAGAAGGAGAAGGCCGAGACCATCAAGAGCTTCTATGACGAATATTTCGCCGTGATGGACCTGCCGGCGGAATTTTATATCGAAACCATCCGCGACGTGTTTCAGGAGCATCTGTTGCCGCTGGGCAAGCTGACCCACCGCGGCCGTCCGGTGCACCCGGCCTCGATCAAGCGCATGGGCCTGATGACGGTCGAGGGCGAAAAGGACGACATCTGCTCGATCGGGCAAACGCTCGCCGCGCAAGACCTCTGCACCGGCGTGCGCGCCTATCGCAAGGTGCACCACATGCAGGCCGGCGTCGGCCATTACGGCGTGTTCTCGGGGAGGCGCTGGAACAACGAGATCTATCCGCTGCTGCGAGATTTCGTGCACGTGAATTCGTGAGGGCAGCACATCCATCCTGTCGTCATTGCGAGCGCAGGCGAAGCAATCCATCGCGCAACAAGGCCGGGCGGACAAGGACGCCGGGACGTCGGCGATTTGCCCGACGGAGCAGGTCAGACCGCGGGTCGCGCTTTTTTCGATTGCAGCCGGGCCATGGCGAGGCGCGCGATCTCGGCGGGCGCCTGATCCGGAATCGCGAACACCGAGCTGACATTGATCTCGCAGAGCACGTAGCTGTCGTGGCCCGAGTTGTCGCGCGGCCCATAGAGAAAGTCGGCATCCCAGATGATCGGCAGCGAGTCTGCGTCGATTTCCAACAGCTGCATCATCTGCGGCGTCCACTCGGTTTCCATTTTCGTCCTGAGCGCCTGGAACTGCGGCGCCGATGCCGGATGCATGATCCGTGGGCCGGGCTGCGCAGCCGGCGAGTCCGGGCCTTCCGGCGGCGGCGGGATCAGGGCCTTGATGAACTGGTGTCCGAAACCTACGACCTTGTCGGCGCCCATGTAGCAGCGGATCATGCCGTCGGGCAGCCGCCGCTGGAACGGCTGATCGACGATGCATCCGTCGTTTAGGAAATAGGGTTCGCACTGCTGCATGAAATCGTGGAGTGGCATGGTCTCCGGCACGCTGCCGCGGCGGGCATGCAAAACCCGAACGGTCGCGTCGGATGACAGTTCGACCTTCCAGACGCCCTGCCCGCCATTGCCGCGGTTCTGCTTGAGCACGCGCGGACCCGCAGTTTCAAGCCGCGGTGGAAACTCTTCGCGAAAAGCCTCGGCGGAACGATACAAATGGGTGTCCGTGCCCCAGCCGAGATCCCTGGTGCGGTGAAGGACTTCCTTCACGCCCATTTTCAGGATCGTGTCGGGGTGGGCGCTCACCCATACGCCCGTTGATGCGACCTCGCGCAACAGCGCATCGAGCTTCAACCGGTTCTTGCCGTCGGAAAGCGGATCGACCCAGACCAGCACGCCGTCGCAACCGAGCAGCTGCGCCCGCACTTCATCCGCCATCTCTTCGGCATAGATCGCGGGCTCCGCCTCGATGTCGAGCGCGGCCAGTTCCTCGAAAATCCTGTTGTACCGATTGTTCTGCGCCGTCGCCTCGCGACGCGCCTGGCGATCGCCGCGCCAGAGCAAGGCAATCTTGCCGGGTTTGGGTCGTATTGAAGGAAGCGTTCGGCCGTCCATGCGCAATCTCCTCGAACTTCGAGCGTTGCACAGAGCTTGGACGGAGACCGTCTGATCGGGAGTCTGCAATTCCCCGTGGCGGGATTTTAGATTGCCTGCGGTTCACATGCAACAGAGCAGAGATGCCGAAAGGCGTGGATGGCCGGGACAAGCCCGCCCATGACGAAAAGCGTCGCGGGGTGGGCCTAGGCTAACCTCCATTTGCGGGCTAGCATCCAATCAAGGACGACCGCTGCAGAATCGTCCCCGGGAGGAATCAACATGAAATCGATATCCGCGAAATTTCGCAGCCTCGCGCTCGGCCTTGCAGGCGTGTTGTTGCTGGCCGGCCCGGCCGGCGCCGCCGAGGTCCGGGTGATGATCTCGGGCGGGCTGACGGCGGCCTATCAGGCGCTGGTGCCGGAATTCGAGAAAGCCACCGGCAACAAGGTGCTGACCGCGTTCGGGCCCTCGATGGGCACCACCGTCAATGCGATTCCGATGCGGCTGGAGCGCGGCGAGGCCGCCGACGTGCTGATCATGGTCGGCTATGCGCTCGGCGACCTCGTCAGCAAGGGCAAGGTGGTCGCCGACAGCCGCGTCGACCTGACGAAATCGCCGATCGGCGTCGCGGTGAAGGCCGGCGCACTGAGGCCGGACATCTCCTCGGCCGACGCGGTCAAGCGCGCGCTGCTGGCGGCGAAATCGGTCGCCTATTCCGACAGCGCCAGCGGCGTCTACATTCAGAACGAGATGTTCAAGAAACTCGGCATCGAGGACCAGATGAAGGGCAAGGCCCGCATGATCCCGGCAACGCCGGTCGGCGAGATCGTCGCCAAGGGCGAGGCCGAGCTCGGCTTCCAGCAGATCAGTGAACTCAAGCCGGTCGCCGGCATCGACATCATCGGTGCCCTGCCCGATCCGCTGCAGAAGATCACGGTGTTCTCGGCCGGCATCGCCAGCGTGTCGAAAGAGCCCGACGCCGGCAAGGCGCTGATCAAATTCCTCGCCTCGCCCGCCGCCCGCACAGAGATCGTCAACAGC
>NZ_DATHOP010000256.1:0-31294 GCF_035484855.1 Bradyrhizobium sp.
TTTTCCTGGCCTCGCGGTGGAAAGCGTGCATTGGCTCGCGGACCGCGGCATCGGAATGTTTGGCGTGGAGGCGGTGAGCCCGGCCCCTGAGGGCGAACCGAACTTCCAGGCTCATCTTGCATGTGGCGAACGGGGAATCACACACATGGAATGCCTTGCCAATCTCGACAAGCTGGTAGGACGCGGCCGATTCCGTTTCATCGGCTTCCCTCTCAAGATCCGCGGCGGCACCGCAAGCCCTATCCGCGCCGTCGCGATCTTCGAGTGAACGCCCCAAATCTTACGTTGCACACAATGTGAACGCGGCGGCGCTGGATGCCTGTTCTAAGATCGCGCCGGGCTACGCCGCCCGGACTGTCGTCAGAAAACTCTCAACCTCTTGCTTCAGGCGTTCGGACTGTTTTCCGAGTTCGCCCGCGGAACTGAGGACCAGTTCGGCAGCGGCTCCCACCTCGCCTGAGGCCTTGGTCACGTCAGAAATGTTTTGCATGACCCCCTGGGTCCCCTGAGCTGCCTCCTGCACGCTGTGGGCGATTTCCCTGGTCGATCCACGCTGCTGCTCGACTGCTGAAGCAATTTTCGTCGCGATATCGTTGATCTGGCCGATCGTGGCGCCAATCTCGCGAATGGCTTCGGCCGTCGTTCCGGTAGCGTTGCGGATCGCCTCAATCTGATCGGCGATCTCCTCTGTTGCCTTGGCGGTCTGTGTCGACAGCGCCTTCACCTCGTTTGCCACCACGGCAAAGCCCCTGCCCGCGTCACCGGCTCGCGCGGCTTCGATGGTCGCGTTCAAGGCCAGAAGATTGGTCTGAGCGGCAATGTTTTGAATGAGGCCCATCACCTCACCAATTTTCTGTGTGGCCGCCAGCAAGCCTTCCACCATCGTATTGGTATGATCGGCCTGAGCAACCGCGCTTTGCGCGATCGATGCCGAGTGGTCAATCTGACGGGAGATTTCCTGGCTGGATTTCGACAGTTCCTCGGCTGCGGCAGCCACGGTCTGCACATTTCCAGTGGTCTGCTGTGCGGCTGAGGCGACGGTCGAGCTCCGTCGCGTCGTCTCCATTGCAATTGACGACAGCGACTGCGCCGAGCGCTGCATTTCGGCAGCTGATGAAGCCGCGCCGGCGACAATCGAGCCGACGCTCTTCTCGAACACGCTCGCGATCTGGTTCATAGCCACCTTGCGCTCCGCAACGGCGCGAGCTGCCGCCTCTTCCCGCTCGGTACGGAGGCGTTCGGCGTCAATCAATCGATCCTTGAACACAGAAAGGCTGCGCGCAATGTGGCCGATCTCGTTGCGATGCTCGACGAACGGGACCTCGACGTTCAGGTCGCCCTTGGCCAGATCATCCATGGTGCCGCATATTTTGCCAAGCGGACGAACCAGGCCGCGACCAAGGATGAAGGCGGCCATCCCGGCAATGAGCAAGCCGCCCAATCCTCCGAGCGCGATCCAGACAGCCCGGGCGAACACCACCGCGTCGACATCGTCGGTGTAGACGCCTGCCTGGATGGCAAGCATCTGATCGCCCTCACCATACCCTCCGGCATAGGTCAGCTTCGGCAACTCCGGCCCGCCGGTTGCTTTTGGCACCTCGTATACGAGGAAGCCACCGCCGGCACGCGCCTGGCCGATGATACTTTGGATCAGCAGCTGACCCTTGTTATCCCGGTAGTCCCAGCGATTGACATTGATGTATTTAGGGTTGGCATGCACGTAGGTAACGCCGGCATTCTTGCCCCCGGCATCGTAGATTCCGAGGTAGTCGCCGGATTGGCCCCAGCGCATGGCGCCGATCGCATCGAAGGCAAGACGCCGTGCGTCCTCCGGAGAAATCTTGCCGGCTTTGGCTTTCTCGTCATAGGTCAGGAGAATCTTCTTCGCCGCCTGGACCATATCGAACACCTTGGTTCGACGCTCCTCGAATACGGTATCGCGAAGAACCATCACCTGGGCAAAAAGCGCGGCAACGAAGACGATGGTTAGAACCGCGATGATCAAGCCAAATCGTTGGTAGACACTGAGGTGTCGCATCATAGGCCCTTCGTTAGATTAGCGATTCTGACGGTACCTATTTACGGTTAAACGGTTAACCCAATATTGAAAAAACGTTCGATAGCTGCAGCTTGAGCGGCAAAGCTCCCGCCGGCCACCAGCTCGCCATCGCCCGTCGGCAGCGCCGCGACGGGGTCCATGGCGACTTCAGCCTGCGCTACGAATGATGCCCTGCGCCGGATCGGCGACGTCGGCCGCGATTGCAGCGCCCAACCTCCTGATCTGTGGTACATAGCGCTCAAAATATCCTTAGGCCCGTTGCGACGGCCCAAGTGCCGGGAAGGGCCGGGAAATGCTGGGCGCCGGCCGCACGGACCGCGTGCAAGACAAGGGAGGAACCGATGATCGATTCGAGCCGACGCACCGTTCTTGCAAGCGGTGCTGCCGCCGCGGCGGCAAGCGCAGTGGGCCAAGTGTTCGCCCAGACACAAGCTCAGGCACAGCCGGCGGGGGCGGTTCCGGGATTGCCTGACGGCGCCAAGGTCGGCTTCTACGAGAAGGGCAATGTCCGCATCCGCTACGCCGAGATCGGCTCAGGCTTCCCGCTGCTGGCGACGCCCGGCGGCGGCTTGAATTCCTGCATGGCCGTTTGGTCGCGTGCGGTGATCAACATTCCGGAGGAGTTCAAGGGTGACTTCCGCGTGATCACCATGGACCAGCGCAACGCCACGGGCGGCGAGTCCACCGGACCGGTGCCATCAGACGATCCCTGGAGCGCGTTTGCCGACGACCAGCTGGGCGTGATGGATCATCTCGGCATCGACAGGTTCTTCTTCTTCGGCAACTGCATCGGCGGCCCGTTCGCGATGAAGTTGATGGAGAAGGCACCGCAGCGCATCGTTGCGGCGATATTGAGCCAGCCGGTCGGGCACAACCCGAGGGTCCCGGATTACATGTACGACGCCGGCAAGACTGTCTGGGCGAAGGAGCTGCGCGAGCGCCGGAGCGACGTCTCGATGGAGACCATCGAGAAATATCTGCACAACCTTTATCGCGTGCGGCCGGATTTCGTGTACAGCGTATCGCGCGATTTCGCGAAATCATGCCAGACGTCGATGCTGGTGCTGCCTGACGACGTCGACGCGCATCCGCTGGTGGCTTCGATCGATGTCGCCTCGCTCTGCCCGAATGCCGAGATCACGGTGTTCCCCTGGAAGGAGCCGCCGGAGCTGAAAGCGCGCACCATCAACCGCGCGCGCACCTTCCTGAAGCGGCATCAGACGGCGTAGCGAAGCCGGAATCACCGGGATCGTTGCGTCCTAATGAACGGGATCCAACACGACGACCGGTATCTCGCGGTCGGTCTTGAGCTGATAGTCGGCGTAGGGCGGCCAAAATTCGAGCGCCTTTTTCCAAAGTCGGAGGCGTTCCTCGCCCGCCGCCGTCCTGGCCCGCGCGTTCATCTTCTTGGTGCCGACTTGTACTTCGACGTCGGGGTTCGCGAGAATATTGCGATACCACCCCGGGTGTTCGGGCGCGCCTCCCTTTGAGGCGACGACGAAGTAACTGCCGCCGTCCGTTCCGTAAAACAGCGGGAATATGAACTTGTCGCCGGACTTGCGGCCGGTGGTGGTCAGCAACAGTGACGGCGCCGTGATCTCCCCTCGCCCCGGCACGGTTGCCTTGTAGATGTGCCCGTCGGTTCCCCCGCTGGCAATATAGCGGTTCGCATGCTCGAGCATCCAGCCCGGCAGGTTCGGAGCGAGTTTGGCTTCAGTCATCGCAGCCTCCTTCAAAAGTTGCAGGGAGCATACCATCGGGCGGGTAATCGGCCAATCCGGCTGCAAGTGAAATCGATTTGGCGCTTGTGGAGTGACGACATTGCTGCTGCGGGCGTTGACGCGCGGGTCGGTGGCGTAGCCGATCCACAGCACGATCTGGTCCGGTCGCAATAGAACTCGTCATGCCCGGGCTGGACCCGGCCATGACGAAAAATATCATGCAGCGATGGAATCTGCCGCCCGCTCTTCGACCAGCGCGATCGCGTCGCGCAGCACGCTCGCGCCGGCGCCCGGCCTGACGCCGTTCTCGGCGAGGTGGCGGCGGAACGCGCGCGCGCCGGGCACGCCGTGAAACGCGCCGACGAAATGCCGCGTGATCGAATGCAGCCGCGTGCCGCGGCCGAGTTCGTCCTCGATATAGGGCATCATCGCCGCGAACACGTCTTTCATGCTCGCATGCGGCGCAGCTTCGCCGAATAGTTCGGAATCGGCGGACAATAGCCGCCACGGCTCCTGATAGGCCGCGCGTCCCAGCATCACGCCATCGACATGCGCCATATGGGCTTTCGCCTCGGCCAGGCTTGCGATGCCGCCATTGATGACGACGGGCACGCCGGGCTGGGCGGCCTTCAGCCGATAGACCCTGTTGTAATCGAGCGGCGGAATGTCGCGATTTTCCTTCGGCGACAATCCGTTGAGCCAAGCTTTTCGGGCGTGCACGATCAGCGCATCGGCCCCAGCCGCGACCACCGCGCGCGCCAGCGTATCCAGCGCGATTTCGGGATCCTGATCGTCGATGCCGAGCCGGCACTTGACGGTGACGGGAATGCCAACCGCGCGCTTCATGGCCTCGACGCCGCGCGCGACCAGCGCCGGCTCCGCCATCAGGCAGGCGCCGAAGCGGCCGTCCTTCACCCGGTCCGACGGACAGCCGACATTGAGGTTGATCTCGTCATAGCCAAACTCCTCGCCGATCTTCGCAGCCGTTGCGAGGTCGCGCGCCTCCGAGCCGCCAAGCTGCAGCGCGACCGGATGTTCGCGCGTATCGAAACCGAGCAGCCGCCCGCGATCGCCATGCAGGATGGCCCCGGTCGTGAGCATCTCCGTGTAGAGCCGGGCGCGGCGCGTCATCAGGCGATGGAAGACGCGGCAATGCCGGTCGGTCCAGTCCATCATCGGGGCGACGGAAAAGCGTCGCTCTATCAGGTTGTTCTCACGCATCCTTCTCTAATTAGGCGAAGCCGGCCGTGGGAGCAACCAGATCGCACCCGGCTATCCCGCGGCGTGGCCGGCGCGGGCTTTGCGCGATCCCGCGAACACCACCGGCGGCACCGCGCGGTTCACCACCTCGCGCATGGCAAAGCTCGACTGGATCCGCGCCACCCGCGGCAGGCGCGACAGTTCGGTGCGGTGAATGCGCTCGAAATCCTCGATGTCGCGCGCCATCACGATGACGATGTAGTCGTCGCTGCCCGACATCAGGAAACACCGGACCACCGACGGACAATTGATGACGGCGGCCTCGAACGATTTCAGCGCGGCATCGTTCTGGCTATCGAGCGTGACCCGGACCAGGACGGTGGTGGCAAGCCCGAAGCGGGTCAAATCCAGCACGGCCTGATAGCCGCGGATGAAGCCCGCTTCCTCCAGCGCCTTTTGCCGGCGCGCGATCGCGGTGCTCGACAACCCGACCCGACCGGCGAGGTCGACCTGGCTTGCCCGGGCATTGCCTGATAGTTCCGCGAGGATGGTGATATCGATGGCATCGAGCTTCATTGATTTGGATTCCTGCGCGTAACGGAAAAATGATGAAGATTTCCGGCAATACGCCGCATTAATGCACGAAGATCGCAAGTTTCCAAACCCGAATCTGCCCTACATATTGAGGGAAGGGCTTGAAGCCAGGGAGTGTCGAGCCATGCGCGTCGGAGTGCCCAGGGAAATCAAGGTTCAGGAATACCGCGTCGGCCTCACCCCGGCCGCGGTTCGCGAATATGTCGCGGCCGGCCACAGTGTCGCGGTCGAGACCAACGCGGGCGCGGGGATCGGCGCGACCGATGAGGTCTACCGCAAGGCCGGCGCCGTCATCGCCGACACCGCGGCGGAGGTCTTTGCCACCAGCGACATGATCGTGAAGGTGAAGGAACCGCAGGCGCGCGAATGGATCCAGCTGCGCGAGGGCCAGATTCTCTTCACCTATCTGCATCTGGCGCCGGACCCGGAGCAGGCGCGCGGCCTGATGGAATCGGGCTGCACCGCCATCGCCTATGAAACCGTCACGGACGCCAATGGTCACCTGCCCCTGCTTGCGCCGATGAGCGAGGTGGCGGGACGGCTTTCGATCGAGGCCGCGGGCGAGGCGTTGAAGCGCAGTGCGGGCGGCCGCGGCATCCTGCTCGGCGGCGTGCCGGGCGTGGCGCCGGCCCGCGTCGTCGTGCTCGGCGGCGGGGTGGTCGGCACCCATGCGGCGCGGATGGCGGCAGGCCTCGGCGCCGAAGTCACGGTACTCGACCGCTCGCTGCCGCGGCTGCGCGAGCTCGATGAACTGTTCTCGGGGCGAGTACGCACCCGCTTCCCGACCACGGAAGCGATCGAAGAAGAGGTATTTTCAGCCGATGCCGTGATCGGCGCCGTTCTCGTCCCCGGCGCCAGCGCGCCAAAGCTCGTCACCCGAAAAATGCTGAGGTCGATGCGGCAGGGTTCGGTGCTGGTGGATGTTGCCATCGACCAGGGCGGCTGTTTCGAGACCTCGCATCCCACCACGCATGCCGATCCGACTTATGTGGTCGACGGCATCATCCATTATTGCGTGGCCAACATGCCCGGCGCGGTGCCGCTGACTTCGAGCCATGCGCTGAACAACGCCACGCTGCCGTTTGGCCTGGAGATTGCGCGGCTTGGTTTTGCCGCCGTCGAGCAAAATCCCTATTTGCGCGCCGGCCTGAACGTTCACCGCGGCCGCATCACCAACAAGGCGGTTGCCGACAGCCTCGGGCTGTCCTGCCCACCGGAGCCGATCGCTGCCTGAGCCGCGACAGCCGTCCTTGACCACGACGCTGCCTCTCCGTCGCGGAACCTCGCTGGCTGTACGGTCACCGACATAGCGCCGTGCGGAACCCCGAGCCGGGCGACGGGACAGCCCTTGAGAATCTTCCTGGGCGTAATCACGTTGGAGCGTGCACCCTGTCCTGCAACAGGAGGTTCTCGTGCCCACGCGCATCATCCACCTCATCAATCCCAAGACCGACTCGCTGACGACCCGTCCCATCTACCTCAATCGCGCGCTCTACTCCCCGCTGGCCGGCTTGCTGGCGGTAGCCGCGTGCATTCCGCAAGACCAGTACGAGGTCGTGCTGACCGACGAGAATATCGAGACCATCGACTTCGATCTGAAAGCCGATCTGGTCGGAATTTCCGCGATGACGAGCTACGTCAACCGCGGATATGAAATTGCCGACCAGTTCCGCGCCCGGGGCATTCCGGTAGCCATGGGCGGCGTCCATCCGAGCTTCATGGCGCAGGAAGCCTTGCAGCATTGCGACGCCGTCGTGGTCGGGGAAGTCGAACTCGTCATCGACCGGCTGCTCGACGATCTCAGGCACGGCGCGATGTGTGGAATCTACAAGTCCGAAAAGCTGCATTCCATGGTCGGCATGCCGATGCCGCGCTATGACCTGCTCAAGAAACACCGCTACGTCAACAAGACCTTCGTGCAGACGTCGCGCGGCTGCCATCAGGGTTGCACCTTCTGCGCCGAGCCGCTGATGAACGGCCTCAAGTTCCGCTATCGTCCCGTGGACGAGGTCATCCATGAGATGGAGAATTGCGGCGCCCGCACCATCTCGATCAACGATGCGGATTTCTTCGGCACCCCCGAACGGCCCAAGGAAGTGATGCGCGCGCTCAGGGGCCGCGGCCTGCAATGGCAGGCCGGCGTCACCTCCAAGCTGGCGCAGGACGACCGCATGCTGGAGCTTGCGGCCGAAAGCGGCTGCACCATGCTGAGCATCGGGTTCGAATCGATCTCGCGCGAGACGCTGAAAAGCGTGCACAAGCACGTCAACCGTCCCGAGAACTTCATGGCGCTGGTGGAGAAGGTTCACTCCTACGGCATCATGGTGTTCGGCCTGTTCATGTTCGGATTCGACGGCGACGATACGTCGGTGTTCGACGAAACCGTGCAATTCAACATCGCGGCGAACTACGACGCCTGCGCCTATTCGGTGCTGACGCCCTATCCGGGCACGCTGACCTGGTACGAAATGAAGAAGGCCGGACGCATCGTGTCGTTCGACTGGACGAAGTACGACCAGGGCCATGTCGTTTACCGCCCCGCGGGAATGTCGCCGGATGAACTTCGCATCGGCCAGCGCGGCGCCTATGAGGGATTTTATTCGGCGTCCTCGATCGCCGATCGCTTCCCGCTGTGGGGAAAACGGCATCGCGCGCAATGGATGATCTACAACCTCTTCATGCGCAGGGCTTCGCGAACCGAAAACATCCACTCGATCGCGGCGCCCACTGCCGAGCCGGAGCAGGCGCCGATGCCCCCGATCCTGCCGGTGAAGCGCGAATGGCGTGCGGCCGTGCTGGAGGCGGCCGACACCGCGGCGAGCCACTGGGGCGCATAGCGGGCGCTTGGGAGGCCGAGGCGATCCCTGATTGGCTCACCTCGATCGTCCCGCGGATCGAAGCTTTCGGGGGTGCCGAGACTCCGCTCCGGCAGGTTCTCTGCAACGAATACGACGCTGGCCTCGGATGGCATCGCGACAAGCCGCGCTTCGACGGGGTGTTCGGGCTGTCGCTCGGATCGGCCGGCAGGTTCCGGTTCCGGGGACAATAGAAACGCTTCACGCTGAATGCGGATCCCCGGTCGCTATACCTGCTGCCCGGTCCGTCGCGACGGACGCTTGTGGCCCTCGAGATGATTTCACCCACTCTCTCAACCTATCGAATTCCGTATCATTGCTCAGGACAGAAGTCGCTTCAAAATCAGATTGTTCGGTCAAGGCGACAAAAATGAGTTTTCTGAAGAGCGACGAATTGAAGTACGATGTGTGGGTCAACTCGAATGCCGCGATGGCATCGGAAAAATTCGGAACGACCGCCGTATTGCTGGCATCCATTGCCGCGCAGAGTTCGCGACGCAACGAATGAACCACCACAAGCGACTGTGAATCATCGAAGACACTAAGTTGGGTGGTAACGTCGTCCGGCATCGGCAGGGGCGCGTGCCGAGACCACATTGGCCTGCTGGAAATAGCGGTAATTTTTTGACCTGGACGGTCCAAGCCGAGCAGCAGCCCCTGAATGCGCTGATCGACTTGATTTCCGGCCCAGGCAAAGCTCGCCCTCATCAGCCGGCGGAGACCGCGCAGTGCCAAGATGCCGGCTGCGAAGATGATTGCTATCGCTAGTCCGATTTTCGCGGCCCGCTCCGGCGAGTTTATTGCGGCGGAACCGAGAGCGATGAGATATTCGGAAGAAAACGCGGGTTGCAGCTGACTGGCTGCCGAAAAAAGCACCATCCAAATCACGCCCAAGAAGACAAACAGTACCGCGGAAAGAACGGAAAACAGGTCCGACGTTCTCGTCAGGATTCTCGGTATCAAGAAGGAGGACGCAGGTCTGAGCGACGTCGCGCGCGACAATCCTCCGACCGCCTCATCGAGCGTATGAGCAAAACCGAGCCACCTGGACTCGAACAGCTCACGTGCAAGGCGAATGTTGGCGGGGGTGATCGTCCCGTCCGCCTTTGCACGCTCTTCAACGAAGAGCTTGCCCGCGAACCACACCCCAAAAGCGACGGCCAACAGGTAAGTGCTGAAAATGATGCTCATCGAACGCGACTTGAACTTGGCATGCGACCGGGCCGCATCGTCAGCCCTCGCCTGCTCGTCGCACAGCTTCTTCCGGGCCTCGGAATCCTGCGGTGTTTGCTCTCGGTCCCCGAGTCCGCCTATCGCTTTGGAGAACGCCTCCGCATGAGCACCGCATCCCAGGATTGGGGGCACTGGATCGATGTTCCTGAAGCCTGCATCCAGGGAGATGAGCTGGCGATTGAGAAACGCGCCGGGGGTGGTCGCGGAAATAGTAAGGCCGCCGATAAAGCCGAGAAACAGAATTATGATTAGAATCGGAAGCCATATCTGCGCCAACGCGCTTGTCCCTGAAAGATGAAGAAAGGGAGTTCCTACGGTGATTGCCTTGCGCATGTTGGGCAACGGCTGCTTTGATTGGCAGGCAAGGAGCAGGGCGTTGCTTATGATGGAACCGCCATGAGAGTGGCCGATAAGGACATAATGCTCGCCTCTGGATTCAAGCTGCTGGCAACGTTCAAGCAACGCTGCCGCTGATTTTCGCCTGGAATTTTCGGTATTGCGGCCGTCCCAGCGCAACCGTAGGAACGTGAGGCTGCCTTTTCTGGCCGCGACGCTCTCCCGAAGCTGGGTCTCGAAAGGTGAACCGAGCTGCCACCACTGATCGCCTCTCTCTGGCCCGGCTGCGAATGTGCCGTGAACGAAAATGATAGTAGGCAATGATCCCTCCAGACAAAGGACGTGCAGCGAAATTCGACGACCCAGTGCCGGCACCCCATTAAAGCCGCATGTGGAAGTCGGCCTTCCACCCTATTGCAGCTTGATATCCGCCTCCTTGATCACACTGCCCCAGCGCTCGACCTCTTCGCGCATGTAGGTCGCGGCCTTCTCGGGGGAGCCGCCGAAGGTTTCCGCCGACATTTTCTTGAGACGATCCCGGATGTCCGGCTGGCGCAGCGCGTCGTTGACGTCGGCGTTGATCTTGCCGGTGATATCCTTCGGTGTGCCCGGCGGCGCCCCGATCGCATACCAGGCCACCGCCTCGAAGCCGGGCAATGTTTCCGCGATTGTCGGCACATCGGGCAGCGACGGCAGGCGCTGGCTCGAGGCTACCGCCAGCAGCTTGAGATTGCCGGCCTCGACGAGCGGCAAGGATGACCCGAGATTGTCGAACATCAGGTCGACATCGCCGGCGAGCAGGCCCTGCAGCGCGGGCGCCGAGCCGCGATAGGGAATGGCGCGCAGCTTTACCTTGGCCATGGCTTGGAAAAGTTCGGCGGTCAGATGGGACGTCGTGCCGTTACCCTGGGTAGCGGCCGTCACCTTGTCGGGGTTTTTGCGTAGGTAATCGATCAGTTCGGCCACACTCGATGCCTTGATGCTCTTTGGGTTGACGATCAGCGCGTTCGGCACATGGGCCATGACGATGACCGGCTCGAATTTGGCGGGGTCGAAGCCGAGGTTCGGATAGATATTCTGGTTGATCACCAGCGGCGGCGGCGGCGAGGCCAGCAGCGTGTAGCCGTCGGGCGGCGCATGATAGACGAATTCGGCGCCGATATTGCCGCCGGCCCCGGTGCGGTTCTCGATGATGACCGGCTGGCCCCATTTGCGCGACAGGAAGTCTGCGACCAGCCGCGGAACGGCGTCGGCGGTGCCGCCGGCCGCAAAGGGCACGATGATCCTGACGGCGCGATCGGGATAATCTTGCGCACGCGCTGCCGTGACGGCCAGCGCGTATATCGCTAACAACAGCGCCGGCACGGCGGCATATCGGCCAAGCAAAACCAGGCACCGGCTGCGCAGGCGTGGCATGAGCTTCCTTCCCTGATTTCTTGACGGTCGTACCTTGCCTGATGTCAAAGTGCCCCGGACTGTGTGAGGATACAACGGCGTAACCGGATTTTTTTAAGCCCCGCGCGAACAGGAGTTGAATGGTGCAATCCCGTCTGAATGTCGCGATCGTGGGCGGCGGAATCGGAGGTTTGTTCGCGGCCAACGCGCTCAAGGCGCAAGGCGTGCGGGTTGCGGTCTACGAACAGGCGCCCGCGATCGGCGAGATCGGGGCCGGCGTGTTTCTCACCCCCAACAGCGTGCGGCATCTGCAGCGGATCGGATTGGGGCCGGAAGTCGAGAAATGGGGAGCCCGCGTCGGCAAGGAGTCGCGCTATTTCCGCCACGACGGCGCGCCGATCGCGCCGGTCCAGGTGACGGATTCGTCGGGCTGGAATGCCACCTTCGGCATGCACCGCGCCGATCTCGTGGCAATGCTGGCGGCTCACCTGCCCGCCGGCACCGTCCATGCCGGGCATCGCTGCACGGGTTTTGAACAGGACAGCGACATCGCACGCGTTTCATTCGCCAACGGCGTTTCGGTCGAGGCCGATATCGTCATCGCCGCCGATGGCATCCATTCCGAGCTGCGGCCTTATGTGTTCGCCTCATCCCAACCGGTGTTTTCGGGATCGGTCGCCTATCGCGGGCTGGTGGCGCATGAGCGCGTGGCGGATTGGCCTGTCGACCGCTGGCAGATGTGGCTCGGCCAAGGCCGCCACTTCCTCGCCTTTCCCGTGCGCGCGGGACAGCTGATCAACTATGTCGGCTTCGTGCCGACCGACGAGGAGATGAAGGAATCCTGGTCGGCGCCCGGCGATCCCGACGTTCTCAGGGCGGCGTTTGCGGGCTGGGATCCGCGCATCGGGCAATTGCTGAAAGAGGTTCAGCTCACCTTCCGCTGGGCGCTCTATGACCGCGAGCCGCTGCCGGTCTGGACCAGGCAACGGCTGAGCCTGCTCGGCGATGCCGCCCATCCGATGCTGCCGCATCTCGGACAAGGCGCCAATCAATCGATCGAGGACGGCATCGCGCTTGCCACCATATTGGCGCGGGCAGACCGCGCGACCGCGCCATCGGCGCTAACAGCCTATGAGCGGCTACGCCGGGAGCGGGTGGCGCAAGTCCAGCGCGGCGCGCGCGAGAACGGGCTGCGCTATGATTCCGCCTATTCGGATCTGGGTGTCAGGGACGCGGAGATATCGGCCCATGCCGCCTTCCGCAGGCGGCTCTATGACCACGACGTGGTTCCGGACGCGCAGGCCGCAGCAGAAGCGCTGGCGTAACGGCTGGAGCTACGCGCCGACGGCCGGCAGGCTCGCCGCCGCAATGGCGACGATCTCGGCAAGGCGGCGGCGGACCTTGGCAGGCGCCGATCGCAGCAATGATCGCAGGTGTCGCATGGTCTCGATTTCCTCTGGAGCCGGCGGAAACATCGCTCAGCCAAGTGCCCACCATCAAAATGGGACTGGCCCAAAGGCGTGTCGAGGGCGCATCGAAAATAGCAACGTGCCTGTCGTCCGATCCGTTTCAGACAGTGGTTTTGTTGCCGTGCCGAAACCAACCGCAGCTGGAATCTTCTATCGCGACAAGAGGATCGTCGCCCTCATCCGCGCGGGACAGCTTCGGGGTCGGCGAGCGGGCTCACGGCACGCCGGTACCATAGCGCGAGCCGGCCGTAACGGCCGAACGTGATGCCGCCGAGGAACGCGCCGCCGGCAATCAGCGCCAGCGCCCTCCCTCTTGATCATTACTACTAAAATAATAGTGACTTCTCAAATAATAGTTTATAGCCGGATATCCTAGACTAAAGCCCGTCCCATGTTACTTCGCGCGCTATCCCGAATGATGACGACAGAGGGGTCACGTCCATGAAGACCGTTAGCATCAGGCAACAATTTGTACGGGCCACTCTGTTGTTTCATTTCATCGGCCTCGCGCTGTGCGTCGGGACGATCTTCGCCAACCTCATCATCGACCGGCAAACGCGCGGCACGGACCTGCACCTCCTCTCGGTTGGACGCAACCTCATCACTGCGTCCAGCCACAGCCTGATCCAGACCGGCTTCCTGTTGATGATGGCGACGGGAATCCTGCTGGTGCTGCTGCGCTACGGATGGCGCGTGCCGGTTTGGGCCTGGATCAAGTTCGGTCTCAGCATCGCGATCTTGTCGATCTCGATTTTCGCGCTGACGCCCGCCACAGACGCGGCGACGCAGTGGGCGCGGTGGTCCGCCGAGCACGGTCAGCTGGCGCCGCAATTTCTCGACAATATCGCGCGGACGGGACCTTACGGCGCAACCATCCTGGTCCTGTTGCTGGTGACGACCATCGTTGCGATCTGGAAACCGTTCTCGGGCGGGATTGCGGCAAGGCGCGCGCGTGTCGAGGCAGCGGAAGCGGCTTGAGCGGAGAGATGCCCATCACGGGCGGGTATACTTCTCGCCCCATGCTTTGAGCGCGCGAAGCACCGGCCTGAGCTCCGTGCCCTTGGCAGTCAGCACGTATTCCGCCCGCGGCGGATGATCGGAATAGAAGCGCCGTTCGACGATCCCGTTGTCCTCCAGCGTCTTCAGCCGCGACGAAAGCGTATTGGGACTGATCCCGGACAGCGATTGCTCAAAATCCTGGAATTTACGCGGACCATCCAGCGCAAGATCACGCAGCATCAACATCGTCCAGCGATCGCCGATAATATCCAGCGATCGCGCCATGGGACAATAGCGGTCGGAACCCGCCGGCATCGAATGATCCTGATGGTCCAAAGAAGGAATGGAGTGCAGCAACCGGCCGAAGCCAGCATCACCCATTCAACATATAACTTCAAAAGTCATAGTCAATATAATAGCGGCCGCAACCGCTATCCCGGCGCAAATCCAAACGTCCGCTCAAAACGCCTGACATAGTCGGGCCAGACTTCCGGGTTGATGATGCGCGGCGGACGCTTGCCATCGAGCGCGTCCAGCATCTGCTCGGCGGCGATCCGGCCCATGTTCTCGCGCGCCTCCTTGGTCACGCCCGCGGTATGCGGGCTCGCCAGCACGTTGTCGAATTGCAGCAACGGATGCTGCGGCGGCGGCGGCTCCTTGGACCAGACGTCGAGGCCGGCGCCGGCGATCTGCTTGTTGCGTAGCGCCTCCAGCAGCGCCGCCTCGTCATGAATGAAGCCGCGCGCCGTGGTGATGAAATAGGCATGCTTCTGCATGCTGGCGAATTCGCGCGCGCCGATCATGCCGCGGCTCTCCCTGGTCAACGGACAGTTGATCGACACATAGTCCGAGCGGCGCAGCAATTCGTCGAGCGTGACGTTCTCCCCGCCGCGCTCGGCCATTTCGGTCGCCGACAGATAGGGATCGTAGGCCAGCACGTTCATGCCGAGCAGGCCGCGGCAGAGCGCGGCGATGCGGCGGCCGACATTGCCCAGCCCGACGATGCCGACGGTCTTGCCGTGCACTTCGGTGCCCATCAATTCGTTGCGGTTGACGTTGGCGTCGCGCCGCAGCGCGCGGTCGGCCTGGATGATGCGTTTCGACAAGGTCAAGAGCATGCCGAGCGCGTGCTCGGCGACCGACTGCGCATTGCCGCCGGACTGGTTGACCACCACCACGCCCGCCGCCGTGCAGGCCTCGACATCGACGGGATCAAAGCCCGCGCCGTTGGAGGAGACGATCAGCAGGTTCGGCGCGCGGCGCAACAGGTCGGCATGGACGTGAAAGTGCGGCGCGAGTTCATCGCGCGCGGCGCCGACCTGATAGGCGTGCGCGGCGGCCAGAATTGGAGCCGCGACCTCGTCGGGGCTTTCATTCTCGAGTCGGTCGAGTCGCACGTCGGGCCGGGCCTGCAGGATCTCGGCATAGATCGGATTGGAGAGATATTTGACGTAGAACACGCGCTTGTTGTTGACGCTCATTGAGGGACTTTCAGTTCGGGAAACCATAGAGATTGGCGGGATTGGTGACGAGGATGCGGTGTTGCGTCGCCCCATCCGGCGTCCACATCTGAAACAGTTCGAACAGATGCCCGGCATCGGGCATCTCGCCCTCGATGCGCGGATGCGGCCAGTCGCCGCCCCACACCAGCCGCTCGGGATTGGCCGCGACGAGAGCTTCATGAAACGGCCGCGCGTCGGGATAATCGGGAGCCTGACGGGAAATCCTGTGGGCGCCGGAGAGTTTTGCCCAGCACCAGCCGTCGCCGACCGCGCGCAACAGGCTCTGGAAGCCGGCCGTTGCCGTCCCTGCGCGCGCATCGGTGCGGCCCATATGGTCGATCACCACCGGCAGGCCCAGCGATTTCAATTCCGGGATCGTGTCCGGCAAATCCTTGACGTCGATCCAGAGCTGCAGATGCCAGCCGAGTTCTTCCATGACGGGCGCAAGCCGTTTGGCCGCGGCGAGCGGCACGCCGCCGCGATAATGCAATTGGCCGTCGCGAAAGAAATGATTGAAGCGCAAGCCGCGGACGCCGATCCGGTTCCATTCGCGCAAGGTTTCGGGCGAAACCTCGCCATCGGCCACCGCGACACCACGCAAACGCTCCGGCCGCTGCGCCAGCGCATCGAGCATCGCGGCATTGTCGTGGCCATGCGCGCTGCCCTGCACCAGCACGCCGCGCGCAAATCCGATGGCGTCGAGCATGCCGAGATATTTGTCGAGCGGCGCGTCCGGCGGCGTGTAGCTGCGGTCGGCCGCGTAGGGAAACTTCGCGGCGGGCCCAAATACATGGGCGTGCGTATCGCAGGCGCCTGGCGGTGGCGGGCGTTTCGGCCGGCTGACGTCGCGCGGCGGCAGGCAGGCCGGAATCATCGGTGGTTCCACGTGCGGCAAGTCCCGAAGCTATGAGGAGCGCGCGGCCGGCGCGGTGAAGCCGGCCCAGGTCAGATAGAGGCCGATCAGGAGCGAGGGCACGACATAGAGAAAAAGATGCTCGCTAAAATGTATCCCGGCATACATCCCGGTCAGCGTTTCCGGCGGCAGATACAGCAGCAGCAGCCCCTTGGCCAGGATCAGCCATCCGACCAGCGTGACCACCACCGGCAACGCGCCGCCCGACCACACATTGTGCCCGAGCACCAGCGCAAGACCGAGGCCAAGGCTGATGACGCCATAGGTGAACATCAGCGGCTTGTCGGCCATCCCGCTTTCGACCACGGCGCTGCCGTGCAACAGCAAATCGGCAATCAGCAACACGATGAAGAGACCGATGAGGCGCGCGAGATAGACGGTAAGTCGGGACATGCTGATCTCCAGAAGGTTGCCACGGAACAGATGTGGCCATCGGCTTGGTTCGATTTCAAACGCTGGCGCGCTCGCTCCGCCGCATCATTCGGCCTTGATGCCGGCGGCCCTGATGATCGGCCCCCATTTGTCGTAATCGGCGTGAATCTTGGCGTCGAAGACCTCTCGCGTGCTGCCGATCGGCAATGCGCCGAGCTTGTTCAGCCGCTCCTTCACCGAATCCGTGTTCAGCGCCGCGACGAAATCATGCGAGAGCTTTGCAACTACATCGGGCGGCATGTTGGCCGGCCCGAGCAGGCCCCACCACACTTCGGTGTCGTAGCCCGGCACGGTTTCGCTGATGCTGGGCACGTCGGGCAGGAACGAGGCCCGCTTGGCGGTCGTGACCCCGAGCGCGCGGACGGTGCCGGCCGAAAGCTGACCGACGGATTCCGGCCCGTTGTTGAACGACATCGTGATCTGCCCGCCCAAGAGATCGTTGATCGCCGGCGCGCCGCCTTTGTAGGAAATCGCGCTGATGTCGATCCTGGCGAGATTCTTCAGGAGCTCACCGGCCAGGTGCGTCGAGGTTCCCGGCCCGGCGTTACCGAAGGTCAGTGTTCCCGGCTTGGCGCGTGCCGCCGCGATCAGGTCAGCCATCGTCTTGAACGGCGAATCCGCGCGCACCAGCAGGATATTGGGCGAAGAAGCCAACAGAGAGATCGGCGTGAAATCCTTGAACGTGTCGTAGGGAAGGTTGGCGTAGAGAAACGAATTGGTCGGATGGCCGCTAGCGACGACGATCAGGGTGTATCCGTCGGGCGCCGAAGTCGCCAGCGCTTGCGAGGCGATCACACCGCCCGCGCCGGGCCGGTTCTCGACCACCACGCCCTGCCCCCATTGCCTGGAAACCGCATCTCCCAGCGTGCGCGCGAGGATATCGACCGCGCCGCCGGCGGCATAGGGCACGAAAATATGCACGGGCCGCGACGGGAATGGCGACTGGGCGAATGCCGGGCCGCCCGCGATCGCAGCTGCGGATGCCGCCAGAATGGCGGCCCGCCGGACCCGCTCACCCCATGACCACCTGCGCAAAGCCATCCCTCCCGCCTCCCGGTATTCTTGTTGCTTCATTATCGCATCTGGGCTGGCCCATGGCATCGCCATCCGGCGCAGGTCACAGCCACGATCGGGACATGTTGACAATCCCGGGGATCGCGTCAAGTTTCGGCGCCCTGCGGCGATGGTATCGCGAACAGGGATCGTCGCGCACACGGAGACTTCGATGGCGGTAGCCGCGGAACAAACCTCACCCAAAAGCGCCCAGCAAAAGGCCTCGCAGGAGAAGAGCTGGCACGACGTGGTGTTGCAGACGCTCAAGCGCAACGACATCCGGCTGGTGCCCTACGTGCCCGACCGCGTGCTGACCACGCTGATCAGGAACATTCACGCCGACCCGTTCTTCACCACCTTTCCCACCGCGCGCGAGGAAGAAGCCGTCGGCATCGTCTCCGGCGCCTGGATGGCCGGCATGAAGGGCGCGGTGCTGATGCAGACCAGTGGATTTGCCACGCTCGCCAACGTGCTGGCGTCGCTGGTGGTCCCGAGCCAGATTCCGCTGATCATGTTCGTCTCGGAACGCGGCACGCTTGGCGAATTCAACTACGGGCAGGCGCTGGTCTGCCGCACCATGCGGCCGGTGCTGGAATCGCTGGCGATCGAGTACCACACCTGCACCCGGCTCGACGAATTCGAATTCATCGTCGACCGCTCGATCAAGCAGGCCATCACCACGCAGGCGCCGGTCGCGCTGATCCTCAACCCGCTCTTGACCGGCGGCAAAGTGTTCGACAAGTGAGATCGGCCATGAACATCGCAAGCACGACCCCCGCTCGCAACACCAAGGTGATGAACCGGTTCGATCTCACCTCGCGCCTGGTGGCAAAGCTGAAGAACGAGGAAGCCGTGGTCGGCGGCATCGGCAACACCAATTTCGACCTCTGGGCCGCCGGCCATCGGCCGCAGAACTTCTATATGCTGGGCAGCATGGGGCTGGCGTTTCCGATCGCGCTCGGCGTGGCGCTGGCGCAGCCGAAGCGCCGCGTGTTCGCGCTGGAGGGCGACGGCTCGCTGTTGATGCAGATGGGGTGCCTGTCGACGATCGCGACGCTGAAGCCCGACAACCTCACCATGGTGGTGATGGACAACGGCGTCTACCAGATCACCGGCGCGCAGCCGACGCCGGCCGCCGCCGTCTCCGACCTCGTGGCGATCGCGATCGGCTGCGGCCTTGCGAACAGCGCCTGGGCCGCCGACGAGGAAGATTTCGAGCGCCTGATCGATCAGTCGCTGACCGCCTCCGGTCCGACGCTGATCGGCGTGCGCATCGACGACAAGCCCGGCGTCGGCGCCACCCGGCGCGATCCCGTGCAGATCCGGGAACGATTCATGGTCGGCCTTGGCGCGCGGCAAGCGCTGTAAGGTGCGCAATCTACGAAGTGGATGACGATAGGCTTTGTAAGCCCATCACTCTTGTCGGCACTTTCGAGAGCCGAGAAGTCGGATTGGCGATATCCGTTCACCGGGCCAAAGCGGACCTCCTGATTGCGCGGGCCGAGGTCATTTTTTGACCCACTTCGGAAGTCGGCGGTAGGCTTCATGCCGCGCGGATCATTAACGCACTCGCGCCGTCCAAATCTCTTCCGCGGAGTGAATGCGGAGGCTTTCGCAATCCCGAGATGCATGCTACTGTGGATGTTTCCTCTGCCCGAGACGTCGGCTCGATGAGCGCAGAAACGCTTACAATAGTTGGTGAATTCGCTGGGGCTGGCGGTGTAATTTTACTAATCGTCATATTTTTGTTTCGCGACATTTTGATTTCCAAGCTTGCCCAGAAGCTATCGCGAGCGCAGGCCAACCGCGCTATCAGCGTCATGATCTTCGGAGTCTTGGGGCTCGCCGCCGCAGGTTCTCTAACCGCGTTTCTAGCTCACTCCGCCGGCGGGTGCTCTTCCAAAGAGGGCAACATCACCGTAACCCAGGGAAACTCTAACTCAAGCGTTCTTTCGACCGGTTGCGGCAATGCCGTCGTCGAGCGCTGACATTTCCCGATGGGAGAGACACATGATCCGAGGATGGCAGCTGGTAGTGCTCCACCTCTGCCTGGTCTTGCCGGTCGGGAACGTAGCCGCTCAACAGAAACCAGGCGGGATCACCGTCACGCAGGGCAACTGCAATGTCTCGGTACTCAACACCGGCAGTGGATCGCAAACCGTTCAGATACCCTCCGCGGTTTGTTCCGATGAAGCCGATCCGGCCAGGGCGTTGCGGATCAGGTATGTATGGCTTGATTCGACGAGCACCTCGTTGCTGCTCGCCGGCAACATCGTTGGTAACCTCGCGAAGCTCGTCGGTAACAAGCCCTATGTGTTGAAGACCAAGGTCTACGATGAGCTTTCCCTGCTCTTGAATCGCTTCGGGTCTTATTTGGACGACTCCGGCCCAAGGCAGATTTCCAGCTACCTTCAGAGTTCGACAAATTCATCGAGCGGCGACCAATCGGAAGAGCATTTCCGGAAATCGCTGGGCCACCTGAAATTATACAACGGCGAGGAGACGATCACCTTTCCGGATATAGACGCCTACCTCGCCGTGCAAAACACTAACCAGTTTGCTCCGAACTACTCGATGTCTTACGCGAATGAAGTGGCGTCTGATGAGAGTCCGGTTGATCTGCTCAGTACTGTTATCTTGTGGCGCGCAGTGACCGCTGATGATCTGGAGAACTACGCGGGCAACATCACGCGACTCCGGAATCTCGTTGCGAAAAAATCACTCGGGATCGCCGCCGGAATTTTGCCGACGGGCGCGCCGCGGATCATCGCCAACCAACAACGCGTAGCACTAGAAAACATTACCGTGTCGGCGATGCGATATTTTGCCCGAGCGGGCTGGCCTCCCGATTTCTTGTTTCTGTACACGAGCGGTAATGTTTGCGTCCCGGAGCGGAGCGGGTTGATCTACTTGTGGCCGCGGACTCTCTTCGTTCAGGTTGCCGTGCTGGAGAATGTTCAAGGAAAGGTGATGCCGATTTCCGCGGTAAGGGGCGGCCAGATTGACTCAGATCGGTTGCGGTTTCCGGATGATGACAAGGACTGGACACCGTTTGAACTGACGTTTCCCATTGGAATGTTGCAATCGAACGAGACGGTCGTGGTCCCGTTGCAGATCGAGTTGCGTCCGTCGGATATGCTCAGTGACCCGCCAACCGAGGCTGAGAGACTGAAATATTGGGAACAGATCAAGCGGTATCCCAAACCGATCGTCCTGAAGGACGAAAAAGGAAGAATCTTATTCAAAAAAACATTGGATGCGTTCAAGAAGCCCACACCGGCACCTTCACTCACCCCCTATACTTACGGGCCGCGCGTGCGGCTCTCGGCCGCGGTGGCGGAAGGAAAGGAAATCAAACTTCGGCAATTCGATCCATCACAGATTACGATGCAATTTGGATCTCAGGAGGGTTCTTGTCCAAGAATGCTTTTTCAAGAGACCCCCGACGGCGGGCCCACCTCCTATGGGCGAGTCTTGGTCGGGGCATCGGGTTCGGATCGTGTTCAGACCGATATTCGATGGCACGAAGGGCCTGCGCTTTTTCTGGAGCTTGCGGAGGATGAACCCGAGATTACCCACATCCAGAGCATCAAGACCTATGTCGTCGACATCGCCGGGAATGAGCGCCTGGTGGACGCCATGACGGACAGATTTATCTTTCCCGGTGCCCCCCTGAAGATTGAACACCCGGTAATGCAGGACGCCAAGAGAATCAGGATCGAGGTTCGCGGATACTACGAAAGTCTTCCAAGGCTGCTTCTCAATGGAGGCATAGCGTCGACCGAGGAAAAATAGCCGATCAGCATCCTCTTTTGTGATCAAATTCGACGCATTACAGCAGCCCCGCCCCGCGCGCCCGTTTGTACTTGGCGTCGAGCATCGCCACCGGAATTTCCGTCGAACAGGCATAGGCGACGATGCCGATGAACGGCTGCCAAGGGGAACAAATCAGACTTCAGACTTAAGCGTTCGCGGCGATCCGGTGAATGAATTCGAGAAATGCGCGCAGCTTGGCCGGCGCCTGCCGGCGCGAGGGATAATAGGCATACAACGGGAAACGCTCGTCCGACCATTCGCCCAGGACCTGCACGAGCTTCCCGCTCGCGAGCCACTGGGCCAGGCCCAGTTCGAAGCTTTGGAATAAACCCTGCCCGGCTTCGCAGGCTGCCAACGCTGCCGAGGGATCGTCCATCACGACGCGCCCGTCGACGGGAATCTCGACGACGTTTTTCCGCCGATGAAACTCCCAGTTGAAGGGCCGCCCGGATTGCGGGTCTCGGAACAGCAGCGTTTCGTGATTGGCGACGTCTTGCGGGACTTTGGGCGTCCCCCGGCGCGCGAGATAGCCCGGAGACGCGCAGGTTATGATGCGCGTTTCGAGAATCCTTCGCGCGATCAGCGCCGATGGGTCGGGCGGCCCGAAGCGCAGCGCGAGGTCGACGCCGCCGGCCATCATATCCTCGCGATGGTTGCTGACCAGGAGCTCCAATGAGAGCTCGGGATAGCGGGTTGTCAGCTCGGGCAGGCGAGGTGCCAGAACGATGCGGGCGAACCACGGATCGAGGTTGAGCTTGAGACGGCCGCGAACCGCAGCGCTCGCACCGGCCGCTTCTTCTGCCGCCTCTGCTATCCCGCTCAGCAGCGGTGCAACCTGGGCATGGAAACGCCGGCCCTCCTCGGTGAGGACGACGGCGCGTGGGTTGCGGTCGAATAGCCTGATGCCGATCCGCATCTCCAGCCGCGCGATGGCCCGGCTCACGCCGGACGGAGTGAGGCCGAGTGCGTCGGCCGCCCGAATGAAGCTGCCGGCTTCGACCACGGCGATCATCACACCGACACCGGAGAGCAACCGTGCATCGAACATCGATAGTGACTCCTAGTCATCTTTGTATGGACTCGGATGCGTTTGCGTCAATGGCCGCCGCCATGGAAAATGAGCCTCTCGCAAAAGGAGGCTGCCATGACATTGAAGGACAAACGGATCATCGTTCTCGGGGGAACATCGGGTATCGGCCTGGCGGTCGCGGAAGCCGCGGCAACGGAGGGCGCCCGGGTGCTGGTCGCCTCCCGCGACGGCGCACGGGTCAAGCGGGCGCTCACGATGCTTCCTGCCGGCGCGGAAGGACACGTGCTCGACCTCTCGAACGCCACCGATATCGAGGCTTTTTTTGACGCTGTCGGGCCTTTTGACCATCTCGTCTATACCGCCGGCGAGTCGCTGAAGCTCTCGCCGCTGGCGGAAGCGGACATCGCCAGCGCCCGTCGCTTTTTCGAGCTGCGCTATTGGGGCGCGTTCATGGCGGCCCGATGGGGACACCGCCGGATCCGAACCGGCGGCTCGATCGTGTTCACATCCGGCGTTGCGGGGGCAAGGCCGGGACCGGGGTGGTCTGTCGCGGCGAGTATCTGCGGGGCGATGGAGGGGCTGACACGAGCCTTGGCGCTGGAACTGGCACCGGTACGCGTCAACATCGTCTCCCCCGGCGTCGTCAAGACACCGCTTTGGCGTGAGATGCCGGATGAAGCGCGGGAACAGCTATATGCTTCGGAAGCTCGGCGCCTGCCTGTGGGGCATGTCGCCGACGCGCAGGAGATTGCCGAGGGCTATCTCTACCTGATGCGACAGACCTTCGTGACCGGCCAGACTCTGGCGATCGACGGCGGCGGCCTCTTGGCCTGACCGGTTCGCCGCACGCCTGCATCGTTTCACCGACGACTCCGGTAGCTCCGCCCGCCGTTCGCGCCAAATTGAAACAAGCGTGATCGCGGACGGTTTGGTTGGTGCCTATCTATTATTAAAATGATGAGAAAGCACCGATCATGAAACCTGCGACAATAGCACTGGCAACCGCACTTGCTCTCTCGAGCACAGCGGTCCTGGCGCAATCCGGAACAACTTATGGACAATCCGGAGCCTCCATTGGAACAGTCACCGCTCCGTCAGTGGGATCGTATTATTGGCCGTCGGTAGGCACGACAAATGCAGTCCCCACCTGGAGCAACACCGGGCCTCGCGTGAGTAGCGCGCCCGCTCCCGGCGCGCCTGCAATCGGCACCGCACCGTTTAGCTCCGGGGTGCGCAGGTAATCCCGTCTCAATGGCCACATTCCAGGGCGCGCATATGAGAAAGTGGCAAGCCAGCCTCGGGGTGAAACTCGGGCGGCCCGCCGACGGCGTACACACGCCTCACCTCGATCGTTCGGATATCGCTAGAGCCGTTCCACTGCCGGCAGCGGTGCCCTTCCATCTCGAAAAGCAGCCTTCGGCTCATAGGCGCGAAAGACGATATGGAAATCGCCGGACGGCGCCGGCAGCCAGTTCGTCCGCTCCGTCGCATATGCGGGCTCTTCATGCTGGATGGAGATCGTGAGCGAACCGTCGGCGTCTCTCTTGAGGCCAGGGGTTCGATCGCCGATCGCGTAGCGGTTGATGGAATTGCTCGCGAAGAAGAGCATGCCGTCCGGTTCCTTCTGATACATCGACAAGGACCAGAACGCGTTGACCTGCGGAACGCCGGCCGGGAGGCTCAACCGATATCGATGGGCACCATTGAGAGGCCGGTTCTCAGCATCGGTTCTCGTGCTGGGATAAATGGCCTCCGCTGGTTCGAGCGCCAGCAGCCCATCCAACGCGACCTGCCCGCGGTACGTGTAATCCGTGCCGAAATTGCCCAAATTGGCTTTTGAGTAGCGCCACCCGTTGACGACCGGTCCGATACCCAGCAGTCCTCCAGTGAGCGATCCAAGCAAAGACGGCCAACGCTCCCGCCACAAAGCTTTGGTGTCGTCCGCGAGGTCTTCCCACAACCGGCCTGTGCCGCAGATTCCCACTTCGCGGAAGCGCTCTAGCAAAGCGCGTTCATATCGGGGCGGCGGGTTGCGCGCGAGCATGGCGTTGGCCAGGTTCACGAAGGGTTGCGGTCCTTCGCCGATTCCAATTTCACGATCCCACACTTTGTTCGAAACTGCCCCCAATGGCTCGACAGTGAATGCGTCCTGCAAGGCGTTGACGGCGGGGAGGTCGGCGTCGCCGTTGACCAGGATACGACACAGGACGACAACGTCGTTGTTGGGCGCGCGGATGACCTTGACATCACGCGGCAGAGGCTTGTCCCAATCGGGCCCGACGAGGACGAAACGTTCGGCGCGCGTACCGGAGACGCGACGGCCAGCCATTGCGAAATTGTCCGTGGCCATGTTGAGAAAGGCCAGCGAGTAATACCGTTCATCGGTGTCGGGCGTTGATAGCGCCATGGGCCCGCTCGCGAGGTCCGTCCAAAGTATCGAGTATGCGGTATCGGCGTTCGGCGTCGTCACCCTTCGGTCCCTCGGACCGGCCAGATTTCGACGGTGATTCCACACATTGAGCGCGATCCGCCCGGGCTTTCGCCCATCGCCCAAAGTGACGGCGCGCAATCGCCCCATCGTCACATAGGGAAAAGTGTATTCGAAAGCCTGATCCACCAGTTCGGTTTCGGTCATATGCCTTCCTGCAATGGCTATGAGGGCGTCCCGCGAGCCCGTCCCTAAATGGTTTCAAGCCTGCGCTGCCGGCGGAGACGCACGCAGACCCGCTGCAGTAACGCCTGTTTGCCGAAAGCGCTCGAGATCGCGTTCTGGATTGATGAGCACCATGGCGAGCAACCCACCGACAAGAATAATCGATCCGCCCAATTCGAAGCCGGAGCGGAAGCCTTCCGCGGGGTTCGCTCCGATATCGATGATGTGTCCCATCAACCACGGAGCAGCCAGCCCGGCCAGCGTATAGATTGCGTTGCTGATGCCGAGCATGGCGCCACGCTGGCGCACCGGACTGATCTCACCGATGAGGGCGGGACCCAATGTGTAGATGAGGCTGCCGATCGCGAAGGTCACCGCGACCAGCGGGATTTGCTCGTAGGAGCCCGTCGACTTCGAGAGCAGGATCATGGCGAGACCCGCACCGGCGACGCAGCCGCCCCCAAGCAGCCCGCGCGATACGCGGCTTGTGGTCCCCGTCAAGAGCAGACGCTGCGATACATAACCGACTATTGGCGACAGAACCATTTGTAGCAGCGACGGCAGCGTGACGATCCAACCGGTCTGCGTCGGTGTGTAGCCTGCCGCCTTGACGAGGAAAGCCGGCAACCAGACAACCGCGAGCGTAAGCGCCCAGTAAGCGCTGAAGCCAGCGATAAACACGCCGATTGCCGTCCGGGAAGTGAGAAGCGTCGCATAGGGCACGTGCGTGAGCCCACCGCCGCCTGCCTCGGTCTGATGCGTGTCGAGCGGGCCTTCCTTGCCGACGATCATCCAGACCGCGACCCAAACCAGGCCGACGATGCCGAGAAAGCCGAATGCGGCGTGCCAGCTGAACGTGAGGATGACCCATGTGAGGAGCGGCGCGACGACGCCGGCGCCGATCGCGCCGCCGATCGCCACCAGGCTCGTCGGCAGCGTGCGGCGCTCGTTCGCGAACCATTTGTAGACGGCGTGCAGCGCCACCGGATAGGCCGGCCCCTCTCCGGCGCCAAGTACGATACGGCTTGCGAAAAGGATCGGTAGCGAGACGACGCCAAGCATCGGCAGCTGCGTGAACGCCCAGATGAGCGCCATTGCAGTCAGCACCCATTTCGTCGAGACGCGATTGACGAGAAAGCCAATCAGCACCGCCGAGATCGAGAAAAACAGGAAGAACGCGCTTCCAACCTGCCCGAACTGCTCATTCGTGAGATGGAGATCGGCGATGATCGGAACCGCAGCCAGGCCGATCACCGCCTTGTCGGCGAAGTTGATCAGCATGAAGAGGAACATCATCGCGACGACTGCCCATGCGCGCACGGGTTCTCTCTCGGGACCTGTATTCGTCACTGTGACGTCCTCCCTTCACCGTTTTTTGATGCACTCGCGGGCGTGCTTCTTCAACACTACCGGCGCGAACCGGACATGCCAACCGCTTCTCAATATGTCCGGTTGTCGGGCTAGACCGGAAGTGATTGGATTACGGCCAACACGGCGCTTTTGACCCTGAGCCACATAACCTATGATTCTGCGGTCGCCGTCTGATAAGCTAGGGGCAACAATTGCGCCCTGCCGGCATAGTCGAGGGAAAATGAACGACTTTGCTTTACCGTGACCCGTTACGTGTTCAGCGGCGACATCAGTATCGCCTACCAGGTTGTGGGGCATGGTGAATGCGATATCGCACGTGGAGGTGCTCCACGAGTCACCCGGTTACACCGCTTTCTTGCGTCGTCTTTCAACGTTCCGGGGTTCGCAGGTAATCCGCAATCAGGGGCAAAGCGGACTCTACGTGCTCGGAGCCAGTATTTCGCCTTTTGACCCATAGGCGACATCGCCGATCTTCGATCCAACGACTTCCAGACTGCAGGTTGAAAGGCTACAATGCCTCTCCGGGGTGATCTGGATCGATGAGACGGCGCGATTTCATCATCGCTTTTGGACGTGCGGCAGCCTTGCCGATACTATGGCCATTAGCGACGCAAGCGCAGAAATCCACGGAGCCGTATCGACTCGCATATCTCGCTTTGCTCCCTGGCGAGAATGCAACCTTCGCGAAATCGGTTCTGCAAAGACTGCAAGAACTGGGCTACCACGAAGGTCAGAATATGGTTTGGGATTATCGGTCTGCCGACGGGCGCGCTGACCGGTTAGCACAACTGGCTGCAGAGCTTGTCCAGACAGGTCCCGACGTACTGATTGCGGGATTTGGGACGCTTGCTGCAAAGGCTGCCATTGCTGCGACCCGCAGCATACCGATTGTTTTTACCGCAGTTGGCGACCCTGTAGGTGCCGGGTTAATCAAAAGTCTGCGGCAGCCCGGAGGAAATGCCACCGGCATAAGCGCTCTGGCGACCGACATCGCGGCCAAGAAGTTGCAGATGCTCAACGACCTCGTTCCCGGGAAAAGGCTTGTTGCTGTGTTGTGCAACCCCGACACACCTTTCACTGCCCTCGCGCTCGAGCAGGTGAAGAAAGCAGCCGCGGTCATCGGAACGCCATTGCAAGTTTACGAAGCAAGAACGCTGGACGAAGTGCCGAAGGCAATTGGTAAGGTCGTCGAGGGCGGCGCTGCCAGCATGCTGGTGCTGGAGGA
Organism: Bradyrhizobium sp.; assembly: GCF_035484855.1. GTDB lineage: Bacteria > Pseudomonadota > Alphaproteobacteria > Rhizobiales > Xanthobacteraceae > Bradyrhizobium. Next base: position 27,857 of record NZ_DATHOP010000256.1, read on the forward strand.
CCCAGTTCTGATTGGTGCCATGCATCAAACGACGGAGCTTGTTGCCAAGGCCCGACTCCCTGCAATCTTCGGTCCGAGAGAATACGCGGCGGCTGGAGGCCTGATTGCGTATGGACCAGATCAGACACAGTTGAGCCGCAAAGGCGCAGACTATGTCGACAAGATTTTGAAAGGCGCGCTGCCCGCCAGCCTTCCAGTCGAGCAGCCAACAAAATTTGAGCTTGTCATAAACCTGAAAGTGGCAAGGGCATTGGAGCTCACCATTCCGCCAATACTGCTCGCCAGTGCCGGACGAGGTGATCGAATAAACGTTGCCGTTTGCTGCGGCGCATGAGTCCGCTCCTGGCACGAAGCAATCATGCCGGGCCGGTCTGATGATGTCCGCTGATGGCGGTATTTCGGAAGTCGCGTTTCGGGGGCCGTCAGGGCCGGTTTTGACCCGGAGCGGACATAAGCGGGAATACCTCGTAGCGAGGTATGACGCGCTCATCGTGCAATGATGTGGTAGGCTGCGGGCCTTGCTTCGAGGACAACTCATGCGACGGCGCGAGTTCATCACCTTGCTCGGTGGAGCGACTACATTCTCGTTCGCCGCGAGCGCGCAGCACGTGCCTGTGCGAATCATCGGTTTCCTTCACGCAGGTTCGCCCGAGCCGAATGCCGGTTTTGTTTCGGAGTTTCGTAAAGGTCTTGGCGAAACCGGCCACGTCGAGGGCCGCGACTTCTCGATAGAATTTCGTTGGGCGGCGGGGAGAGACGATCGACTGCCGGAATTGGCGGCCGATCTGATCGACAGGAAGGTGGATGTGATCGCAGCGCCGGGGTCTACCCAAGCCGCCCTTGCAGCGAAAGTCGCGACCTCGACCATTCCGATTGTGTTCGGCGTGGCTGCCGACCCCGTTGCGCTCGGCCTCGTTTCCAGCTTCAACCACCCGAGCGGCAATGCCACAGGCGTCTTCTTCATAAGCCCGAACCTCGCTGCAAAGCGGCTTGGACTGCTACGCGAGCTACTGCCTCACGCGGCGAGCTTCGCTGCGCTCGTCACGCAGCACGGTCCGTTGACCAAAACGAGCCTGCAAGACCTGGAGGTCGGCGCCGCGCAACTCTCCCTGCAGGTTGAAATTCTTCAAGCTGACACGATCGCCGAACTCGATGCCGCTTTCGCAAAGGTCGCGGAAAAGAATGCTGCGTTATTAGTCAGCCCTGACGCACTGTTCACAGACTGGCGCGCACAACTTGTTGCATTGGCGACAAGCCACGCCGTACCCACCATCTACCCCTTGAGGGAATATACGGAAATCGGTGGTCTGATGAGCTATGGTCCGCGCTTTGCCAGCGCCTTTCATCAGGTCGGCGTGTACGCAGGCCGCATTCTCGCGGGAGAGAAGCCCGCCGATTTGCCTGTGCAACAGTCCACAAAGTTCGAGTTCATCATCAACCTGCAAACCGTCAAGCTGCTCGGACTTGCAATGCCGCCCACGCTACTCGCTTTGGCCGACGAGGTAATCGAGTGAAGCGCAACACCAGGTCCGCTATCCGGGAATGCCAAACCAGACATCGCCAGCACGGAGCGGAGCGATACGCCTGGTAAGATGCGAGGCTTCAGCCGCTCGCGCGCATCGGGCACGCGATCGCGCCGGTCGCAGGCGCGACGCAAAATGCCGCCCGAACCGGGGCGGCATTTTTTCGACCAGGAGCTTGCGGGCCTTACAGCAGCCCCGCCCCCCGCGCCCATTTGTACTTCGCGCCGAGGACCGCGACCGGAATCTCCGTCGAATAGGCGTAGGCAACGATGCCGTTCTGGTAGAGATAGTCGGCGGCCTCCTCGACCTCGATGTCGCCGGCGAGCGAGGCCACCATCGGCTTCTCGATGCCCTTGGCTTTCATCGCGTTCTTCACTTCCACCATGTTCCTCGCAAACACCATCGGCGGTGTCACGATGGTGTGCCAGTAACCGAGGATCAGCGAGTGGATGCGCGGGTCCTCGAGCCCGAGTTTCACCGTGTTGACATAGGTGATCGGCGGCTCGCCGCCGGTGATGTCGACGGGATTGCCGGCCGCGCCAAATGGCGGGATGAATTTGCGGAACGCAGCGTCGAGGTCCGGCGGGATTACCATCAGCTTGAGATTGTTGTCGATGCAGGCATCCGACAGCAGCACGCCGGAGCCGCCGGCGCCGGTGATGATGACGACGTTTTCACCCTTCGGCGTCGGCAGGATCGGAATGCCGCGGGCGAATTCCAGCATGTCCCGCAGCGAGCGCGCGCGGATCACGCCGGACTGGTTGAACACGTCCTCATAGATCTTGTCGTTGCCGGCCAGCGCGCCGGTGTGCGAACTCGCGGCCTTGGCGCCCGCGGAGGTGCGGCCGGCCTTCAGCACCACGATCGGCTTCTTTTTCGAGACGCGCTTTGCGACCTCGGCAAACGAACGGCCATCCTTCAAGTCTTCGCAGTGCTGCGCGATGATCGTCGTGTTCGGGTCCTGCTCGAAGAAAGCCAGCAGATCGTCTTCGTCGATATCGGACTTGTTGCCGAGGCCAACGATCGCCGAAACGCCCATCTTGGCCGAGCGCGAGAAGCCGATGATCGCCATGCCGATGCCGCCGGACTGCGACGACAACGCCGCGTGGCCCTTGACGTCATAAGCCGTACAGAAGGTCGCACAGAGATTGGCCGGCGTATAATAGAATCCGTAGATGTTCGGCCCCATCAGGCGGACATTGTACTTCTTGCCGATCTCGACGATCTCGGCCTGCAATTCGGGATGGCCCGCTTCCGCAAAGCCCGACGGGATCAGCACCGCGCCCGGAATTTTCTTCTCGCCGCATTCGGTGAGCGCGCCGGCGACGAATTTGGCCGGGATCGCGAACACCGCGACGTCGATCACGCCGGCTACGTCCTTGACGCTCTTATAGGCCTTGTAGCCAAGGATGTCGGCCGCCTTGGGATGGATCGGATAGATGTCGCCCTTGTAGCCGCCGTTGATGAGGTTCTTCATCACGGAGTTGCCGATCTTGCCGTCTTCGGCAGACGCCCCGATCACGGCAACCGCCTTCGGCTGCATGATGCGGTTCATGGCAGCGACGATTTCCTCGGTCGGACGCGGCTTCTCGCGCGGCTTGTAGTCGAAATCGACGACGATGCGCACGTCGGCAGCGATCGCGTCCTTCTTGGTCGCAAAGACCGGATTGAGATCGAGTTCGACGATTTCGGGGAAATCGCTGACGAGCTGCGACACCTTGACGATGACGTCGGCGAGCGCTTCGCGGTTGACGGGGTCACCACCGCGCACGCCCTGGAGCATTTCATGGGCCTGGATGCCGTCGAGCATCGAGAGCGCGTCGTCCTTGGTGGCCGGTGCGAGGCGGAAAGTCACGTCCTTGAGAACTTCGACCAGCACGCCGCCGAGGCCGAACGCCACCAGCTTACCGAACGA
>NZ_DATHOP010000257.1:0-8582 GCF_035484855.1 Bradyrhizobium sp.
TTGAGGCCGTCGACTGTGAGGTAGAGCGTGTCGTAGCCGCTGTCGCTCTGCCAACGCACGCCCGCCGCCAGCGAGGGGATGGCGCCCGGATCCTTGAGATAGGTGTTGTCGGGGTAGGTCGTGTTCGGGAACGGGTTGTCGACCCTCTGGCCCCAGTGCCACGGCGCGGTATCGGTGCCGATCGAGACACCAGTCTGGATGTACCAGTTCTTGCTGAGCGCCAGCGTCCCCAGGATGCCGTGGTTGGTGTAGTTGTCGTACCCGTAAGTGAGCGAGTGCGAATACATGTAGTTGTTGGGCGCGAGCTGGGCCTCGATGTCGGGAATCGAGATGTAGCGCCCGAACCGGATGTTCAGTCCCTGCATCACCCAGGGAATGAACACCTCGCCATAGGCCATCGGCATGTCGTAGCCGTTGTTCTTGTTCTGATTCAGAAGCTGGTAGCTCCAGAGCCCGAACGCCGTGGTGTAGCGATAATTCTCGCCGTAGATCGGTGCGATGCGAAAACCCCAGTCGATGTGATCCTTCTGCACCGTGTCCGGCAGCCGCTCGAAATAGATCACGGCCTGGTCGAGCTGCACCGTGTTCGGATTGTAGCTGTAGGCGGCAGGAGCATTGCCGCCGCGCACGGTGTTGGAAGAGAGGTTGCCGCCGGGGTCGACCCAGCCGTAGACCTGGATATGCGCATCGTTCATCCACGTCCCAAACGGCGTGTTCGACATCGCGTTCATCAGCGGGCTGTCGATCGAACTCGGCCGCGTCACGCCGAGGTTGGTGGTGCCGCCATAGGGCCATTCGGTGAACGGCATCGGCGGCGTGCTCTGCGGCGTCGGCGGCACCTCGCTCTCGGGCCGGCGTGACGGCGGCGCCTTCGGATCGGCCGGCGCAGAATCGTGTCCCCACTCGAGCCGATAGTAGTTGATGAAGCGGCTGATGAAGTCGCTGCCGAGATAGGCATCGAGACAGTTATAGTTCTTGTAGGGATCGCCACCGTAGGGGCATGGCCCCGTCCCCGGATCCGCAGCTTGCGCGACGCTGCTCAGACCGATCACTGCCAACGAGACGCCGGCCAGAAGAAATGTTTTCATAGTCTTGCCCCAAGCTGTTGTTACAGGCGCCTTCAGGCGCTCTCACGATTCCGTTAACCCTCGGAATGATCTTTCATTGGGAGCTTGGGAAAAATCGATGCGGTTTGCCGCGCGGTTTCATAAAGATAAAATAGCTGAAACGACTTCTTCGACGCCGACTGCTCGCGGAAGCGTCAGTTGCCTCGCGGCTTGCACAATCTCCCGGCGAAATTCGTGACGTTTCGGCAAAAAAACGCTCCGCACTGCAACACATCCTTACGCTTTTCTTACGTGCTGTGTCTTTCGCGTTACATTTCCGACGCCAACACGACCGTTCGTCGATGCCGAAGAAGATCGAGTCTCGTCGCGGCTATTTTTTTTCTATGAAAATCGCCGCGCTTATCCATCGAAGATATATGCACCGACTCGCTATGCTCTGGCATTGAGCGAAATTTGTTCGCTCACCGCGGGGCGCTGCGATGGAATTTGCGACGAATGATGCAGATCATCCGGTTCTGGCCGGAAATGCTGAAAATATCGATTTCAGTTTTCTGCCGACCAGCCTGGCGGCACAATGCCGAAGCCTGATCGAGAGCTATCATGAGCTTCACGGCTACGCCTGTTTGCCTGATATCCTGTGGAAGGCCCGGCTCGGTCCCTTCATCGAGACCAATCGCGAGTTTCGTCAACTGCTCAGGAAGGCTTCGACAACGAGAAGCGCGAAGAAATCGCACGAAGGTTTCGTGCGGATAGCGACGACGCTGCTGTCGCTGGAAATATTGTCGAGCAGCTTCGCCGGCTGGAGCGCCATCTATCCGGATGCCGGCTCGACCGCGCGTGCGATTCTGGGACGCAACGCGCGCGGCAGCCATATGCCGCTGATGGAATTCTATCTTTATCCGCCAAAATATATCAGCTCCGCCGCCATCGCGACGCTGGCGCCGCCCCTGGTGCGGTCGTCCGGTGAAGCCGCATTATACCGTGCTTCGAAGCCGGAATTGTCAGGCGAAAAGCAGGCCCTGCACTACATCAATGCGATTGCGCACTGACCGGACCAAGGGTCGCCTCAGGCTGCCGTAACATCGCCGGTTTGAACTCCTGATCAATCGAAGAGGCTATGGGCGGTCGCGAGCGTGGCTTGTCGGCGTTGCAACGGAAGCGATAGCAACGCGCCTTCTCGCACGTTTGAGTTTATCCGGAGGCCTTTTGTAAGGTGATGCCTGCGTCGGCTAGACGACATTGCGTTAGTATATTTCTTTTTTATTTCATGCACCGGCCAACAACATAGATTTTCTACGTCGATTCGGAGAATGCTGGCGTCGCTGGGTAGTTGGTGACATCGGGGGCAACGGTTGAATCGGTGAACGGTGTTTATTGCAAGCCTCGTGGTCGGCGGTCGCCGGTCGCGCAAGGTGAGCTGTCATCGCGTCGGTTCGATGCCGGTACGTGATTCCGCCGAGGCTGCGCGCCACGGTGACAATCACTCGATGTCTTGACCTACGAAGGCACATTTCTTGAATCCAGATCTGCTCATGATTGAAAAGCCCGCGGCAACGGGTGCGAGCCCTGTCGGCATCGGGATCGGAGGCAACCTGCGTCTGGATCACGAGCGATTTTCGCATCCGATATTCCGATCGGACCTTTGGCCTCTGCTAATGGCCTTGGCATTGGTCGGCCTAGTCACCGCTCCCCTGCTTCTGCTCGAGCAAAGCGTCGCCGCCAACCTGGTTCCGATCGCGTACCTGATACCCGTCATCATCGCCGCCACGAGATGGGGTATCTGGCCCGCCACGCTGGCCTCGATTGCGGGCATGGCGGCGGCGGACTTTTTCTTCTTTCCGCCGATCTACAGCTTTCAGGTCGAGGACCCCGGGGAGGTCGTCGACCTTTTGCTGTTTCTGGTGGTGGCGCTGGTCAGCAGCAATCTCGCCTCGCGCCTGCGGCAGGAGACCGAAGCGCTGCGCGGCCGCGAGAAGGAAATCCAGCAGCTCTACGAATTCTCCCGGCTGCTGGCGGCCTGTTTCACGGTATCGGACCTGATCTCGGCTATTCAGAAATACCTGTCCCGCGCGCTCGGTCAGCAAGCCAGCTTCTTCGCGGCCGGGTTCGACGGGGGCTTTGACCCGCCCGACGCCGGCGCCGTGCCGCAGGCGGTGCGCCAGCGCATCAGCGCGATGACGGCATCGGTCGATACGCCGACCCAGGCGCTGGTCGACGAACCGACCCAGAATGTCTGGCTGCTCGGGCCGATTTGTTCCGAGACATCCATTCATGGGCTGGTTGCCGTCAACATCGGAGGCGCCTCGGACAAGGCCGTCGCGGTCAAGACGCATCGCGTCGAAGTCGTTCTCGAAGAAGTATCGCTCACGCTTCAGCGCATCGATATCGAGAAGGCGATTGCGGATGCCAGGCTGCACCTGCAGGGGCAGCTGTTGCGAGATGCCTTCCACGGCACGCTTTCGCATGAATTGTGCACGCCGCTGGCGGCCATCCGCGGTTCGGCAAGCGTGCTCGATTCGATGCTCATCGTCCGCAACGACATCCGGATTCGTCCGCTGGTGGAGGCGATCTCCGACGAGGCGGCCCACCTCGATGGCTTCATCCAGAATCTCCTCAATGCGACCCTGGTCACCGCCGGCGGCGTCAACCCGCGTCTCGAATGGGCGGATGCGAGAGACATCGTCAACGCAGCGATCCGGGGAAGGTCGCGCAAGCTGGCGGCGCACAGTATCGAGACCGCGTTCGCCGAGGACTTGCCGCTGGTCCACGTCGATTCCGGTTTGATCGCGGAAGCCTGCGGCCAGCTTCTCGAAAATGCGGCCAAATACTCGCCGTCCGGCTCGACGATCTCGGTCCAGGCACGCGGCGAGCAGGGACGCGTCACGCTGTCGATTTCCGATCAGGGCGTCGGCATGACGCCGGACGACCAGCGACAACTCGGCCGCCGGTCATTCCGGAGCCAGCGCCATGAGGCGAGCGTTCCCGGCTCCGGCCTCGGATTCTGGATTGCCTCCACCTTTGTTCGCGCCAACGGTGGAACGATCGAAATTGCGAGCCGGGGACCCGGACAGGGAACGACGGCCACCATCGCCCTGCCCTCCTCTCTGGCAAAACCTTCTGAGCTGACGGATTTCATGGATGAATAAACCCAGCAATGTCGTGCTTCTCATTGACGACGAGCCGAAGATAAGACGGTTTCTTCGCGCCGGATTTGAACTGCAGGGCTTTTCGGTGATCGAGGCCGAGAACGCTGCCGATGGACTGAAGGCGGCAACTTTCAGCGCTCCCGACATCATTATCCTCGATCTGGCGCTGCCCGACCTCCATGGCACCGAGGTTCTCGACCGGCTCCGGTCATGGTCGAACGTGCCGGTCATTGTCCTGTCTGTGGTGTCGGGCGAGGACGAGAAGGTCAGACTTCTGCAGGCGGGAGCCGACGATTACGTCGTCAAGCCGTTCGGCATGGCGGAACTGCTTGCGCGCAGCGAGGCCGCCCTGCGGCGATATTTCAAGACCGCAACCGAGAGTCCCGTCGTGACGGCCGGCGCCCTCTCGATCGATCTGGTTGCCCGGACGGTATCGCTCAACAGCAACCAGATCAGACTGACCAGGAAGGAGTATCGCCTGCTCCACATTCTGGCGACGCATGTCGGCCTCGTGGTGACGCACGATCAATTGCTGAAGGAGATCTGGACCGGCAATCAGAGGGACAACATCCAGTATCTGCGAATTCTCGTTCGCAAGCTGCGGCAGAAGATCGAAACCGATCCCAATCATCCGCGGCTTCTGGTGACCGAGTCGGGCGTCGGCTATCGCCTTCAGTCCCGCTTCGAGGAAAGTTCGGTGGACTGATCCGATATCCGGTCGAATTGTGGTCGAGGGACGGGCTGGTAGCCATTCAGTTTGGACTTGAGAATCCCCGCCGCAGGTTATTTCGCGTTGCGATTTGGCCCGCGTTGCGATGCACACTAATCCTTCCTGAAATGTCAGCAAATCCCGCGGCCGATCCGCGACCTCACAGATAGGAAAATAATATATTTTTCTCCTCAAAATGCTAAAACTGCCCAAGCAAAGGACCAACTCTGCAAATATTGAGGGCGGAAACGGTGCAGTTTCTGGTGGGGCATTTCAACTTGCTGGGTTTCGACGGTCAGAACTGGATGTTGATTGTCGCCGGCGTGATCGCCGTGTTCATTTTTTTCGTCTGGCGGACTCGCGGACGCAATTGACAGAGGCCATTGCCGTCCACCCCGGGTTCTTGCCGTGCGTTGCGAGCCGATGACGACGCGCTAAATCGTGCGACGATCAAATAGCGATTTCATAGAAAAGGCGCGCCGCACATGAAGCGATCGGCGGTTTCACGCGATCGCACGTCGATCGACGACATCGCCCCGTCAATGCGCGAAAAGATCTCTTGTGACGGGACGGGAATCCCTCGCATAAGCAAGACGGCGACCTCGATGTCCGCACGGCGGCGCCGGGTTCGCTGTTTCCAAAAAATATTATTTTTCTATTTTTTGAAACGGCTTGCGATGTCGCGAGCAAGCAACGCGCGCGCGGAAAATGCATTTGAAGCACCGGGATAATTCATTTCGCAGTCGCACAAGTCGGACATTCAATTTAACAATTCTGTCAGGAATCGAGATTGGCCGAACGGCCGTGCAGGGGGATTACATGCGTCGACATACGAGATTGGTTTTCGCAGCAGCGGTCTTGTTGGGTCTGGCCGCAACGGGCGCGGCTTCGGCTGCAGACTTGCCGGTCAAGGCACCGCCGCTCGTCGCACCGATGATGTACAACTGGCAGGGCTGCTACATCGGCGGCAACGTCGGCGGCGGCTGGAACCGGGTGGATACGACGCGGGTAACGGCAGACGGGATCGGTCCCGATCCCGCGAACTACGGCCGCGAAAACGACAGCGGCGTGATCGGCGGCGTTCAGGCCGGCTGCGACTTCATGGCCGGCAAGGATCTGGTGTTCGGCGTGCGGGGTATGTTCGACTTCAGCAACATCAACGGCCGGCACGCCTTGACAGACTTCCCGACTTTCTCGGAAACCAACAACCTTCAATCCATCGGCACAGCGACCGGCAGGATCGGCTACCTCTGGACGCCGCAATTCCTCGGTTACGCCCAGGGCGGCATGGCGTTCTCGCAAAATCGCAACGTGGTGTACCAGCCGAGCGGCGCGCTCTCCGAGTCCGCCAGCTACAACCTGCCCGGAATGACCGTTGGCGTCGGCGCCGAATACATGTTTACCCCCAATTGGTCGGTATTCGCGGAATGGAATTATTATTGGATCGAAGACCAGTCCGGGCAGCATTTCGTCGCCGCTCCCGGTTTGGTGCCGACTGGCGAGACGTTGAACGTGAAACCGGTCTCCCAGACTGTGCTGGTCGGCGTGAACTACAAATTCCACTGGGACGGTCCCGCGGTGGTCGCGAAATACTGATTTCTCGCCGTCACCCGCAATTCAAAGCCCCGGCATTGTCCGGGGCTTTTTCTTTCGAGGACCCGGCTTGTACATTTGCCGGAGATAATCAGAATTTCACAAGCTCGCGCTGGACATCGGCTCGGCGGACACCTCACCCCCGCCATGATTGCGCACTGCCTTCGCCGCATTGCGGTGCCAACAGCCCTGGATGAATGGTTCCTCCCCCAGGCTCAAATCGGTCTTGTTCTGCTTTGCCGTGCTCTTGTTGTCGTCCTGCGCCGGCAAGACCCCGGGCGAAACGATCGCGGACATGCCTCACTGGTTGGGTGGGGAACCGGCTGGCGTACCACCGCGGCGCGGCACCCCCGAATACGATGCCTGGATGGCTGCCCGTGCGGAGGAAGCCGCGCGGCCGAAGGCCGATCAGCCCAAATAGGCTCCGTCGCCTCCGGTTAGGGGAATCGCCGACGGCCACGCGCCCGCACCCTCCCTTGTCCACAGCGGTCGCAAATCTGTTGCACTCCCGCGCGGGTTGAGAAACACTCGGCCTCTGTATGTGCGCGGGGGCGTGAGATGAGTAAGGATGCGGGATTCGACTACCATCGCTATCGAAGACTGCTGGCGGAGGCGATCGACGAGAACAAGCGGATGGCGCTGATCGATCTCTTGATCGAAGAGCGCGCCAGGGATCGGCTGGAAGCCGAGCGCGCCTCCGATCGGGCCGCCATGACGGCCAGGACCATCGCCACGGTGCTACGCACCTCAAAGGCCTGATCCGGACCGCTGTTTCGCGGCTCATGTTGCGATTCGGTTAACGATGCCCGGCAATCGGCCATAAACTTTTCGAGCCTACAACCCTTGCGGCCTGCCTTTCAGGGCCACAACAATTGGGGGGTTGCCATGACCATTATTTCTTTTGATTCGACGTCGGTTTCGACCGGGGACAAGGATCGTTCGCCGAGCGCCGTCGCGCTGTTCTGCGGCGTTGGCCTGGTCGCCTCGTTCTATCTGATCAGCTTCGGCGTCAATCTCGGGGCCGGCTGGCTGTAACCGGCGCGTCCTCTCGCCCTTCTTCGTTCCGGACGCCAGCGCCTTTGATGTTGGAATTTCTTCGCATGCGGGTCTTGCGGGCCCGCATTTTGCGACAATGGCCGTTTCAAGCCGACCGGGCGGCTGCTATTGAGAGCGCGCACCCCGTGCCGCCTCAGGAACCCGCCCGCCCGATGGTCAGCCGCCGCACCCTTGCAACCGCTCTCCCGTTCGCCGGACTTGCGGCTCTCGCCCTGCCCGCGCCCTTGCGGCTGATCGACGGCGCGATGGCGCAGGACGCCATTGCGGCGCTGCTGGCCAGGCCGATGTCGCTGCCCGACATGGCGCTCGGCGAGCCAAAGGCCGCGGTGACGATCATCGAATACGCCTCGATGAGCTGCCCGCATTGCGCGGCATTCGAGCAAAACGTGTTTCCGATGCTGAAGTCGAAATACATCGACACCGGCAAGGTGCGTTTCGTGTTCCGGGAATTCCCGCTCGACATCAAGGCCGCGGCCGCCTCGATGCTGGCGCGCTGCATCGCCGGCACCGATGCCGGAAAATATTTCGACGCGGTCGACGCGCTGTTCAAGGCGCAGGAACAGCTGATGGCGAATACCAAGGATACGCTGCTGCAGATCGGCAGGCAGCAATCGGCGATGAGCGAAGAGGCCCTCGAGGCCTGCGAAAAGGATCAGGCGCTGCTCGACAAGATCAAGGACGACGAGAATTTTGCCTTCGAGAAACTGAAGGTCGACGCGACGCCGACCTTTTTCGTCAACGGTGAAATGCTCAAGGGCGCGATGTCGTTCGAGGAGATCGACGCCAAGATCAAATCGCGGTTGAAGCGGTAGAGCGTTTTCCAGCGAAGTGGCCACCGGTTCGCGTCAAGAAAACGCGTCAAATAAGAAACCTAGCAGTCTGCTGAAAAAGCCCTCGTCAGGGCCTACGGTTGATGATTCAATGTATATCATGAATCGTCGGGGGCTCGCATGCGGGGCAGTTTTACGGATCAGGGCGGGTTGTTTTCGTACATCTCGCCGGAGACGCGAG
>NZ_DATHOP010000258.1:0-2075 GCF_035484855.1 Bradyrhizobium sp.
TCAGTGCTTCCGGCGAGGTAGAGCCGCATTCCTTGTTGATGTTGAATCCATCGGGCTCGACGCCGATGGAAATCACGTCGGCGCCCAGCTCCCACAGCGCTTCCGGCACCACCTTGTAGGCCGCGCCGTTGGCGCAATCGACCACCACGCGCAACCCGTCGAGGCTGAGATCGCGCGGCAGCGTGCGCTTGGCGAATTCGATATAGCGGTCATGAACGCCGTCGATACGGCGGGCGCGCCCGAGACTGGCGCTCTGCGCCAGGCGCTTGTCGAGCGATTCATCCATCAGCTGCTCGATCTGCTTTTCGACGTCGTCGGACAATTTGAAGCCCTGCGGGCCGAACAGCTTGATGCCGTTGTCCTCGAACAGATTATGCGATGCGGAAATCATCACGCCGAGATCGGCGCGCATCGACTTGGTCAGCATCGCCACCGCCGGCGTCGGCATCGGGCCGAGCAGCAGCACGTCCATGCCGACCGAGGTGAAGCCTGCGACCATGGCGTATTCGATCATGTAGCCGGACAGCCGCGTATCCTTGCCGATGACGACGCGGTGGCGATGCTCGCCGCGCTGAAACACCAGCCCCGCCGCCTGGCCTACCTTGAGCGCCAGCTCCGGCGTGATCAGGCCGTTGGCACGGCCGCGAATCCCATCGGTCCCGAAATATTTGCGGCTCATGGTCCCCCCAACAGCTATCGAGGCCGCTTAACCGACGGCGACAAGCCTCGAACGCCCGCCAGACATGGCGTGTCGAGCGGTTATAATGCCTTCGGAGCTAAAATGGCTTCAAAAAATATGATGAACGGTTACCGGCCGCCGCTCCGGTTCCCCGCACTTAACACATTGTTAACGCATGTATAATGCCGGCCGTAGGGTGGCGAGCGAGCTAGTGCTGGTCCTTGCGCCTGACGTGATGGTCCACCTTCGAGGGCGACGGCTGGGTGACACTGACGGGATCGGAAGCCGGAAAGGTCTCCTCCAGCCCCTCCTCCAGCGCCTGGTCGAGCCGGCGCTTCTCGCCGTCGTCGACCTTTTCGGGCTTCGAGCGTGGTGCGGTCATGAGACGACCTCCTCGTGGCATGCCGTTCTGCCCCGGCGTTTGGCGGATGGCCCAACCATGCTAGATGACTGCCAGGCGGGAAAATACAAGAAGGCAATAATAGAAGGGGCCGGGAACGTCCATGAAGCACATCACCTGTATCGAAGACCTGCGTCAGGTTCACAAGCGAAAGGTGCCGAAGGCATTTTTCGACTATGCCGACCGCGGCTCCTATTCCGAGGAGACGTTGCGCGCCAATCGCGACGACCTGCAGCAGATCAAGTTTCGCCAGCGCATCCTGGTCGATGTGTCGAAACGCGATCTCTCCACCACGATTCTCGGCGAGCCCGCCGCGCTGCCCTTGATCCTGGCGCCGGTCGGACTCACCGGCATGCAATATGGCGACGGCGAAATCCATGCCTGCCGCGCCGCGCAGGCCGCCGGCATCCCCTACACGCTGAGCACGATGTCGATCTGTTCGATCGAGGACGTCGCCGCCAATGTCGACAAGCCATTCTGGTTTCAGCTCTATGTCATGAAGGACCGCGGCTTCATCAAGGAACTGATCGAGCGCGCCATCGCGGCGAGGTGCAGCGCATTGGTGCTGACGGTCGACCTGCAGGTGATCGGGCAGCGCCACGCCGACATCAAGAACGGCATGACGGTGCCGCCGGAATGGACCGTGTCGAAGTTTTTCGATTTCGCCACCAAGCCGGCCTGGGTGGCCGGCGTGCTGCGCGGCAAGCGTCGCACCTTCGGTAATCTGGTCGGCCATCTCAAGGGCACCGACGACATCACCGCGCTCTCGACCTGGACCGCGTCGCAGTTCGACACCACGCTGAACTGGAAGGATGTCGAGTGGATCCGCAGCATCTGGCCGGGCAAGCTGATCCTGAAGGGCATCCTCGATGTCGAGGACGCCAATGAGGCCGCCAAGAGCGGCGCGCAGGCGCTGGTGGTCTCCAACCATGGCGGCCGTCAACTCGACGGCGCGCCCTCCTCGATCGCGGTGCTGCCGGAAATCGTCGATACGGT
>NZ_DATHOP010000259.1:0-32459 GCF_035484855.1 Bradyrhizobium sp.
CGCCCAAAGTTGCCCTCATCGCCGTGCTCCGACGCCTCGTCGTCTTCGCCAACGCCGTGCTCAGGTCAGGCCAGCCCTGGAAAGGCGCCTCCGCCACTTGACATGCAACACGGTAGATCCCGGCTCAAGGCCGGGACGACGAAGAATCACACCGGCAGCGCGATCGAATATTTCACCTGGCTCAATGCAAAGCTCGATTCGATTGAGGCGATGCCGTCGAGCCGCGTCAGCTTGTTCTTCAGGAACGCCTCGTAGGACGACAGGTCGGCGGCGACCACGCGCAGGAGATAGTCGCGGTTGCCCGTCATCAGATAACATTCCAGCACCTCGTCCCATTTCGAGATCGCCTTGGCAAAGCGGTTGAGGTCTTCCTCCTTCTGCCGCGCCAGCTTGATGGAGATGAAGACGCTGACATGCAGCCCCAGCGATTTCTGGTCGACGGTTGCGATATAGCGAGAGATCACGCCGCGCTCTTCCATCAGTCTGACCCGGCGGTGGCAGGGCGACACCGACAGGCCGACCTTGTCCGCAAGCTCCTGCATGGTGGTGCGGCCGTCGGATTGCAGGATGGCGAGGATTTTGCGGTCGATGGTATCAAGGGCATGCATTGGGATAAACTCGGGATGATGGGGATAGAATTGGTAATTTATCCCAATATTGGCGGGTATGCCGCTGAAATTTGAGATTTTTGATTGATACGGTGGCGTTAACATCCAGCATCATCCCTGTGGCTGGAGTACCGCCATGCCGATCGAGCCCGCACGCCTCGAAATGCTGTCCGCGCTGGCGCGCAAGGTGCTGTGGTTGTCGTCGTGGACTATCCATCACGCCAACCACATCCGCCCCAATAGCGATGGCCTCAAGGTCGGCGGCCATCAGGCTTCCTCGGCCTCGCTCGCCACCATCATGTCGGCGCTGTATTTTTCCGTATTGCGGCCGCAGGATCGCGTCGCGGTGAAACCGCATGCAAGCCCGGTGTTTCACGCCATCCAGTATCTGTTCGGCCGCCAGACCCGCGCCAAGCTGGAAGATTTCCGAGGCTACAAGGGCGCGCAGTCCTATCCCTCGCGCACCAAGGATACCGACGACGTCGATTTCTCCACGGGATCGGTGGGCCTCGGCGTCGCGCAAACGCTATTCGCCTCGCTGGTGCAGGACTACGTCAAGTCGCACGGCTGGATGAAGGACCGCCCGGAGGGGCGGATGATCGCACTCGTCGGCGATGCCGAGATGGACGAGGGCAACATCTTCGAGGCGCTGCTGGAGGGATGGAAGCACGGCTTGCGCAACACCTGGTGGGTGGTCGACTATAACCGCCAGAGTCTCGACGCCGTGGTGCGCGAAGGGCTGTGGGAAAAATTCGAATCCATGTTCCGGAATTTCGGCTGGGACGTGGTGATCGTGAAATATGGCACCCTGATGCAGGCGGCGTTCGCCGAACCCGGCGGCGAGGCGTTGCGGAAATGGATCGACGCCTGCCCGAACGCGATGTATGCGGCGCTGTGCTTCCAGGGCGGCGCCGCCTTCCGCAGGCATCTCGAAGACGAGATCGGCGATCAGGGGAAGGTCACGCAACTGATCGCGCGGCGCAGCGACGACGAATTGCTGGCGCTGATGTCCAATTTGGGTGGACACGACATGGCCAGCATGGTCGAGGCCTTTGAAGCGATCGATCACGATCGCCCGGTCTGCTTCATCGCCTACACCATCAAGGGCGTCGGCCTGCCGTTCCAGGGCCACAAGGACAATCATGCCGGCTTGATGACGGTTGCGCAGATGGAGAAATGGCGCGCGGCGCAGAATATCCGCCCCGGTTATGAATGGGAAAAGTTCGAAGGACTTTCGCAAGCCCCTGCGGAGTTGGGGGCGTTTCTTAGCCAGGCGGCGTTCAATCGCGACGGCCGGCGCCGCCTCGAGGCGCCCACCATCCAGGTGCCAGAGCGGCTTGCGTTCAAGCCGGCGCCGGTCATGTCGACGCAGCAGGGTTTTGGGCTCGTGCTCAACGAAATCGCGCGCGGCGACAGCGAGCTCGCCGCGCGCATCGTCACGGCTTCGCCCGACGTCACGGTCTCGACCAATCTCGGCGCCTGGGTCAACCGCCGCGGCCTGTTCGCCCGCGCCGAGAAGGCCGACCTGTTCCGCAGCGAGAAGATTCCCTCGACCTTCAACTGGGATTTTTCGCCGAAGGGACAACATATCGAACTCGGCATCGCCGAGATGAACCTGTTCATCCTGATGTCGGCGCTCGGCCTGTCGCATGCCATCAACGGCGAGCGGCTGCTGCCGATCGCAACGCTGTACGATCCCTTCATCGAGCGTGGCCTCGATGCGCTGAACTACGCCTGTTACCAGGACGCGCGCTTCATGGTGGCGGCGACGCCGTCGGGCATTACGCTTGCGCCGGAGGGCGGCGCGCATCAGTCGATCGCAACGCCCCTGATCGGCATGGCGCAGGACGGGCTCGCATCGTTCGAACCGGCCTTCGTCGACGAACTTGCCGTCATCATGGCTTGGGGTTTTGGCCACATGCAGCGCGAAGGCGCCGACGGCGGCGCGGTCTATTTGCGGCTTTCCACCCGCACCATCGAGCAGCCGCAGCGCATGATCACGCCGGACCTGCAAAAAGCCATCACCGATGGCGCCTATTGGCTGCGCAAGCCCGGCGAGAACTGCGAAGCCGTGATCGCCTATACCGGCGCGGTCGCGCCCGAGGCGATCGAGGCGACAGGGTTTGTCGGCGAGAGCCGACGGGATGTCGGGTTGTTGGCGATCACCTCAGCCGACCGGCTGCATTCGGGCTGGACCGCGGCGCGGCAATTGCGCCGCGACCGCCGTGGCCTCCAGCATCTCAGCCATATCGAAAAACTGCTGGCGCCGCTGTCGCGCGACTGCGGCATCGTCACCGTGATCGACGGTCATCCGGCAACGCTCGGCTGGCTCGGCAGCGTCCGTGGCCACCGCGTCGAGGCGCTCGGCGTCGAGCATTTTGGCCAGACCGGCACGATTGACGACCTCTACCGCCACCACGGCATCGACGCCAATGCGATCATCGATGCGGCGGAAGCTCTGACGGCGGGAGCGCCGGTCCGGCACCGCAAGATGGCGGTGTGATTTCTCGGCCGTCGCCCCGGCGAACGCCGGGGCCCATACGCCGCGGCGGTTGTTGTCTTGCTGGATAGTCGACGGCTTCCTTAAACGGCAGGCAGCGGTGGTTATGGGCCCCGGCGTTCGCCGGGGCGACGACCGCCGTCTTGCTTCCTTCACACCGCTCACTTTATATGTAGTGTCTGCCGCAATGCGGCATCCCGCATATGGCGGGTTCAATTGTCCGGGGTTTCGTGCAAGGATGCTTGCCGAACGCTTCGTTCCCTTAATCCATACCCCCGAAATCAAGAGGTTCGCGATGGTCAACCGCATGCAATTCTATATCGATGGCGCCTGGGTCGATCCGGTCGTCAAGAAGTCCACGCCCGTCGTCAATCCCGCGACCGAAGAGGCGATGTATGAGGTTGCGCTCGGCTCCAAGGCCGATGTCGACAAGGCGGTCGCCGCCGCGCGCCGCGCGTTCGAGACCTATTCGCAGACCAGCCGCGAGGAGCGCGTCGCGCTGCTGTCCAGGATCATCGAGATTTACAAGGGCCGCATGAAGGACATCGGCGCCGCCGTGTCCGACGAGATGGGCGCGCCGCTGCCGATGGCGGAACGGCTGCAGGCCGGCGCCGGCCTCGGCCACATCGCCGCCACGCTGGACGTTCTCAAGAACTACCACTTCGAGGAGGCGATCGGCTCGGCGGTGGTGGTGCGCGAGCCCGTCGGCGTCATCGGCATGATCACGCCGTGGAACTGGCCCTTGAACCAGATCGCCTGCAAGGTCGCGCCCGCGCTCGCCGCCGGCTGCACCATGATCCTGAAGCCATCCGAATTCACCCCGTCCTCGGCCTTGATTTTCGCGGAAATCCTGCACGAAGCCGGCGTGCCGAAGGGCGTGTTCAACCTGGTCAACGGGCTCGGCCCCGAGGTCGGCGCCGCCATGAGCGAGCATCCCGACATCGACATGATCTCGTTCACCGGCTCGACCCGGGCCGGCGTCGATGTCGCCAAGCGCGCCGCGCCGACCGTCAAGCGCGTCAGCCAGGAACTCGGCGGCAAGTCGCCGAACGTCATCCTGGAAGGCGCCGACCTCACCAAGGCGGTGACCGGCGGCGTCATGCACATGTTCAACAACTCCGGCCAATCCTGCAACGCGCCGTCGCGGATGATCGTGCCGCTGTCGAAGATGAAGGAAGTCGCCGCCATCGCCAAGGCCGTCGCCGACAAGACCAAGGCCGGCGATCCCCGCGCCGAAGGCACCACCATCGGCCCCGTCGTGTCCCGCATCCAGTGGGACAAGATCCAGAAGCTGATCCAGAAGGGCATCGAGGAAGGCGCCACTTTGGTCACCGGCGGCCCCGGCCTGCCCGAGGGCGTCAACAAGGGCTTCTATGTGCGCCCGACCATTTTTGCCGACGTCACCAACGATATGACGATCGCGCGGGAAGAAATCTTCGGGCCGGTGCTCACCATCCTCGGCGCCAAGGACGAGGAGGAAGCCGTCAAGATCGCCAACGACACGCCGTATGGCCTTGCCGGTTACGTCACCGCCGACACGGTCGAGACCGCGCGCCGGGTCGGCCGCCGCATCCGCGCCGGCAACGTCAATCTGCAGGGCGTGCCGAACGACCGCACCGCGCCGTTCGGCGGCTACAAGCAGTCCGGCAACGGCCGCGAATGGGGCAAATACGGGCTTGAGGAATATCTCGAGGTCAAGGCGGTCGCCGGCTACAACGCGGCGTAGGTTTTGTGATAGCTGCAGCGCCGGAGCGGATGAAAATCCGCTCCGGCGTTTTTTGTTTTGTTGCAGCAACTAACGCCGTCATCCTGAGGTGCGCTCGGCGGCGCAATTGCGCCGCTGGCTTGCGCGCCTCGAAGGATGGCCGCAGGCGCCGAGCCAGTCATCCTTCGAGGCTCGCCCAAGAGGGGGCTCGCACCTCAGGATGACGCCAAAGACCTATCCCCCCGGCGCGCCCTGGGTGTTCACGTACAGCGCGTAGATCGACTGGCTCGCGGCCATGAACAGGCGGTTGCGCTTGAGTCCGCCGAAACAGAGATTGGCGCAGCGCTCGGGCAGCGCGATGCGGCCGATCATGACGCCGTCGGGCGCGAACACCACGACGCCGTCGAGCTCGGGATCGCCCATGCCCCAGCCGCACCACAGATTGCCGTCGATGTCGGAGCGCATGCCGTCAGGCGTGCCGGGGCCGGCATCGACGTGAACGCGCTTGTTGGAGATGGTGTCGCCCTTTGCCGACACGTTATAGGCGAGGATCTTGCGGGTCGGCTCGCCGCGCGACTCGATGATGTAGAGGATCTTTTCGTCCGGCGAGAAGCACAGCCCGTTCGGCCCGAGGATTCCCTCGGCGACGATGGTGGCCTTTAAGGTTTGACCGTCGATCCGGTAGACATTCATGTCGATCTCGGGCTCGGCCTTGTAGCCCTCGTAATTGGCGAGCAGGCCGAAGAACGGATCGGTGAACCAGATCGAGCCGTCGGATTTTACCACGACATCGTTCGGCGCATTCAGCCGTTTGCCCTCGAAGGAATCCATCAGCACCGTGATCGAACCGTCATATTCGGTCCGCACCACGCGGCGTCCGCCATGCTCGCAGGTGACCAGCCGCCCCTGGCGGTCGCGGGTGTTGCCGTTGGCGAAATTCGACGGCTTTCGGAACACGCTGACCGCGCCGGTTTCCTCTTCCCATTTGACGATGCGCTGGTTCGGAATGTCGCTGCACAACAAATAGCGGCCGTCGCCGAACCACACCGGCCCTTCGGCCCAGCGCAGGCCGGTGGTGAGCCGTTCCACCGCCGAAAGCTTCAGCCAGTATTTCTCGAACCTGGGATCGAGCGCGTGGATCGCCGGATCGGGATAATAGGTCGCCGGCTGCCAGCCGGCGCGGGGGGATTTTGCCTCGGACATTTGCTGTTCTCGTTGCTGTTGCGTTTCCTGCCGTTCTGGTTTGCTATCACTGTCGGTGAACGACCGCAAATCGGTCGCATGAACGAGGGATGAAATGCCACGCATATTGATGACCGGCGCATCGGGGGGGATCGGCACGTCCTTGCGAAAACTGCTGCCGCCGATCTATCCGGACCTGCTGCTGAGCGACCTGAAGGCGCCCGCCGATCTCGGCAGGGGCGAAAAATTCAAGGCCGCCGAATTGTCCGATCCGGCGCAGGTCGAGGCGATCTGCGACGGCGTCGACGGTATCCTGCATTTCGGCGGCTATTCGGTCGAAGGCCCCTGGGATTCGATCCTGCAGTCCAACATCATCGGCTGCTACAATCTGTTTGAGGCGGCGCGGAAAAAGGGCGTCAAGCGGGTGGTGTTCGCGTCGTCGAACCACGCGGTCGGCTTCTATCCGCGCTATCACCGGATCGGCACCGATGTGACCGCTCGCCCCGACAGCCGCTACGGCGTCAGCAAGGTGTTTGGCGAAGCGGTCGGCGCGCTCTATGCCGACAAACACGGGCTTGGGGTGACCTGTATCCGGATCGGCAATTTCGGCGACAAGCCGCTCGATCATCGCCGGCTAGCGATCTGGCTGAAGCCGGAAGACCTGGTGCAGCTCTGCCGGATCGGGCTCGATCATCCCGACATCCATTTCGAGATTTTCTACGGCGCCTCCAACAACGAGCGCTCCTGGTGGGACAACCACCGCGCCTACGACCTCGGCTATCGCCCGACCGGCCGGGCGGAGGATTTTCGCGAGCATGCGATGGCCGAGCAGGCCAAACTGCCGCCCGATCCGGTCGGCGACTTCTACCAGGGCGGCGCGTTCTGCGGCATGGAGTTCGACGGCGACAGGAGCCGGATTATCGACTTGAAATAGTTTTCGCGTCATTCCGGGGCGCGCGAAGCGCGAACCCGGAATCTTGATGTTATTTTGCGATCCCTCAATCACTTCGAGATTCCGGGTTCGTGCTTCGCGCGCCCCGGAATGACGGCGGCTAGCCCGCCCCGATCCGTCCGAGATAATCCGACTTGCTGAATTGAATATGATCGACGCAGAGTTGCGCCAGCCCCCAGCTGTCGCGGCCGCGCAGCAGTTCGATCATGAATTCGTGCTGGCGGCGCGACAGCGCCAGTCCCTCTCTGTCGGCGAGATTTTTCGCGCGCATCGGCAGCGTCAGATTCATATAGTCCTGCAGCGAGCGCACCAGATAGGGATTGCCGCTGGCGGAAAACAGCGCGACGTGGAAGGCGTCGTTGGCTTCATGGATGCCGCGCAGATCCTGCGCGTCGGCCCTGGCGCAATATTCCCGCTGCAATTCGGTGAGTTGTTCGATCAGCGCAGGCGGCGCGGGTAGCGCGATCATCAGCGCCGCCTGCCGCGTCAGCATTTCCCGCACCTCATAGATCTGCCGCACTTCCTCGGCCGAATAGAACCGCACGGTGGCGCCGATGTTCTTTTCGCGCAGCACGATACCCTGGCGCTCCAGCTGGAACAGCGCCTGTCGGACGAAATGCCGGCTGGCGCCGTAGCGGCCCATCAGCGTGTCCTCGACCAGCCGCGAGCCCGGCGCGAAGCGGCCGAAGATGATGTCCTCCTCCAGCCTTCGGATCACCTCGGCCTGTTCTTCCTCGCGCGTCAGCGTCGAGGTTTCCGGCTGAGAAGCTTGCGGCTTCATGGGTGTTCACTTCGGTTCATTGCCGGAAATCAGCACGGTCCGGCCTCTATTGTCAATAATGGCGGCTCTTTTGGCGCCAAATTATGTGATTTGGCGACTCCAAGATCGGATATTGACAATAATTGGCTGGACTCCTTTAGTGCGGATCAGACGACAGGAAACCAAGAAAATGGCTGACGGACTTCGCAAGGGACTGACGAGCTACGGGGACGCCGGCTTTTCGCTGTTCCTGCGAAAAGCCTTCATCAAGGCGATGGGCTATTCCGACGACGCGCTGAACCGCCCGATTGTCGGCATCACCAACACCTACAGCGACTACAATCCCTGTCACGGCAACGTGCCCCAGATCATCGAGGCGGTGAAGCGCGGCGTGATGCTGACCGGCGCCATGCCGATGGTGTTTCCGACCATCTCGATCGCCGAGAGTTTTGCCTATCCGACCTCGATGTATCTGCGCAATCTGATGGCGATGGATACCGAGGAGATGATCCGGGCGCAGCCGATGGACGCCGTGGTGGTGATCGGCGGCTGCGACAAGACGCTGCCGGCGCAGATCATGGCTGCAGTGTCCGCCGACCTGCCGACGGTGGTGATCCCGGTCGGGCCGATGGTGGTCGGCCATCACAAGGGCGAGGTGCTGGGCGCCTGCACCGATTGCCGCCGGCTGTGGGGGAAATATCGCGCCGGCGAAATCGACGACGTCGAGATCGAAGCGGTCAACGGCCGGCTCGCGCCGTCGGTCGGCACCTGCATGGTGATGGGTACGGCGTCCACCATGGCCTGCATCACCGAGGCGCTCGGACTGTCGCTGCCGATGAGTGCGACGATTCCGGCGCCGCATGCCGAGCGTTTCCGTTTGGCAGAGGCTAGCGGCAAGGTCGCCGCCGCGATGGCGGTGGCGAAGGGACCGAAGCCGAGCGAGGTGCTGACGAAATCATCGTTCCGGAACGCGCAGGTGGTGCTGCAGGCGATTGGCGGGTCGACCAACGGGCTCATTCATCTGACCGCGATCGCCAACCGCACCGAACATCGCATCGATCTCGAAGCCTTCGACAAGCTCGGCCGCGAAGTGCCTGTTCTGATCGACCTGAAACCCTCGGGCGAGCATTACATGGAGCATTTCCATCATGCCGGCGGCGTGCCCAAACTGATGGCACAGCTCGGTGAGCTGCTCGATCTCGATGCCAAAACTATCACCGGTGCGACGCTGCGCGATGTGGTCGCAGCGGCCGAGGAAGTGCCGGGACAGGACGCGATCCGGCCGCGGAAGAATCCGATCAAGCCGGAAGGCGCGATGGCGGTGCTGCATGGCAATCTCGCCCCGCGCGGCGCCGTCATCAAACATTCGGCGGCGAGCCCAAAGCTGCTGCAGCATACCGGCCGCGCTGTGGTGTTCGAGTCGGTGGAGGATATGACGCTGCGGGTCGACGATCCCGCGCTGGACGTGACCGCCGACGACGTGCTGGTGCTGCGCAATGCCGGCCCCAAGGGCGCGCCGGGCATGCCGGAGGCGGGCTACCTGCCGATCCCGCGAAAGCTGTTGCGCGCGGGCGTGAAAGACATGGTGCGGATCTCGGATGCGCGGATGAGCGGCACCGCGTTCGGCACCATCGTGCTGCACATCACGCCCGAATCCGCGGTCGGCGGTCCGCTGACGCTGGTGAGGTCCGGCGACATGATCCGGCTCGATGTCGAAAAACGACGCATCGACCTGCTGGTCGATACCGCCGAACTCGAAAAACGCAGCGCGGCGCTGAAGCTGCCGCCCACGCCGGAATGGGCGCGTCGCGGCTACGCGCATCTGTTCAACGAAACCATCCTGCAGGCCGATGAAGGCTGCGATTTCGATTTCATGCGGGTTGGCGGATCGTCATCCTGAGGTGCGAGCCTCTACGGCGAGCCTCGAAGGATGACAGCCCCGGTGCTGGCAGCCATCCTTCGAGACGCCGCGCGAGAGCGCGGCTCCTCAGGATGACGGTAGTGCGTGCTGCTCAGCGCAGCCATCTCGCATTTGCGTCGCCGCCCTTTGTTTGATTGACATCCCGACAACCCCGATGGGATGATCAAAGAAAAATTCAGACATCGGGAGGGGAGACAATGAGCAATCTGCGACGGATTTTCGCTGCGGCCATGGCCGCATCCGCCATCATGGCGGCCGCGAGCGTGCCGACATCGGCGCAAGAGGCAAAGCATTATCGTTTCGCCTACGACCAGCCGAAGACCACGGGCTATGGCATTCTCGGCGATATCTTCGCCGACAAGCTCAAGGAATTGAGCAAGGGTACCATGCTGATCGACCAGTATCCCGGCGCGCAGCTCGGGCAGGAGCCGCAGGTGCTGCAGCTCGTCAAATCCGGCGACGTCGAGTTCTGCATTTCATCCTCGGCCAATGCCGCGACGCTGTCGCCGCAGGCCGGCGTGATGTCGATGCATTTCCTGTTCCGTTCCGAAGCGCACCTGGTCAAGGCGATCGCGGACCCCGAGCTGTCAAAGGCCGTCAAGGCGATGATATCGGAAACCGTGCAGGGCGCGCGCGTCATCGCGCTGTCGACGCTTGGCCTGCGCAGCATCTATTCCAAGCGCGAGATCAAGAGCGTCGCCGACATGAAAGGCCTCAAGGTGCGGGTGCAGGCGACGCCGACCGAGGACACTACATTTCCGGCTTATGGCGCCCAGATCGTGCATATGCCGTTCGGCAGCGTCTATACATCGCTGCAGACCGGCGTCGTCGACGCCGCCGAAAACGGCGTCAACGTCTATCTCGCCAACAAGCACTACGAGGTCGCCCCCGTGCTTTCGATGACGGAGCACGAGGCCAATAACAGCTTCGTTTGGGTCAGCGACAAGACCTGGAACAGCCTGACGCCGGAACAGCAGGGCTGGGTGCAGGCCGCGGCCGACGAGGTCAACAAGAGCCAGCCCGCCAAAGCGATCGAGCTCGAGCATCAGTCACAGGACAAGCTGAGAGCGATTGGCGTGAAGATTGTCACCGACGTCGACAAGTCGGGCTTCATTGCGGTGGCCGATCCGTTGCTCGACAAGCTCGCCAAGGAACTCGGCCCGCACGCCGAGAAGATCAAGAACCTGATCCGGGCGATCAAGTAGCTCGCGACGTAGCTGGGTTACATGCCGTGATTTCGTAGGGTGGGCAGAGGCGCGTCTGCGCCGTGCCCACCGATTCATCTGAGGGCAGCGTGGTGGGCTCGCGGAGTTTATCATCGGGCGCGCATTCGCGCGTCCCGTACGAGCTGCGCCGGACGACGTCATATTATCGATAATTTTGCTGGGCTTTCCTCTCCAAGATTGTCTCTGGCGGTCTAATCCCGATGTTTTATTGACAATCTTGCCGGCTTGATGGGAAGATTGCCAAAATCAAAACAGGGGAAGCGCGCGATGAATTGTCTGAAAAAAATGACGGGCCTGACGGTTGTGGCCGCGGCATTGCTGTTCGCGGCCAATGCCGGCGCGCAAGAGACAAAACACTATCGCTTCGCCCACGATCAACAGCTCAATTCCGGCTACAGCGTCGCCTACGACATCTTCTCCGCCAGACTCAAGGAATTGAGCAAGGGCACCATGCTGGTCGACCAGTATCCCGGCGCCCAGCTCGGGCAGGAACCGCAGATCCTGCAACTGGTTCGCTCCGGCGATATCGATTTCGCGATCGTCTCGTCGGCCAACGCCTCGACGATCGCGCCGCAGTCCGGCGTGATGTCGCTGCATTTCCTGTTCCGCTCCGAGGACCACATGATCAAGGCGACCGGCGACCAGAAGGTCTTCGAGGCGATCCGCGACATGATCGACGACACCGTGCAGGGCATTCACGCGATCGGGCTCGGCACCCAGGGTTTCCGGAACATGTACGGCAAGAAGGAAGTGCACAAGGTCGACGATCTCAAGGGCTACAAGGTCCGCGTCCAGGCTACCGCGACCGAGGACACGATGTTCGCCGCCTATGGCGCGCAGACCGTGCACATGCCGTTCGGCAGCGTCTACACCTCGTTGCAGACCGGCGTGGTCGATTTCGGCGAGAACGGCGTCAACGTCTACTTCATCAACAAGCACTACGAAGTGGCGCCGATCTTGTCGATGACCCAGCATGAGGCCAACATTGCGATCGTGTGGATCAGCGACAAGCTGTGGCAGAGCCTGAGCGCCGAACAGAAGCAATGGGTACTGACCGCGGCGACGGACGTCAGTCAGCAGGAGCCGAAGCGGGCGTTCGATCTGGAACGCTCGGCGGCCACAAAGCTGGAGAAATTGGGCGTCAAGATCGTCGCCGATGTCGACAAGACCGGTTTCCAAAAGATCGCCGATCCCTATCTCGACAAGCTTTCCAAGGAGCTCGGCCCGCACGCCGACAAGATCAAGACTTTGATACGGGCGATCAACTAGGCCAACGAAACGAAGGTCGTCATGCCCGGACTTGATCCGGGCATCCATCGATCTTCGTGAGAAGTTCTTCTGAAGAGGATGGGTTGCCGGGTCAAGCCCGGCAACGACACGAAGATGCCGGGACGATGGAGAGCCTGCCGATGACCATCGCCGACAAACTGGTGCTGCAGAAACAGCATCACCTGAAATGGCAGGCGTTCGACCGGCTCGAACTGGTCCTGATGATCATCTGCGGCATCCTGTGTTTCGGCTTCTCGCTGTCGGTGACCTGCGACATCGTCACCCGCACCATCGGTCATCCCTGGCTGTGGCTGCAGGAAGTCACCTCTACGCTGTTCATCTATGCGATTTTCATCGGTGCTGCGGTCGCCACCCGCCGCAACGATCATCTTTACCTCACCGCGATCTCGGATGCGCTGCACGGCACGCCGCGGCTGATCGTCGAGATCGTCATTCGCCTGGTGGTGCTCGGCGTCGCCTGTTGCCTGATCTGGTTCGGCTACATCAACTTCCTCCGCGGTTTTGGGAGCTTCCGGCTGCCCTCGGGGACGCCGATCGCTTCGCTCTATGCCGCAATCCCGTTCGCGGGCCTGCTGATCGCGCTGTTCACGATCGAGCAGCTGGTCAACGGCATCAAGAACGGATTTGACCATCCGGAGCCGCTGGATGAGGACCTGCCTGGTTCGCCCCTCGATACCGGCCTGAAGACGAGGGTGGGTCTGTGAGTTCACCGGTCGTCCTCGGGCTGATGTCGTTCTGTTTCCTGTTCTTCGGCTATCTCGGCGTGCCCGTGCCGTTCTCGCTGATGGCCGGCGTGTTCGTCGGCGCCTCGCTGACCGATGTTTCGCTGGCGGCGATCGTGCAGAAGATTTTCGACGGCATGGATTCCGAAGCGCTGCTGGCGATCCCGTTTTTCCTGCTGGTCGGCGAGCTCATGAGTTCGGCCAACGTCGTGGTCCGGATCGCCAATCTGTCGCTGTCGCTGGTCGGCCACATCCGGGGCGGGCTGTCGCAGGTCGTCGTCGTCTTCAGCATGTTCTTTTCGGAGATGTCGGGCTCGACCACCGCCGACGTCGCCGTGATGAGCCGGGCGCTCGCCGGCCCGATGAAGCGCGAAGGCTACAGTCCCGCCTTTATCGCCGCCATCATTGCCTCGGCCTCCACCATCGCAGCCCTGGTGCCGCCGAGCATCACCGCCGTGGTCTATGGCGCGGTCGGCAACGTTTCGATCGCAGGCCTCTTCATGGCGGGCGTGGTGCCCGGATTCATGATCGGCTTCGGGCTGATGATCTACTGCTATTTCTTCGGCCCCTCCGGCATGCGCAAGCCGCGCGCGCCGTTCCGCCAGGTCATATTCGCAACCGGCGACGCCGCGCTGCCGCTGATGATTCCGGTGATCCTGCTCGGCGGCATCCTGACCGGCTGGTTCACTCCGACCGAGGCCGGCGTGGTCGCGGTAGCCTGGATCATCGCGGTCGTGATCCCCGCGCTCAACCGCGGGCATTTCGGGAAAATCCCCTACGATTTCTGCCTGGCCGGGCTGATCTTCTCGCTGCCACTGATCACCATCGGCGCCGCCAACGCCTTCGGCTGGATGCTGGCCTATTTGCGCGGCGCCATCGTGATCGCTGACTGGATCACCTCGATCGCCGGCAACGATCCGCGCTACATCATGCTGCTGATGGTGGCCTTGTTCACGGTGATCGGCGATTTCATCGAGCCGGTGCCGACCATCATCATCTTCATGCCGCTGGTGAACGCGCTGACGCAGGCCGGCGACATCAACGGCGTGCATATGGGCGTGGTGCTGATTGCCACATTGGCGTTCGGCCTGATCACGCCGCCTTACGGG
This sequence comes from Bradyrhizobium sp., assembly GCF_035484855.1. Classification (GTDB taxonomy): domain Bacteria; phylum Pseudomonadota; class Alphaproteobacteria; order Rhizobiales; family Xanthobacteraceae; genus Bradyrhizobium. The sequence continues at coordinate 13,976 of NZ_DATHOP010000259.1, forward strand.
CTGGTGCTGCTGATGGCCTCGAAATTCGTCGGCGTCAGTTTCGGCAAGGCGCTGCGCGCGGCGCTGCCGATCTATGTCGTATTCCTGGTGACGATTTGCTTCACGATCTTTTTCCCGAAGGTGGTGCTGTGGCTGCCGAAACACGTGATCCCGGAATCGGTCGGCTGCTTCAAGTCGCCGGCGGGGACGGGATATATCTGCCCGGAGTGATGCCTCTATACTTCGTCAACCGTCCAGTCATTGCCGATCCGGTTGAATCGGAAGGGCACCCCATGCCGGTTGTCGAACCAGCATCGGCACAGCGCTTGCGACATCGACTGCATCACGGCGTCGTGGCACACGAATAGAATATCGGCTTGTAGGTGCCGGTCCAGCCAGCGGCCGACGCACCGCAGCGCCCGCTCCGAAACGTGAGCCCATGCCTCGCCATCCGCCGGCAGAATGGTCGCCAGGTCTTCCATCGCCGTGATGCCGTGCTCCTGCATGGTTTCGCGAATGGATTTTCCTTCGAGGCTACCGAAATCGCACTCTATCAGGTCGGCGTCCACGAGGACCGGCTTGCATGATGCTTCGGCGACGATGTCAGCGGTCTTCACCGCGCGGATCAGCGGACTACTGACGATGTGATCGAATGCGACGGTTTGCAGCCGCAGCGCTGCCGCGCGGGCCTGGGCGATGCCTTCGTCGTTTAGGGGAATATCGGTGCGGCCCTGAAAGCGGCCTTGCCGGTTCCAGTCGGTGACGCCATGCCGCAGACAGAGAAAGGAGCGTGACGGCGCCGCGTATTCTTTCACGCCGGCTTCGACTTGCTGGTGAACTTCTTCACCGCGACGCGAAATTCCTCGGTGTGCATGGCCTCGATGATCTTGTCTTCCTCGGCGTCGAGCTGCTGCCTGGTCGGCGTCACCGCGGCCTGGTAGACCAGCGACTTGGTGCCGGCGATCGCAGCCCGCGAATTTTGCGCCAGCCGCTGCGCGAATTGCCGTGTCGCGGCCTTCAGCTCCGCCGCCGGAACGATCTTGGCGACCAGGCCCCAATCAAGCGCCTGCTGCGCGGAAAAGCTGTCCTCGGCCAGAAATATCTGCAAGCTCCGGCGGACGCCGACGGTGCCGACGATGCCCACCGTGCTGCCGCCATCCGGCGACACCCCGATCTTGCCATAGGCCGGGGTGAAGCGGGCGTCGTCGGCGGCGATGCAGAGATCGGTTACAAAAGCGAGCCCCATGCCGGCGCCGGCCGCCGATCCATGGACGCTGGAGAGCACGATCTTCGGCATCCGCCTGATGGTCTCGATGAACGCGTGATAATGTTTCAATAGTTCGCCGACCACGGGCGCGATGGTGTCCGACGCTGCTGCAGCGCCGATGGTCTGCAGGTCGCCGCCGGCGCTGAAGGCGCGGCCTTCGCCCTCGATCACCAGCACCCGGATGTCGTCGTCGGCCTCGACCTCGGCGCCTAACTGTTCCAGCTTCTTCGCGATCGACAGGTCGACCGAGTTGAACGCCGCCGGCCGGTTCAACGTGATGGTGGCGATCGGGCCCTCGATCCGGAGCAGCGCCGGATCGTCGGGAAGGGAGGCGGCTTGCGCGGGCATCGTCATTGGAGAGGTCTCGCGTCGGGAGGGTTAACGGGCATTTAAATAGCAGAAGGGAAGTGGTGACAATCCCCGCCCGAGGTTGCAAAATGCGGATCAATGGCCAAGCGGGTCACCGCATTGCAACAGCCGAGGACGGGAGCAGGCGCGTGAGCACAGATACGACACTCGACCGTCCGGTTTCCACCGTCGATCCGTTTTCGCACGAATTCCTGCGCAATCCCTATCCGCATCACGAGGCGCTGCGCGAGGCGGGATCTGTGGTGTGGCTCGAGCAATACGGCATCTGGACGATGGCCCGGCATCAGGAAGTCCGCGATGCGCTGACGGACTGGCAGACCTATTGCTCGTCGGCCGGCGTCGGCCTGAGCGATTTCCGCAAAGAGCCGCCATGGCGTCCGCCAAGCATCATCCTGGAGGCTGATCCGCCGCTGCACACCCGTACCCGCGCGGTGCTGACGCGTATCCTGTCGCCGGCCGCGATCAATGTTCTGCGCGAAACGTTTGCGCGCGAGGCCGAAGCGCTGGTCGCCCGCGTGGTCGAACAGCGTGAATTCGACGGCATCGCCGATCTCGCCGAGGCCTATCCCCTAAAGGTGTTTCCGGATGCGGTCGGCATCTCGGAGGACGGCCGCGAGAACCTGTTGCCCTATGGCAGCATGGTGTTCAACGGTTTTGGTCCGCGCAACGACCTGTTCGAGAAGGCGATGGCCTGTGCCGGGCCGGTGCGCGAATGGATCATGTCGAAATGCAGCCGCGCGGCGCTGGCGCCGGATGGACTGGGCATGCAGATTTTCCAGGCGGTCGATTCCGGCGAGTTGAGCGAAGCCGAGGCCGGGATGCTGGTGCGCTCGTTCCTGTCGGCCGGCGTCGATACCACGGTGTACGGGCTCGGCAACGCGCTCTATTGTTTTGCCCACTATCCCGAGCAATGGACCATCCTGCGCGAAAATCCCAACCTGGTCCGCGGCGCCTTCGAGGAGGTGCTGCGCTTTGAGGCGCCGGTGCAGACCTTCTTCCGCACCACCACCAGGGCGGTCGAGGTGTCCGGCGTGCGGCTGGGCGAGGGCGAGAAGGTGCTGCTGTTCCTTGCCGCCGCCAACCGCGACCCGCGCCGCTGGGACCGGCCCGATGTCTTCGACGTGCGGCGCCGCGCCACCGGGCACATGACGTTCGGCACCGGCATCCATGGCTGCGTCGGACAGGCAATCGCCCGCCTCGAGAGCGAGGCGATCCTCGGCGCGCTCACCAAGCGAGTCGCGTCGTTCGAGCTTGCGGGCGAGCCAAAACCGCGGCTGAACAACACGCTGCGCGGTCTCGACACTTTGCCGCTTCGCGTGGTACCTGCCTGAGCGATGACGCAAGGGACAGTTGTGATCGCCGGCGCGGGGCATGCGGGTTTCCAGCTCGCGGCATCGCTGCGGCAGCATGGTTTTGCCGAGCGCATCTGCCTGATCAATGACGAGCCGCATCTGCCGTATCAGCGGCCGCCGCTGTCGAAGGCCTATCTGAAAGGCGAAGGCCGCCCTGACAGCCTGATGTTCCGGCCCGACAAATTTTACCGTGACCAGAATATCGAGCTGATCGCCGATCGCGCCGCTTTCATCGATCGTGCCGCGCAAAAGCTCGTGCTCGCCTCCGGGGCGTTTCTCGATTACGGCCACCTGGTGCTGGCGACCGGCGCGCGCAATCGGCTGCTCGACATCCCCAACGCCAATCTGGTGGATGTGCGCTACCTGCGCATTCTCGACGAGAGCGAGGCGTTGCGGCGTCGGATGGAGCTGAGCCGGCATGTCGTCGTGATCGGCGCCGGTTTTATTGGGCTCGAATTTGCCGCCACCGCGCGGATCAAGGGCCTCGAGGTCGACGTGATCGAGCTCGGCCCGCGCGTGATGGCGCGCGCGGTGACGGCCGAAATCTCGGAGTATTTCCAGGCCCGCCATGCCGCCGCGGGCATACGCATTCATCTGGGCGTGCAGGCGACGGCGATCGAGAACGATGGCGATGATGTCACCGGCGTCAGCCTTAGCGACGGCCAGCATGTGCCGGCGGACCTCGTCGTGGTCGGCGTCGGCGTGCTGCCCAACGTCGAGCTCGCGGCCGAAGCCGGCCTGCCGGTGGCATCGGGGATCATCGTCGACGAGCAATTGCTGACGCAGGATCCGAACATCTCGGCGATCGGCGACTGCGCGCTGTTCGACAGTCCGCGCTTCGGCGGCTCGCTGCGGCTGGAATCCGTGCAGAACGCCACCGACCACGCCCGCTGCGTCGCCGCGCGCCTCACCGGCAATGCAAAACCCTATGACGGCCAGCCCTGGTTCTGGAGCGACCAGGCCGACGACAAGCTGCAGATCGCGGGGCTGACCACCGGCTACGACCGCGTCGTGGTGCGCGGCGATCCCGCGCAGCGGGCGTTCTCCGCGTTCTGCTACAAGGGCGCGCAGCTGGTCGGCATCGAGTCGGTCAATCGCGCGGCCGACCATGTGTTCGGGCGGAAGATTCTCGGCACGGCCAAGTCGATCGCGCCGGAACAGGCGGCCGATCCCGCTTTCGACCTGAAGGCGGCGCTGGCGTGAATCGTCGTCCCGGCGAAGGCCGGGACCCATACGCCGCGGCTTATCGTTCGGGCAAGCTGATCGTGGCCTTTCACTCAACAACGACATCCTGTGGTTATGGGGTCCCGGCCTTCGCCGGGACGACATGCGGAGAGAACTTCCGCCGCCGTCGGCATCGAGGGTGCCGCGCCCATGCGCTGCACGGAGATCGATGCGGCCGTGTTGGCGTAAGCGAGCGCCTCGCCAATCGGCTTTCTTTGCGCGAGTTGCGCTGCCATCGCGCCTACGAAGCAATCTCCGGCGCCGGTCGTATCGACGGCCTTGACCGCACGGCCCGCGACGATCAATGGCTCGCCATTGACGAGCGCCAGCACGCCGCGTTTGCCCAGGGTCACGCAGATGGTCTTGTCTCTGCCGGCCTGCAGCGAGCGCGCCGCCTCGATGAATCGCGCGTGATCATCGGTGTCGCGAAGCTCGGTCTTCGCGAGCAAGGCAAGTTCGTTTTCGTTGAGGATCAGGACATCGGCGAGATCGAGCAGGTCCCGCTCGCACGCGAGCGCCGGCGCCGGATTGAGGATCGTGGTCGCTCCTGCCATGCGGGCGCGGTTGAAGAAGGCGCTGATCGTGGCCAGCGGAATCTCGAACTGGCTGACGGCGATATCGCCTTTCGCCAGCGCAGCCGCGCCGACATCGGCGGTACTGACGAGTCCATTGGCGCCGGGAATGACGACGATGGTGTTGTCGGCATTGGCGGTGGTGATGATCGCGGTCCCGGTGTGAGCCTCGTTCGTCTGCCGCACGAAGCTCAACTCAATTTCCTGCGCCGCGAGGAACGCCATCAGCTCGTCGCCGAATAAATCCTTGCCGAGTCGGCCGATCAGCGCGACCCGCGCGCCGAGTTTGGCGGCGGCGACCGCCTGGTTGGCGCCCTTGCCACCGGGAAAATAAAGCACCTCGCGGCCCGCGACGGTTTCGCCGATGCGCGGATGGCGTTCGGCGGTCGCCACCACATCCATGTTGATGCTGCCGGCAACGAAGACGCGGCCCATGCTATCCCTGATTCATCCCCTCACGCGCCGCTCGCGAACGCCATCTTGACCACTTCGATGTCGGTCAGCGTCGGCAAGCCGGCCTCGTTGCCGAGCCGCTGGATCTTGTAGGTGGAGGCTGCACGCGCGAACACGAAATGGTCGTGCCAGCTTTTGCCCGGATGGCTCAGGTATGAATAGATATAGGCGCCGTGGAAGACGTCGCCCGCGCCGTTGGTATCGATGACGCGCTCGCGCGGGATCGGAAGCGCCGGCAGGCTGCGGACGGCGCCGGTCTCGTCATACCACAGCAAGCCCTTCTCGCCGAGCGTGACGCCGCCGACGCGGCAGCCGCGGCTCTTCAGGTAATCCAGCATCTCTTCGACCGTCTTGTCCATCTGCTCGCACAACCGCTCGGCGACGATCGCGACGTCGATGAATTCCAGCAATTCATGGGTATTGCTGCGCAGGCCGCCGCCGTCGAGCGAGGTCAGGATGCCGGCCTCGCGGCAAAGCTTGGCGTAGTGGATCGCCGCATCCGGCTGGTGGCCGTCGATATGCAGCGCACGGCATCCCCTGAGGTTGAGGATCGGAAATGGATGAATGTGCTCGTCGTCGCGGCAGCGCACGATCGCCCGCTTGCCGTCCTTCGGCATGATGAAGGACAGCGAGGAGGCGTTGACCTTGCGCGGATGGATCGAAATTCCATACTTGGCGCTCATGTCCTGGAACATCCGCCCCAGCCAGTCATTGGCGACGGTGGCGATCAGGTCAGGCACGACGCCCAGTTTGGCGCAGCAGAACGCCGCGGTGACGGCGTTGCCGCCGAACGACACTGCATAATCCTTGGCGACGTGCTTCTCGTCGCCGGTCGGCATGTGGTCGGTGATGAAGGTGACGTCGATATAGGTCTGTCCGATGAAGAGGGCCTGCATTCGTTTTCCGTCGTGGTGAAGGGTGGTCCCGGCGGCGCCCCCACATTAGCACCTGAAATCGGGAGCTTCGCTGAAATTATTCGCAAATTCAGCGCCATAATCGCTTGAGATAGCCCTGTGGCGGGACTACGACCGTCCGCGGGCAGCTCAGCGCGCGCCGTGGCCTTCCGGCCTCGCGGCTGATGTTGGAATCGCAACAGCTGAGATCAAGGGGAGGCAACGATGACCGTCTATTCCGGACCGGTATTCGACATGGCGGTGAGCCAGTTCGCTGTCATCGCCGATCATCTCGCAATTCCCATGGACGAGCGCGACCGCCTGCTGCTGCCCAAGCGGGGGATCACGGTATCCTGTCCGATTCATCGCGACGACGGCTCGATCGCGGTGTTTGAGGGTTATCGCGTGCAGCATCACCTCACCCTCGGTCCCACCAAGGGCGGCACCCGCTTTGCGCCCTCCGTCGACATCGGCGAGGTCGCGGCGCTTGCGATCTGGATGAGCTGGAAATGCGCCCTGGTCGGTCTGCCCTATGGCGGCGCCAAGGGCGGCGTGCGGGTCGATCTCTCGACATTGTCCAGGCATGAACTCGAGGCGCTGTCGCGCCGTTACATGCAGGAGATGATCCCGTTCGTTGGGCCGCATGTCGACGTGATGGCCCCGGACATGGGCACCAACGAGCAGGTGATGGCCTGGTTCATGGACACCTATTCGATGTACCAGGGCCGCACCGTCACCGAGATCGTCACCGGCAAGCCGGTCGCCTCCGGCGGCACGCTCGGCCGGCGCGAAGCCACCGGGCGCGGGGTGGCGCATCTCGCCCGGCGCGTGCTGAAGCAGCTCTCGATCGACCTCAATGGCGCCAGCGCAGTGGTCCAGGGTTTTGGCAATGTCGGCTCCTATGCCGCGCTCGGATTGTATCAGTTCGGCCTGAAGGTGATCGCGGTCTCCGACCACACCGGCGCGCTGCATAACCCCGCCGGCCTCGACATTCCGGCGCTGACGCGGCATGCGACCGAGCATGGCAGCATCGCCGGTTTCTCCAATGAGCTTGCCTTCGATCCCGCACAGCTCCTCACGCTGCCCTGCGACGTGCTGGTGCCGGCGGCGTTGGAGCGGGTGATCGACGCCAAGATCGCGCAAAACCTGAAATGCCGGGTGCTGGCGGAAGGCGCCAACGGCCCGACCACGCCCGAGGCCGATCTCGTGCTGGAAAAACGCCAGGACGAGATTTTCCTGATCCCCGACATCCTCTGCAATTCCGGCGGCGTCGTCGTCAGCTATTTCGAATGGGTGCAGGATTTGCAGCAACTGTTCTGGGAGGAGGAGGAAGTGACGCGGCGCGAATACCAGATCCTCGACCGCGCCTTCGACCAGATGGTGATGCGCTCGAAAGTCGACAAGATTCCGCACCGCACCGCCGCGATGGCAATCGGCGTCGAGAAGGTCCGCGCCGCCAAGACCACGCGCGGGCTGTTTCCGTGATCAGCGGGATCGACCACGTCGTCGTGCTGGTCGACGATATCAAGCTCGCCTCGGCTTCCTGTCAGACCCTGCTGGCGCGGGCGCCGGCCTGGCAAAACAGCGGCGATGGCGCCGACCGCGTGCTGTTCACGCTGGAGAACGTGACGCTCGAACTGATGGCGCCGAGCGGTTTCAGCGTCGCCGCCGATCGCATCCGCAACGTCATGAAGATCTGGGGCGAGGGGCTCGCCAGCATTTGTTTTCGTGTCGCCGACATCGCGAAAATGCATCGCCGGCTCGATCGCGTCGCGCTGAAGCCGGATCCCATCGCCGAGGTCGAGAGCCGCGATACTGGCTCGGGCGGCGTCCTGCACTGGAAGCGCACCCGCGCCGCGACCGAGCTGACGCGCGGCGTCCGCATGTTCTTCCTCGAACTCGCCGGTGAACGTCCGATCTCGGTCATGACCGCCGATGCGCCGATTCTCGGGCTCGACCACGTCGTGGTCTCGACCGAGGATCCGGAGCGGGCGGCGGCGCTGTACGGCGCGCGGCTCGGGCTCGACATGGCGCTCGACCGCTCGCATCAGGAGTGGGGGCAATTGATGTTCTTCCGCTGCGGCGATCTCATCGTCGAAGTGGTGAAGCGGCCGGTCGCCGGCAACGACAAGGCCAACGACAAATTGTGGGGCCTGAGCTGGCGCGTCGCCGACATCGAGGCCGTGCGCGCGAGGCTGCTCGCTTCCGGCATCGACGTCTCCGAGGTGCGCGCGGGCCGCAAGCCCGGCACCCGCGTCATGAGCGTCCGCTCCGGCACCTGCGGCATCCACACGCTGCTGCTGGAGCGGACGGAAAGGGCGTGATTTTCCTTTTTCCTTCTCCCCTTGTGGGAGAAGGTGGCGCGAAGCGCCGGATGAGGGGTTGCCGCAGACGCCGGTGCTTGCTGATGCAGACCCCTCATCCGTCCACGATACTTCGTATCGTGGCCACCTTCTCTCACAAGGGGAGAAGGGAAGAAGCAGCCCGCTTCATTCTCAAACCCCTTCGCCCGTGCTACATCCGCGCCACACACACCCGGACACACCCCTTGGCCAAGGCAAAGCAAGTCCCAAAATGGCAGCGCGATCCGCAAGGCATGCGGCTGCGCATCCTGGAGGCCGCCAAGGCCGAGTTCGCCGCCCATGGGCTGGCGGGCGCCCGCGTCGACCGCATCGCGGCGAAGGCCGGCGCCAACAAGCGCATGTTGTATTATCACGTCGGCAAGAAGGACGACCTCTATCTCGCCGTGCTCGAAGGCGCCTATGAGCAGATCCGCGTCGAGGAGCGCGCGCTCGATCTGGAGCATCTCGATCCGCCGCGCGCGATCGAGCGGCTGATCGACTTCACCTGGAATTATTTTATCCGCAATCCGGAATTTCTGGCGCTGCTCAACACCGAAAATCTGGCGCATGCGCGTCACCTCAAGCGCTCGACCAAGGTCAAGTCGATGCATTCGCCCTTTGTCGAGATGATCCGCACCGTGGTGCGGCGCGGCGTCGACAGCGGCGATTTCCCGGTCGCGGTCGACCCTATTCAGCTCTACATTTCGATCGCGGCCTTGTGCTTCTTCTATCTCTCCAACAGCGCCACGCTTGGCGTGATCTTCGGCCGCGACCTCTTGAGCCGGGAGGCGAGAGACGAGCGCCTCGCCCACATGGCGGCGCTGGTGCTGGCGGCGCTGACCGGAAAATCGATGGCCGTATTCGGCAAGGCCAAGCCGGCGAGGGCGCGGGCTCACGTGCAGCAGCCGGCGTGAACATATTCTTCGTCCCTGCGAACGCAGGGACCCATACGCCGCGGCGCTGGTTTTGACGGACGGTGTTCGACAGCCTGCATGCAACAACAGAAGCCTGTGGTTATGGGTCCCTGCGTTCGCAGGGACGACGAAGATTTTGAGGTCGTCATTGCGAGCCAACGGGGCGCGCATTCGCGCGACCCGTTGGCTCGCAATGACGGCAAGACATGACTCCCCGATCTCGCCGCATGCTTTTTTGCGCGAGGTATTCATTTATTCCCGCCCTCTCAAACAAAGGGCGCAGGGAATGCCGGGCGCCCGATGCGCCCAATAGCCGCGTGTGCAATGGGTAGAGGTAGAGCGCACACGCGTTGTCAGGTCACACCAGAATCACCCGGCATTCCCCACGCAATGGTTTACGGATTATGGGCGCGCTCTCCCCGGTGCTCGGGCTTTTTGGCCACCGTCACCCGCGAAAGTTTCCCTTCACGAACTTGACACCAGCGTCGAGGTGCCAGGACCACGCGTCTTTTCCGTCCGCGTCCGGCGCCGTTCGTCAAAGGCACCATCCGCGTCCACCGCATCCCGCCCCGCGTTGTTGACGTTGCGCAACGCCCCTTTGGTGGGGCGGGACGGGAAGCAATATAGGATAATCCGAATATTCTGACAACCAGAATATTTTTGCGCGACGGGCTTGACAAGCAGGCCGGGCAAGGACGTTGGGACGCTGGTGATTTGCCCGTCAGGCCGTCGACATGCGGTCGGAGTCCGCATCCCGATCCGGTTCGTGGCGATTTTGTCATCGGAAATCCGCTAGACAGTATTTATCCAACAAGTTAATTTGTGCTTCGAAAACGAACCAAACCAGGGAGCGAAGCGTGGCCGAATTGAAGGGTCGGTCGGGCGTGGCGAAGGCGCTGAACGCGGCGTGGGTGCGGCCGTTTCTGTTTCTCATCTTCATCGTGGTCGGCTGGGATGTCGCGATCCGGCTGTTTCGGATTCCCGCCTATCAGATTCCGGCCCCCGCCGATGTCGCCATGGTGCTGTGGCAGGATTGGCCGGAGCTGCTGCGGCAGGCCTGGCCCACGACCAATGCCACGATCTGCGGCTTCCTGCTGTCGGCCGCGTTCGGCATTCCCATGGCCATGCTGATTGCGGGCTCGAAGACGGTGGAGAGCTATGTCTATCCGCTGCTGGTGTTCTCGCAGTCGGTGCCGAAGATCGCGATCGCGCCGCTGTTCGTGGTCTGGTTCGGCTTCGGCCTGATCCCGAAGGTGATCTCGGCGTTCCTGCTCGGATTCTTCCCGGTCGTGGTGTCCGCGGTGCAGGGTTTCAAATCGGTCGATCCCGACATGGTGGATCTGGCGCGCGCGATGCAGGGCAGCCGCTTCCATGTGTTCTGCGCCGTCAACCTGCCGCATGCGATGCCGGCGATCTTTTCGGGGCTGAAGGTTTCGGTGACGCTCGCCGTGGTCGGCGCGGTGGTCGGCGAATTCGTCGGCTCCAATTCCGGCCTCGGCTATGTGCTGCAGCGCTCGATCGGCACTTTTGACCTGCCGACCATGTTCGCGGCGCTGGTGGTGCTGGCGCTGCTCGGCGTGCTGCTGTTCTGGATCGTCGATCGTATCGAACGTTTCGTGATACCCTGGCATGTCAGCCAGCGCGCGGACATCATTTTCGCTGCTTGAACGGACCTGAATGACGCCAGCGACCAAGACCCCAGACGCCGAGCAACCGGGCGCGCATCTGCGCCTGGTGTCGGATCGCGCGGCTTCCGCCACGCCGGACATCAAACTCACCGGCGTGTCGAAAACCTATCGCTCGCACGATGGCGACGTGGCCTCGCTGCGGCCGCTGGATTTCCACATCAACTCGAGCGAATTCTTCGTCGTGGTCGGACCATCCGGCTGCGGCAAGTCCACGCTGTTGAAAATGATCTCCGGCCTGTTGCCGCCCTCGGGTGGCGAGATTTTTGTCGAGGGCGAGCCGGTCACGAAACCGCATGGCAATGTCGGCATCGTGTTCCAGAACGCGCTGCTGCTGCCGTGGCGCAATATCCTTGATAACGTCATGCTGCCGATCGACATGAAGCGGCTGCCGCGCGAAAAATACCTGCCGCGCGCCATGGCGCTTTTGAAAATGACAGGGCTTGACGGCTTCGAGAAAAAACTGCCCTGGCAATTGTCGGGCGGCATGCAGCAGCGGGCTTCGATCTGCCGGGCGCTGGTGCACGATCCGAAGATCATGCTGATGGACGAGCCGTTCGGCGCGCTGGACGCGATGACGCGCGAGCGCATGAATGTCGAATTGATGCGGATCCAGCGCGAGACCGGCAAGACCGTGCTGCTGATCACGCATTCGATTCCGGAAGCCGTGTTCCTCGCCGATCGCGTGCTGGTCATGACCGAGCGTCCCGGCTCGATCGCTGCGATCTACGACGTGCCATTGCCGCGCCCGCGTTCGCTCGACGCCATGGCCGATCCGGTTTTCACCGAACTGGTGCAGCGCATCCGCAGGCACTTTTTCACCGACAGCGCGCTGGATTAAGGACAACACCATGCCAACACGACTGGCCGTGCGTGACATTTCGCTGTTCGAGCGCCCGGTGCCCTTTGCAAAGCCGTTTCGCTTCGGCGCCGTCGTCATCAATGCCTCGGTGCAGGCCTTCGTGCGGGTCGAGATCGAGATCGAGGGCAAGGCGCGGGCGACAGGCGCCAGCGCCGAGCTGATGGCGTCGAAATGGTTCGACAAGCGGCCCGAACTCTCGCCGCAACAGACCGTCGACGAATTGCGCCGGTCGCTTTCGATCGCGCGCGAACTCTACCTGAGTGGCAACGGCTTCGAGACCGCGTTCGGCCTGCACGCCTCGCGGATCGCCGCCCAGATCGAGGCCTGCGCCAGAGAGGACATCCCGCCGCTCGCGGCCGGCTTCGGCCCGGCCGAGATCGACAAGGCGATCCTCGACGCCCTGCTGCGTTTCACCGATCTCAGTTTTTTCGACGGCATGAACCGCAATATCGCCGGGATCGACGCCCGGCTGTCGCCCGACCTTGAGAACGAAGACATCGCCCAGTTCCTCGCCCGACGCCGGCGGCTGGAACGGGTCGCGATCCGCCACACCGTCGGCCTCGACGATCAGGTCGAAGGCAAGGGCGGCGTTGCGGATGTGGAGGAAAATGCCGGCGCGCGCTATTTCAAGCTGAAGCTCAACGGCGACCCCGAACATGACGCCGCGCGGCTGATCCGGATCGGCAAGGAACTCGCGACATTGCCGGAGGACTATGCCGTGACGCTGGACGCCAACGAGCAATATGCCGATCTCACGGCGCTTGGCGCGCTGGTCGACCGGCTCGACCGCGATGGCGCGCTGGCGCCGATCGCCACAAAACTGCTCTACATCGAGCAGCCGATGCCGCGCGACATCTTCAGGCAATCGCCGCTCGGCGCGCTCGGCGCGCGCGACTTCATCATCGACGAGGCCGACGACAGCTACGATGCCTTCCCCGCCGCGCGCGCGCTCGGCTATCGCGGCATCTCGTCGAAATCCTGCAAGGGCATCTACAAGTCGATTGTCAACGCCACCCGCGCCGCCAGATGGAGCGCCGACGGTGCGAAATTCTTCATCGCGGGTGAGGACCTCACCTGCCAGGCCGGCCTTGGCGTGCAGCAGGACCTTGCGCTCGGCGCCCTGATCGGGATCACCCATGCCGAACGCAACGGCCATCATTATGTCGATGGTTTCGCGGATACGCCTCCCGCCGAGGCGGAGGCGTTTCGCGCGGTGCATCCCGATCTCTATGTGCGCGACGGCGACAGGGTTCGGCTATCGATTCATAACGGCGATCTCCTGACGGGATCGCTGACCATGCCGGGTTTTGCCGCCGGCGTGCATCCGGTGTGGACGGCGATGTCGCCGCTCCAGCAACCGACAGCAAGAACACCACAGGAGCAGAAGATATGACGACGCAACGCCTCGGCGTGATCATGAACGGGGTCACCGGCCGCATGGGGCTGAACCAGCATCTGGTCCGCTCCATCGTCGCGATCCGCGACCAGGGCGGGGTGAAACTTGCCAACGGCGACCGCATGATGCCCGACCCGATCCTGGTCGGCCGCGACGCGGCCAAGGTCGAGCAGCTGGCAAAACGTTTTGACATCGCGCGCTGGACCACCGATCTCGACGGCGCCCTCAAGGACAAGGGCGATGCGATCTTCTTCGACGCCGCGACCACGCAGGCGCGGCCCTCGCTGCTGACGAAAGCGATCAACGCCGGCAAGCATGTCTATTGCGAAAAGCCGATCGCGACCAATCTCGATGAGGCGGTCGCGGTGTTGAAACTCGCGGCCGCCAAGGGCATCAAGCACGGCACGGTGCAGGACAAGCTGTTCCTGCCCGGCCTGAAAAAGCTCGCCTTCCTGCGCGATTCCGGTTTCTTCGGCCGCATCACCGCGGTGCGCGGCGAATTCGGCTACTGGGTGTTCGAGGGCGATTGGCAGGAGGCGCAGCGGCCGTCGTGGAATTACCGCAGCGAGGACGGCGGCGGCATCATCCTCGACATGGTCTGCCACTGGCGCTACGTGCTCGACAACCTGTTCGGCGAGGTCGAGAGCGTGAGCTGCCTCGGCAGCACGGATATTCCCGAGCGCTGGGACGAGAACGGAAAAAAATACAAGGCGACATCGGACGATTCCGCCTACGCTACCTTCAGGCTCAAGGGCGGCGTGATCGCCCATATCAATATGAGCTGGGTGACGCGGGTCTATCGCGACGATCTCGTCACCTTCCAGGTCGATGGTACCCACGGCTCGGCCGTCGCCGGCCTCTCCGACTGCATGATCCAGGCGCGTCAGGCGACGCCGCGGCCGGTGTGGAATCCGGACGAGAAGCGGACGCATGATTTCTATGGCGACTGGCAAAAACTGCCGGAGAACACCACCTACGACAACGGTTTCAAGGAGCAGTGGGAGATGTTCATCCGCCACGTCTGCGAAGATGCGCCCTATAAGTTTACGCTATTGGAAGGCGCCAAGGGCGTGCAGCTCGCCGAATGCGCCTTGCAGAGCTGGCGCGAGCGGCGCTGGATCGACGTCGCCCCGATCAAGGTGTGAGGAGAGATCGCCATGAACATGCCGGTGTTTCCCGCTTCATCGCTGTCGCTGAAATTGCCGAAGGCCGATGGCGGCATCGAGACCTATCGCCTGACGGCATCGCGGACGTTTCCTGCGCGGCTCGAGGGCACGCTGAATCGCGTGGCGTTCTCGGCGGCCCATGTGGTCGCCGATCCGCTTGCCGATGTCGATCCCTGGCTGACAGCCGCGGTCGACTGGGACAGGACGATTGCGTTTCGTGAACATGTCTGGGACCTCGGCCTCGGCGTAGCCGAAGCCATGGACACCGCGCAGCGCGGCATGGGGCTGGACTGGCCGACCTCGCTGGAACTGATCCGCCGTTCGGTTTCGGCCGCGAAGGCGAGGGGCGCGCTGGTGTTTTCCGGCGCTGGTACCGATCATCTGGCGGTGGAGGATGCGAAGACGATTAACGATGTCATCCGCGCCTACGAGGAGCAGATCGCGGCGGTGGAGAAGGTGGGCGGCCGCATCATCCTGATGGCGTCGCGCGCGCTGGCGAAGATCGGGCGCACGCCGGACGACTACGCGAGGGTATATGATCGCGTGCTGTCGCAGGTGGCAAAACCCGTGATCATCCACTGGCTCGGCGACATGTTCGATCCGGCGTTGGCCAATTACTGGGGTACCAAAAATCTCGACGAGGCGATGGACGTCGCGGTCGGCGTCATCAACGCCAATGCCGCCAAGGTGGACGGCGTCAAGGTTTCGCTGCTCGACAAGCAGCGCGAGATCGACATGCGCCGGCGGCTCGACAAGTCCGTGAAAATGTATACCGGCGACGATTTCAACTATGCCGAACTGATCGCCGGCGACGACAAGGGATTTTCGCACGCGCTGCTCGGCATCTTCGATGCCATCGCCCCGGCCGCATCCTACGCGCTGTCGCGGCTGGCCGCCGGCGATGAGGCCGGCTTCCACGACGTGCTGGGTCCGACGGTGCCGCTGTCGCGCCACATCTTCAAGGCGCCGACGCGGTTTTACAAAACCGGGATCGTGTTCATGGCGTATCTCAACGGCCATCAGGATCATTTCACCATGGTCGGCGGCCAGGAGAGCGCGCGCTCGACCTTGCATCTCGCCGAACTGTTTCGATTGGCCGATCAGGCGGGGCTGCTTGCCAATCCGGAACTGGCGACGCGGCGGATGAAGGCCGTCCTCGCTACGCGTGGGGTCGACGCCTGATGCGGGATTTTTCCGCAGATCATCGCTGGATGTCGCTGAACACCGCGACCGTCCGCAAGCAGGGCGATCTCGCTGAGATCATCGAGGCTTGCGCGCGGCATGGCATCCGCGCCATCGATCCCTGGCGCGAGCAGGTCGCCGCCGTCGGCCTCGACCGCGCCGTGCGCATGGTGCGCGACGCCGGGCTCGAGCTATCAGGCTATTGCCGCGGCGGCATGTTCGTCGCCGACGCGGCGCATCGGATGCAAGCCCGCGATGACAACCGCCGAGCGGTCGATGAAGCCAAGGCGCTGGGTGCGCCCTGCATTGTGCTCGTGGCCGGCGGCCTGCCGCAATATTCGAGGGCAGGCAGCGCAGCCTCAAAGGACATCGCGGCGGCGCGGGCGCAAGTGGAGGACGGCCTTGCCGAATTGCTGGTCTATGCCCGCGAAGTCAACCTTCCGCTGGCGATCGAGCCGCTGCATCCGGCCTATGCCGCCGACCGCGCCTGCGTCAACACCACAAAACAAGCGCTCGACATTTGCGACGCGCTTGATCCCAAGCGCACCGGTTTGCTTGGGGTCGCGCTCGACGTCTATCACATCTGGTGGGACCCGGAAGTATTGCCGCAGATCGCACGCGCGGGCAAAGATCGACTGTTGGCGTTTCACGTCTGCGACTGGCTGGTGCCGACGAAAGACATCCTCAACGACCGTGGCATGATGGGCGACGGCGTCATCGACATCAAATCGATACGCGCCGCGGTGGAGGCGCAGGGGTTTGCCGGCTATTCCGAGATCGAGATTTTTTCCAATGACTGGTGGGAAAAGCCTGTCGACGAGGTGCTGCGGACCTGCATCGAACGGCACAGATCGGTGGTTTGAGCGGCGCGCAGTTTGATGATAAAGCCGGGGTCCCACATCCGACTAAAATCCCGGGACTAGCGACATGGAATTCGAGGAGCTCGTCAACAGCCGCAAAAGCGTGCGCGGTTTCAAGGCCCAACCGGTGCCGCGCGCCGTGATCGAGGAGATCATCGCGGTCGCCAAGCGCGCGCCGTCGTCCATGAACACCCAGCCCTGGCATGTCCACGTCCTGACCGGCGAGCCGCTGGAGCGCGTCCGCCGCCGCAACATGGAGGAGATGATGGCCGGCGCCAAGCCGAAGCGCGACATCGTCAGCCACGGCGAATACCAGGGGGTGCATCGGGGACGGCAGGTCGACATCGCCAAGAAACTGTTCGGCGCCATGGGCATTGCGCGCGACGACAAGCCGATGCGGCAGGACTGGGTGCTGCGCGGCTTCCGCCAGTTCGACGCGCCGGTCTCGCTGGTCCTGACCTATGACCGCATCCTCGATCCCGGCGCGGTCTGTCACTTCGATCTCGGCGCGCTCTGCTACGGCATCGTGCTCGCAGCCTGGGACCGCGGCCTCGGAAGCGTGATCAACGGGCAAGGCATCACGCGCTCGGATATCGTGCGCGAAGTCGCTGATATTCCCGAGGACGAGGTCATCATGACCTGCGTCGCGATGGGCTATCCCGACGACAGTTTTGCGGCCAATACCGTCAAATCCGACCGCGAGGCGAACGGCGATTTCGTCAGATATGTCGGTTTCGCCGACTAGCTCTGTGATTTGCTGCACGCCGTGATTAGGTAAGCACAGAAGAAGCCGCGCAAACCCGGAGCCAGCGCCATGACCGATGCCCCCGATCCCTCCGCCTATGTGCCGCCGAAGGTGTGGACCTGGAACAAGGACTCTGGCGGCCGGTTCGCATCCATCAATCGGCCGATCGCGGGACCGACGCATGACAAGGAGCTGCCGGTCGGCCGGCATCCGCTGCAGCTCTATTCGCTGGCGACGCCGAATGGCGTCAAGGTCACGTTGATGCTGGAGGAGCTGCTGGCGCTCGGCCACAAGGGCGCGGAATACGACGCCTGGCTGATCAAGATCGACGGCAACCAGTTCGGCAGCGGTTTTGTCGCGGTCAATCCGAATTCGAAGATACCGGCGATGATGGACCGCAGCGGGCCTACGCCAATCCGGATCTTCGAATCGGGTGCGATCCTGGTGCATCTGGCGGAAAAATTCGGAGCCCTGCTGCCCCAAGGCGGCCAGGCGCGCGCGGAATGCCTGTCCTGGCTGTTCTGGCAGATGGGCAGCGCGCCGTTCCTCGGCGGCGGCTTTGGGCATTTCTATGCCTATGCGCCGACCAAGATCGAATACGCCATCGACCGCTATGCCATGGAGGTCAAGCGCCAGCTTGACGTGCTCGACCGCCGGCTCGCGGACAACGAGTATCTCGCAGGTCACGACTATACCATCGCCGATATCGCGGTCTGGCCCTGGTACGGCGGGCTTGTAAAAGGCGTGCTCTATGGCGCGGGCGAATTCCTCGGCGTGCAGGATTACAAATACCTGCAGCGCTGGGCCGACGTCATCGCCAAGCGCCCGGCGGTGCAGCGCGGCCGCATGGTCAACCGCACGTGGGGCGAACCGTCGAGCCAGCTGCACGAACGGCATGAGGCGAGCGATTTCGATACCATGACGCAGGACAAGATCGCCGACCACCAGGCCGCGGCGGGAGCGTGATGGCGACGGCACGATGGATCACGCCGCTGATCCAACGCGCTGGCTATTCGATCACGTCGTCCGCACTGGCGAGCAGCGATGATGGCACTACAAGGCCAAGCGCCCGCGCCGTCCTGAGAGTCTGACTCAAAAAGCGATCAATGTTTTGTGGTAGTTGCGAGGCGCCTGGTCAAGAGCCTGAGGTGTGCAACGAGCAGCCAAGCGGTTTCGGTGGCCGCAGACCCTTCGAAGTCCTTGGCGAGACGGCGGCATCTGCC
>NZ_DATHOP010000260.1:0-3170 GCF_035484855.1 Bradyrhizobium sp.
GCCTACGTGCGCTTTACGCCCAGTGATTCCGAGCAACGCTAGCCCCCTTCGTATTACCGCGGCTGCTGGCACGAAGTTAGCCGGGGCTTCTTCTGCGGGTACCGTCATTATCTTCCCCGCCGAAAGGGCTTTACAACCCTAAGGCCTTCATCACCCACGCGGCATGGCTGGATCAGGCTTGCGCCCATTGTCCAATATTCCCCACTGCTGCCTCCCGTAGGAGTCTGGGCCGTGTCTCAGTCCCAGTGAGGCTGATCATCCTCTCAGACCAGCTACCGATCGTCGCCTTGGTGGGCCATTACCCCACCAACTAGCTAATCGGACGCGGGCCGATCCCTCGGCGATAAATCTTTCTCCTTACGGACGTATCCGGTATTAGCCCAAGTTTCCCTGGGTTATTCCGAACCGAAGGGTACGTTCCCACGTGTTACTCTCCCGTCTGCCGCTCCCGTATTGCTACGAGCGCTCGACTTGCATGTGTTAAGCCTGCCGCCAGCGTTCGCTCTGAGCCAGGATCAAACTCTCAAGTTGGATGAGAACTTGTTCCGGCTGATCACAACGTTTGACGAGGTCCCACCTCATCCATGCGCGCTGTGGACATGAGCCCGACTTGCGTCGTGCCCACACCCTCCGCTTCACGGAAATGGTGTCGACCTGAAACGTGTACCGCCGAAGTCTCGTCCGGCCGCCGCTGCGCCGGGATCAATCCTTAAGATCGATCCCCCGCTGGAAGCGGCCCGCAAGGACTCCGCCGTCCACGTTTCTCTTTCTTCCGATTCACCTGTCAAACAGCCCGGGACCACAAGGATCCCTCCTCCCCGAACAAGCCGGAGAGCCGCCGAAGCCACGGCCCCCGACACAACAAGTCGGAGGCTGGTCACCGTTATCAGTGAGGAGCTTCGCAGGCGCGCCATCGCGCCGAGCAGCGGCGCGCCGTGTGGGAGCTATATAGGCTGCGGCCCCGAACCTTGTCAACACTTCCCGGTCAGATTTTCTCACCCCACGGGCTTGTGTATAAATCGGATGGCGACAACCCGGGATAGTGGCCGCCGGGCTCCGGCACGCGGGCCACGGCTTGGATGGGCAGATTGCCGTACTCCAGCCACAATCTTCGCACCTCTTAGCTCCCGGGGATATGCCGGGCGCTCGGCCCGGTCTTGTGGGACATTTGACCGCAAAACAATAGCCTGGGGTTCCCAGGCGGACGATGATCGGTCCGGCCGAGCGCCGGAGCGTGGAGCGTATCGGCGCTTGTGGGAGCCGGGACGCGGGGCGGGGCGGTGGTTCACATATGGACCGCCTGGACGGGGGAACGGTCGCTTGGATCATAGTACGGGGCGCGATTCGCAAGGACCCAAGCCCGATGCCATGGAACTCGGCAACGAACCGCCGTTGTCCGTGGACGGTGGTCTACGCAGGGATTTCGACCGCCGCCGCGTATCGGTGCGGTGGCTGTCCGGCACGATTCTGACCGGCCTGTGCGGCGCCGCCCTGATGGGGGGCGCCGTTTTCGCAGCGCTCGACGGCGAAGCGCATTTCGCCGCCAATCCGGAACGGGTCGAGGCGTCGCGCGGCCCCGTCGGCGGGCGCGGCACCGCGCGCAAGAGCGACCGCCTGCCGCCGGTCGCCGAAACCAATTCCGCCCGCCATGTCATCCGCGTGACCGCGATGACCAGGGTCGGCGAGCGCGAAGTGCCGCGGGTGCGGCCGTTCGTCAAGATCTCCAGCAATCTGGCGCTGTCGACGACCGAATTATCGGCAAAAATCCCGCCGTTCAATCCGCAGCGGCTGCTCGCCAGCATGGGCGAGGACGAAACGCCCGCCGCCGAGGCGAGCGTCGACGCGGCGCCCGACGAGGAGGTCTCCTTCGTCACCCGCGATCTCCTGAGCGCGATGCCGCGCCTGAAGCTCGCGGCCCTGCTGCCGATGAACGACGTGCTGGGCAAGGTCCGCGACGCCGCCAACTACACCGGCTCGGTTCCGCCGAAATTCGCCCTGGCGAGCATTGATCCCGGCAAGCTCGCCTACGCCTCTGCGGATGCGCCCGCCGACCCCTATGCCGGCTTCGAGGCGCGGATCGTGCCCGAAAACATCACCATGCTGCCGAAGACGGCGAGCCAGGCGACCGGCGGCAACAGCTGGAGCGAGCGCAGCATCGTCATGAAGAAGGGCGAGACGCTCGGCGCGATCCTGCGCGATCTCGGCGCCACGCCCGAGGAGATCAAGGCGATCGCGGCGGCGCTCGGTCCGCGCGGCCGCGACGGCAATCTCAAGGAGGGCCAGAAGCTCCGGGTGCTGCTGTCGCCGGTCCGCGGCTCCCAGCGCCAGCAACCGGTGCGCGTCACGCTGGTCGGCGAGACCGCGATCGAGGCGGTGGTGGCGCTGTCCGATCTCGGCAAATATGTCGGCGTCGATGTCCAGAGCGCGGAGACCAAGGTCGCCGATGCCGCCGACGACGACGAAGAGGATGACGGCACCGGTGTCCGGCTCTATCAGAGCATCTACGAAACCGCTTTGCGCAACCAGGTGCCGACCAGCGTGATCGAGGAGTTGGTCCGGGTCTATTCCTACGACGTCGATTTCCAGCGCAAGGCGAAGCCCGGCGACTCCTTCGAGGTGCTCTACAGCGGGGACGAGGAAAGCAACGACGGCAAGGCCGATGTGATGTTTGCGTCCCTGACCGTCGGCGGCGAGGCCAGGAAGTTCTACCGCTTTATCACCTCCGACGACGGCATCGCCGACTACTATGACGAGACCGGCAAAAGCGCGAAGACATTCCTGGTGCGCAAGCCGGTGCCCACCGCGATCATGCGCTCGGGCTTCGGATCGCGGCGCGATCCGATCTTCGGCTACACCAAGATGCACACCGGCATCGATTGGGCGGCGCCGATGGGAACGCCGATCTATGCCTCCGGCAATGGGGCGATCGAAATCGCCGGCTGGGAATCCGGCTACGGCAAATACATCCGCATCAAGCATACCAACGGCTACGAGACCGCCTATGGCCACATGACCGCCTTCGCCCGCGGCATGGAGCCGGGCGCGCGGGTGCATCAGGGCCAGGTCATCGGCTATGTCGGTTCGACCGGTCACTCCACCGGCGCCCACGTCCATTACGAAATCATGGTCAATGGCCGCTTCGTCGATCCCATGCGCATCAAGCTGCCGCG
>NZ_DATHOP010000261.1:0-3936 GCF_035484855.1 Bradyrhizobium sp.
GATCCTGCCGCAGCTTGCGGTCTCCCTGATCTTTTTCTACTGGCCGGCGGCGCAGGCGCTGTGGCAATCGTTCCTGGTGCAGGACGCGTTCGGGCTGTCGACCGAATTCGTCTGGTTCGAGAACTACGTCTCGCTGCTGCAAACGCCTTCCTATTACCAGGCGATCGGCGTCACCTTCGTATTTTCGGCGCTGGTGGCGTTCTTTTCGCTCACCATTGGCCTGCTGCTCGCCGTGATGGCCAACCACAACATCCCCGGCATCCAGATCTACCGAACCTTCCTCATCATCCCCTATGCGGTGGCGCCGGCGGTGGCGAGCGTGCTCTTCATCTTCATGTTCCAGCCCGGGCTCGGCATGATCGCCCGCGCGTTGCAGCGCTCCGGTATCGACTGGAATCCGGTGTTGGACGGCACGCAAGCGATGATCCTCGTCGTCATCGTCGCGGTCTGGAACCAGATCAGCTACAATTTCCTGTTCTTTCTCGCCGGCCTGCAGGCGATCCCGAAAAGCGTGATCGAGGCGGCCGCGATTGACGGCGCCAAACCGGTGCGCCGGTTCTGGACCATCGTCTTCCCGCTGCTGTCGCCGACGTCGTTTTTCCTGATCATCGTCAACATCACCTACGTCTTCTTCAACACGCTCGGCATCATCGATACCGCAACCGGCGGCGGCCCCAACGGCGCCACGCAAACGCTGGTCTACAAGGTTTTCCAGGACGGCAAGGTCGGCACCGACCTCGGCGGTTCGGCGGCGCAGTCGGTGATCCTGATGATCATCGTGGTGGCGTTGACCGCATTCCAGTTCCGCTACGTCGAAAAGAAGGTTCATTACTGAGAGCGCCATGATCGAGCATCGCCGCTTTGGAAACCTGTTGCCGCACCTGGTTCTTCTGGCCGGGGTCGCGATCGTCGCGTTTCCGGTCTATCTCGCCATCATCGCCTCGACCCACGACAACACCGTGATCGCCAACGGCCAGATGCCGCTCTATCCCGGCACGCACGGGCTGGAAACCTACTGGAACACCATCGTCTCCGGCACTGGCCGCACCACGCGCGCGCCGGTCGGCGGCATGATGCTGAACAGCCTGATCATGGCGATCGGGATCGCCGTCGGGAAGATCGCGATCTCAATCATCTCGGCCTACGCCATCGTGTTCTTCGAATTTCCGTTCCGGATGACGGCGTTCTGGACCATCTTCATCACCTTGATGCTGCCGGTCGAGGTGCGCATCTTTCCCACCTACAAGATCACGTCCGACCTGCACATGCTGGATTCCTATGCCGGCCTGATCCTGCCCCTGATCGCCTCGGCCACCGCGACGCTGTTGTTCCGGCAGTTCTTCATGACGGTGCCGAAGGAGCTGGTGGAGGCCTCCAAGATCGACGGCGCCGGCCCGATCCGCTTCTTCTTCGATACGCTGCTGCCGCTGTCGGTCACCAACATCGCCGCCCTGTTCGTGATCCTGTTCATCTACGGCTGGAACCAGTATCTCTGGCCGCTGCTGATCACGACCCGCGACGACATGCAGACCATCGTGATCGGCATCAAGAAGATCATCGACGTGCACGATGCCTTGACCGAGTGGTCGGTGGCGATGGCGACCGCCGTGCTCGCCATGCTGCCGCCGGTGCTGGTCGTCGTGCTGATGCAACGCCTGTTCGTCAAGGGTCTGATCGAGACGGAAAAGTGAGATGGCTAACGTAACACTGCGCAACGTCCGCAAGGCCTATCCCAACGGCTTCGAAGCCATCAAAGGCATCGACTTCGATGTCGGCGACGGCCAGTTCTGCGTGCTGGTCGGTCCCTCCGGCTGCGGCAAGTCGACGCTGCTGCGGATGGTGGCGGGGCTGGAAACCATCACGTCAGGCGAGATCGACATCGGCGGGCGCATCGTCAACCAGGTCGAGCCGGCCGAGCGCGACATCGCCATGGTGTTCCAGAATTACGCGCTCTATCCGCATATGAGCGTCTACAACAACATGGCCTATGGCCTGCGCAACCGCGGCATGCCGAAGCCCGAAATCGACACCCGCGTCCAGGAGGCCGCGCGGATTCTCGAGCTCGGCGCCATGCTCGACCGCAAGCCGGGGCAATTGTCCGGCGGCCAGCGCCAGCGCGTCGCGATGGGCCGCGCCATCGTACGGCAGCCAAAAGTGTTCCTGTTCGACGAACCGCTGTCGAACCTCGACGCCAAGCTGCGCATCGCGATGCGGGTCGAAATCCGCAAACTGCAGCGCCGGCTCTCCACCACCTCGATCTACGTCACCCACGACCAGCTGGAGGCGATGACGCTCGCCGATATCCTGGTGGTGATGAACGGCGGCCAGGTCGAGCAGATCGGCAACCCGCTCGCGATCTACCAGAAACCCGCGACCACCTTCGTGGCGTCGTTCATCGGCGCGCCGCCGATGAATCTGATGCCGCTGCAGTCGGACGAAATCAGCTCGCAACTATCAGGCCACGGCGAAGCGGGCCTGCTCGGAATCCGGCCCGAGGATTTCGAGATTTCGAGCGAACCAGTCGCCGGCGGCATCGCGCTCGATCTCACGGTGGAAGCGATCGAACGGGTTGGCGCGGAGACTTTCATCTACGGCGGACGCAAGAATGGAGCGCAAGTTATGGCCGCCGATCCCGGCGAACTGCCGCCCGCCGACGTGATCGTGCGGATTCCCGGCGCGATCGCGCCTGCCATCGGCGCGCCCATCCGCGCGGTGGCACCGCGCGAAAAACTGCATCTGTTCAGCGCCGACGGCCGCAAACGGATCGAGATTTAGCCGTCATTCCGGGGCGCGCGTTAGCGCGAACCCGGAATCTCCTACGACCACCTCTGGATTCCGGGTTCGCGCTCCGCGCGCCCCGGAATGACGTTGGAGCAGGGATTCCGCAGGTCGGACAGGTGCTTGAACACCCTCCGAATCATGCCCATATTGGCTTCTGACCGGACGGCTAATCCGCCGGCCGATCGCCACGGGACGCCGCAAGGGTCCTAAACTGCCAAAGTCGCTTCGAGAGGGCTTTGTAAAAATATGACTCGTGTTCCTTCGTTATCGAGCCCGTTCCTGCTGGGATTCGACGAAATCGAGCGTGCGCTCGATCGCGTCGTCAAGGGCGCCGACGGTTACCCTCCGTACAATATCGAGAGGTGCGACCGTGCCAACGGCCAGCCCGAACGCTTACGCATCACGCTGGCGGTGGCGGGATTTACCCGCGACCAACTCGATGTAACCATTGAGGAAAACCAGCTCGTGATCCGGGGCCGCCAGCAGGACGACAAGGCCCGGCAATACATCCATCGCGGCATCGCCGCGCGCCACTTCCAGCGCACTTTCGTGCTGGCGGAGGGGATGCAGGTGCTGGGCGCGGATTTGAAAAACGGGCTGTTGTCGATCGATCTGGCCCGGCCGGAGCCGGAAAAGGTCGTTAAGACAATCGCTATCAATGAGCACGAATAATGGAACGAGGAGCGGACTCGACCGCTTAGTCTGACAGAGGAGTCGAGACCATGACTGAAGCTGAAGTAGTGTTTGAAGTGGGTGGTGTCTCCACCGAGGCACTGGCGAGCTTGGGCGAAGGCCATATCGCCTATGTGAAGCAGATCCGTTCCGAGGATGTACCGGGGCTGTTTCCCGAAGCACCGGAGATCGCACCGGGCCTCAAGCTGTTTGCGCTCCATGCCGCCGACGGCACGCCGATCATGCTGACCGACAGCCGGGAAGCCGCGATCGCCAACGCCTGGAGCAACGAACTGCAGGCCGTCAGCGTTCACTGACCCGACTCTTGTCGGTGTCACTGACGCAGGTCTTGCCGGTGTTACCGACGCCGTAAAGAATTTCACGATACGCGGACATGTCCTCGATCAGATCGGGGACATGTCCGCGCTTTTTTTGATCGGCCTGTTTTTTCCGTCATCGCTGCACGGCTGCCTGACTAGATTT
>NZ_DATHOP010000262.1:0-11880 GCF_035484855.1 Bradyrhizobium sp.
GCTCACCGGCACCGCGACCGTCACCCGCAACAACGCGTTGACGCCGCTCAAGCTGCAGGACGACATCTTTCTGAACGACGTGCTGCAGACATCGGCGAATTCCACGCTCGGCGTCACCTTCAACGACGCCACCACCTTCAATCTCACCGCCAATGCGAAAATAACGGTCGACAATTACGTCTATGAAGACGGCGGCAAGCAGAACTCGGCGCTGTTCGACGTCGCCAAAGGCACGGTCGCCTTTGTCGCCGCCGCCGTCGCCAAGACCGGCGACATGAAAATATCGACGCCGACATCGACGCTCGGTATCCGCGGCACCACCGGCCTGGTCGAAGTGCCGGAAGGCGCCGCCGCCGCCAGCGCCAGCAATGTGAAACTCTATCCCGATCCGGACGGGCATGTCGGCCGCATCGAGGTCAACGATCGCAACGGCGCGCGGCTCGGGTTTCTGACGCAAGGCGCCAGCGGCTTCACGATCCGGCCCGGCGCCGGCGGACGCTTCGCCGCGATGCCGCTTGCGATCTCGCCGCAGCAGGCGCTGCGCGATCAGGGCATTGTGCGCCAGGTTCATGCCGCCCAAAGCATCGGCCGCCAGATCGTCAACCAGAAGCAGATCGAGCGGCGGCAGAATCCGAACCGCAACAACCCGGCGCGGCAGCGCCAGAACGGTGTGCCGCAACGGCCCGGTTCGCCGCAACAGCCCGGCCTGCCAAACCGCGCGGGGCAACCGCAACTGCAGCAGCCACCGGGCGCCCGACAGCCCAACGCGCCGGGCCTGCAGCGGCCAGGATTGCAGAACAGGCCATTGCAGCCGCCGCGCCGCCCGGGTCCGCCCGCGCCGCGAGGCAAGCCGCAGAAGCAGAAGCGCTGAGGCTCAGAGCGGCTTGCGCAGCAGCGGCTGACCGGCGCGGATGCGGGCTCCGTCCACGACGTTGTCGCAGAATTCGAAATGATCGGGCGCCAGCACGATGATGGTCGAGCCGTGCTCGAACCAGCCGAGTTCGTCGCCCTTGCGCACAGTGACATCGCAGTGGACCTGCGTCGGTCCACGGCTTTCGGCATTGAACAGGAGATCGAGGAAATGCAGCCGGATGCTCGCGACCAGAATGGCCGCGACCGGGACCAGCGTCAGCGCCTCGCCGCTATCCAGCCTTGTCCTGATCACCGCGCGCTCGTTCTTGCAGAACAGTTTCTCGACGCGCTTCAGCGCGATCGAATTGACGTTCCAGGTATCGCCGGAGATGAAATTGACCTGCTCGATCCGGCTGTCACAAGGCGCATGGAAGCGGTGATACATGCTCGAGGTCAGCCGCAGCGTGACGAAGCGGCCGTTGCGGTGCTGCTCCACCAGCGCAGAGTCGCCGAGCAGGTCGAGCAGCGAATAGGGCGCGCCCTTGACCTGGAACAGCTCGGTGTCGGCGATCGCGCCGAACGCGCCGACGATGGCGTCGCACGGGCTGACCACGACCAGTGGATCGGGATCGGAGGGCCGCAGGCCGGGCTTGAGCTCGCGCGTAAAACAGTCGTGCAGGCTCTTGAAATCGGATTTCCGCGCTTCGGAAAGATCGAGATCGGAAAACAGCCGCCAGCAGGCGATCGAGAGGTCGCGGATCTGCGGCTGCTCGATCTTGCTGAACCAGCCCATGAAGCGGGTGAGCGCCGCGCGCGGGACGCGGTTGGTCAGGAGGAAGTTGAGGTCTTCCTGCTGGGTGAAGCTCGCAATCAGGCTTTTGACTGTCATGATTCTGTCAGGAGGTGTGGTTAGCGCTTGTCGCCATGGATTCGCTGCCGATTCTGTCTCTCGCCGCCGGTGCGGTCGCCGCGACCGCCGTGGTCGCTCCCAAGGTGAGAGCGAGATGGGCGCTGTCGCGCGCCAAACACCGCTCGCTGGCCGGGCACTCGAAGATGTCGCGCCTGGCGGCGCAGCTGATCCCGTTTTACGAATTCGACGTCGGCGATTTCTTCCGTTCCGACGGCGCGCCGGCCGAAGTCGCAGGCAGGCGCCAGGACGGCTTCTTCCGGCTTGCTGCGCTCTACAAGGAGCGCTTCGCCAGGAGCCGGGAAATGACGGCGCAAGCCGCGGCGCAGATTTCCGACCTGAAATTCACCCAAAGCTACCGGGTGCCGTTCCAGTATAGCCGCCTGGTCCGCGAAAATCTCGGGGCCGGCAGCTTCATGCAGTCGTCGAGCGGCGTCACGCTGACCGACCTCGACGGCAATGTGTTCTACGACCTCACCGGCTCGTATGGCGTCAATATTTTCGGCAACGATTTCTACAAGGAATGCATCGCCGGCGGCGAGAAGCGCGCCGAGGCGCTCGGCCCGGTGCTCGGCGCCTACCATCCCGTCGTCGCCGACAATGTCCGAAGATTGTGCGAGATTTCCGGCCTCGACGAAGTCTCGTTCCACATGTCCGGCACCGAGGCGGTGATGCAGGCGGTGCGGCTCGCCCGCTACCACACCCGCCGTTCGCATCTGGTTCGCTTCGCCGGCAGCTATCACGGCTGGTGGGGCGAGGTGCAGCCCGGCGTCGGCAATCCGGTCTCGCCGCACGAAACCTATACGCTGGCCGAGATGTCGGAGCGGACGCTTCACGTCCTCAAGACGCGGCGCGACATCGCCTGCGTGCTGGTCAATCCGCTGCAGGCGCTGCATCCGAACGCCAACGCGCCCGGCGATTCCGCGCTCGTCGACAGCTCGCGCGCCACCAATTTCGACCGTGCCGCGTATACCGAATGGCTGAAGGCGCTGCGGCAGGTCTGCACCGAGCGCAACATCGTGCTGATCTTCGACGAGGTGTTCGTCGGCTTCCGCCTCGCCGCCGGCGGCGCGCAGGAATATTTCGGCGTCCGCGCCGACATGGTGACCTACGGCAAGAGCCTTGCCGGCGGCCTGCCGATCGGCGTGGTCTGCGGCCGCAGCGAATTGATGCGCCGCTTCCGCGACGACCATCCCGCCGACGTCTGTTTTGCGCGCGGCACCTTCAATTCCCATCCCTACGTGATGACGTCGATGGATGAGTTCCTCTGCCGGCTCGCGAGTCCGAATTTCCGGTCGGTCTATCACGGGCTCGACGAGACCTGGGACGGCCGCGCGGCGCTGTTGAACGAGCGGCTTGCCGCCCACGAGCTGCCGGTGCGCGTCGCCAACCTGTCCTCGATCTGGACGGTGCAATATGCCGAGCCGTCCCGCTACAACTGGATGCTGCAATATTACCTGCGCGCCGAGGGACTGGCCTTGAGCTGGGTCGGCACCGGACGGCTGATCTTCAGCCTGAACTACACGGATGCGGATTTTGCCGAAGTTTCCCAGCGCTTCGTCGCGGCGGCGGCGAAGATGAAAGCGGACGGCTGGTGGTGGCACGAGCCCACGCTGACCAACAAGCAAATCCGCCGGCAAATCCTGAAAGAGATGCTCGCAAGCAAGTTTTCGCGCTGAGTACGGTCTATGGACCCTTGTCGTCATGGCCGGGCTTGTCCCGGCCATCCACGTCTTTCTTGCGGTGAGAGAACAAAGACGTGGATGCCCGGGACAAGCCCGGGCATGACGACGTCTGCGACCGCAATTCTGGTTAGACACTCAGGCGTGCTGCTCTTCGAACCCGTCCTGCTCGATGATATCGAGGCCCGGATCGATCAGTTCGCCCTTCAACAGATACAGCGGCGCCTTGCAGTAGAGTTTGAAGTCGTTGAAGGGATCGGTCAGGATCTTGGTCATCCAGACGAGGCCGGTCTCGACGTCGCGGATGAAGAACAGGTGCACGGTGCGGAACAACAGGCCACCGACGCCCACCACCAGCCAGATCTTGGCGACCTGGCGCATGAAATCGGCCGGCGAAACCCACGGCGTCACCAGTCCGAACAGCGTCGGGTCGAAATACAGCACCAGCGGCGACGCCGCCCAGATCGACATCAGCACCACCTTGCGCTGCAGATTGTAGCCGACCTTGATCTCTTCCTTGTGTTCGTGGGTCGCCTGATTGAGGTGATCGTAGCCCCTCGGCTCGAAGAAGAAATGCCCGGCCTGGCGCGAGGTCATCGAGACCAGCCAGCCGATCAGCGCGGACGCCACCGGATCGAAGAACATCATCGCATAGCCGATCATGAAGCTGACGGCGCTGACGAAGTGCAGGCTCTGGTTGATCCGGCTGTGGTGATAATAACGGTGATCGTCCCAGCGCTGGATGCGCAGCTGCTCGCGGAAGCTCTTGATCATCATCTCCCCCAGATCGGTTGATTCGTTATACATGAACTCGATGAATGGGATGTGACATCATCGAAATGTCACATCAGCCAGCACGATCGCGCCGCCGGGCAACGTGCAGTTCACCGCGATCAGGCGGCGGCCGCCATCTCGGTCTTGCGGATGCGGACCAGCGAGAAGTGGCCGAGCGGCGGCACCAGGCGGCGTTCGACCAGTTCCACGCCATGCGCGCCCGACAGCCACTGCGTATAGCGCGACCAGGCGAATTCGGCGGTTCGGAAACCGAGCGGACGCACCACCGGCTGCAAACGCTGTTCGATGAAGCGGCGCACGCCGGCGTCCGCACTGACCCGGGTCAGGATGATCAATTCGCCGCCGGGACGCAGCACGCGGGCGAACTCGTCGAGCGCCGCCTCCGGGTTGGGCACCGCCGTCACCACATATTGCGCCATCACCACGTCGAAGGAATTGTCGGGAAATTCCAGTTTCTCCGCGTCCATCACCGCGAGACCCTCGACGTTCTTCAGCCGCAGCTCGTCGACCCGGCGCTTGGCCTTGCGCAGCATCGCTTCCGAAATGTCGGTGCCGAAGATGCGAAGATGCGGGGCATATTGCGGCAACGAGATGCCGGTGCCGACACCGACCTCCAGCACGCGGCCGCCGATCTTGTTGGTGGCGGCAATGGCCGCCTTGCGGCCCTTGCTGAACACGCCGCCAAACACGAGGTCGTAGACCGGCGCCCAGCGGTCATAGGCCTGTTCGACCGTCTCGCGGTCGAAGTCCAGCTCCCTTGCGCCGTCAAGCTTCATGATCTCTGCCATTATCGTTCTCTCACCTCGTTATCTCAAGGATCCAATTCAACCCTGCACCGCGCCGCTCGCGGCGATGCGGCGGGCGGGACGCAACGCACGGCTCGGCTGCAACGCGCTGAGATTGCCGATGAACTGCCTGGCGCTGTTCTCCCAGGAACGTTCCAGCGCAAAACTCCGGCAGGCGTCGCGGGACATTTCGAGCGCGCGCATGCAGGCGCGGCGCAGGTCCAGATCCAGCGCGCCGACCGGATGATCGGCGATGACGTCGAGCGGACCGGTCACCGGGAAGGCCGCGACCGGCGTGCCGCAGGCCAGCGCTTCGAGCTGCACCACGCCGAAGGTGTCGGTGAGGCTCGGGAATACGAACACGTCGGCGGCGGCAAAATGCGCGCTCAACTCGCGGCCCTTCTTTTCGCCGAGAAAGCGGACCTTAGGGTAGCGGCGCTGCAGCTCGGCGCGCTGCGGTCCGTCGCCGATCACCACCTTGGATCCCGGCAGGTCCAGCGACAGAAACGCCTCGAGATTCTTCTCGACCGCGACCCGGCCGACCGTCATGAAAATCGGTCGCGGCAAATCGAGATGAGCCGGATCGTCGGGCGTGAACAGCCCGGTGTCGACCCCGCGTCCCCAATTGCCCAGCTTCCTGAAACCCCGCAGGCTGAGTTCCTGCCGCAGCGAGGCGGTGGCGACCATGGTCACGGCGGCGGCATTGTGAAAGTGCCGCAGCACGGCGTAGCTGACGCCAGCCGGAATGATCGTACGCACCGCGATATATTCCGGGAAGCGCGTCGTATAGGAGGTGGTGAAGGCGAGCTTGTGGCGCAGGCAATAGAAGCGCACCGCCCAGCCGATCGGCCCTTCGGTGGCGACATGGATGGCCTCCGGGGCCGCCGCCTCGATGCGGCGGGCGATCTCGCGCCGGTTCGGCCACGCCACCCGCAGGCCCGGATAGGTCGGGAGCGCGAACGAGGGAAAGCCTTCGGGGGTCAGGAACTCGACATCGGCGCCGAGCGCCGCAGCGCTGCGCGCCAGGGAGGTCAACGTGCGAACCACGCCGTTCACCTGCGGATGCCAAGCATCGGTCGCGATCAATATCCGCATCAGGAGGAGTCCGGGAGCAATTGATTCTCAATTGCGGACGTTCGACCATGGATATTTCAGGCGTGTGACGACATGAAATTGATAAGGTTCTTTTTGGACGATTTTCCGCACCTGTCGGCGTCGCGAAACCGTCATGAAACAATCCTTACCGCGACGAAACCATTTTGCGGCCCGGACGCAAACGTTCTGAAACCCCTGCCCTGTACTGATTTGAGCCAACAAGGCGCCGAACGAGCGCCGGGGCGGACAAACAGACTTAAAAAAACAGGGGACGACGATGTTCAATCTGGATGGATTGGTGGCGAATTCGCGCCGTGCCGTGGCCCTGGGGGCGCTGGCGCTCGGCGCTATTGGATTTTCCGGTGCCGCCTCGGCCGCGCCGCTGGAGTTGTTCCCCTTCGCGATGACGCCGCCGGTGCAGGCCGCGCCGCCGCCCGTGCAGGCCGCGCCCTCGGAGGACGAGGACAGCGTGACCGAGCTGCCGGCAAGGCTGCGGCGCCAGGTGGTCAGCTATGCCACCCGCGAGGCCCCCGGCACCATCATCATCGATACCCCCAACACCTATCTCTATTTGGTGCTCGGCGGCGGCCAGGCGATGCGCTACGGCATCGGCGTCGGCCGCGACGGCTTTACCTGGTCAGGCGTGCAGTCGATCACCAAGAAGGCCGAGTGGCCGGACTGGACCCCGCCGCCGGAAATGATCGCGCGCCAGCCCTATCTGCCGCGCCAGATGGCCGGCGGCCCAGGCAATCCGCTCGGCGCCCGTGCGATGTATCTCGGCGGCACCGTCTATCGCATCCACGGCACCAATGCGCCGGGGACCATCGGCACCCATGTCTCCTCGGGCTGCATCCGCCTGACCAACGACGACGTCAGCGACCTCTATTCGCGGGTCAATGTCGGCACCAGGGTGATCGTGCTGCCGATGATGGATCGGCGGGCCGACATGACCGAGGGCAAGCGGGGCTGATCATCCGTCTCCGCCAAGGCCCATCAGGCATCGAGATGGCGCGGTTTCCGCGCCATCTCTTCGTTTCCGGGCGGCAACCATTTCAGAAGGTTTCCGGGCGGTGGGGGAGACCAAAGTCGCATCCTTTTGCCACTCTGGCGCCGCAACAGCCCGCCCTGTAAACTGATCAACTCAATCGGTCCGGGGGGACGATGCGGCCGGCGATGAGCCTCAAATCTATCCTGCTCGGGATCGCGGTGATCCTGGTCTCATTCTTCGTCAGCCTGAAGACGATGGACTGGCTGGCGGCGCGCCGCGCCGTTCCGCCGCCGGTCATTGCCGAGCTGCCGCCGCTGCCCCCCGCGGCTCGGGTTTCCAGCATCATGGTGCCGGTGGCGATTTCGATTGCGGCGATCCGTGACGTCGCCGACCGCAGCGCCCCGCGCAACTTCGCCGGCAAGGCCACCAATCCGGTGTCGCAGGTTCTGCAGAACGCCGACATCGGATGGACCGCTTCACGCGGGCCGATTCAGGCTTCCGGCGCCCAGGACGTGCTGTCACTGGCGATGCCGCTGACTGGAAAACTGAACATCACCGGCTCGCTATCGGCGAAGGCGACCGGCGCGGTGGGCGACGCCATCGGCGGACTGGTCGGCAACGATGCCGCCAAGCAGATCGGCAGCATCAACATCAAGTCGGTCAATGCCAGCGCCGAGATCAAGGGCGGCGTCACCTTCACCTCGCGGCCGAAGTTTGGCCAGTCCTGGCATCTCGAGCCAAATCTGATGGGGCAGGCGACGCTCGGCGACACCAGCCTCATCGTGGCCGGCGCGCGCGTCAACGTTCCGGCGCAGGTCAAGCCGCTGATCGACAAGAACATCGCCGATCAGGTCGCTGCCGCCGAAGAGCGGATTCGCGGCGACCGCACCTTCGAGCAGGCCGCTCGGGTACAATGGGCTCGGGCCTGCCGCTCGATCCCCCTGCAGGCCGGCGGCACCGGCGCGTCGCTGCCCCCGCTTTGGCTGGAGATCAAGCCGACCGCCGCCCTCGCAGCCCAACCCCATGTCGATGCCTCCGCGGTCACCGCGACGATCGGCATCGAGGCTGAGACACGGATCACCTCGACGGAGACCAAGCCGGATTGCGCGTTTCCCGGCAGGCTCGTGATCGTGCCGCCGACCCCGGGCGGGGTTTATATCGGCGTGCCGATCGACCTGCCGTTCACCGAGATCAGCGGCCTGGTGGCCGCGCAGTTCGCCGGCCGGACCTTCCCCGAAGACGGCTCGGGCCCGGTCGAACTCACGGTGAAGGGCGCAACCGTCGCGCCGTCGGGCGACCGGCTTTTGATTTCGCTATTGGTGCACGCCAAGGAGAAGAAGAGCTTCTTCGGGTTCGGCGGCGAGGCCATGGTGCATATCTGGGGCAGGCCACTGCTCGATGACGCCCACCAGATCCTGCGGCTCGAGAACGTCGAGCTAGCCGTCGAATCGGAAGCAGCCTTCGGACTGCTCGGAACCGCGGCGCGCGCGGTCGTGCCGCATCTGCAGAAGGTGCTGGCGGAAAAGACCTCCATTGACCTCAAGCCGTTCGCCGCCAATGCGCAGCAGAAGATCTCTGCTGCGATCGCGGACGTTCAGAAGAGCGACAACGGCGTGCGGGTAACGGCGCACATCGACAGCCTGCGGCTCGCCGACATCGCCTTCGATTCGAAGACGCTGCGGATCATCACGGTGGCGCAGGGCGCGATGAATGTTGCGGTGACCGCGCTGCCGGGGCAGTGAGCCTTCTCCCCGCTGAACCTTCTTCTTCTCCTTCTCCCCGCTCTTCGCGGGGAGAAGGTCGGGATGAGGGGCTCTCTCAGCAGGCTCGACTCGCGGAGAGAGCCCCTCACCCGCCCGACTTCGCTGCGCTTCGCCGGGCGACCTCTCCCCGCAAGTGCGGGGAGAGGCAAGAACACACTCCTCAGTCCTCGTATTTGAAGGAGACGTTGAGCTTGGCGCGGTAGGCTTCAATCTTGCCCTTGGCATCCAGCTGCAAGTCGAGTTTGACGACTTCGGCAACACGCAGATCCCGAAGCGTCTTGCCGGCCCTCTCGACCGCCGCCGCGGCCGCCTTTTCCCAGGAATCCTTGCTGGTACCGATCAGCTCAATGACCTTGTAGACACTCTCAGTCATATCATCCTCCCGTTCGGTATTGAGGCAGGAGGCAGGTGCTCCTGCCGTCGACCAGCCTAACATCGGGATATCAGCGCCGAAAGCGCAATTCCCCACAGCAAAGCGCGTCCGGCAAAACCGGACGCGCCCTTGCCGGATGATTCGATCTGGACCCCGCCTTAGTTCGAGAATTCGAACTCGGGCATCGCCTTCAACTCGTCCTTGGTCGCGTTATAGACCGCATGGTCGGGATACCAGGGATTGGGCTTCGACGATGCCGTCGCCGGCCCGGCGCCCGCCGAACCCGTGGTCGTCGTCGACGGCGGCCGGATCATGGGGGCATTGGGGCCATTGGGAGCACCGGCGACGCCGGTATAGGCGACGGGCTCGTTGACGAATTTGATCTTGTCGTAAGGCACGGCAACCAGATGCGAGCCGACGCCGAGGAAGCCGCCGACGCTGATCACCGCCGCCTTGATGTTACCGCCCTTGTCGGTCAGGAGTTCGTTGATCGAGCCGATACTCTCATTGTTGTCGTTGTAGACGTTGAGCCCGACGAGCTTCGAGGCGCGCCAGTCGCCCTGGAAGGCGGAGTCGGAAGCGGCTGTTGGCGCCATGTTGGTGCGGTCGGAGGGTGTCGTCGGTGTCTGCGCAAACGCAACGCCGGCCAAGAGTGAAGCGGCCAAACCGGCCGTGAGATATCTACCTAACATCTGTTTTCTCCCTGATAATCAAATTGTCAGGAGAAAACCCGCAGGCGCAGCGGCCGTTCCGGATCGCTGCATCGATTTTCGGCGAACGGGAAGCCAATATCTTTCGGGTTCCGTGGAACATGCCGCGCCGGCGCGCGCGCTCGATATCCGCATTTCGCCCCGCGATTCCTGGATGCGAATCAGAACCCACCCCAGTAGGGCGGGATTCCGTAATAGCGATGCAACTCCGCTTCCTGCGAACGGTCGCCCCAGTCGAAATCCTTGTCGGCGCGGAACGACGGCGCGCGCCGGAGTTCCTCGTCGTCGATGTCGAGCACGTAGGCCTCGAATTTCGGATTGTAGGTCAGGCGCGCCCATGGCAGCGGCAGCAGATTGGTTCCCATGCCGAGGAAGCCGCCGAAACTCAGGACAGCGTAGGACACCCTGCCGGTGACCTTGTCGATCATCAGCCGTTCGATGTGGCCGAGCTTATCGCCGTTCGGCCGACGCACCGCAGTGCCCTCGACCCGGTCGCTCGCAATCAGCGGGTGCGGTTTTTCCATGACGCTGGTCACCATCATCCCCTCCTCCGGGTTGATGAGACGAACCAACGTGATGGTCGCGATGGAGTTCCCCTCAGGCCGCGAGCACCTGGGGATCCCGCTCCTCGAAGAACGCCACCGCCTCGAACTGGTAGTCGCAGGCAAAGCAGTGCCAGAGATAGGAGATACGGTCCGGGCCGTTTTCGATCCATTCCGGGGCGGCGATCGGCTTGCCGCATTGGGCGCAGGGATTGCCTCGAGGCGCATTGCCGAAGTTCATTCGGGTCATCGCGGATCTCCCTTTTTGCTTTTGTGTTTTTGCCGTTGGCGAATTGGACAGGATGGCTGCCGGAATGCCCACGCTTCATCCTGCCGCGGCGCGACTTGTGGGAGCGCATTGAGTCATTTCAACGGCAACGAATTTGCTGGAGCCACATACTCCGCCGTCATCCTGAGGAGCCGCGCTCTTGCGCGGCGTCTCGAAGGATGCTGGCCCGACTGCTCATCCTTCGAGGCTCGCCCAGCGGCGCAAATGCACCGCAAGGCTCGCACCTCAGGATGACGATGAACCTGGGGTTCAAGTCAAATTCATTCTTATTTAGCTTGGTCGGGCTCAGGCCCAGGCGCGCTCGGTCTTCGCTTTTTCCTCGTAAGCGTCGATCGAGCCCTTCTTTTCCATGGTCAGCCCGATATCGTCGAGGCCGTTCATCAGGCAGTGCTTGCGGAACGGGTCGATCTCGAATTTCACCGTGCCGCCGTCGGGGCCGCGGATTTCCTGGGCAGCGAGATCGATCGACAGCGTCGCATTGGCGCCGCGCTCGGCGTCGTCGAACAATTTGTCGAGGTCTTCCTGGCTGACGCGGATCGGCAGAATGCCGTTCTTGAAGCAGTTGTTGTAAAAAATGTCGCCGAACGACGTCGAGATCACGCAGCGGATGCCGAAATCGAGCAGCGCCCAGGGTGCGTGCTCGCGGCTCGAGCCGCAGCCGAAATTGTCGCCGGCGACCAGGATCTTGGCGTTCCGGTAGGCCGGCTTGTTGAGGATGAAATCCGCATTGTCGCTGCCGTCGTCGTTGTAGCGCTGTTCCGAGAACAGCCCCTTGCCGAGTCCGGTGCGTTTGATGGTCTTGAGGTACTGCTTGGGGATGATCATGTCGGTATCGACATTGATGATCTTCAGCGGCGCCGCGACGCCTTCCAGCGTGGTGAACTTGTCCATGGCTCAATCTTCAATGTTGCAGGTGAATAATTGCAAGCTTGCACCTCAAAAGCTGCAAACTTGCAAATCGACAACGGGCTTTTAGCCTGATCGGGGCGTCCGTTAAAGGCCCAATTGCGCAACGCTCATCGCCGCTTTGACCTGGGCTTTGACCTGGGATTCGACCTAGGCTTGGGCCTCGATCGCCTCCATGTCGTCGTCGGAGAGG
>NZ_DATHOP010000263.1:0-6589 GCF_035484855.1 Bradyrhizobium sp.
ATGCCGCAACCCTGTGGCGCTGGATCAGCCAGGGCGACGGCGATCTGATCATCACCGACGTGCTTTTGCCCGACGAAAGCGCCTTCGATCTGTTGCCGCGCATCAAGAAGGCGCGGCCCGACCTGCCAGTGCTGGTCATGAGCGCGCAGAACACGTTCATGACCGCGATCCGCGCGTCGGAGCGCGGCGCCTACGAATATCTGCCGAAGCCGTTCGACCTCAAGGAATTGATCGCGATTGTCGGGCGCGCGCTCGCGGAGCCGAAGGAGCGGGTCGCCAATCACGTCGATGAATCCGAATTCGACTCGATTCCCCTGGTCGGCCGGTCGCCGGCGATGCAGGAAATCTACCGCGTGCTGGCGCGGCTGATGCAGACCGACCTCACCGTGATGATCTCGGGCGAGTCCGGCACCGGCAAGGAGCTGGTGGCGCGTGCGCTGCACGACTACGGCAAGCGGCGCAACGGTCCCTTCGTCGCCGTGAACATGGCGGCGATCCCGC
The DNA here is from genome assembly GCF_035484855.1 of Bradyrhizobium sp. Classification (GTDB taxonomy): domain Bacteria; phylum Pseudomonadota; class Alphaproteobacteria; order Rhizobiales; family Xanthobacteraceae; genus Bradyrhizobium. The sequence goes on from NZ_DATHOP010000263.1 coordinate 502, forward strand.
GCGACCTCATCGAGTCCGAGCTGTTCGGCCACGAGCGCGGTGCCTTCACCGGCGCCAACACCCGCGCCTCCGGCCGCTTCGAGCAGGCCGAAGGCGGCACGCTGTTCCTCGACGAAATCGGCGACATGCCGATGGAGGCGCAGACCCGGCTGTTGCGGGTGCTGCAACAGGGCGAATACACCACCGTCGGCGGCCGCACCCCGATCAAGACCGACGTGCGCATCGTCGCCGCCAGCAACAAGGATTTGCGGATCCTGATCCAGCAGGGCCTGTTCCGCGAGGACCTGTTCTTCCGTCTCAACGTGGTGCCGTTGCGGCTGCCGCCGCTGCGCGAGCGGATCGAGGATTTGCCCGATCTCATCCGGCATTTCTTCGCGCTCGCCGAGAAGGATGGCCTGCCGCCGAAGAAGCTCGATGCGCTGGCGCTGGAGCGCATGAAGCAGCATCGCTGGCCCGGCAATGTGCGCGAACTCGAAAACCTCGCGCGAAGGCTCGCGGCACTTTATCCGCAGGACGTGATCACGGGCTCTGTGATCGACGGCGAATTGGCGCCGCCGGCGGTGACCTCGGGCGGCGCCGTGCATCACGGCGTCGACAATCTCGGCGGCGCGGTCGAGGCCTATCTGTCATCGCATTTTTCGGGCTTCCCAAACGGGGTGCCGCCGCCCGGCCTCTATCACCGCATCCTCAAGGAGATCGAGGTGCCGCTGCTCACCGCCGCGCTGGCGGCGACCAGGGGCAATCAGATCCGCGCCGCCGATTTGCTCGGCCTCAATCGGAACACGCTGCGGAAGAAGATTCGCGATTTGGACATTCAGGTCTACCGGAGCGGTAACTAACGGCTTTTCAGAGGGTTGTATCCTCATCGGGCAGATCCTCTGGAAACTGCGCGTCGGTGAGGCAAGGACGCCAAGGAATTGTCGTAATTCGGCAACATTGTGATATGAATGCATCAGTCCGCTGCCGGTGTTTCCCGGCGGGCGGGAGGCCTTCAGCTCTCACCTTTTGCCGGAATGACCAGCGCAGACACCTCGGCCGCCTCGTTCGATCCGTCGTTCGCCGAACCCCAGGGGTCGACCCTGCGGAGGTTGCTGGCGCCGTTCGCGGTCGTGCTGGCGCTGCTGTCGGCCTTCCTCACCTTCGTGGTGCTCACCGGGCTGACGCCGATCGAACCTCGGCCTCTGGTGGTCTATTCCTTTATCCTGATCAACGCCGCGACCATCCTGCTGTTGGTCGGCATCATCGTCCGCGAGGTCTGGCAGGTGATGCAGGCCCGGCGGCGGGGCCGGGCGGCGGCGAGGCTGCATATCCAGATCGTCAGCCTGTTCTCGGGCATCGCCGTGGTACCGGCGGTGCTGGTGGCGATCGTCGCCAACGTCACCATCGATCGCGGTCTCGACCGCCTGTTCTCGGGCCCGACCCGCGAAGCGATCCAGAACTCGCTGAGCATTGCGCGGGCCTATACCAACGAACACGCGCAGCTCGTCAGCGGCGACATTCTGGGAATGGCCAACGATATCGCCCATACAAGGCCATTATACGATCAGGATCGCGGAACATTCCGCGAGCTGCTGACCGCGGGCGCTGTCGCACGCAACCTGCCAAGCGCGATGCTGATCGACAAGCAAGGCCATATTCTGGATTCGGCGCAAACCGGGGTTCAGTTGACCTTCGCGCCGCCGCCTTCGGAGATCCTCGCCAACGTCAACGAAACCCAGCCTGAAATCTCGGTGATCCCCGAGGAAAACTATGTCGCTGCCGTGATCCGGCTGCGGGCGTTCAACGATGTATTTCTCTACGTCGCGCGTCCGCTTGATCCCGGCGTGGTCGCGCAACTCAGCCAGACCGAAGCTATTTCCGCAGAATATGCCGAGCTGGAGTCGCGCCGGCTCGGCATCCAGGTATCGTTCGCGCTGATGTTCGCGGTGATCGCGCTGACCATCCTGATGGCTTCCGTGCTGATCGGGCTGAATTTTGCGAATTGGCTGGTCGCCCCGATCCGGCGGCTGATGAGCGCGGCCAATATCGTGTCGACCGGCGATCTGCACGTGCAGGTTCCGGTGCACAAGTCGGAGGGCGATCTCGCGCAGCTCGGCGAGACCTTCAACAAGATGACCCATGAGCTGCGCACCCAGCGTGACGAACTCGTCAGCGCCAGCGACCTGATCGACAGCCGCCGCCGATTCATCGAGGCGGTATTGTCCTCGGCCAGTGCCGGCATCATCGGCGTCGATGCGTCCGGCAGCGTCGGCATTCTCAACCGCTCCGCCGAAAAACTGATCGGCCACGCCGAATCGGAGACGCTCGGCCACCCGCTGTCGGACGTGCTTCCCGAACTCGATGACATGATGAAAACGGCGCGCGAGGGCACGCAGCGGCTGGTTCAGGGCCAGATCACGATCCAGCGCGACGGCAATGAGCGCAATCTTTCGGTTCGCGTCAGTGCCGAGCAGACCAGCCAGTCGCGCGACAGTTACATCATCACCCTCGATGACATCACCGAGCTGGTTTCCGCGCAGCGCACCTCGGCATGGGCCGACGTCGCCCGCCGCATCGCGCACGAAATCAAGAATCCGCTGACCCCGATTCAGCTTTCGGCCGAACGCATCAGGCGCAAGTTCGGCAAAGTCATCACCGAGGACAAAGCCATTTTCGAGCAATGCACGGATACGATCGTGCGCCAGGTCGACGATATCAGGCGGATGGTCGATGAATTCTCGCGCTTTGCGCGGATGCCGAAGCCGGTGATCGAGGGCGAGGACGTCGCCGATACCGTGCGCCAGGCGGTATTCCTGATGCGGGTCGGACATCCCGACATCGATATCGAGGCGGAAATCAAGCAAGAGCCGATGCGCGCGCAGTTCGACCGGCGGCTGATTTCGCAGGCGCTGACCAACATCATCAAGAACGCGACCGAGGCGATCGAGGCGGTGCCGCCGGATCAGCTTGGCAAGGGACGCATCGATGTCATCGCCGCGCGCGAAAACGATGATATCGTGATCGACGTCATCGATAACGGCATCGGGCTGCCGAAGGTGAGCCGGGCGCGCCTGCTCGAACCCTATGTCACGACACGTGAAAAGGGCACCGGTCTCGGGCTTGCCATCGTCGGCCGGGTGCTGGAAGACCATGGCGGCCGGATTGAGCTGAACGATGCCGCCGATATCCGGCCGGGCCAACGCGGCGCCTGGATGCGGTTGCGCTTTGCGATATCGGGCCATGCACCGAAGGCCGAAGTAAAGGAAACGACCGCTCCCGAGACAACCCAACCGGCATCCGGAACCACCGAGCCGGCAGAAGCGACCAACACTGAAACAAAAATCGAAGCCGCGACAGGCAGCTGACCAGACAGGGCGAAACCCATGGCAAGTGACATTCTGATTGTCGATGACGAAGCCGATATCCGGGATCTGGTTGCAGGCATCCTCGACGACGAGGGCTTCACCACCCGTACCGCGCGCGACAGCGATTCGGCGCTGGCGGAAATTGCCCAGCGCCGTCCGCATCTGGTGTTTCTCGATATCTGGCTGCAGGGCAGCAAGCTCGACGGGCTGCAGCTGCTGGAGCAGATCAAGCGGGACCATGCCGATCTGCCGATCGTGATGATCTCCGGCCACGGCAATATCGAAACCGCGGTCGCCGCCATCAAGCGCGGCGCCTACGACTTCATCGAAAAGCCGTTCAAATCAGACCGGCTGATCCTGGTGGCGACGCGGGCGCTCGAGACGTCGCGGTTGAAGCGTGAAGTGAAGGAACTCAAGCAATTGGCGCCTGCGGCGAGCGTGCTGACCGGACACTCCGCCTGCATGAACCAGCTGCGCCAGACCATCGAGCGGGCCGCCAAGGCCAATAGCCGCATCCTGATCGTCGGTCCTTCAGGCTCCGGCAAGGAGCTGGCGGCGCGCACGCTGCATAACGCGTCAACCCGCTCCGAAGGACCCTTCGTCGTCATCAATGCCGCGGCGATCACCCCGGAGCGCATGGAAGTCGAATTGTTCGGCGTCGAACAGTCCAATGGCGAGCATCAGCGCAAGGCCGGCGCGCTGGAGGAAGCCCATGGCGGCACCCTGTTCATCGATGAAATCGGCGACATGCCGCGCGAGACCCAGAACAAGATCCTGCGGGTCCTGGTCGATCAGACGTTCCAGCGCTCGGGCGGCACCACCAAGGTCAATGTCGACGTCCGCATCATTTCGTCGACGGCCCGCAACCTCGAAGAAGAGATCGCCGAAGGCCGCTTCCGCGAGGACCTCTATCACCGGCTGTCGGTGGTGCCGATCCGCGTCCCGCCGCTATCGGAGCGCCGCGAGGACATTCCGGAGTTGATCGACTATTTCATGGACCAGATTTCGATCGCGACCGGATTGCCGAAACGCCAGATCGGCCAGGATGCGATGGCGGTGTTGCAGTCGCATGTCTGGCCCGGCAACGTCCGCCAGCTCCGCAACAATGTCGAGCGCGTCATGATTCTGGCGGGCGGCGGTCCGGAAGTCATCATCACTGCCGATATGCTGCCGCAGGATGTCGGCTCCATGGTGCCGGCGATGCCGACCAGCAACAACGGCGAGCACATCATGGGCCTGCCGCTGCGCGAGGCGCGGGAGGTGTTCGAGCGCGATTATCTGATCGCCCAGATCAGCCGCTTCTCGGGCAATATCTCTCGCACGGCGGAATTCGTCGGCATGGAGCGCTCGGCGCTGCATCGCAAGCTCAAGGCGCTTGGGGTCGGCTGATCCGGCCTTGCCGCCATGTTTCATGCATCTGCTTGATAAATTGCCGACTTTTCAGGCAGTCCCCCGGGGAATTACTCCGTCGTTCTCAACGGCCGGAGGCGTGAACCGGCTTGCCTAAAAACCGCGCCTGCCTTCTAATCATGCCGTCGCGTGCCCGGAGGGGGATCTCAGGGGATGCCGGCGACCGGGGGACGCTCCGCAAGAGGGCAGCCATCGGTTCAATAAAAAGCAAGCCAACAAGAATGCGGGATAAAAACAATGGCGGCAGACCGCGCACAAAACCTACAGGACACCTTCCTTAATCACGTTCGCAAAACCAAAACGCCACTGACGATCTTTCTGGTCAATGGAGTGAAGCTGCAGGGGATTGTCACCTGGTTCGACAATTTCTGCCTCTTGCTTCGGCGCGACGGTCATTCGCAGCTTGTATACAAGCACGCGATCTCGACCATCATGCCGGGCGCTCCGATCCAGTTGTTCGAGGGCGGTGAGGATGCTCCGGCTTGAGAGTGATCTGATTGGAACCCCGAAATCTGGAACGGGGGGCTGACCGTCCGCGGTCGGCAGGGGGTAAGACAACCGGGCGGGTGATCGTCATCGGCCCCTATTTGCGTGTGCGCCGCGGCGATCCCGAGGCGCAAATAGATGCGCATGGCCTGCGCAATTCCGAGGCGCGGCTCGAGGAGGCCGTCGGTCTGGCGCGCGCCATCGAGTTGACGGTCGCCGACGCGCTGATCGCGCCGGTCAGCCAGATTAGGCCCGCGACCTATCTCGGCAAGGGCAAGGTCGAGGAGATCGTCGGCCTCATCACCGGGCACGAGATCGAACTGGTGGTGATGGATTGCGCGCTGTCGCCGATCCAGCAGCGCAATCTCGAGAAGGCCTGGAACACCAAGGTGCTCGATCGCACCGGGCTGATCCTCGAAATCTTCGGCCGCCGCGCCAAGACCAAGGAAGGCGCGCTGCAGGTTGAACTCGCGCATCTGAATTACCAGCGCTCGCGACTGGTGCGATCCTGGACCCATCTGGAACGGCAGCGCGGCGGTTTTGGGTTCATGGGCGGTCCCGGCGAGACGCAGATCGAAGCCGATCGCCGCCTGATCGGCGACCGCATCGCGCGCCTTGAAAACGAAATCAAGAAAGTCCAGGCGACACGACAGCTGCATCGCGCTGGCCGGCAGCGGGTGCCGTATCGCGTGGTGGCGCTGGTCGGCTACACCAATGCCGGCAAATCGACGCTGTTCAACCGGCTTACCGCGTCCGAAGTGCTCGCCAAGGATTTGTTGTTCGCTACCCTCGATCCCACCATGCGCGGGATCGTGCTGCCGGGCGGCGTGCGCGCGATCCTTTCCGAT
>NZ_DATHOP010000264.1:0-12731 GCF_035484855.1 Bradyrhizobium sp.
CGCGTCTCCGGCGAGATGTACGAAAACAACCCGCCCTGATCCGTAAAACTGCCCCGCATGCGAGCCCCCGACGATTCATGATATACATTGAATCATCAACCGTAGGCCCTGACGAGGGCTTTTTCAGCAGACTGCTAGAGCGTTTTCGAGCGAAGTGGTCATCGGTTCGCGTGAAGAAAACGCGTCAAAACAAGAATCTAGAGCCCCGTTTCGATTCCATCGAAACGGGGCTCTAGACTGACCCGGCGCGATCAAAGCTTGCGATAGACCTCGGCTATCCCAGCTGCTTCCGCATCGAGGCTGAATTTCACGAGCACCCGCGCGCGTCCGCGCTGCCCCATCGCTGCTGCGGCTGCCGGATCGCGCATCAACGGCGCCAGCGCCACCACCAGCGCGTCGACGTCGCCGGGCGGCGTCAGCACGCCGGTCACGCCATCCTCGACCACGAGTTCGGCGGCGCCCGCGCGCGAGGCCACCAGCGCCGCACCGGCCGACATCGCCTCGATCAGCGTCAGCCCGAAACCTTCGTTGCGCGAGGTGAAGGCGTAGATCGTCAGCCGCTGGTACCAGCGCTGCACGTCGGCGATCTCCAACTCGCCGGTAACGACGATGCGCGACCCGAGGCCCGCGGCCTCGATCCGCTTTTTCAGCTCGCTCGCAAACGCGGTCTGCTCCGTGGTTATTCCGCCGACCACAACGGCGGAAAAATCAGGATAGCGCGGCAGCAGCCGGCACATGGCGTCCACGAACACGTCCGTGCCCTTTTGCGCGCGGACCCGGCCGAAGCAGCCGATGGCGTAGTGTCCGGGCAATCGACTTTCCGCGAACGCCGCCGCGCGATTGACGGGTGGCGCATAGGTGTCGGTGTCGACACCGTGCGGAATGACCGTTGCTTCCCGTTTGAGGAACGAGGCCGAAATATCGCTGGTGGCGATGATGGCGTCCATCCGCCGGATCAGCCATCGGGTGATCCAGCTATGGTGCCGCTGCGCCGCCGAGGTGAACACCAGTTTCAGGGGCCAGCCGAGCGATCGCAGCAGCACGCCTGCGATCATCTCGTTGTTGCGCCGGGCGTGCCAGATCAGCGGCGTGCCGCGGCGCCATAATTTCAAGAGATCGGAAAGACCCATCCGCGCGATGCCGTCGGGCGCGTCGGGACCGAGCCATGCCGCGCGGAACATCCGGGCGAGTTTCGGCGCCACCATGCGGTTGGTCGCGGTGACGCCGGAATAGCGCCTGTGCAGATTTGGCACAATCAGCTGCAGATGGTCAGCGGAAATGCTCTCGATGGCCAAGTCAGGCTCCGTTTCGCCGGTTCCTATACGCAACATTAAGCATAATGGCCAGTTCACATCAGCCGAAACCACCTCTTCACCCGCCGCCGGATAGCATCGTCCTTACATGGGGGGAGACGGGTGGACTCATGAGCGTGCTTGTCACCGGCGGTGCCGGCTATATCGGAAGTCATACGGTTCATGCGCTGGTGGAAGCCGGCGAGAACGTCGTCGTGATCGACAACCTGTCCACCGGCTTTTCCCAATTCCTGCCCGAATCCGCCCCCCTGTTCATCGGCGACGCCGCCGACGAAAACCTGGTCGAGGGCGTGATATCGGCGCACGGCGTCGAAAGCATCATTCACTTCGCGGGCTCCGTGGTGGTGCCGGAATCGATGCGCGATCCGCTCGCCTATTATCGCAACAACACCATGACCACGCGCAGCCTGCTCAACGTGGCGGTGAAGTGCGGCATCAACCGTTTCATCTTTTCCTCGACCGCTGCCGTGTACGGCAATCCGGAGCAGGTGCCGGTCCCCGAAAGCGCCCCGACGCGGCCGCTGTCGCCCTACGGCTCCTCCAAGCTGATGACCGAAATCATGCTGCATGACGTGGCCTCCGCCCACGGCATGAATCATGTCGTGCTGCGTTACTTCAACGTGGCGGGCGCCGATCCGCAAGCGCGCATGGGACTTGCGACCGCCGGCGCCACGCATCTGCTGAAGATCGCGGTCGAGGCGGCCACCGGACAGCGCGCCAAGATCGACGTGTTCGGCACCGACTACCCGACGCCCGACGGCAGCTGCATTCGCGATTTCATCCATGTCAGCGATCTCGCGCAGGCGCACCGCTCGGCGCTGTCCTATTTGCGCGGCGGCAGCCCTTCGGTGACGCTGAATTGCGGTTATGGCCGCGGCTACTCGGTGCTGGAAACCATCGAGGCGGTACGGCGCGTCTGCGGACGAAACTTTGCAGTCCAGTATGCCCCGCGCCGGCCCGGCGACATCATGACCATGATCGCGGACACCAGTCGCATCCGCGGCGTGCTCGACTGGACGCCGCGCTATGACGATCTCGAAACCATCGCCCGACACGCGCTGCAGTGGGAAGAAAAACTGTTCCACGAGCGCCAGGCTGATCAGCAGCACGCGGTGTCGGCCTAAATTCTCATCCGGCGCAAGTCCTGATTTGGACTTGAAAAACCATGCTATTGTAGGCAAGGAGACATCTCGCTCAAGCCCCTGACGCGCGGGCGATGATCGCCCAGCGCCGTCAATGGAACGCGGATGACCGAAGTTCTGAAGAAAATCACCGACGATCCCTATGGCGCTGCGATCCTGATTCGCCGCCTGATCTCCGAACAGGGCCTGGCCTACTGGCGGCGTTATCTGCTCGCTTTCGTGCTGATGGGGATATCGGCGGGCGCGACCGCGCTGTCGGCCTATGTGCTCGGCCAGGTCATCAACAAGGCCTATGTCGACAGGGATGTGCGCGGCATCGTCATCCTGTCGGGGATAACTGCCCTGCTGTTCATCCTCAAGGGGATCGCGACCTACGGCCACCAGGTGATCTTGTCGAAGATCAGCAACGCCATCCTCGCCAACAATCAACGCCGGCTATTCGCCAAATTGATGAACGAGAGCGTCGGCTTCTTCTCCGAGCGGCACTCGTCGGAATTTCTGGCGCGCCTGACCTCGGGCGCCTATTCGGTCACGCAGGTGCTGAACCTGCTGATCAACGCGCTCGGTCGCGACTTCCTGCTGCTGATCGGGCTGGTCGTGGTGATGCTGATGCAGGACCCCTATATGGCGCTGCTCGGTTTCGCGGTGGCGCCGCCGGCGATGCTGGTGCTGCGCAAGCTGGTCAAGCGCATCAAGGGGCTGGCGCATAACCAGTTCACCGGCACCGCCGACATCCTCGAAACCATGCAGGAATCGCTGCAGGGCATTCGCACCGTGAAAGCGTTCACGCTTGAACAGACCATGCGTGAGCGCATCGACGCCAGCATCGCATCGGTAGAGTACAACGCCAACAAGATGGCGCGGGTGTCCAACCGCGCCAGCCCGCTGATGGAGACGCTCGGCGGCTTCGCGGTCGCGGGCGGGCTGATGTATGGCGGCTACAGCGTGGTGGCGATGGGCGCCACCCCCGGCCAGTTCTTTTCGTTCCTGACCGCGTTCCTGATGGCCTATGAGCCGGCCAAGCGGCTGGCGCGGCTCAACATCGAGCTCAACAGCAACCTGATCGGCGCGCGCAAACTGCTGGAGATCGTGGACAGCCCGTCGAGCGAGCCGCTGGATGACGACAAGCCGGCCTTGAGGCTGACCGAGGCGCGGGTGGAACTGCGCGATGTCAGCTTCGCCTACCGGCCGAACGAACCGGTGCTCAACCGCATGAGCTTCGTGGCCGAGCCGGGCAAGGTCACCGCGCTGGTTGGCCCCTCCGGCGGCGGCAAGTCGACGGTGCTGGCGCTGTTGCTGCGGTTCTACGAAATCGGCGACGGCGAGATCCTGATCGACGGACAGTCGATTTCGGCGGTGTCGCGGCGCTCGCTGCGCCAGCAGACCGCCTATGTCGGGCAGGACGTTTATCTGTTCCGCGACACCATCGCGGCCAACATCGCCTTCGGCAAGGTCGGCGCCACCCAGGACGAGATCGTGGCCGCGGCGAAGGCGGCCTGCGCGCATGAATTCATCATGGGCTTTCCGCTCGGCTACGACACCCCGGTCGGCGAGCATGGCACGCAACTGTCGGGCGGCCAGCGCCAGCGCGTTGCGGTGGCCCGCGCGCTGATCAAGAACGCGCCGGTGATCCTGCTCGACGAGGCGACCGCGGCGCTGGATTCGGAATCCGAACAGCAGGTGCAGGAAGCGATCGAGCATCTGTGCCAGAATCGTACCACCATCGTCATCGCCCACCGCCTGCACACCATCATGCACGCCGACGCCATCCTGGTGGTCGAGGGCGGCGAGATCGTCGAGCGCGGCCGGCATGACGACCTGCTCCGCCGCAGCGGCCGCTATGCCTCGTTCTTCCGCATCCAGCACCGCGATGCCGGCCCGCTCACGCTGGCGCCGATCAGCGCAACCGCGTAAAGCTACCCCGCCTTTGCAGCCTCCAACCCCCGCCGAGAGCCCTTCATGAACGCCACATCCTTCGTCATTCCTGCGCCGCCGCAGCCTTCGCTTCCCGTCGTCGGCGAAACCAAATCCTTTCCGGTTCGCCGCATCTGGTGCGTCGGGCGCAATTATCTCGAACACATCCGCGAGATGGGCAATGACGAGCGCGCGCCGCCGTTCTTCTTCGCCAAGCACGCCGACATGCTGGTGCCCGACGGTGCCACCATCCCCTATCCGCCGCTGACCAAGGACCTGCATCACGAGGTTGAGTTGATCGTCGCCATGAAGAGCGGCGGCCTCAACATCCCCGCCGACAAGGCGCTCGACCATGTCTACGGCTATGCGGTCGGTATCGACCTCACCCGCCGCGACCTGCAAATCGCCTCGCGCAAGAAGGAACGGCCTTGGGAAATCGGCAAATCCTTCGACTATTCGGCACCCTGCTCCGCCGTTCAGCCGGCCGCCAAGATCGGCCATCCCTCCAAGGGCAAAATCTGGCTCACGGTCAACGGCACCGAACAGCAGAAGGGCGACCTTACCGAACTGATCTGGAACGTGCCGGAAATCATCTGGCAGCTGTCGCAACAGGTGGCGCTCGCCGCCGGCGACATCATCATGACGGGAACGCCGGCTGGCGTTTCCCAGCTCAATCCCGGCGACAAGATCGAATGCGGCGTCGACGGCGTCGGCACCCTGAAGGTTTCGATCGGCAAGCCGGCCGCGTAGCCGGCGCCGCTTCGATAACATCGCTGCCCCGAGCGTCGCTCGGGGTCACGCCTTCGATCGAAGAGAGAAAATAACGACGCCGGAAAAGGTACGGCGTCGGGGCCTCAGCCCCGCGCCAGCGCCTGCAGGCCCTTGAAGGTCAGGCGCTTGGGGTCCTTCACGCCGGCGAGATAAAGCCTGCGGATGAAGGCGGTGACCTGCTCGCGGTCGCAGTCGGTCAGCGCGACCACGGCGTCGATGGCGATCTTCTGGGCGTCCATGGCTTCCCCATGCTGTCTAAAAGCCCCGGCCGCCTGAGCCTAGGGGTCGCCGATTAATACGGCGTTAACCGTCCGCTCAGGATGGCCGATTCGCCAAAAACCGCGAATACCTGAAACAACGCATGGCCGCGTCAAGCCGCAGGCAGCGGCCTGGCCGCACACCCGATGACACGGTTCGGCTATTTGCCGAAAAGCAGCGACGGGCCAAATTGCGCAACGGCAACAAGCACGATGATTGCCAGCACTACCAGGACCGAGATATTGCGCATCGTCATCGTTGAATCCCCAGCTTCTGGGCGGAAGCTCCAAAGCCACCCCATCTTGCGAACTCCGTTTATCCGCCCCCGCGATAAGCGCGCGAACCAGCACAAATGCCATACTTCTGGTCCGGGGTGAACAATGGTTACGATTTGATCGCCTGCGGACTGGATGCACCAGTCCGCAGGTCGCAAGCGCCGATCAACTTTCGGCGACGTCGACGATGGCTTCGGCAAAGGCCTGCGGCGCCTCCTGCGGCAGATTGTGCCCGATGCCGCCCTTGATGGTCCGGTGCGCATAGCGGCCGGAAAACTTCTTGGCGTAGGCGCTGGGCTCCGGATGTGGCGCACCGTTGGCATCACCCTCCATTGTAATGGTGCGCACGGTGATCACAGGACTTTCGGCCAGCCGCTTTTCCAGGTCGTCATATTTCCGCTCGCCGTCGGCCAGGCCCTGCCGCCAGCGGTAATTGTGGATCACGATGGCGACATGGTCCGGGTTGTCGAAGGACGCTGCCGAGCGATCGAACGTGGCGTCGTCGAAATTCCACTTCGGCGAAGCCTGCTGCCAGATCAGCCTGGAAAAGTCGCGCCGGTATTTGTCGTAGCCGGCCCTGCCGCGTTCCGTTGCAAAATAGAATTGGTACCACCATTCGAGTTCTGCCTTCGGCGGCAGCGGCAGCTTGCCGGATTCCTGGCTGCCGATCAGATAGCCGCTGACGGAGACCAGGGCCTTGCAGCGCTCCGGCCAGAGCGCCGCAATGATATCGGCCGTCCGCGCGCCCCAATCAAAGCCGGCAAGCGTCGCCTTCTCGATCTTGAGCGCATCCATCAGCGCGACGATATCGACGGCGACCGCCGACGGCTGGCCGTTCCGCATCGTTTCGCTTGAAGCAAAACGCGTCGTACCATAGCCGCGCAGATACGGGACGATCACCCGGTAACCGGCCGACGCGAGCAAGGGCGCGACGTCGACGAAGCTGTAGATGTCGTAGGGCCAGCCGTGCAGAAGAATGACGGCAGGACCGTTGGCGGGACCGGCTTCGGCGTATCCGACATTCAGAAGGCCGGCATCGATCTGCTTCAGCGGACCGAACGACGTATGCGTACCGGGCTTGGTCCTGGGCAGATCCGCTGGCTTTGCCTTGCCAGGTTGCGCTTCGGCGGAGCCGCTCAATGCGAACTGGGCGGCAGCTAGGGTGATGGCTGCCGTGCCAAAAAAGCGGCGGCGGCGCAGGTCGATTTCTTCAGAAAGTTCAGGCTTGTCCATCGGTAAATCTCCTGGGTTCGATGCTTGGCGGGAAATGCCTCATCCGCCGGCTGTGGCGCGGACTTCAACTCTCGGTAGGCCAGTCTCGCCCAAGCCGGTATCTAGGCAACAGTGACCTGAACGAAAGGCATCCCGCTTGGAGATGGCTTGGATTTATCCTCCAGACGGTCATCAGTTTTGTGGTAGAGCTGTTGTGCTCGGGCTGGAGGCACCTGCGAGCGGGACCCGGTTTTGCTGTATCGGTTCGAACATTTTGTTCTCGATACCAACCGGCGCGAATTGCGCCGCGCTGGCGTCTTTGTTGCCGTCGAGCCGCAAGTTTTTGATCTGCTGGAGTTTCTCATTCGGGCTCGGGAGCGTGTGGTCAGCCGCGACGACCTCCTCGCCGCGGTGTGGCAGGGACGCATCGTCTCGGAGGCGACGCTCAGCAGCCGCGTGAACTCGGCGCGCGCGGCGATCGGCGACAATGGTGAGGAACAGCGACTGATCAAGACCCTTCCGCGCAAGGGTTTCCGCTTCGTCGGCGTGGTGCAGGAAGGTTCACAGTCCGAACCTGCGCTGAAAGGGGTGTTGGATAATGTGAGGCCGCGCATGGCCGACCCGGAGGGACCGGCGATCGCCGTGCTTCCGTTCACCAATATGAGCGGGGATCCCGAACAGGACTATTTTGCCGACGGGATGGCGGAGGATATCATCACCGCGCTGTCGCGCTGCAGCGGGCTGTTCGTCATCGCCCGGAACTCATCGTTCACCTACAAAGGCAGGGCGGTCGATGTGCGTGACGTCGGACGTGAGCTTGGCGTCGGCTACGTGCTGGAAGGCAGCGTTCGCCGCGGCGGCGAGCGGCTACGGATCAGCGGGCAGCTCATCGATGCAAGGTCGGGAGCTCATCTTTGGGCCGACCGCTACGATGGCGATCTGAACGATGTCTTCGATCTGCAGGACCGGATCACGGAAAGCGTGGTTGCGGCGATCGAGCCGACCTTGCAGTTCGCCGAGATCGAGCGCCACAAGCATGACCGGCCGAACGAACTCGACGCCTACGACCTGCTGCTGCGCGCCTACAGACTCGAAAATGAATTCACCGTCGACAGCATGGCGGCGGCGCTCGATTGCCTCGATCAGGCGCTGGCGATCGATCCGACCTACGCGCCCGCGATGGCGGCGGCCGCCTATTGCCATGCGCAGCGCCATTTCCAGGGTTGGCCGCAGGACGATGCGCATCGCGCCAAGGGCGTGCGGCTCGCCTGGCGCGCCGTCGAGCTGGCGCCGAACGACGCGCAGGTGTTGTGGATGGCCGCCTTCGCGATCTGGAACATGGCGCTGGAGGGAAGAGATGCCGCGCGCGAGATGTTCAGCCGCTCGCTGATGATCAATCCGAATTGCGCCATGGCGCTGGCGCTGGGCGGCTGGATTGAGACGATGCGCGGAAATCAGCCTGTCGGCCGCGAGATGGTTGAGCGCGCGCGACGGCTCAGCCCGCGCGATCCGCGCGGCTGGTTCATGTCGGGCGCGCTGGCGATTGCCGCTATCATTGACGAGAACTATCCCGAGGCTGTCAGCTGGGCGGAAAAGGCGCTCGTCCAGAATCGCCGTTACGCGGTGGCGCTGCGTGCGCTGGCGGTTTCCCTTGTCAAGGTCGGCCAACGCGACCGCGCCGCGCAGGTCGTGCAGGAACTGCTGACGGTCGAGCCGAAACTGACCATCTCCGGGTTTCTCACGCGGATACCGGTTCCCCTGAAATCCATGGCGAGAACCTATGCGGAAGCGCTGCGGGCGGCCGGATTGCCGGAATGATCGGGCACAGAACCCGACCTGCTCGCGTCAGGAATACTGCATCACCCCGTCATCGACCTTGCCGAAACGCAAGGTGACGATGTCGAGCGCGTAGTTCTGGTAGAGTCGCCACGGCCGCTTCGAGCCCTGCTTCGGCATTTGCGCGACCGAGCGCTGCACGTAGCCGGACGAGAAATTCAGCGACGGCAATTCGGTGATGGAGGGATCGACATTGTGCGGCATGCATTTCCTGTAGCCGTGCCGGTCCATGTAATTGATCAGGCGGCAGACATATTCGCAGGTGAGGTCGCATTTCAGCGTCCACGACGCGTTGGTGTAACCGAATGCGGACGCAAGATTGGGCACATCGGAATACATCATGCCCTTGTAGTTCAGCGTCCTGGCGAAATCGACCGTGCGGCCGTCGACGACGACCTCCATGCCGCCGAGCACCTGCAGCACGAGGCCGGTCGCGGTGACGATGATGTCGGCCTGCAACTCGCTGCCGTCCTTCAGCTTGATGCCGCCCTTCGTGAAGCTGTCGATTTCCTTGGTGACGACGGAAGCGCGGTCTTCCTTGATCGACTTGAACAGGTCGCCGTCGGGCACCAGGCAGAGCCGCTGGTCCCAGGGATTGTAGCGCGGCGTGAAATGCGTGGCGATGTCGTAGTCGGGGCCGAGCGCCATTCGCACGCCGCCGAGGATCAGCTGCTTGACCCGATCGGGCTTGCGCCGCGAGAGCTGGAAGAAATACATCCCCCACAGCACGTTGCGCCAGCGGATCAGAAGATAGGCGAGCTTTGAGGGCAGCCGCGCGCGCAGCTTGTTGGCGACGGGGTCCTGCGCCGGGCGCGACACCACATAGGTCGGCGAGCGCTGCAGCATGGTGACGTGGGCGGCCTTCCTCGCCATCTCCGGCACCAGCGTCACCGCGGTCGCGCCCGAGCCTATCACCACGACGCGCTTGCCCGCATAGTCGAGAGTCTCGGGCCATTTCTGCGGATGCACGATTTGGCCTTCGAAATCGGCGCGGCCCAAAAATTCCGGCGTATAGCCTGCCTCGTATCGGTAATAGCCCGAGCACATGAACAGGAAATTGCAGGTGAAGCTGATGGTTTCGACCGCGCCCTCGCCTGCCGTGCGTTCGGCCTCCACCGTCCAGCGCGAGTCCGGTGACGACCAGGACGCCCGCTTGACACGGTGATGGAAGCGAATCTTCTTGTCGATGCCGTTGTCGGCCGCGGTCTCGCGCACATAGTTCAGGATCCGCGGTCCGTCGGCGATCGCCTTGGCCTCGGTCCATGGCTTGAACGAATAGCCGAGCGTGAACATGTCCGAGTCGGAGCGGATGCCGGGATAGCGGAACAAATCCCAGGTGCCGCCGATGCAGTCGCGGCCCTCGAGGATGACGTAGCTTTTGCCGGGGCACTTCTGCTGCAGGTGAAACCCCGCGCCAATGCCGGACAGCCCGGCGCCGACGATCAGCACGTCGAAATGTTCTGAGGACATCGTGGTCTCCGCAACTGCCGCCGCGCCGGCCATGCACGACCAATCGCGGTCGGCGGAAAGCGGCAGTTTATACCCGCCCGCGCCGGCCGTATCCAGTACTTTTTGACACAGGTAGTGCCAATTTATGTGGCCGGCGAAAGGGCCTCAATACCGGTAATGATCCGCCTTGAACGGGCCTTCCGGCTTGACCCCGATATAGTCGGCCTGGTCCTTGCGCAGCGTCGTCAGCTTCACGCCGATCTTGGCGAGATGCAGCCGCGCCACCTTCTCGTCCAGCGACTTCGGCAGCACGTAGACCTTCTTGTCGTATTTGCCGTCCTTGTTGTTGGCCCACAATTCGATCTGCGCCAGCGTCTGGTTGGTGAAGGAGGCCGACATCACGAAGCTCGGATGGCCCATGGCGTTGCCGAGGTTGACGAGGCGCCCTTCCGACAGCAGGATGATGCGATGCTTGTCGGGGAATTCGATCTCGTCGACCTGCGGCTTGATGTTGGTCCATTTCAGGTTGCGCAGATGCGCGATCTGGATTTCGTTGTCGAAATGGCCGATGTTGCAGACGATGGCGCGATCCTTCATCGCGCGCATGTGCTCGATGGTGATGATGTCCTTGTTGCCGGTGGCGGTGACGAAAATGTCGGCGCGCGGGGCGGCGTCTTCCATGGTGACGACTTCATAGCCTTCCATCGCCGCCTGCAGCGCGCAGATCGGATCGATCTCGGAGACCATGACGCGGCAGCCGGCCTGCCGCAGTGACGCGGCCGAGCCCTTGCCGACGTCGCCGAAGCCCGCGACCATCGCGACCTTGCCCGACATCATGACGTCGGTGCCGCGGCGGATGCCGTCGACCAGCGATTCGCGGCAGCCATAGAGGTTGTCGAATTTCGACTTGGTGACGCTGTCGTTGACGTTGATCGCGGGGAACAGCAGCGTGCCCTTTTTCTCCATCTCGTAGAGCCGGTGCACGCCGGTCGTGGTCTCCTCCGAGACACCCCTGATGTTTTTCGCGATCTCGGCGAACCAGCCCTTGGGCTTTTCCTTCAGGAGCTTCTTGATCAGCGCGAAGAACACTTCCTCTTCTTCCGATTCCGGCTTGTCCAGAAACTTCACGTCGCCCTGCTCGGCGCGCAGGCCATGGTGCACCAGCATGGTGGCGTCGCCGCCGTCATCGAGGATCATGTTGGGGGTGCCGCCGCCGTGCCAGTCGAACATTCTTGCGGTGTAGTCCCAGTATTCGGCGAGGCTCTCGCCCTTCACCGCGAACACGGGAATGCCGGCGGCGGCGATCGCGGCCGCCGCATGATCCTGGGTCGAATAGATGTTGCAGGAGACCCAGCGGATATCGGCGCCAAGCGCCGCCAGCGTCTCGATCAGCACCGCGGTCTGGATCGTCATGTGCAGGGAGCCCGCGATACGCGCGCCCTTCAGCGGCTGCTTCGGCCCGTATTCCTCGCGTGTCGCCATCAGGCCGGGCATCTCGGTCTCGGCCAGCGAGATCTCCTTGCGGCCGAATTCGGCGAGCGAGATGTCCTTGACGATGTAGTCGGTGAAGGCGGGTTTCTTGGCGGTGGCGGTCATGTGATTTCTTCCTATGTCATCGACCGGTAGACGCCAATCGCGCCACCGAACTGAAATTCAATTTTCGTCATGCCCGGGCAAAAGTGCGAAGCGCGTCTTCGCACTAGATGTCCCGGGCATCCACGACTTCGCCGCATCAAGAGATAAGACGTGGATGGCCGGGACAAGCCCGGCCATGACGGCTTAAATATGTCGCGGCAGCATACGCGACTACTCGACTAGACCGCGCGCTTCAGCGCGGCGGCGAGGTCGGTTTTCTCCCACGAGAAGCCGCCGTCCTTTTCCGGCGCGCGGCCGAAATGACCGTAGGCCGCGGTGCGGCGGTAGATCGGGCGATTGAGCTCGAGCGAGCGGCGGATGTTGGTCGGCGTCAGCCGGAACATTTGCGGCAGCAGCTTTTCGAGCTTCTTCTCGTCGACCTTACCGGTGCCGTGGGTGTCGACCAGGACCGACATCGGGTCGGCAACGCCGATCGCATAGGCAACCTGGATGGTGCAGCGATCCGCGAGGCCCGCCGCCACCACGTTCTTGGCGAGGTAGCGCGCGGCATAGGCGGCCGAGCGATCGACCTTGGTCGGGTCCTTGCCGGAGAACGCGCCGCCGCCATGCGGGGCCGCGCCACCATAGGTGTCGACGATGATCTTGCGGCCGGTCAGGCCGCAGTCGCCGTCCGGCCCGCCGATCACGAAGTTGCCGGTGGGATTCACGTGCCATTCGGTCTGGGCGTCGATGAAGCCGTCCGGCAGCACCTTGAGGATGTAGGGCTTGACGATCTCGTGCACGTCGGCCGGCGTCAGGCCTTCCTTGTGCTGGGTCGAGAGCACGATCGAGGCGGCGCGGACGGGCTTGCCGTCCTCATAGACCAGGGTGACCTGGCTCTTGGCGTCGGGCTCCAGGCCGATGCCCCGATCCTCGTGGCGGGCCTTGGCCAGAATCTTGAGGATGTTGTGCGAATATTGCAGGGT